>CALUPD010000015.1 GCA_944322605.1 uncultured Bacteroidales bacterium | reverse complement strand
GCGCCCTTTCTCGCTTCCTTCGTGAAATTGCAGCCCCTGGGCCTCTCCGGCCCTGCTGCTTCGCTATTGCTTATTGCTCTCGTTCTTTACCTCTTCTCTCTGTTCCCACTTCTTTCAATGAACTCCCGTTTTCTCTCAAACGGGCTGCAAAGATATTCACTTTTTTTTCATTGTACAAATTTTTTTAATTTTTTTTTTACTTATTTTTGTTTCCGATAACGATTAAATAACCTAATTAACGATATTACTAAATGAATACTGAAGAAAAAGAGAAAGCCAGGATTCCCGAAAACGCATTCAGGGAATTGAAGCCTGGCGAGGTCTACAAGCCTGTCATGTCGCCAGACAAGACCTATCCGGAAGTGAATTTATGGTCCGTATCCATAGGAATTGTCATGGCTATCATATTTTCTGCCGCCGCCGCATACCTTGGACTAAAAGTAGGACAGGTATTCGAAGCGGCAATACCTATCGCAATAATAGCAGTCGGGCTTTCCGGAGCATTCAAAAGAAAAAACGCTCTCGGAGAGAATGTCATCATCCAATCCATAGGTTCCTGTTCCGGAGCCGTAGTGGCAGGAGCGATATTCACTCTTCCCGCACTATATATATTGCAGGACAAATATCCCGAACTGACCGTGGATTTCGGAAAAGTCTTTTTGAGCTCCGTGCTCGGCGGCATACTCGGAATACTGTTCATCATTCCTTTCAGGAAATATTTCGTTTCAGACATGCACGGAAAATACCCGTTCCCTGAAGCCACGGCGACGACCCAGGTCCTCGTCAGCGGCGAAAACGGAGGAAGCAGCGCGAAGACTTTGGTCGCAAGCGGCCTGATCGGAGGATTGTACGATTTCGTGGTTTCCACGTTCGGATTATGGTCCGACCACATAACATCGAGGGCGTTAGCCATAGGAGAAACAATAGCGGACAAAGCCAAGCTCATTTTCAACGTCAATACAAGCGCGGCCCTGCTCGGTCTCGGATATATAATAGGACTTAAATACGCTTTCATAATATGTTGCGGTTCTTTCCTTGTATGGTTCATCATAATTCCGCTTCTGTCATTGATAATCGGAGACAACGTCCTGGACCTTATGAACTCGGGCCTGACTACGGCTGTAGGGGCAATGAGCCCTGAAGAGATATTCACGACCTATGCAAGGCACATAGGCATAGGAGGCATAGCGGTCGCAGGAGCAATCGGGATAATCAAATCCTCCAAAATCATAAAATCTGCGGTAGGGCTTGCGGCAAAAGAGCTGAAAGGGAAATCCTCAGGCTCAAAGGAACAGGCCATAAGGACCCAGCGCGACCTTCCTATGAAAGTCATCGCGATAGGTTCGATTCTCGCCCTCATTGCTATATTCATATTCTTTTATTTCGGAGTAGTCGATAATCTCGCCCACGCAATCGTGGCATTGCTGGTCGTTGCCGTTATCGCATTCCTGTTTACGACCGTAGCGGCAAACGCCATCGCTATCGTAGGATCCAATCCGGTAAGCGGCATGACGCTCATGACTCTTATCCTTGCATCCCTCATCCTCGTCGCCTGCGGCCTGAAAGGAGTAGCCGGAATGACGGCAGCTCTTATAATAGGAGGAGTCGTATGTACGGCCCTTTCCGTATCAGGAGCATTCATAACCGACTTGAAAATAGGTTATTGGCTCGGTTCTACGCCTAAGAGCCAGCAAAGCTGGAAATTCCTCGGGACCCTCGTTGCGGCAGCTACGGTTGGCGGTGTCATGATGATATTGAACAAGACCTACGGGTTTACAGGAGAAAACGCACTCGTCGCTCCGCAGGCTAACGCAATGGCTGCCGTAATAGAACCGCTGATGTCAGGCGGGTCTGCTCCATGGATAATGTACGGAATAGGCGGAGCTCTTGCCATAATCCTGACTTTGTGCAAAGTGCCTGCTCTTCCGTTTTCTTTGGGAATGTTCATCCCGCTGCAATTGAATATTCCTTTATTGATAGGCGGCATCGTCGGATGGTATATCCAAAGCAGAAGCAAAAATGCGGAGACCAACGCGGCAAGGGGAGAAAAAGGCACATTGATTGCTTCCGGATTCATAGCAGGCGGAGCCCTAATGGGAGTCGTCAGCGCAATCCTGAAATTCGCGGAAATAGATGTATACCAATCGGCATGGGCCGGATCGACAGGAGCTGAAATATTAACCGTCGTTGCATATGTAGGACTTATAAGCTACCTGATCTACGCATCGCTCAGAACAGACAAGAAATAAACTCGATATTATAACTTAATACATTAATTAAAGCATGGAAAAATTAATAGACAGATTTTTAAGATATGTGGCCATCGATACCGCTTCCGATCCGAACTCGATGAGCCAGCCAAGCACCAACAAGCAGCTTGCACTTTCCGAACTGCTTGTCAAGGAACTTAAAGCCATGGGGATAGAGAATGCCGAACTGGACAAGTTCGGGTACGTAATGGCGTCGATACCGTCAAATACGGAAATCGACGCGCCGGCAATAGGCTTCATAGCCCATGTAGACACTTCTCCGGATGCAAGCGGGGCCAGGATCCATCCGAAAATAATAGAAAATTACGATGGCAAAGACATTGTCCTCAATGAAGAAAAAGGAATCGTGCTTTCAGTAAACGATTTTCCTGAAATGGAGCAATACAAGGGACAGACCCTTATCACTACCGACGGAACGACATTGCTCGGCGCAGACGATAAGGCCGGCGTAGCAGAAATCATGAACGCTGTCGGGTACATAATGGAACATCCGGAATTCAAGCACGGAGAAATAAAAATAGGATTCACCCCTGACGAAGAAATCGGACGCGGGGTAGACAAATTCGATGTTGCCAGATTCGGAGCCAAATATGCCTATACGATGGACGGCGGCGAAATAGGAGAACTCGAATACGAGAATTTCAATGCCGCAGCCGCGAAAATACATATACAGGGCTCAAACATACATCCGGGATATGCAAAAGAGAAAATGCTGAATTCCATCATCATAGCCTCTGAATTGAATGACATGCTCCCGATAAACCAGAGGCCTGAATTCACTTGCGACTACGAAGGATTCTTCCATATAACCCATTTCAACGGGACTGTCGAAGAAACGGACATTCAATACATAATACGAGACCATGACTTCGAAAAGTTCGAAAGGAAAAAGGACATGCTACGCAAATGCGTTGAATTCATAAATTTCAAATACGGGCAGAATTGCGCAAGGCTTGACCTGACCGACCAGTATTACAATATGAAGAAGGAAGTCGAGCCTCATTACCACATAGTAGAAAAGGCCAAGCAGGCAATGGAAATGGCAGGAGTGAAGCCGAATGTGAAACCTATAAGGGGAGGCACGGACGGCGCAAGGCTTTCATTCATGAATCTTCCATGCCCGAACATATTCGCAGGAGGACATAATTTTCACGGAAAATACGAATACGTTCCGGTAGAAAGCATGGAAAAAGCGTCGGAAGTAATACTCAACATCATAAGCCTGTTTGCAAAATAAAGGACAGGACGGAAGAACCGGCAGGCATGCGCAAAATATGCTTGCTACAGGCATCAAGGCGCAGCGGTTTACGGAAGCGGACTGCTGCCGCCTTGAATTTTAAATTCCCGGCCTGCCAAAAACACTAATGATTATAAATCCACTATGTCAATACGCATCATTGCCCCAAAATCCGAATGCAGGCCGTGAAAGCTCGAACGGCAGTTCCCTTCCACGCCAGCGGCACGGATTCCATCCGCTTGCGAAGACCTGGCGGCACGCATGCATTCAAGGGCTATTTTGCAGACAACCATAAACTCGCACATTACATGGAACAGGAATTACAGCTCAACGAGCACAATAAACAGGAATACCCGCCGATGCATACGGCAGAACACATTCTGAACCAGACAATGGTAAGGATGTTCGGATGCCCGCGCTCTATGAACGCCCATATAGAAAAGAAAAAATCCAAATGCGACTACGACCTCGACAAGGAACCGACACAGGAACAGGTCGCGGAAATAGAACGCAAAGTCAATGAAATAATCGAATCGGGACTCGATGTCACGGCAGAATACATGCCGGTTTCAGAAGCATCGAAAATAGCAGACCTTAGAAAATTGCCGGAAAATGTTTCGGACACGCTTAGAATCGTAAGGATAGGCGACTATGACGCCTGCGCCTGCATCGGGGCCCATGTGGATAATACTTCGGAAATAGGACGGTTCAAAATCATCAGCCACAGCTATGAGAACGGAAAATGGAGAGTAAGGTTCAAGCTCGAACAGCAATAAAGAACAAGAGCCGCTGCGCTTGACATTCAAAAGGCCGGTTAACCGACGTTGAACAAGTCCTTATCCGGCCATTCCTTTATCTTGCTCGACGCATTCCTCACCATATAATCTATATAATTCGGGAATTTCGAGCCTTTCCACGAACTTGTATTGGTTATGAAAACCCATGCAAGCCCGTCTTCCTGATATTTTATTATCGCGCTGCTGCCCGAAAGGGAGCCGGTACGCGACCAATATGACCTGTTGGTTTTCGACCAGCCTATCGGAAGCATGGATGCGCCCGATTTGGTCATGACGCTTATGCTTTCTGCGGAAAGTATGTCCTGGACTCCGGGCCTGCCGTCTATCGCCGCCACGAACTTCAACAGCTCGGTAGGAGAAGCGACCCACGCGCCCGCACCGAGAAGGGCTTCGATATTATTTCCCCCGTAACAACGCCTGACCATCCTGCCGCTTCCGTCGAAATGCTCCACAAGAGGCTCATTGGAAGGCTCGTAATACCGCACCTCGTTGCCGTATTTTTCCTGATAATAATTCTTGGCGATATGGAAATCATAACAGCCGGCAGGATGAAGGATGTTCTTTTGGATATATTCCTCATAGCCCATGCCGCTCGCCTTCTCTATTATCTTGGACAAAATGAGATACCCGACATTGGAATACCTCGTTCCCGAACCGGGATTATACCCGAGACGTTCCGACAATACATATTCTATCATCCTGTCCGTGTCCGGAGGCACATCCCATTTTTCCCATTTCATCAATGTGGCCACGGAAAACAACGGGTCGCCCCTATGAAGAGTAAATCCGGCCTTGTGCCTCAAAAGCTGCTCCACGGTTATTTTAAGCATCCGCTTGTCGCGTATGTTCTGAAAACAGGAATCGTTCAGGATGCCTGACGGTCCGAAGACCTTGTCGTCCAAGCTCAGTTTTGAATCCTCGCACAACTTCATTATGCCTGCGGCTGTAATAAGTTTGGAAACAGAAGCAATCCTCAATATATGGCTTACTTCCATCCTTTCGCCTTTTTCCTCGTCCGCCCAGCCGTATCCCTTGGCATATATGAGCTTTTCATCTTTCATTACGGCAAAAGAAGCCCCTTTTATTTCCCATCTTTTAAGGAATTTCTCGATTTGCCTGTCCAATTTTTCAGTTTCTTCCAAATTGGAAATCTGATTGCTAAGCAATTTGTTTATCGGGGTAGGCAATTCTTCCTCGTAAATATCCTGGCTGCCGCTGTTGTCGGAATCGCCGCTAAGCTCCGAACTTGAGGCAAGAATCATTACGGATATGAAAACTGCCGTGAAAGCCGAAACCGCGATGCTTATTTTTTTTCTAAAGTTACGTCTTCCCATTTTAACGCTTGCCGAATTTCACATCGGCAGCTCCTGAAATGTCCATGCTGGACGGAGTGCCGCCTCCTTTGATTTCAACCTTGCTTCTATTTGTCGCAATCAAATCGAACGTGCCTGTGCATGAAACATTCAAAACGCTTCCGTCCGTCACTTCGGCATCGAGGGTAGAACAAACCATATTGAATCCTGTCGCGCTGCTGCCGTCCCTTGCCGAAACCGAATAGGACGAGCAATCTCCCAAGACGGAAAGAGAAGAGCCTCCGTCAAGGACAGCCTCAAGATTCCGGCAATTAATCGACCCGTAAATCACATCAAGCCTGCTCCCGTCCTCCAAGCGGATGCTGAAATCGGAATCCGATATGTCCAAAAGGCTTTCCATCTCGATGAAAGAACCGTCATAAGCCGAAATGCTGTTTATGGACACAAACGACACATAAACGTTTATTATCGGCTTTTTCGAGAATTTCATATTTCCGGTTTCAATATACAGGACACCGTCCTGCACATAGGTTTCAACATAAGGAAGCACGTTGGAATCGCTTTCGACCGTTATTCCGTTAAGGTCCGCATCGGTTATATTGACATATACCCCGCTGCTTGCGCAGATTCCGGTAAAGTTGGCAGGAACAGCCCTGTCCTCGCTGACCGTTTTGCCGTCAGGCTCCAATCTGTATTCCGAGCAAGACGCCAAAAGGCACGCAAAAAAAATCAGGTTAAAAACAATGTATTTCCTCATCACGACATGCTTTTGAACCGGCTATCTATGCGCATGAAGCAAAGCGGCCGCAATCTCATTCTTCCAGCCGCCCCGGCTATCATTTCCGCTTCGCGCAATAGGCGCAGCCGCTGATTTACAGAAATCCCGACAGCCGCGCGATTGTTGCAGGCATCCGCCGCAGTTATTTTCTATTATGGTACCTTAGGCAGAACTGCTTGAACAATTCTGCAATTTTGCTGTTGTCGCCGTGCTTGGTTATGAACCTGAACTCCCTGTCTATGCTCATATCCGAAATTTCCACGACTTTAAGCTTATGCTCTTTCAATTCGCTGCTGACGGCAGCTATGGAAAGCATTGCATAGGCATCCGAATTATAAAGATACCTCTTTATGCTCTCCGAACTTCCGAGCTGAATCTCGACATGGAGATCCTTCATGCTTATCTTCCTCTTTTCAAGCTCGTGTTCTATCACATCAAGAGTGCCTGAACCGTATTCCCGTATCACCAAAGGAAGATTGGTTATTTCAGAATACTTGATTTCGGTCACGTTCTTATGCGATTCATTGTCCGCGCACACAAGCACGATCTCGTCGTCAGCGAAATGCTCGTAATGTATGCCGGCCCTTGTCCCGCGCCCTTCGATAAGGCCGAACTCGACTTCTTCATACATAAGCATCGACTCGATCTGCTCGCTGTTCCCCGTCTTTATGACTATTTTTATCTCAGGATGCTCGTTCCTGAAACAAGCGACTATCTCAGGAAGCACATACTGGGAAATGGTAGTGCTCGCGCCAATCGAGAGGCTTCCGGAAAACCTGCTTTCATCCTGCTGGAATTCCTCGTTTATGCATTTATACAAGTACAGTATCCTCTTGGAATACTCCAGCATCTTCTCTCCTCTTTCCGTAAGCCGTATCTTGCCCACCTCGCGCAAAAACAGAGGACCGCCCAGCTGATGTTCGAGTTCGTAAATATGCTTGCTTACCGCAGGCTGTGAAATCGACAGCTCTTCCGCCGCCTTTGTAAAACTGCCCTTCTGGGCTACTGTTTTAAATACTAATATCCTAAAATCTATAACCATATTGCAAATATACGCAGAAGCCGAGAGCAGAGCAAATTTATTTGTTCTGCCAAGGCGCAGCAGTATATGTGGCCCGCAGGGTCAAATTACGCAGAAGCCGAGAGCAGAACAAATTTATTTGCTATGCCGAGGCGCAGCAGTATATGTGGCCCGCAGGGTCAAATTACGCAGAAGCCGAGAGCAGAGCAAATTTATTTGTTATGCCGGGGCGCGACAGCATATGTGGCCCGCAGGGTCAAATTGCGCAGAAGCCGAGAGCAGAGCAAATTTATTTGTTATGCCGGGGCGCGACAGCATATGCGGCCCGCAGGGGCAAATTGCGCAGAAGCCGAGAGCAGAACAAATTTATTTGTTATGCCTCAGGCGCGACAGCATATGCGGCGTATCAGCGGCAAATAAATAATAGGCATGGCTATACAAAACATAGCGCATCCGGACAATTATTCCGAAAAAAACGATAAATTTGAATCCTAAAGACATTAATAATAACAAGCGATATGAAAAAAATCACATTCTTGCCGGCACTTGCGCTATTGCTGACATTGCTGGCACTGCCTGTTTACGGGCAGGTCAACCCTCAGGCGGAACTGAAGATTGACACGACAGTAAGGAAGGGCGTACTGGACAACGGCCTGACTTACTACATCAAACACAACACAAAACCTGAAAAAAGAGCGGAATTCTACATTTGCACCAACGTAGGCGCAATCGAAGAAAACGAAAGGCAGAACGGGCTGGCTCATTTCCTTGAACATATGGCATTCAACGGCATCAAAAGCCTTCCCGGAAAGGAAATGTTCACTTACCTTGAAAGCATAGGCGCGAAATTCGGCGAAAACATAAACGCCATGACAGGAGTCGAATTCACAAGCTACATGCTCAATAACATACCTGTCGAAAGGGAAGGAGTGATAGACACTTGCCTTATGATACTGCACGACTGGTCATGCGCGATAGAAAACAAGGACGAAGAAATAAACAACGAACGCCCGGTAATCATCGAAGAGCTCAGGCAAGGCATGAACGCTTCGAGAAGAATGATGGAAGAAGCGAACAAATACATCTACAAGGATTCCAAATACGCCACCACCAATATCATAGGAACGATCGAAGAACTCGAAACATTCGACCCGAACGACCTCAGGGATTTTTATGCGACATGGTACAGGCCTGACCTCCAAGCAATCATAGTCGTAGGAGACATCGATCCGGACGAGATTGAAAACAAGATAAAAACAAGGTTTTCCGACATAAGGATGCCTGAAAACCCGCAACCGAAAATAAAACACGCAATCCCAGGCAATGCAGAACCTATCGTAGGCATCATAACAGACCATGAAGCCGCAAATTCAATGGTCCAGATCATCTACAAGACGGAACCTATGCCGGACGAATACAACAAATACGAACTTTCACTGATCCAGGACCTGATTACATACTACATCACATCCGTGCTCGATGAAAGGTTCAACGACCTGTCGATGCAGCCGAACCCTCCTTTCCTCGGAGCGGTATCGTCTTATTATCCTTTGGCATATACCTGCGACGCATTCACGGCATTCGCGATCAACAATGACGGGGAATTAGCGCCCGCGTTCGAAGCGTTGATGACCGAACTTGAAAAAGCAAAAAGGTACGGATTCACAGAAGACGAATTCTCACGCGCAAAAACGAATTTGCTGAAATCGTATGAAAATGCAGCCGACCGCGCGGATTCAAGGCAGAATGCCGAATTCGTACAGGAATACATCGGAAATTTCCTGCATGGCGAACCGTACATGGAACCGGCGGACATGCTTGACGCCGTAAAACGCTGGGCAGACGTGATAACTCTCGAAGAAGTCAATGCTTCAATCCCGGAACTCCTTACACAGGACAATATAGTAGTTATCGTAAGGGCACCTGAAAAAGAAGGAATAACCAACCCTGCCGAAAGCGAAATACTCGAAATCCTCGCATCCGTAGAAAATGCCGAAATAGAAGCTCCGGCGCAAACGGCAGTAGCCGAAAAGCTGATGGATGAGAAATCAGTGAAGCCGGGGAAAATCAAAAAGGAAAAAGAAGGAGAATTCGGAAGCACGATATGGACCTTGTCCAACGGAATGGAAGTCATCTATAAATATTCCGACCTCAACAAAGGCCGCATAAGCATGAACCTGATTCTCGATGGAGGAAAATCGCTCATCGACGACGACAAACTGCTCGGCGCGGACGAAACGATTTTCACCTATTATACCATGATGAGCGGGGTCGCGGATTTCTCGGCAACGGAACTGGACAAGATACTCACGGGAAAAACCATAAGCGTGAATCCTAACATATCCTCGTCAAGAAGCGTCATCAATTGCGGAGGATCGAACAAGGACATCGAAACTATATTCCAGCTCATGTGGCTGAGAATCATGCAACCGAGATTCGACCAGGCCGCATTCCAGACTACCATGGCCCAACTTAAGGCCCTGATGGCAAACATGGAAAGCCAGCCGACATTCGTGCTTTCCAAGGAACTTACTTCCCTGCTGTACGACACCCCAAGGAAATATGTCCTTACGGCAGAGATGATTGACAAGGTGAAACTTGAAGACATAGAAGAATCATACGCCAAGGCTTTCTCCAATTTCAAGGGCGGCAGGCTTTACATAATCGGCGATGCAAGCAAAGACGAAATCAAGAACATGGTCGCAAAATACGTAGCATCGCTTCCTGCAGGAAAGAAACCTGTAAAATACATGGACAGGAATGAAGAAATAAGAAGAGGCGAAAAAATCATGGACTTCAGGACTCCTATGGAAATGCCTAAGACAACCGTAGTCAGCGTATATGCGCCAGAAATGCCGTACACTGCCGAAAACATGATTCTCGGAGACGCGCTGGCATACGCGCTCGACATGACATATACCAAAACGATAAGGGAAGAAGAAGGCGGATCTTACGGAGTCGGGGTACAGTCAATGCTGGCGAACATTCCGTCGGAAAGAATGGTCCTCATGATAAACTTCGATACGCAGGACGAAAAAGCCGACAAGCTGATAGAACTTGTTGAAACAGGAATCACGGGCATAGCGGAAAACGGATTGTCCGATGACTACATGACCAAAATAAAAGAAAATTTCAACAAGGTCTACTCCGAAAACAGCATACGTAACACGTACTGGATGAATACCCTTATAAACTATTACGAAGAAGGGATAAACACCCACGACGGCTATCTCGACATAGTCAACGGGCTGACATCCGACAAGATACGTGAATTTACGAAAAACGTTGTTTCACAGGGCAATTATCTCGAACTGGTAATGAGGCCGGAAGTTTCCGAAAAAGAATAAGGAGGAAACAGGCAAAACTAATGAAATCCAGAGAACGACTCAAAAGGGTACTTTCTTCGTTACGCTTGAATCGAAAAATCCTCATGTACGACAGTACACTGCGGTTTTCTCATCTTCGATAGCCTTGAAATTCCTCCTTTTGAGTCGTCCTCTTTAACTGCAAGGCATGAATTCGAAATTCGATTCATGGCCTGACCGCTCCGTAAAAACATTTCGGCGGAAATAACGGAGTTCATGGCAAAAAGAAAATATGAAACACACATACGCATTAATCATATATGTCTTGTGCACGCTTGGCCCGCTTTGCGCCCAACAGGTCAAACCGGGAATAGAAGTGCTGCGCGACCGCAACTTCGATCTGCTGCAAGGGAAAAGAATAGGCCTTGTCACAAATCCGACAGGAACCGACAGCAATCTCGAATCGACCATCGATATACTTTACAATGCAGAAGGAGTCGAACTGGCAGCACTGTTCGGCCCTGAACATGGAGTGAGGGGAGACGTGCATGCCGGCGGAAAAGTCGGCAACATGACGGACGAAAAGACAGGCCTCCCGGTATATTCGCTCTACGGAAGCACAAGAAAGCCTACCCCTGAAATGCTTGAAGGCATAGACGCCATAGTCTATGACATACAAGACATAGGATGCCGCTCATACACATTCATAAGCACGCTCGGGCTCGTCATGGAAGCCGCAGGAGAAAACTTCATAGAAGTAATAGTGCTGGACCGGCCAAACCCCTTGGGAGGAATCAAAATAGAAGGAAGCGTTCCGGAAGACGGACGGCTTTCATTCGTCGGCATGTACAAGATACCGTATATCTACGGGCTGACATGCGGAGAACTCGCAATGATGATAAATGAAGAAGGGATGACAGGCAAGAAATGCAAGCTCACCGTAATCCCGATGGAAGGATGGAAACGGGAAATGACATACTCGGACACAGGATTGCCATGGATACTTCCGTCTCCTCACATACCTAATGACGAAACAGCATGCTATTACCCGGCAACAGGCATACTCGGAGAATTGGGATACATATCCATCGGCGTAGGATATACCCTGCCTTTCAAGATGTTCGCAGCGGAATGGATAGACGCCGAGGAATTCGCGAATGCGATGAACGACCTTAATCTTCCGGGATGGCACTTCAGGCCCGTGCAGATAACCCCGTTTTACGGAATGGGCAAAGGGAAAAGCCTTGGCGGGGCCGAACTTTTCATAACAGACATGGCAGCGGCGAAACTGACAGAGCCGCAATTCTATGCGGCACAAGTCCTTGCCGCACTTTATCCCGAACATATGCTTGACAAAGTAGCAGATGAAAAAAGATTCGCAATGTACGACAAAATACTCGGCACATCCTATATCCGTGAAACATTCTTCAAGAACCTGAGATTCGAGGACATAAAGGAATACTGGTACAAAGACGCCGCGCAATTCAGGGAAATGTCGTCAAAATACCATCTATATAAATAAAATCAGCCAAAATACAGAATCCGCAAATGCCGTGCCCGCGCTTCTGCCTTGTCGAGCGTTGCCGGGTCGCGGCAGTCCTCGTCGATCCGTAAATGCACGTGCCTGCAACTTCTGCCCGCGCCTGCGGCGCATGGGATTCATCCACAGCATGGGATTCCTACTGTTGACGAGGAGACAGGCCGACATCCGTCCGGACTTGCACGGCCTGTATTCGTTTTATGGCCAATAATGCATTATAGATAAAAAGAGCCTGTCGCTGCATAGATCTTTCGACCAATAATACATTATAGATAAAGACAGTCCCCGCTGCAACGATTGCAACAGGGACTGTTTTTTATTTTATAGAGTCGAAGAAATTAGTTTTCTTCAGCCACTACTTCAATTTTAATTGTAGCCTTGATATCCTTGTAGCATTTCACTACTGCTTCGTAAACTCCCACTTCCTGAATCTTGTCTTCGCCGATTATCGTAATATTCCTGCGATCGATTTCAAATCCTTTTGCGGTCAAAGCTTCTGCAACCTGGATATTGTTCACTGAACCGAAAATTTTGCCTGTCGAGCTAACTTTGGTTGCCAATTGAACCATAAGGCCTTCGAGTTTGCCTGCAAGAGCCTGTGCTTCTTCACGGAGCTTAGCTTCCTTATGCATCCTCTGCTTCATGTTTTCAGCATGAACCTTCTTTGCAGAAGGAGTTGCAGCTATGGCGTATCCCTTAGGAATCAGGAAATTGTTTGCATAACCGTTACGAACTACGACTATGTCGTCTTTATGGCCCAAATTAGCCACATCCTGTTTAAGAATAATTTCCATATCGCGCTCCTCCTTATTTCAATAAATCCGTTACATATGGCAGCAGGGCCAAATGCCTTGCACGCTTTACAGCCTGAGCCACTTTCTTCTGGAATTTCAAAGAAGTACCGGTAAGACGGCGAGGAAGTATTTTTCCCTGCTCGTTGAGGAACTTCTTAAGGAATTCCGCATCCTTGTAATCCACATATTTGATTCCCGCTCTCTTGAAACGGCAATATTTTTTCTTCCTCACTTCCACCGTAGGAGGATTCAAATAACGTATTTCATTATTGTTCTGTGACATAGCAAAACCTCCTTGATTATTTGTTCTCTAAATTAGCACGTCTTTTTTCAGCATATGCTATAGCATGCTTGTCCATCGCGAATGTAAGGAACCTGATAATCCTTTCATCACGGCGATACTGGGTTTCCAACTTCGCAATAAATTGCGGTTCTGCCTTGAATTCTATAAGATAATAGAATCCGGTCGTCTTTTTCTGGATAGGGTAAGCCAATTTCCTAAGACCCCAATCCTGCTCGTACACGATTTCCCCGCCTTCGGATTTAATGAAATCGACGTACTTTCCTACCGCTTCCTTCATCTGAGCCTCAGATAAAACGGGAGTTGCAATGAAAACGGTTTCGTACTGTTTTTGCATTTGTTTATAAATTATAATTAGTTAATAAATAGACTATTGTCCTAAAATGGACTGCAAAGATAAATAAATATCCCGTAATTGCAAATTATTTGCGTACATGCCTGCAATACGATCATCCGGAAAACAAGCGCAAGCCATGGAAGCCCGCCGTCCCGTGAACGGGCCGCACTCCCGTAAAGGGGAGAAGCCCTCGTGAACTCCGTCAGCCACAAACTCACTTTCATCAGTGACTGCACTCCCGTAAACGGAAGAAGCCCTCGCCTGATGTCCGGAAAAGATTCACCGTCCATGATATTCAAACCATGCATGTCCAGCGGGCGGACAATCATTTACGAAAATCCGGTCCTGGCAATTGCTGCCAAGGCCGGATTTTATTATTGCGGAATCGCGCCTTTATTTAAGAGGAGCGTCCTTGATGACTTCGAGAACGAAATTCCACATTTTCTCAACGCTTGCGATATTCACCCTTTCGTCAGGAGAATGCGGAGCTTCGATCGTAGGACCGCAGGAAACCATGTCCCAATTAGGATATGCGCCTCCGAGAATACCGCATTCAAGGCCTGCATGGATGGCTTTCACTTCTGGTTCCTTTCCATAAAGCCTGTTATACACTTCTTTCATTTTTTTCAATATCGCCGAATCCATGTCAGGATTCCATCCAGGATAACCGCCTTCAAGAACGACATCCGCGCCTGCAAGCTCGAATACGGAAGACAATGAAGACGCAAGGGTTTCTTTTGCCGAATCCACCGAGCTCCTAAGCAGAGTCTGAACGACGAGCTTGCCGCCTTCCGATTTGAAAATTGCCATGTTATTGGACGTTTCAACCATTCCAGGCATTGAATCGCTCATCCTTGCCACCCCGTCAGGACAAGCATACGCCGCAAGCACCATCTTCCTTGCAGAATCCGCGTCGATTACAGAACCCGGCATTTCGGCAGGCAGCAATTCGACTTTGGCATCCGGATCGGTATGGGAATATTCCGAACGGACCTCTTCGCATACTTTAGCGACCAAAGCCTCGGCTGCCGCTACATTGTCCTCAGGAATCACAACATTGGCGAAAGCCTCGCGAGGTATGGCATTCCTCAGGCTGCCGCCTTCGATGGAAGCTATCCTCGCCCCCATTTCCTTGATCATAGGAAGAAGAACCCTCACGATCACCTTGTTCGCATTAGCCCTGTAAAGGATTATGTCCATTCCCGAATGGCCTCCTTTCAAACCAGTGACCGCAATCCTGAACGGTTTCATTCCGGCAGGAACTTTTTCTTCCTTGTATGCAAGAGTAGCAGTAGCATCCAGTCCTCCGGCGCATCCGACGTACAATTCCCCTTCGGTTTCCGAGTCAAGATTTATAAGGATGTCGCCTTTCAACAAGCCCGGCTTAAGGGCGCGTGCGCCTGTCATTCCCGTTTCTTCATCGATAGTGAACAAGGCTTCTATAGGCCCGTGCTTGAGATTCTTGTCTTCGAGAATCGACATGGCCACAGCCACGCCCATTCCGTTATCCGCGCCGAGCGTAGTGCCTGTCGCATACACCCATTCGCCTACAATCCTCGGCTCGATTGGATCTTTTTCGAAATCATGGACCTTGTCCGCATTTTTTTGAGGAACCATGTCGAGATGGCCCTGCAATATTATGCCTTTCCTGTTTTCCATTCCCGGAGTTGCCGGTTTGCGGATTATTATATTGCCGACTTCGTCCTTTATGGTCTCAAGTCCGAGCTTCTTTCCGAACTCGTACATGAATTCAACGGCTTTGCCTTCCTTTTTCGAAGGTCTTGGAATTTGCGTAAGGCTATAGAAATTAGCCCATACGTTCTTTGGATTCAAATCTTTGATCAACATATTATCTATTATTTTTAGATTTTATCTACACTAATAACCGCTATGCCTCGGCAGAGCTTCCAAGCGGGCTTGCGGCCCTGCCCTTGCTTTGTTGCCGCTTGTTCTCGCTCGCGGCAATAACCGCTGCGCATTTGAACATCGAGACATGGAAGCCTCGCAGGTGCTTTTTGCGGGTCATTTCCGCTTCGCACGCAAGCCTTTCGTTGCTCCCGGCTTGCCGGTTAGCTTATATCATTTATTGTTTCCGATTGCAAGTATCAGGCCCTCGACGGCAGTTCGCCGCAAAAAACCGCATTTTGCAACCGCATTGCATCGACCTCCGCGCAGGGCTACAACTGAGGATAAAGCGGAATCGATACCGTCCTTCCCATTTGGTACACAGGCACCCTGAACGTCATCAGCTGTTCCGTCCCGTTCAAAAGGCGGACTGACACATCAGCAGGAATCCTGTATTTCAGGAACTGCGCGTTTTTAGGAGCCTTGCCCTTAGCTTCTTCCTGCAAACCGGCATCCTCCATGACCGAAAGCTCCATTACCACAGGGCTTCCGGAAATATCCGACACTGGCAGAATCCCGTTCAAAGCCGAGAACCTGAACGCGATTATATTCTGCTTCTCGGGCGACGATGACGGAATCACATCGAATACGACCCTTTGCGTATCGACAACGCTCCTGCCGAAGAAAAGTTCGAGATACTCGTTTTCAAGACGGGAAATTTCAGACAGCACCGCGCCCATGGCCTCGCCGTCGAATATCGCGTCCGTATTCCCCGTAATTATGTCTATCCTCTTCTGCCTCAACATGAAAATAAGAGATGCAGTCTCGGAGGCCTTCTTCTCGACGCTTTTCTCGACGACCTGGCTTTGCTTCACAGGGACTTTGGATATGCCGTCCGCAGTACGGACCGTAGTGTACAATGTCGTGGTCCGCTCGGAAAGGTTCGATGTCGCTCCGGCCCTGAGCATCTTTTCCGAATCCGCAAGGCCGGAATATTTCCATACGTCCTTGTCAGCTCCGGTTCCGTCCATGACACTGACAAGGCCTTGCGCCGTCATATTCAGAATATCCGACACGTTGTCCGCAGTCCCGGGCCTGACCACGAAACGCGCCGACGGGTCCGCTTCGACATAAGGAGTAACGCTCACCTTTACAAGCCTGTATGTCAAGGCATCATTGCGACGGGCCTCGACCCCGAGATATTTTTTCGCGTATTCCGCATACGGGCCTGCAACAAACGACTCCGATTCGGCCTGCGCTTCGACTCTCAAAACCGTAGCCGGAAGCGAATACACGACATGCCCGTCAGGGACGAGCTGCGATTCAGGCTCGCGGGCCGAAACATACGTAGACGACAATAAAGCGGCAAATGCCAAGACAGCGTATTTTTTAACATGTTCCATAATCCATCCGTTAATGTTCTTCAATTTCCGCCATTACGGCGCAATGGCCGCAGCCGGTCGGATAATCTTACCAAAGATAGGAAAAATCAAATGAATATCAAACCCTCGTCCCCGTCTTTTATCTTCTTCTTCCATCTCTTATGGCTCCAAAGCCAGCTGTACGGCTCTGATTTTATATCTTCTTCGAGCATTTTCATATACTTCGCGGTTATTTCGCCCCTTGCCGTTTCCGCAGGCCTCTCGGCTATAACCTTGTATTCAACGACATACTCCCCTCTCCTGCTTCTCGAACTGCTGAGATACACCACCGGGATGTCCATCTTGGTCGCCAAATATTCAGGGCCGTTGAAAACGCATGTCTTCTGATGCAGGAAATCCGCTATCAGCTTCGACCTTGAAGAGGACTGGTCCGCTATCATGAAATATATCTTGTTCTTGTCCCTGTTCCTGACCATGTACCTGAAAAGCTCCGCAGATTCGACTATATCGCCTCCGTTGCGGAATTTCTTGAACCCGGCATGGCGGATCGTGTACATAAGCCTGTCCATCACAGGATTGGCCAATTTCCTATAAGCGATGACGAAATCCGTATTCCCGTAATGAGATGCAGGCCTCGTATCAGGATTGCCGGCAAGCCCGCCGATAAGCTCCCAGTTGCCTTTATGCGCCATCACCACTATGGCCTTGCCATGAGCGGCCACTATTTCGCTAAGCACCTCGGGATTGGACACCTTCTGAAGCCTCGTGATTTTTTCAGGAGAAGCCGTATAAGCCCACAAAGCCTCGACCATGACATCCGACATATATTCGTAAAATCCGGAGGCTATGTCTTTCACGGCCTTGTATTTCAAATCGGGGAAAGACCTCGCTATGTTAATGTTAACGACTCCGTACCTGTAATGGAATATCTTGCTTAAAACAAAAGAAATGAATGACGATATGCAATAATGCAGCCTCAAAGGCAGAAGGGAAAAAAGATAAAAAGGGACATATATCAGACAGTATAATATTCTTTTCATATCCTATAAACTATAAAACAAAAATAGGGAAATTTTATAATTTTTATATCTTTGCTTCCATTTAGAATATAATTTTTTAATTAATAAAACTAATCACTATGTTCAACAATCAACCTAAAGGCCTGTACGCATTGGCGTTGGCGAATACCGGCGAACGATTCGGGTACTACACGATGCTCGCGATATTCACGCTCTTCCTACAGGCGAAATTCGGATTCTCGGAAGGAATCACATCGAATATCTATGCAGGATTCCTTGCTGCCGTATACTTCCTCCCGATGCTCGGAGGATGGCTCGCTGACAAGTTCGGCTACGGCAAAATGGTAACGACCGGAATCATCGTCATGTTCCTCGGCTATGCCTGCCTTGCGATTCCGACCGGACAAAGTACCGGCGCAATCATGCTGATGGTATTGGCACTGTTCCTTATCGCGCTCGGAACAGGCTTGTTCAAAGGCAATTTGCAGGTAATGGTAGGAAATCTCTACGACGATCCGAAGTATGCCGACAAGAGGGACTCCGCTTTCTCTATCTTCTACATGGCAATCAACATAGGCGCGCTTTTCGCACCTACGGCCGCATCCAAGATCACAGACTACTACATGAGCCTTAAAGGGTTCTCTTACAACGGGGAAATCCCGGCATTGGCCCACAGGTTCATCGAAAACGCAAGCGCGATGACACCGGAAGCGTTGAGCAAATTCACCAACCTTGCAGCAAGCCAGGGAGTAACAGACCCTGCGCAGCTCAATGCATTTGCGCACAACTACATAGAAACGCTTTCAGGCTCCTATCATTGGGGATTCGCCGTAGCCTGCGTTTCGCTCATCATCTCCATGCTCATCTACGCATGCTTCAGAAGCACGTTCAAGCATGCCGACGTAAACGCCAAGCAGCTCCAGGCGGAAAACAAGGAAAATGTCGTGGAACTTACTCCGGCTCAGACCAAGTCAAGAATCACGGCTCTTCTCCTCGTATTCGCAGTCGTAATATTCTTCTGGATGGCATTCCATCAGAACGGGCTTACCCTTACGTACTTCGCCCGCGACTACACTGCCCAGACGGCTACCGGGTTCACAATACTTGAATTCAACGTCATCAACCTGCTTTTGGTAATTATCGCGGTATACTCTATTTTCGCCATATTCCAATCCAAGAAAAGCAGCGGAAAACTTACAGCAGGAGTATTGACAATCCTTTCATTGGGAATCCTCGGATATAAATACATGAACCTCGAAGAAGGGGCTACGCTCAGCATCCTTCCGCAGATGTTCCAGCAGTTCAATCCGTTCTTCGTAGTAGCCCTCACACCTGTGTCGATGGCCGTATTCGGAGCTTTGGCAAAGAAAGGAAAAGAGCCTTCCGCACCGAGGAAAATCGGAATCGGAATGTTCATAGCGGCTTTGGGCTTCTGCATAATGGCATTCAGCTCGCTCGGACTTCCTACCCCTGACGCCCTCAAAGACGGAGCGGACTTCACAAGGGTGACTCCGAACGTCCTTATCTCGACATACCTGGTACTTACATTCGCAGAACTCTTCCTGTCACCTATGGGAATATCTTTCGTATCGAAAGTAGCCCCTCCTAAATACAAGGGAGCGATGATGGGATGCTGGTTCGGAGCTACGGCAGTCGGAAACTACCTCGTATCGGTAATCGGAATGCTTTGGGGAGGACTTCCTTTGTGGGTGCTTTGGAGCATACTTATCGCGCTCTGCCTCATTTCAGCCCTCTTCATCTTCTCTATAATGAAGAAACTGGAAAACGCAACAAAATAACGGCATCGCCGCGCATCCCGCAGCATGACCGGCCAAAAGCGCGACAGCCTTGACAGCATAACGAGGCCGGCTCGAAAAGCGAGTTCCTTCGTTACGCTTGATTCGAAAAACCGCAATGTACTGATATGCATTGCGGTTTTCTCATATTCGCGAGCCTTGGAGTCCATCCTTTTGAGCAAACTATAGATACGAACAATGCCCCTTGGGAATGTGCGTACAAAACCAACCGGGCAGAGCAGAAATATCCATCCACGCATCATCTTTATATGGCACTGATAATGAATATACTGCAAGAAGCAAGCGTGGATTGGTCATATTTTTCCAGGCTATCTCTCCACGCCCTGCTCCGCTATATTATTAACAGTCTGATAATTAATAAAATCAGCCGTGGACGGATAATTCTATTAAGGACGGCAGAGGTACATGATGAAGTTTGAACGAAATAGCCTCACCAACTCCAAACAAATTCATAAACACGGCAGAAGCGACATGATAAAGTTTGAACCATAGGCATGAACGGATGGCTTCCACGGAAGCTCAGGCAGAGGCGACATGATGGAGTTTGAATAATTGCTGATTATGGCAAAACGGATTCTGATTAGCCCGAAGACAGGATCTTAGCGATGAGGCAATATATAAATTGATATATTTGCAAAATTAAAAGGTTTGAGAACTTAACCCGGACACACACTGATTGAAACACTACCGATACAGGATCTTATGACATACTTCCCATATAATGCTATATTTGCGGCATGAAAAAACAAGACATTGCATTTATCTGCGCGGTGCTGGCCATATTCCTGCCTTTCGCGCTATCCGAACCTCTTTACGAGGCATACGAAAAATTCAACTCGGCCCATGGAATGGCGGCCGCATTTATCAAATTCGCCGTGCTGTCCACAATGGGCGAAATGCTCGGCGCAAGGATTTCGTCAGGGAATTATTACTACAAGGGATTCGGCCTCATATCAAAAATGGCGGTATGGGGCATACTCGGCATGGGAATCAACATGGCAATGATCATCTTTTCAAACGGAGTGCCGGCCTTCTTGGAATACATGGGACTCGAAAATGCCGGAAGCCTGCTCTCAGGGCCTATGTGCTGGCAGAAAATACTGACAGCCTTCTGCGTTTCCGTGGCCATGAACTCCATATTCGCTCCTGTATTCATGACCCTGCACAAGATATGCGACATGCATATAGCCGACTGCGGAGGCTCCGCCCTGTCGCTGATCAAGCCTTGGGGCATGAACGATCTTTTCTCGCGCATAGACTGGAAAATCCAATGGGGCTTCGTTTTCAAGAAAACTATCCCGCTGTTCTGGTTTCCCGCGCACACGGTCACATTCCTGCTTCCGCCGTCGGGCCGTGTCCTTTGCGCAGCACTTTTAGGGGTAGTCCTCGGGGTAATACTCTCGCTTGCCGCACGAAAGAAATAAGAGACGAATGCATTAAAACAATGCTTATTGAATCATCCATAAAACGCGCAGACGCATATTTCTATGCAGATTCAACACCGAAGTGCAACAGTCAGCGGCCCGCGGGCCGCTGACTGTTGCACTTCTCGGCCGGGAGGCATAGGGGGTGGGTAAGACAGCCTGGGGCAATGGCGCAACACAAAAAAAAGAAAAAGGGGAACCGAAGTTCCCCCAGGACCAATTAATTTTGTGTTGCGTATCATTAGTGTCCCGTTAAAATGGGACGAGTTAAACAATTAATCAAAAAGCCCCGGAATCAGGGGATCATTTAGATCTTTGACATCATTGAAATTAGTCTTGTCGAACAGGTCACGCAAGTGGGT
>CALUPD010000014.1 GCA_944322605.1 uncultured Bacteroidales bacterium | reverse complement strand
TCGCCCGCAAGGAACGATTCCCTGTCCGATGACGTCCCCAAATAGTATCTCGCTTCGTAGTACTCCTGCGTGAACGACACCTTGAATCCGCACCCGACCGGTGTCACGTACTGGAGTTCCGCGCTCATCCTCGTGTCCGGCGTAGACACTGTCAGCATCGCCACGCCTCCTTCATTTCCGCTTTCAGATGTTGCACGGGCATATACGGTATACGACTCATTCGCTTCGAGTCCTTGGAAAGTCACGTCTTTGGACTCCGGTCCTTCCGCTCTTTCCATCCCTTCCATCGTCCCTGACACGAACGACCCGTAGTCGGAATCGTTCCCGATAGCGTAGACATAGTACTCCGTGTTTTCGCTCGGTTCGAACCTCACGCTCACGGACGTGCTGTCCTCGCTCCCGAGCCTTATTATGCGCACCGTCGACGATTCCCCGGCCTCGCTTCCTTCCGTGCACCCGACCATTAGCAGGCCCGACACGGCTGCCGCAATAAGCGGCGTCAGTAACATAAGTTTTTCATGACTTTTTGTGTTTGTGTGTGTAATTTCCGTGTATGATTCCGTATCCGCTACGGATTTTCGTTAACAAAGTTTACTCTATAATTTTTTTCTTGCAATTTTAAATCTTACACATTTGTCAATTTGATGAAATTGCAATATTATTCCGCCTCGTTTACGAATTGAAAAAGGGTTGCGCCGTACATTCACGACACAACCCTTCGCTTGGTTCGCTTGCGGACTTTTTGCAAATCCTTTCTCACGGATTTATCAGATCCGTATTCCTGTAATCCAAAATGTCATTGATTATCTCGATTACTGCCCCGGCAGGGCTTTCCGGATCCAATTCGCACGCTTTCTTGTATGCATTTATCGCCTCGCCGAAAAGGCCGGCCTTCCTCAATTCGTTCCCTTTGATATACCAATCATTGGATGTCATTTCTTCAATAATTTCTTTTTCTTTCATAATTTCTTACACTAATCCTGAAAAACCCATAAAAGCGGTTGCCAATATCCCGGCCGTCACCAACGCTATCGGAATGCCTTTGAAAGACTCCGGAACATCCGAAAGTTCGAGTTGTTCCCTCATTCCCGCAAACAGAATCATGGCAAGGCCGTAACCGAGAGCCGTCGACACCGCATAGACCATCGATTCCGCAAGATTCATCATGTGAGGCTCGCCGCCGAACGAAAATTCTTTCGTTACCACGATAAGGGCTACACCGAGCACGGCGCAGTTTGTCGTGATAAGCGGAAGGTATATTCCGAGAGCCTGGTATAAAGACGGGCTTATCTTTTTCAATATAATCTCCACCATCTGCACCAAAGCGGCTATCACGACGATGAAAGCCACCGTCTGCATGAACTCTATGCCGAGCGGCACAAGAAGGTATTTGTTAAGCAGGTATGTAAAGAATGTAGAAACGCCTATCACGAAACAGACCGCGCCCGACATGCCTACTGCCGTGTTTACCTTGTTTGATACCCCGAGAAAAGGGCATATCCCGAGAAATTGGGAAAGCAGTATGTTATTGACGAATACCGCCGATATTATGATTATTATATATTCCATAATTAAGAAATCTTGGATTTGAACTTATTGAAAAGCACCATTATGTATGCCAATGCTATGAAAGCTCCCGGAGCCAGGACGAATATCAGTATGCCGTCCCCGTCTATGAACTTATGCCCGAACGCCGAACCGCTGCCGAGAATTTCCCTCACAAGCCCTAACACAGTAAGGGCGCAGGTGAAGCCTAATCCCATTCCAAGGCCGTCGAGGCCTGAATCAAGGACATTGTTTTTCGAGGCAAATGCCTCCGCGCGTCCAAGGACTATGCAGTTTACGACAATCAGCGGAATGAACAGGCCCAATGTCGCGTAAAGGGACGGCATGTACGCCTGCATTATGAACTGCACTATCGTCACGAATGCCGCTATGACCACGATATACGACGGAATCCTGACCTTGGCCGGTATGTAACCTGCTATCATGGATATGAACATGTTCGAAAGTATCAGCACGGCAGTCGTTGCCAGCCCCATCCCCATGCCGTTGATAGCAGAGGTCGTAGTCCCCAAGGTAGGACAGGTTCCCAACAGGAGGACCAGTATCGGATTCTCCTTGATGATTCCTTTGGTAACTATGGATAATTTACTCATTGCAAGATTCCTCCTTTTTTATTTCCTTAAAAGCCGCATAAGCGTTCAGGACAGCATCGCAGAATGCGCGGGAACTTATGGTCGACGCCGTTATGGCATCTATCTCCCCTCCGTCCTTCTTTACGGATATGTCAGCAGTCGCCGGATCCATTCCGTTGAACTGGAGGCTGAACCCGCTCTTCTTCTTATCGATTTTATCGCCAAGGCCCGGAGTCTCAGCATGCGATATCACTGAAGTATTGTATATCTTCCCGTCCTCGGAGAATCCGACCATTATGGTCATTTTTCCGCCGAATCCCTTGTTGGACGAGGATTCTATTGCATACCCCACAGTCTTGCCATCTTTGACGGCAGGGTATACATTGACTTCCTTGCCTGCCACGTTTACCGTGAACATTTCTTCCGAAGGCCTGTTGTCGAACTCAGGAACGACAATGGCTATCGAACTGTTAGTCTTCGCTATGTTCGCCTGTTCTATCGGGTCCTTGGTTATCACGTACACGACACTTAGCAATGCCGAAGCGGCAAAGCATATGACAAACATGCAAAGGGTCATGTTTTTGAAATTCGATTCCTTAGCCATTTTTCACCTCCTTTCCGAATCTTTTCGGCTTGCAATACATATTCAATAAAGGAACTACCGCGTTCATTATGAGAATCGCGAAAGAAACGCCCTCCGGATAAGAGCCGAAGTCCCTTATGAGGATTGTCAGCATCCCTATTCCAATCCCGTATATCACCATGCCCTTGGTGCTCATTGGAGAAGTCACGTAATCCGTCGCCATGAATATCGCCCCGAGCAGTATGCCTCCTGTCAGAAGATTGAATAAAGGATCGGCATACCTTTCAGGATCGGCAAGCCATAAAATTCCGGAAAACACGAACACCGTAGCGAAAATCGCAAGCGGGATATGCGGTTTTATAACTTTTCTTACCAGCAGATATGCAAAACCTATCAGCAAAGCTATTGCAGAAACCTCGCCGGCGGATCCCCCTATCCTGACGAAAAACATCTGCGCCGAAGAAAAATCATTTTCCGCAAATATCTGGGACAATGTCATTCCTTTCCCCAAGCCTTCCTTTACTATTGCGAGAGGGGTCGCTCCGCTTACCGCGTCTACCGCATGCCCGGAAAACGCGCCGGGGAACAAAGGATCCACCTGCGCATAATTTGTCATAAGGACAGGAAACGACACGAGAAGGAATACGCGCCCTACAAGCGCAGGATTGAAAAGGTTCTGGCCGATTCCCCCGAAAGTCATTTTCGCTATTCCTATGGCCACTACCGAACCTATCACTACAAGCCACCACGGGGCGGCCGGAGGCATGTTCAACGCAAGCAGGATTCCGGTCACTATAGCCGAACAATCCTTGACGGAAGGCTCTTTCTTCATAAGAAACCGCTGTATCAGGTACTCGACTGCCACGCAGGACACGACTCCTGTAACGAGGAGGGTTATGGCCGATACTCCGAAATACCAAACTGACACCAGCATGGCCGGAGCCAACGCGATTATCACGTCTGTCATCAGCGAACGCGTGGATTTGGGACCATGTATATGCGGAGACGGTGAAACTATCAGATTTTTCATTGCCATGATTATTTTTCAGATTTATTTTTTAGGACGGCTTCTCATTATTTTCAGCACGGATGCCTTTGCGAGCCTTATGTTGTCGAGCAACGGAATCCCGGCTGGGCACGTATAAGAACAGCATCCGCATTCTATGCAATCGTAGACCCTGTTCTTCTCCAGTTCTTCCATTTTCGAAAGGCGCGCGAGTTTGCCGAGAAGATAAGGCTCAAGCCCCATAGGACATGCGCTCACGCATGAAGCGCATCTTATGCAATTGCTCTCGGGACGCCTTGCTGTCTCTTTTCTTGTAAGGAAAAGCAAAGAGGATGTGCCTTTCACCACAGGGGCGTCGATATTATAGACGGCCTTGCCCATCATCGGGCCGCCGCTTATTATTTTGACGCAATCCTCAGGCACGCCTCCGGCATGTCCTATCAGTTCTGAAAGCTTTACGCCGAGCCTGACCCTGAAGTTCTTCTGCACCGGCAGGCAGTTTCCCGTGACGGTGACTACTTTTTCCACAAGCGGCATGTTGTGCTGCACGGCATTGTATACCGCTATGGCCGTGCTGACATTCTGGACCACCGCGCCCACATCTATGGGAAGCCCCATGGAAGGGACATTGCGCCCGGTAACGGCCTTTATCAGCTGTTTCTCGCCTCCTTGCGGATATTTTTTCCTCAGCTTTACTATTTCTATGTCGCCGTACTCCTTGCTGTAACCGCGCAGTTTCTCTATCGCCTCCGGCTTGTTTTCTTCTATTCCTATATAGGCCCTGTCCAATGACAAGGCTTTCATCATGATTCTCGTTCCTATCAAGAGCTGTTCCGGCTGCTCTATCATCTGACGGTAGTCGGAAGTGATGAACGGTTCGCATTCCGCTCCGTTGACGATAAGGTACTCCGCCTTTTTGCCCTTAGGCACAGAAAGCTTGACCGAAGTAGGAAATGTAGCCCCGCCGAGGCCTACTATCCCTTTTTCAGCTATCTTGGCTATTATCTCAGGCCCTGAAAGAACTATGTCCCTTTTTATTTCGCCGCTTCTGTCTATGCCATCATCCCATTGGTCGCCTGAAACTTCTATAACCACTGTCTTTGCCTTGTTTCCGGAAAGGTCGGCTACATAATCCACATTTTTCACGACTCCCGAGTAAGGAGAATGGACCGGAGCCGAAATGAAGCCCGACGGCTTGCCGATAAGCTGGCCGGCCTTTACTTCCTGCCCTGCCTCGACCACTGGCTCCGCCGGGGCGCCGAGATGCTGGGACATGGACACATATGCGACAGCCGGCAACGGAAAATCCTCAATCGCCGCATTTGCCGATATCTTGCTGTCATCCGGGTGGACACCACCCATCGGAAATGTCTTACTCATCATTCTTTATCTGTTTATTTGTTTCTTGTGGAAAATTCACCGCATGTATCGCGCCGGTAGGACATTCGGCCACGCATTTGCGGCAAAGCCTGCATTTGTTGAAATCTATGTAAGCCACATTGTCTTCGACAGTTATCGCTCCGAAAGGACATGCCTTTTCGCATTTGCGGCAGCCTATGCACGCAACGGAACATGCTTTCCTTGCAACCGCGCCCTTGTCTTTGTTCACGCAGGAAACGAATACCCTTCTCGATTTAGGGCCTTTGTTTCTCAATTCTATTATGTTTTGAGGACACGCCTTGACACACGCGCCGCATGCCGTGCATTTGTCCTCGTCTACTTCGGGAAGCCCTGTCTCGGCATTCATCCTGATTGCCCCGAATTTGCAGGCCCTTGCACAGTCGCCCTCGCCAAGGCATCCGTACTGGCAGCTCGAACTGTCCGTGTACAATGCGGATTTCGCCATGCATGAGGCAGTTCCGTCATACTCCACGACCGCCGTCCTTTTTCCGCATGCGCCGGAACAGCGGACAACAGCCGTCATCGGAAGTTTCTCGCTCACCTCCATGCCTAATTTGGCTGCTATATTCTTCATCACGGCATTCCCTCCTACAGGGCAATAATTATTATCAAGATTGCTGGCCTTTACGCAACTTTCAGCGAAAGCCCTGCATCCCGCGTAGCCGCATCCTCCGCAATTGGCCCCGGGCAGACATGCCTCGACCTGGTCGATTCTCGGATCTTCGACAACTTTGAATTTTTGCGCCACAAAATACAGGATTACCGCAAGTATGACACCGAGAACGCTCAGCGACACTACCGTAAGAATAATAATCGTACTCATGTTCGTCAATGTGTTAGCTTTTCCACCTTAAAATGGATTTTAGAATCGATCTTCTTCCTAAATAAAAAAAGCAAAAGATAATATGCTGCTACCGAACCTGCCCCGACAAGCGCCGAAACCGGCTCGGAGACTTTTGCCGATTGCAAATATAACAATAAAAACATTAGTATGGCCAATGGAAATATATAAGAAAACAGCACGGCTTTAAGCCCGTTTCCATGGCTTATCACAAGATTGACCTTTTCTCCTGCCGCATACGTTTCATTCCCTTCTGCCACGACATCTATTTCTTTGATTTTCATATCAGAAGCCGAGCATGCGCCTTTGGCATGGCATGAGGCGCACATGGACTTGCTGACAATTTCGACAGTCAGCCTGTTTCCGTTAACGGACCTTACGATTCCTTCATGGCAGATATCGCCCATCTCATTTTATTTTAGAGTCCAAAGGAAATTTAAGATTGTCCCATTCGACGAGGTTGCCGCTGACTTTTCCTACCAATATAGGAGACTCGAACAATATCGGGACCCTGTTCCTGTCGTCAGTCACCCATATCATGAGTTCCTCCTTTCCGGAAAAAACTTCTCCGGCGACTACCCTTGCCGCGAATTTCAATGTCCTGAACGTGCCAAGGCCGCGTATGCTTTTCGTTTCCTTTCCAAGGTATCTGAAATACAGCTCGAATATTTCTTCGTCAATGGCGAACGAGATAGGCTGCTCCGTGCCCGTCTCCATATTGTCGAAATCAAGGTTTCTCGCGAAATAGAAAAGCGAAAGCAGGTCGAAAGTGCATATCCGGCCCGGAAGGACCGTGTCGAGAGGAGTCCTGTTCATTTTCTGGATTCTCGCGTCTATTTCGTATGTCTTGTCATTGAAGTAGTAATGGTTGGTCATGACATACCCGCCTTCATAAATATCCCTGTGGAAAAAGATGGGACGGCAATTCCGCGCATAGAATTTCGCTTCATAAAAATCCCTCACCTTAAAGAATATGTCGAAAAACCGGCGGGTTTTGCCATATATCTTCGTATGATACGCCTTTTCCCCGTCATGGTCGATTTCGGAAAGGATTGCTTCCGCATCGCCGACATTGGTATTTATTCCGCCCCATATGTATTTCACGGTATATTTTATACGCTCCCCGTCTGTGAACGCCAGTTCTTCTTCGCTTATGTCACGCACCGGAAGGCACGGTTTTTTCGAATTATAGCCGTAAACAGCGGAATCGGCCCTTTGGGCAAACGCCTGCATCGGCAAAGCCGCCATGAACGACAGGAGTATTAAGGCAATTGGGGTTTTCATACCTCTTCTTGTTTAAAAGTTCTTGTCAAAATCAGTATTTGCGCTGAACCCGTCATTATTGAGTTTTGATTCGTAGACATTGGACATCTCGCTGGAAAAAGGATTGTCTAATGCCGTATCCGTTATATCCACGAATTTCACTTCGGAACTTCTGAACCTCATAGGGACATCGCACACTTCGCCGTTACGGTGCTTTGCTATTATTATCTCGGTCATTCCCTTCATGGACGGATCATCCTCGATGCCATAGTATTCAGGCCTGTGTATGAACAAAACGAGGTCGGCATCCTGCTCTATCGCGCCCGATTCGCGCAAATCGCTCAGCTGCGGCCTGCGGGCCCCGCCTCTGGTCTCGACCGCCCTGCTTAGCTGGGACAACGCTATTATGGGAATATTCAGTTCCTTTGCTATCGATTTCAACGATCTCGATATTGTCGACACCTCCTGCTCCCTCATGCCTTTGAGTTCGGGAGGTCCGGTCATAAGCTGCAAATAGTCGATTACTATCGCCTTGACTCCGGCGGAAGACACGAGCCTCCTTGCCTTAGACCTGAATTCGTAGATGGACAATGACGGAGTATCGTCTATGTACAAAGGAGCCAGGGACAATTCGGCAAGCCTGTCATGCAATTGCTCCCATTCGTATTGCTCAAGCTTTTTCCCTCCTTTGATTTTGTCTCCGCTAAGCCCGGTCTCGCTTATCATCAGCCTTTTCACCAACTGTATCGAAGACATTTCAAGGGAAAACAGTGCGACAGGTATCTTATGGTCGACAGCCATGTTCCTTGCCATCGTAAGCACGAATGCAGTCTTTCCCATGGACGGGCGGGCCGCTATGATTATCATGTCGGAAGGCTGCCAGCCCAAAGTCACACGGTCAATTCCCGTATATCCGGAAGGCACGCCGCTGAGTCCGTCCTCGCGGAACTGCACTTCCTGCAACTCGTCTATGGCTGCATTCAGGACGTCATGGATAGTCTGGGTTTCACGCTTCATGTTCCTGTCCGCAAGGGTAAACAGCTTTTGCTGCGAATTGTCGAGCAGATCGTCCACAGGCATGCTGTCGTCATAAGCGTCCTTTTGTATTTCGTAAGAGATGTTTATCAGTTCCCTTTGTATGTATTTCTGCAAAAGGATCTTCACATGGTAGTCGATATGCGCGGCCGCGCCTATCCTCATGCTCAGCTGCGAAAGGTAATATGCGCCCCCGGCCTCGTCGAGTTCGTTGTTTTTCTTCAGTTCTTCCGCCACTGTAAAGATATCCACCGGATCATGCCTGGATGCCAGAGCCGATATGGCCTTGAATATCATCCTGTGCGCAGGCTTGTAAAAACAGTCCGCTATAAGTATGTCCATGACGTCAGTCACTGCGGAAGGTTCGAGCAGCAGGGCTCCGAGCACCGCCTCCTCGACATCGACCGCCTGAGGAGGAGTCTTGCCCAATTCCAATCCCGTTATATCTATTTTGCCTGTATTGTTTTTTGCCATTTTTCCTGTATTGCTTTTTGCATGTACTGGTTTTGCTTTGCCAATGCCCTTAGGACACGCTTATATCCTATCCAATGCTTTCCATATTTTTTCGACCGCCATGTCTATTTCATTGTCGGATATGACAAGCGGAGGAGCTATCCTGAACGAATCGGGCTGGAACAGGAACCAGTCAGTCATCACTCCTTCATCGAGAAGCCTGTATAAAATATTATAAGCGGCTTTGCTGTCTCCGAGATCGACCGCCATGAGCAGTCCCGAATTCCTTATTTCCTTTACTTTCGGATGCCCTGCAAGAGAATCCCTGAACCGCTGCGCCTTCCGCTCCACATCATTCACAATCCCGTTATCTATGATATATTTGAGCGATGCATATGCCGCAGCGCATGAAACCGGATGTCCGCCGAAAGTCGTTATGTGGCCGAGAGGCGGGTCGGTCTGCCATGCCTTCATCAGTTCCTGCGACGTGACAAGGGCGCCCAAAGGCATGCCGCCTCCCAATGCTTTGGCCAATGTCATCATGTCAGGGACCACGCCTGATTTTTGGTATGCGAACATGCTTCCGCACCTGCCGAACCCTGTCTGCACTTCGTCGAAAATCAGCAATGCGCCAGTTTGGTCGCATCTTTTGCGGAGAGACTCCATATACCCTTCCGGAGGCAAAATCACTCCGCCCTCGCCCTGCACAGGCTCTATGAGGACAGCAGCCGTATCCGAAGTTATCGACTCAAGATCGCCGAAATCACCGAAACCTATATGCCTTACGCAAGGGAGCAGAGGCCTGAACGAATTCTTAAACGATTCGCTGCCCATCATGCTTAACGCTCCGTGAGTGCTTCCATGGTATGCATTGCGGCAGCTTATTAGCTCGCGCCTCCCTGTCACCCTTTTTGCTAATTTCAGAGCGGCTTCGTTCGCTTCGCTTCCTGAATTGACGTAATAAACGCAATTCAATTTCGGATCGTTTACCGAAGACAGCAATTCCGCATGCATGACCTGCGGGGCTTCGATTATCTCTCCGTAGACCATCAGATGGGCATATTTTTCAATCTGCTCTTTTACAGCTTCTATCACTGCGCGGTTCCCGTGCCCTATATTGCTTACCGAAACCCCTGAAACCAAATCGATGTACGGCTTGCCGTCTGCCGAATACAGAAAAACACCTTCTGCCTTTTTGATTTCAATACCCAAAGGAGCAGAAGATGTTTGTCCTACATATTTGAAAAAGAGCTCTCTAAGAAGCGGTCTCCTTTCATCCATTGTTGTCGTTTTCTTTTTCGAAATCGGAACTTACTATAATCCTGCCGCAATATTCGCAAACGATGATCTTTTTGCTTTGGGCTATTTCCAATTGCCTTTGAGGCGGTATCTTGTTGAAACATCCTCCGCAGGCGTCCCTTTTCACCGTAACTACCGCAAGCTTGTTCCTTGCATTGCCACGGACTTTCCTGTATGCGTTAAGAAGCCTCGTGTCTATCTTGGATTGGAGTTCTTCGGATTTCTTCTGCAAGGATTCTTCCTCTTTTGAAGTCTCTTCGATTATGGATTCAAGTTCCTTCTTCTTGTTTTCCAAATCCAATTCCCTTTCGGAAAGCTGTTCCCTCGCTTCTTTAAGGTCTTCCTTTTTCAATTCAGACGAAGCGTTGAATTCCCTTACCCTCTTTTCGGCAAGCTCGATTTCGAGGCCTTCGTACTCGATGTCCTTTATAAGGGAATCGTATTCACGGCTGTTCCTTACGTTTTCCTTCTGGGCTTCGTATTTTTTCATTAAAATCTTATGTTCTTCGATTTCATGCTTTTTAAAAGCCACAGCCTTTTCCGCATCCTTTATATCGTTCTCCAAATTGGAAATCCTTGTCTTCAATCCCGATACTGCGTCCTCAAGATCCTGCACTTCAAGAGGAAGTTCGCCTCTAAGCAGATGAATCTTGTCTATCTTGGTATCTGTCTGCTGCAAATCGTACAGCAAATGAAGCTTTTCCTCCATGCTCATGTCCGAATCGTTGACACTCTTCTGGAGGGAAATAAAAGTTTCATCACCTAAGGTCGGTTCTATTATCTTCTTGCTCATATCAATAATAATAAACTGGATTGTTATTTGTTTCGCTATTATAGACTGCGAATTTAGGAAATTTTTTTCTAAGTAGTAAACCGAAAAGTTCGACTATTCCGACTTCGCTCTCATAATGCCCTATATCCGCTATGATGAATCCTTCGGGACAGAAGAATTGATGGTAAGACACATCTCCCGTAACCAGCATGCTTGCGCCGCTTGCAATGGCGGCTTCGGCAAAGGAAGATCCGCTGCCACCGCAAACGGCAACTCTTTTCACCAAGCTCCCTTCTGGAATCCTCGATGTCCTTACGTATTTCAAGCCCAAATTGCTTTTTAAGGAATCTATAAAGTCCATGGCCGGGATCTCGCTTTTAAGATTTCCGACAAGGCCTATATGGGATTCATCAAGGAATTCCGTATCTTCCAGGCCGATTTTCCCGGCAAGCAGGGCGTTTACTCCGGCCGGGGCCTTGTCCATATTCGTATGCGCCGCATATACGGTAAGACCATGGGACACCGCGTACATCACGGCCCGCCCTACGGGATCTTCGGGATATACGTTTTTCAATCCCCTGAAAATCAAAGGATGATGGGTTATTATCAAATTGACGCCTTTGGCAACTGCTTCTTCCATCAGGGAAAGGGTGCAGTCAAGCCCCAGCATCGCGCCGGAAACCTCATTGTTCAACGAGCCTATGCATAGCCCCGAATTGTCCCAATCCTCCTGCGTATGCAAAGGAGCGGCGTCTTCCAAAACGGAAACAATTTCACCTGCTTTCATTTTCAGAATCTCCTTCATCGAGTCTTTTCAGGATTTCTACAAGGTCCGACCTTATCTTCGAAAGCCGCCCTGCTATTTCGATCCTGCTGTCTATCTTATTTTTGTTTGTCTTCAGAGCCTGCCTCGCCCCTTCGAGAGTCATCCCGCTTTCCTTGACCAAGGAATGGATTCTCACAAGATAATCCATGTCAGAGGCCGTGAACATCCTGTTGCCTTTTTTATTCCTTGCGGGCTTGATGAATTCAGGAAACTGGTTAGCCCAGTATCTCACAAGGGTAGTGCTTTCTCCTATGATGCCGGCAGCCTCGCTTACGGAATAATACATTTTAATGTCCTTTTCCATTTCCATGCTCCTGTCAGTCTGCCGTCTGCGATGAATTGACGGACATAATCATGATTTCGAACAATTCGTCCGGCCTCAACCCCTGGAAAAAATAATAAAGAGGGTCCACTATCTCGCCTTTGTAACGCACTTCGTAATGAATGTGAGGCAGAAGCGATATTCCCGAATTGCCTGTCTTTCCTATGACATCCCCTCTTTCCACAGTCTCTCCCTTTCTCACGGATATGCTTCCGACATGCATGTATTTCACCTCGTAATCACGACCGTGCCTTATCACTATCATGTTGCCATCCTCGCCTTGCGACCGCCTTGCTTCGGTAACGACACCATCGGCGGTGGCTATTATTTCCTCCCCTTCCGCAGAAAGGATGTCTATGCCCTCATGCCTTGCGAACTGCTTGTAGAAAGGATTCATTTTCATGCCGACGCTCGCGCTTACCTGATAAGAATCCATGTTTTTCAAAGGCAGGATCGAAGGTATGTACCTTAATGAATCAGCCTTGGACGACATCCGGGAATAAAGGCTTTCCAACCTTCCGGTATATCCGGATATGCCTCTGCATGCAGCCTCTATGTCCTCAAAGACCCTGAACGGCTCGTCGCCATGTATCGGAGCGAGCAGGTTCACAATCGCATTCATATTATTCTGGTCCACAGGCTCCGAATTGAACATCGCTACATATATCATGGCGTCGCGGGCCTTGATATCGTAAATGACGGAATCGAGAAGTTCCATTTTTTTGGAAACCTCGGCGTATTCCCTGCTTATTTCGCGGTTTTCTACTTTTATGTCGCTTTGATAATCGGTATCGAATGCTACCGAACAGAACAGATATACCGAAAAAAACAGCACGAACGAAACGACAAGGTATTTCACGACAGAAAATAAAACCCTCGAAACGCGCTTTCTGTCTTCTACGAAATTAAGGCTGTCGTCATCGAATCTGTATTTCTTCATGCCTTGTCGGAATAAGAAATGCCTTTTCCGGAAACCATGTACCTATATAAGACGGTATCCATCTTCATGTTAAAATAATTCAACGGATTGACCGTCCTTCCCATGTATATGATCTCATAATGAAGGTGAGGCCCCGTAGACCTGCCCGTGTTGCCCATGGTTCCTATGAAGTCTCCTTTCTTTACTTTTTGGTTGACTTTCACGTCGGCGGTATTGAGATGCCCGTACCTGGTCTTGTAGCCGAACCCGTGGTCTATCATTATGTACCTGCCGTAGCCGAACATGTCATATGAAATCCTTTCCACGACCCCGTCTCCGGTCGCATATATAGGAGTCCCCATATTGCCTGCTATGTCCACGCCGTCATGCGTTTTCTTTTTTCCGGTAATCGGATGCACCCTTGTCCCGTATAAGGAAGAGTACCAGCACGAACCGTCCGTCATCACCGGCGAAATCGTCGGCATGGCGGTCGCCATTTCATCCGACCTCAAAGCCAGCTCGTATATGTCGTCCAATGATCTCGACTGGATGAATGCCATGGAATACAGCATGTCTATCTCGCTCGCCACATGCTTCATCAATCCAGTGGAATAATATCCTTCATACTCCGCATACCTGTCCACGCCTCCGTAACCTGCATTCCTGATTTCTTCTGAAAGTTCCTCCATGCCGAACATAGGCCTGTAAAGCTTGTTGTCGCGTATCTGCATGCCTTCTATCAGCATGCGCCTTTGGGCAAGTTCGTTGGCAAGGGTATCGAGGCTCATGCACAGCTCGTCGTGCCGCATTCTTATCATCCTTGTTTTCGGATCTTCGAGGCCGAGAACATTCGAATACAAATAATGGAATCCGAATGAAAGGAAAAGGACGAGGACGACCCTGAAAAGATTGACTTTCCAGCGTTTCGGCTCCTGTATTTCCTCATATTCAAATGTTTTCGCGTTATATCTGTATTTTTTCCCTTTATTCATTCCCTGTTGTCCCGATAAAATGGCATGCAAATTTAATTATTTTCTATAAAAAAACTATTTTTGCGGTTAATTATATGTTAATACTCAATATGACAGCAAAAGAAATAAGAAGCACTTTCTTTGAATTTTTCAAATCGAAAAACCATATCATAGTACCGTCGGCTCCTATGGTTGTAAAGAACGACCCTACGCTGATGTTCACGAACGCGGGGATGAACCAGTTCAAGGAATGGTTCCTCGGAAATACAAGACCGAAATACAAAAGAGTAGCCGACACTCAGAAATGCCTGAGAGTAAGCGGAAAACATAACGACCTCGAAGAAGTGGGGCATGATTCGTACCACCATACGATGTTCGAAATGCTCGGGAACTGGAGCTTCGGGGATTATTTCAAGACGGAGGCGATAGACTGGGCATGGGAACTTCTCACTCAAGTATACAAGATCGATCCGTCCAATTTGTACGCTACGATTTTCGAAGGCTCTCCCGAAGAGAATATAGGCCAGGACACCGAAGCGAAGAATGCATGGCTCAAGCATCTTCCTGAAGACAGGATCATCCTCGGCAACAGAAAAGACAATTTTTGGGAAATGGGAGACACCGGCCCGTGCGGCCCGTGCAGCGAAATACATATCGACCTGAGGGACGAGGATGAAAAGAAAAAAGTCCCGGGGGCAGAGCTTGTAAACAAAGGGCATCATCTCGTAATAGAAATCTGGAATCTCGTATTCATGCAATACAACAGGAAAGCCAGCGGCGAGCTCGAACCGCTTCCGGAAAAACATGTGGATACGGGAATGGGGCTTGAAAGGCTGTGCATGATCCTGCAAGGGAAGAAGAGCAATTACGACACCGACCTCTTCGGCAGCCTTATCTCGTCGGTCTCCGGCCTTTGCGGAATAAAATACGGAGAAAATGAAAAGGCCGACATTGCCATGAGGGTCATATCGGACCATATAAGGGCCATAGCTTTTTCCATTGCCGACGGACAGCTGCCTTCCAACGTAAAAGCCGGATACGTAATAAGGAGAATCCTCAGAAGGGCCGTAAGGTACGGATATACTTTCCTCGGGCTGAACTCGGCTTTTCTGTACAAGCTGGTTTCCGTCCTGGCCGATGAAATGGGCGACGTGTTCCCTGAAATAGTAAAACAGCAGCAACTGATAGAGAGAGTGATAAAAGAGGAGGAAGACGCTTTCCTGAGGACGTTGGACAAAGGCATAAAGCTTATCGAAAGCCTTATCTCCAAATCCGGGGCCAAAACCATATCCGGAGAAGAGGCCTTCACGTTGTACGACACATTCGGATTTCCTATAGACCTGACAGAACTTATTGCAAAGGAACACGGATTCACTGTGGACCTGCCTGCTTTCGAAATAGAACTCGGAAAACAGAAAGAAAGGAGCAGGAACGCTTCTGCAAAAAAGGAAGGAGACTGGGTAATCCTCGAAGATTCGTCCGAGCCTTCTTTCATAGGCTATGACAGCACCGAATGCAATGCAAGAATAGTAAAATACAGGAGCGTAAAAGCAAAGAACAATGAGTTCTACCAGATAGTCCTCGACAGAAGCCCTTTCTATGCCGAAAGCGGAGGACAGGTCGGAGACAGCGGTTATCTCGAAGATTGCAACGGAAACAGGACGGAAATAATAAATACCGTCAAGGAAAACAATCTGAACATCCATATCTGCGAAAAATTGCCGGAGAACATGGATTCGGAATTCAAGGCGGCAGTAAACAAGGAAAGAAGGGAGCAGATAACAAACAACCATAGCGCGACCCACCTTCTCCACTACGCGCTCAGAAGCATTCTCGGAAAACATATCGAACAAAAAGGCTCGCTGGTGAACGCTTCGTATTTCCGCTTCGACTTCTCGCACTTCGAAAAAATCACGGACGATAAGCTCAGGGAAGTGGAAAGAATGGTAAACAAGCTCATACGCCAGGGCATTCCAAAAGAAGAATTCAGGGACGTCCCTATCGAACAGGCGCGCGAAATGGGAGCAATGGCATTGTTCGGGGAAAAATACGGAAACAGCGTGCGTGTCATAAAATTCGGCGACTCGATCGAGTTATGCGGAGGAACGCATACTGAAAACACAGGGAAAATAGGATATTTCAAAATCCTTTCAGAGTCGGCGGTGGCAGCCGGAGTAAGGCGAATAGAAGCATCCACCGGAGCGGCAGCCGAATCCGTAATAGAAGGATACGAAGACATGCTGCGCAACCTGCATGCCCTTTTGAACAATACTCCTAACCTTGTGGCGTCGATCAAGAAGATAATATCCGAAAATGAGGACTACAGGAAAAAGGTAGAAGAGGCGATGAAAGAAAAAGCCGTTTCCATCAAGAACAAGGTGATGGAAGAAGCTCGCTCCGTAAACGGAATAAGCCTGATGACCCTCAAAGGAATCTATCCTCCGGATGTCGTAAAGGACATTGCCTTCATGCTCAGGAACGAAACCAGAAACAGCGTCCTGATCGCCGCGTATGCATTTGAAGACAAGCCTTACCTCGCCCTGATGTACACTGACGACCTTGTCGAAAAAGGCGCAAATGCCGGAAAAGACATACGCGAAGCAGCCAGGTTCATCAACGGAGGCGGCGGAGGGCAGGCCTTCTTCGCAAGCGCAGGAGGCAAAAACATCAACGGCCTTGCCGAAGCTGCGGACAAGCTGGAAGAAATTGCCTCAAGATAATCCCCCTATGCCGGCATTGGCCGGCATAGCCAATGATACCGGCACTACTAATTAAAAATATAAGGTTTGAAGAAATTAGACAGATTCATATTAAAATCTTTCCTTGGCCCGTTCGTGATGATATTCTTTATCGTCATATTCGTGCTCATGATGCAATTCCTATGGCTTTATATTGACGAATTAGTAGGAAAAGGATTGGGATTCAAGGTAATAGCAGAATTCTTAGGATGGGGGTCAGCGACACTGATACCAATGGCCCTGCCCCTGTCCACGTTGCTGGCATCTATCATGACCCTCGGCAGCCTCGGAGAAAACAACGAGCTCTTGGCCATGAAAGCAGCCGGCATCCCGCTGCAAAGGATATTGAGGCCGCTTATAATAGTCTCTGTAATAATAAGCATTGGAGCTTTTTTCGCATCAAACAATCTCATTCCGGTATCTTACGACAAGATATATACGTTAAGGGACGACATAAACAAGACAAAGGAAGAAATAAAGATACCGGTAGGAGTATTCTATGACGGGATAGACAATTATACCTTGAAGCTTAATGAAAGGAACAAGGAAACCGGAATGATGTACGATGTCATGGTATACAACCATACCGGAAACAAAGGAAACACGAGCCTTACCATTGCCGACTCGGGAATGATAAAGCTTACCGAAGACAAAAAGGGAGTCATATTCTCGCTTTACAGCGGGACATCGTATGAAGAAAACGACAAAATCAATTACAGGGACACCACCCTGTCCCTGCAAAAAATAAATTTCTCGTTTCAGGAGATAGTCATCCCTTTGGAAAACTATGCCTTCGAAAGAAGCGACGACAGCAGGTTCGGGAACGAAGTCATGGCAAAGAACCTTTCGCAGCTGAAAAAAGACAAGGATTCGCTCGGGACCTTATGCGGCAACATAACGGACGACTACAAGCGAAAAATCCTTTCATCGCTCGAACTCAAGCATGACGACGAGCTTGACTCGATAAAGGGGAAAAACCTCAAAGCGGTTTTCGACACCCGTTTCCTGTACGATTCCCTTTCCAATGCCAACAAGATGAATGCGGCATCGATGGCCATATCGAAAATGGTATCGACGAAAAACATGCTCAGCTCGTATAGCGGGGAATTGAAATATCCGTCATACATACTGAGAAAGACCAAAGTAGAATCATTCAGGAAATTCACCCTGTCCATAGCATGCTTCATTTTCTTCTTCATAGGAGCACCGCTCGGGGCCATAATAAGGAAAGGAGGGCTTGGAACGCCGATGATCATTTCCGTGCTGTTCTTCGTATTTTATTGGGTGGTGGACATATCAGGCGTCAAGCTAGCAAAAGACGGCGCGGCCAGTCCTTTCATAGGGACATTCATATCTTCGATGGTCCTTTTCCCGATAGGTGTATTCCTTACTTACAAGGCAGCCAAGGATTCGGCTCTGTTCAGCGATGTATTCGTCACCAAAGTAAAAAAATATTACGGAAAAGCCGTTGAATTCATATTCAAGGCATTGCCATTCCTGAAAAAGCTGAAAGGCAAAAAAACGCCCAAATAGAAAGACATCATACAACGGACATGGATAAATTGAAAATAGTATACATGGGCACTCCGGAATTCGCAGTCGCCCCTTTGAAAAAACTTGCAGAAGCCGGCTACGAAATAGCAGGAGTAGTGACCGTACCGGACAAGGCAAGCGGAAGAGGCCTGAAGATCCAGGAAAGCGATGTAAAAAAATACGCAAAAGGCCTCGGCTGCCCGATAATGCAGCCGGAAAAACTTAAAGACCCGTCATTCATAGAACAGCTAAGAGCACTGAACGCGGACCTGTTCATAGTCGTGGCATTCAGAATGCTGCCGGAAATAGTATGGTCGATGCCCAGAATGGGGACCTTCAACCTCCACGCGTCGCTGCTTCCGCAATACAGAGGGGCCGCCCCGATAAACTGGGCCGTAATAAACGGCGAAAGCGAAACCGGAGTGACCACGTTCATGCTTGACAAGGACATAGACACAGGCTCGGTAATACTTAGGAAAAAATGCAATATCGAACCTGAAGACACCGCCGGAAGCCTTCACGACAAATTAATGGAATTAGGATGCGACGCCGTACTGGAATCCGTCGCCATGCTTGCTTCAGGAAACGCATGCCTTACAAGGCAGTCGGAAATTCAGGCCGGAGAACTGAAACCGGCGCCCAAGCTGACAAAAGAACTTTGCAAAATAGACTGGAAAAAAGACTCCGGAAGCATCGAACGCCTCATAAAGGGACTGTCTCCACATCCAGGAGCGTTTTCCATGGTGCAAATGCCGGACGGAAGCATCACCCAAGTAAAAATATATGATGCCGAATCATCTGCCGATCCGTGCGAAGGCAATCCCGGAGAAATAAAAATCATCGGAAAATCATCCATGCTCGTCAAATGCGGCAAAGGCGGGGTATTCCTGAAATCCTTGCAGCTTGCAGGAAAAAAACGCCTTGACGCAAAAGATTTCCTAAGCGGGTTCAGAAATCCGGAAAACTGCATCATGCTATGACGATAACGATAGTCGCAAATGGCGAAATCCCGTCGATAATAAATGAACTTACGGAAATCTCCGACAAGATCATAGCCTGCGACGGGGCTGCGAGCAGGCTTGTCGAAACAGGGATCATGCCGGACCTGATAGTAGGAGACATGGACAGCCTCGACGGAAAATACCGGAACGAGTTATCCGAAAGAATAATACGTTTCGACTGCCAGGAAACGAACGACCTGACGAAATCATTCGGCATAACGAGCGACCTCGATCCGGACGTGGTCTATATAACAGGAATCACAGGAAAAAGGGCCGATCACGAATTAGGCAACCTTTCCCTGCTTGCCGAATACGAAAAAGACCTCCGCAGCAAAGGAAAGAAAACGATAATCCGGGGGATATCCGATTACAATACAATTATTCCGCTGAGCGGATCATGCAGCGTGGAATGCAGCAAAGGAGACAACATCTCGATCATATCCATAGACACTGACCTGACCATCGAATCCAGGGGCCTGAAATATCCCACGTCGGGAATAGAATTGTCGTCTTGGTGGAAAGCCACCCTGAATACCGCGACAGAAAGCACGATCCACCTTAAATTCAGCAAACCGGCGCGATGCCTGCTTATGATAAGCAATAACGGCAGGAACATGCACCCGCTTCCGCTCAACAAGGTGCGCAGCATGCAATAATCATGGCCTCGCCCTGCACGTTTTACAAATAAACCCTATATTTGCACCTCATTTAAAAAAAAAATCGTCATGACAAAATACGGAATAGCGGCAGACCATGCCGGATACGAACTCAAGGAATACATCAAGGAATACATGAAAGCCAAAGGCTACCAGGCAGTCGACTTCGGCACCCATTCAACTGAAAGCATGGACTATCCAGATGTAGCTCATCCGCTCGCGGAAGCAGTTGAAAAAGGAGAGCTTCCTTTCGGGATTGCTCTATGCGGATCCGGAAACGGCATAAGCATGACCTTGAACAAGCATCAGAAAATCAGAGCAGCCCTCTGCTGGAATCCGGAACTCGCATCACTTGCAAAACAGCATAACAACGCCAATATCCTGTCGCTTCCGGCACGCTTCATAACAAAAGAAGAAGCTGAAAAAATCATCGACGCCTACCTTGCCGCGCAATTCGAAGGGGGAAGGCACGAAAGAAGGATAAACAAGATTCCTGTGCGCTAACGACAAGCAGTCCGCACTGAAAAACACAAAAGACATGTACCTCCTACTGGACGACAGTTTCTATAAGAATGCCGGCCAAGCGCAGCTTGCCGACAATATGGAAGCATACCCTGAAGGAATCGTAATTCCAATAGACAAGCCTTACGGCTGGACTTCCGCAGACGTGATAAGAAAAATCAAATTCGCGGCAGGCCGGTATTTCAAAAACAGGAAAATCAAAGTAGGCCATGCAGGAACCCTCGACCCGCTTGCAACTGGAGTCCTCGTCGTATGCATAGGAAAAGCCACCAAAATCGCCGAAAAGCTGCAAGCAGGCGAAAAGGAATACGTAGCAGGCATACGCTTCGGGGCCACCACCCCGTCGTTCGATTTGGAAAAGGAAATAGATTTCACATATCCATACGAACACATTACGGAGGAAATGCTGGCAGGCGCGCTGAAAAAATTCATAGGCGAGCAGCAGCAGACGGCTCCTATCTTTTCCGCTAAGCTGATTAACGGCAAAAGGGCTTACGAATACGCCCGCTCCGGCAAAGAAGCGGAATTGAAGCCATCCGCAATAACCATATACGACCTTGAACTGATAAAGTTCGAAGACTATACGGCAACGATAAGGATAAGGTGCAGCAAAGGGACATACATACGCTCATTCGCAAGAGACCTCGGAGTCGCCCTTTGCAGCGGAGCGCATCTTACAAGCCTCGTCAGGACCGCATCCGGAGACTTTCGCATAGAAAACTGCCTGAAAATCGAAAAAATCAACGAAATCATGAAACTTTATTAAATCTATTACGTATAATAGATACTTAATTTTTAAAGACATGAAATTATCACAATTCAATTTTCCGCTTACTCTCGACAACATCGCGAAATACCCGCCCAAGTTCAGGGACGAATCAAAACTTATGATTCTGCACAAGGACAGCGGGGAAATCGAACATAAGATCTTCAAGGACATAATAAACTATTGTGACGAAGGAGACCTGTTCGTATTCAACGACACGAAGGTATTCCCTGCAAGATTATGCGGAAACAAGGAAAAGACGGGTGCCGAAATAGAAGTTTTCCTGCTGAGGGAACTCAACAGCGAACAGAGGCTGTGGGACGTGCTGGTTGATCCTGCCAGAAAAATAAGAATAGGCAACAAGCTTTACTTCGGCGAAAACGACAACATGGTGGCTGAAGTAATCGACAATACCACGTCAAGAGGAAGAACATTGAGATTCCTGTACGACGGCCCGCATGACAAATTCAAGGAAGAACTTTACAAATTAGGAGAAATGCCTGTCCCGAAATGGATCAGGCCGAAAGCTGAAAGCATAGACAACGAAAGATTCCAGACGATATACGCAAAAAACGAAGGCGCGGTCGCAACGCCTGCGGCAGGGCTTCATTTCAGCCGCGAGCTTTTCAAGAGAATGGAGATAAAAGGAGTGGAAAAAACATTCCTTACCCTCCACATGGGGCTCGGGCATTTCCGAACGGTCGACGTAGAAGACCTTTCCAAGCATAAAATGGATTCAGAGCAATTCGAAATCACGGAAGAATGCGCCGATCTCATAAACGGCACAAAACACGACGGAAAGAAAATCTTCGCCGTAGGCATCACCGTGGTCAGGGCCCTTGAAACCAACGTGACCACCAAAAACGACGTTACCCCGTTCAGCGGATGGACGAACAAATTCATATTCCCTCCGTACAAATTCTCCATTCCGGACGCGCTGGTCACGAATTTCCATCTTCCGATGTCCACCATGCTCATGACGGCAACTGCCTTCGGAGGCTATGACAACGTAATGAACGCCTACAAGGTAGCGCTGGAAAACGACTACAAGTTCGGGACATACGGAGACGCAATGCTGATCATATAAAAAATGGTTCGGATTATCCGCAAAATGCCGCATTGGCATGCAGGCCGCAAATGTCCGGGCCGGCAAATCGCTCCCGCTTTTGCGGCGCGGAATTCGCCAGCGGGCGGAGGAACAAGCGGCCTTGCAATCCTGGCTTACGCTGCCAGACCTTGTTTTGGACGGCGATAATGCGGATAAACATAAAAAATAATGTATTTCTAAACCATTTGCTGATTTATTTATATCTCTGCCTTAAGAAAACCATATCTTAGCGGCAGAGATATTTTTTTCACAATGGAAACCGGCACTACTGAATCCACAGTCGCAAAGCTTCACATCTTCTCGATATTCAAGTACATGCCCAAGGCCGGCAGGGCCTTGTACGAAATGCACGGCCGCGACGCCTCGCGCATTTGCAAAATGTCCTGCGCCGAGCTTGCCGGACATGGACTGACGGACTCCGTCATAAAGAAGATCAAAGACCCAAGGCTGATGGACATGCAATACGAAAACCTGAAATGGTACGAATCGGAAGGCATAAGCATCATCGATTACAATTCATGCCATTACCCTCCCCTGCTTAAGGAAACCGGGGATTTGCCGCCATTGCTTTTCGTTTCCGGGGAACTGGATTTCATCGGCAAAAAAATAATATCGGTCGTAGGGACACGCCAGCCCGACAAATACGGCGAAGCGGCATGCCGTTCGATAATAAAAAGGATAGCCATGGAAATGCCTGACTCCATAATAGTAAGCGGATTGGCAAAAGGCATCGACTACATAGCCCACAGAAGCGCGATTGAATTCGGTTTAAGGACCGCCGGAATTTCTGCGGCAGGGGCGGACATAACATATCCCGCCGAAAACCGTGAATTATATGAATCCGTAATCAAACACGGCTCGGTCATGACCGAGTTCGAAAAAGGGACAAGGCCGCAAAAATTCCATTTCCTGCAACGCAACCGGATAATTGCAGGAATAGGACAGGCCACAATAGTAATAGAATCCAAAATACGAGGGGGAGCCATGAATACAGCAAGGCTCGCATTCTCATACGACAGGGAAGTATTCGCAGTTCCCGGAAGAGTCGGAGACGAAAATTCCGCAGGCTGCAACATGCTGATCTCCCAAAATATCGCCAGAATCCTAAGCTCGATTGAGTATTTTTTACATACAATGAACTGGCACACAGAAAACAAGAAAAAAGAGGAAGCCCCTTGCAAAAACATATTTCCGGAATATGATGAATACAAGACAAGAATATTGTTATCTTTGGAAGATTTTTCCAGTGCCGACATGAATACGCTGAGAGAGAAAACCGGAATCGAGCAAACCAAACTGTTCGAATGCCTTGCAGAAATGGAAGAGGCCGGAATAATCAGGACGGATTTCAAGAACGACTACTGCCTTTCTGAAATACCGGACAAGTTTTAAACTGCGTCAAATGGAATGCAATTATTATATAGACACGCATACTCACATCTACGGCCAGGAATTCTCCGGTGAATACGATCTTGCCGTAGAAAGGGCCAAGGCCGCCGGAGTAAAGAAAGTCATAACTCCGGGCATAGACAGTTCCTGCCACGGGCTGTTGCTCGACTTCTGCGAGAAGCACAGCGGATTCGCCTTTCCGGCAGCAGGCCTGCACCCTACATCCGTCAACGGGGACTGGGAAAAAGAACTCGATTTCGTATATTCCGAATTATCCACAGGGAAATACGTAGCAGTAGGAGAAATAGGAATCGACGCATACTGGTCGAAGGAATACCTCGGCCAGCAGAAAGAAGCATTCAGGCTGCAATTACAGAAAGCCGCCGAAATGGGACTGCCGGTCATAATCCATGCAAGGGAAGCCACTGAACCAATCTTGCAGATTCTCAAATCGCTCAAGCACCTGGCCATCAAAGGCGTATTCCATGCATATACGGGAAGCTACGAAACCTCCAGAATAATAAAAGACCTTGGGGATTTCAAATTCGGAATAGGAGGAGTGGTTACTTTCAAAAACGCGTCAATAGCTGAAACCGTAAAAAAACTGGATTTGAAGGACATAGTCCTTGAAACGGATTCGCCATACCTCACGCCTGTGCCGCTGAGGGGCAAACGCAACGAAAGCTCGTACATACCGTTGATAGCGGAAAAAATATCTTCCCTTAAAAATGCCGAAATAGGAGAAATAGCATCCGTCACAACCGAAAACGCTGAAAAACTATTCAACATATGAAACAGTCGATACTTATAATATATACAGGCGGCACTATCGGAATGAAAGAAGATTCCGAAACAAGAGCATTGAAGCCATTCAATTTCGATCAGATTTACGAGGAAGTCCCAGAACTGAAGAAATTCGACTATAAAATAGACACTGTCTCATTCGAGCCCCTTATAGACTCTTCCAATGTCGAACCCTCGCTTTGGGTAAAGCTATGCGACACCATAGAAAGGAATTACGACAGCTACGACGGATTCGTAATACTGCATGGCACGGACACCATGTCCTATTCCGCATCCGCGTTAAGCTTCATGCTCGAAGACCTTGAAAAACCAGTAATCTTTACCGGAAGCCAGCTTCCGATAGGCATGTTAAGGACAGATGGAAAAGAGAACCTCATATCGTCAATCGAGATAGCAGCGACAAAAAGGGAAGACGGAAGGGCGATGGTCCCCGAAGTGTGCATTTATTTCGACAGCATGCTTCTCAGAGGAAACAGGACCACCAAGTACAGCGCGGAAAATTTCAGCGCATTCCATTCCGAGAACCTGCCTCCGCTTGCCGTTGCCGGAATACACATAAGGTACAATAAAAGCCTGATCCGCTATCCTGAAACATGGGGCAAGCCGTTGAAAACGCACAAAAAGTTAGACACATCGGTAGCGGTTATGAAAATGTATCCCGGCCTTTCGCGGAAAATAATGGACAATATGCTCTTCGACGATCAGACAAGGGCGATAATCATAGAGACTTTCGGATCAGGAAACGCCCCTACGGCCGAATGGTTCCTGTCCAAAATAAAGCAGTCGATAGATTCCGGGAAAATAATAGTCAACGTGACCCAATGCCAGGCAGGCTCCGTAAACATGAGCACCTATGAAGCCGGGATATACCTTGAAAAGACAGGAGTCATAAGCGGACACGACATCACAATAGAAGCCGCCATTGCGAAACTATTTTTTTTAACAGGACAATATTCTGATTATAAGAATATAAGCACATATATGAACCAAAACCTGAGAGGAGAAATAACCATAGAATAGTTTGAATTTAATTTTTTTTGCATAAATTGCACGATATTTTATGGAGAGGTGGCCGAGCGGTCTAAGGCGCACGCCTGGAAAGTGTGTAAACTCCAAAAGGGTTTCGCGGGTTCGAATCCCGCCCTCTCCGCTTGAAATAAAATTATTGAATAAATAAAACTAGTTAATACATTGTTTAATACTTTAATCAATCAAAAATTTATGAAAAAAATTTTTATGATTTTGGCGGTAATTGGAATCGTTGCAATTTCTGCTGAATACTCATTCGCACAAGAAGCTACTGCAGCCGCAGACTTGACGGCAGTTCAAGAAGAAGTTCCTGTTCACCAGCAATTGAAAAAATATTTCATCGAAGGCGGTGCAGGCTTTATGGCAGCAATCTTACTCTGTCTTATCTTCGGTCTGGCAGTTGCCATTGAAAGAATCATTTATTTGAACCTTGCTACCACTAATACCAAGAAGCTCCTTGCAAACATTGAAACAGCTATCAACGAACAAGGCATCGAAGCTGCCAAGGACGTATGCCGCAACACTCGCGGACCTGTAGCAAGCATCTTCTACCAAGGTCTCGACCGTTACGACCAAGGACTCGACGTAGTTGAAAAATCAGTTACCTCATACGGTTCAGTGCAGATGAGCCTTATGGAAAAAGGCCTTTCATGGATCGGACTCTTCATCGCAATCGGACCTATGTTGGGATTCTTGGGAACAGTTGTCGGTATGGTTCAGGCATTCGACGCTATCGAAGCAGCAGGTGACATTTCTCCTACCGTTGTTGCAGCAGGTATGAAAGTTGCGTTGATTACGACTGTCGGCGGTTTGATCGTAGCAATTATCCTCCAGTTGTTCTACAACTACATACTTTCAAAAATCGACTCTATCGTAATATCAATGGAAGATGCGTCAATCAGCTTGATCGACATCCTCGTTAAAGCAAAAAAATAGTTTTTTAATATGGAAAAAATCTCTAAAATATTAAAAGTCGTATTGGCTGCGATGTTCGTAGTTACGCTTGGAGTCGCCATCTACTTCTTCTTGAACGCGCCTACAAGTGTCGGAACTATGACAAGTACAGAAAGCATGGCCACCGATATATTCATCGACCTTGCCTATGTATTCCTCGTGATTGCCATACTGGCTATAATCGTGCTTCCTATTATAAACATAGTAGGAAATCCCGGCTCGGTCAAAAAGACCGGAATTACGCTCGGCATTGCAGTTGTCGTTTGCCTTATAGCTTATTTCGTAGCTCCGGGAACAGCAGTTGAAACCTCAGCAGCAGTAACTGCCACAGCAGCTGACTTCAAACTCACCGATACCCTTTTGTATCTGGCATATTTCCTTGCCGTAGCAGCAATAGTGGCTGTAATCGGAGGAAGCGTAGCAAATATTATAAGAAACCGCTAAGAAGATTTATATGTCATCAAAGAAAACACCAGAAATAAACGCAGGTTCAATGGCTGACATTACCTTCCTGATGCTTATATTCTTCCTGGTTACGACAACCATGGATCAGGATACAGGATTGTCTCGTCGTCTGCCTCCGATGCCTACTGAAAGCCAGCAACAGGACGCTGTCAATCAAAGGATCAACAGGAGGAACATCATTGTCGTGAAAATCAATTCGCGCAATAGCTTGATGGCAGGTGGTCAAGTTTTGGATGTCAGCCAGTTGAAGGATGTAATTAAAGATTTTTTAACCAATCCTACGGATAGCCCTAACAAACCGGAAAAGGAAGTCAAGGCTATAGAAGGATTCGGAAACTATCCTGTTTCAAAAGGAGTAATATCATTGCAGAATGACCGTGGAACAAGCTACAATGCCTACATCAAGGTCCAAAACGAACTTGTAAGGGCCATAAGCGAACTTCGCGATGATTTTGCACTGGCGCACTTCGGAAAAAGGTACCTGAACCTTGATGAAGAACAGCAACGCATTACGCGCGACGCTATTCCATCGAATATCTCCGAAGCAGAACCGGTTGAAGTAGGAAAAAGATAAACAGGAGGAAACTAATGGCAACTTTTTCAAGAAAAGGCAAAAAGGAACTTCCGGCATTAAGTACTGCTTCAATGCCAGATATCATATTCATGATGCTCATTTTCTTCATGGTAACCACAAAAATGCGTGATACTGAAAAATTGGTCATGGTAAAAGTTCCAGAAGCTACTGAAGCTGCGAAATTGGAAAGGAAAGACCTCGCATCTTATATAAATGTGGGTACTCCGATTCTCTCTCTTCAGTCCCAATATGGTACAGAACCGAGGATTCAGCTTAACGACTCTTTCAAAACCGTAAAGGACATACGTGACTTTATAGCCTCTGAACGTGAAACGATGAGCGAGGAAGAAAGAAGTTTCATGACGGTTTCCATAAAGGCCGATGAGAATGTCAGAATGGGTATCATTACCGATATAAAACAGGAACTCCGACGGTGTTCTGCATTGAAAATAATGTATGCGGCACGAAAGCCTAGTACATCGAATCTATAAAGAAAAGGAACCTTCGGGTTCCTTTTTTTTACTTAACAAATTCATTACAAAAATGAGACACATTTTTAATATTCTCATGCTAATATCCGCTGCCGCCATAATCGCAGGCACGCAAGGATGCAGCTGGCATCGCGGAAAGGAAAATCAGGAAAACGCCAAATACGTATTCCTGTTCATCGGGGACGGAATGGGACTTGCCCAAACAGCAATGGCCGAAATTTACATGGCAGCAGAACAGGGGAAGATAGGAAGCATTCCTGTTTCATTCACGGAATTCCCGGTATACGGACTTGTATCCACTTGCTCGGCGGACAATTACATAACATGTTCGTCCGCTGCCGGAACCGCGCTCTCTACCGGCGTAAAGACAAAAAACAACATGCTTGGAATGGCTCCCGACACCACGGCTCTTAAAAGCATCACCTACAAAATCCACGAGAAAGGATACAAGATAGGCATAATGTCCGACGTGCCGATAAATCATGCCACCCCGGCCGCATTCTACGCAAACGTTCCCGACAGGGAAAACTATTACGACATAGCGTTGCAACTGCCCGAATCCGGATTCGAGTTCTTTGCAGGAGGAGGATTTCTTGAACCTGAAGGCAAGAACCACGAGAAAAAATCCGCATACGAAGCATGCCTCGAAAAAGGCTATTACATAGCACGAGGACTCGACGAGTTCAATGCCATAGGCAATAATTCCGGCAAAATAATATTGCTTCAGGAAAGCGGCAAAAGCGGGAAAGAGCTTCCTTACAGAATAGACCGCAAGAAAGGAGACATGAGCCTCAACGACCTTGTAAAGTCAGCAATCAGCCGGCTTGAAAACGAAAAAGGATTCTTCATTATGGCAGAAGGCGGAAAAATAGACTGGGCAGGCCATCAAAACGACACGAAAACGGACATACTCGAAGTCCTGAACCTGTCGGAAGCAGTCGAAACAGCTGTATCATTCTACAGGGAACATCCAGACGAGACACTTATCATTGTCACGGCAGACCATGAAACAGGCGGCATGAGCCTCGGATTCGGAGATGAATATCTCCTCTCTCCAAACGAACTAAAAGACCAAAAATCATCGTTCGAGGCAATCGGCAAGGAAAAAACCGATGAATTCTCAAAAAAAGCGAACGTAGGATGGGCCGGAAAAACACACACAGGGATATACGTGCCTGTATATGCCATCGGGAAAAACAGCTGCCTCTTCTCCGGAAAATCAGACAATACCGATATTCCCAAAAAGATTTGCAAGGCAATGGGAATACAGTATTGAGTATTTTTCAGTAACTTTGCGCAGATAAAATAAAAAGAGAATATGGAATCCGTAAGAAGAGAGAAAGTTGCTGCGCTTTTAAAATCCCAAGCAGGAAGAAAGGTACTCGCCAAAGGATGGGTGAGAACAAAACGAGGAAACAAGAATGTCGCATTCACCGCGCTTAACGATGGATCCACCATACATAATATCCAGATCGTATGCGAAATGTCCAGATTCACAGACGAGATGATGCGCCCTGTCACTACTGGCGCGTGCATCGGTGTCACAGGAACCCTTGTTGAATCCCAGGGCAGCGGACAGAACGTGGAAATCCTCGCTGATGAAATCACAGTCTACGGAACGGCAGACACGTCCTATCCTCTGCAAAAAAAGGGACACAGCCTGGAATTCCTTCGCGAAATAGCCCATCTGAGACCGAGGACAAACACATTCGGAGCAGTTTTAAGGATAAGGCATGCAATGGCTTTCGCAATCCACAAATTCTTCAACGACAAAGGATTCTACTATTTGCACACACCTCTGATCACGGCATCTGACGCCGAAGGAGCAGGCGCGATGTTCCAGGTCACATGCCTCGACCTCCAAAACCCGCCTAAAAAAGAAGACGGAACGATTGACTATTCAAAAGACTTCTTCGCAAGGCATACCAACCTGACTGTCAGCGGGCAGCTCGAAGGTGAAACCGGAGCTCTCGCCTTAGGCGAAATATATACGTTCGGACCTACTTTCAGAGCGGAAAATTCCAATACTCCGAGACACTTGGCCGAATTTTGGATGGTCGAACCGGAAATGGCCTTCTACGAAATAGAGGACAATATGGATCTTGCCGAAGAATTCATAAAATATCTTGTGAAATACGCTTTGGACAATTGCATGGACGACCTGCAATTCCTCAACGACATGTTCGACAAAGAACTGATAACAAGGCTTCAGAGCGTCATATCAACGGAATTCGCAAGGATAAGCTACACTGAAGGTGTCAAAATTCTCGAAAATTCAGGGCGCAAATTCGAATTCCCCGTTTACTGGGGTGCCGACCTTCAAAGCGAACATGAAAGATACCTTGTGGAAGAGCATTTCAAAAAGCCGGTCATAATGACCGACTATCCTAAAGACATCAAGGCTTTCTATATGAAAGTCAATCCTGATAACAAAACGGTCAGAGGCATGGATGTCCTATTCCCTAAAATTGGGGAGATCATAGGCGGATCCCAAAGGGAAGAAAACTACGAAAAGCTCCAAAACAGGATAAAGGAACTCGGAATGAACGCCGACAGCCTATGGTGGTACATGGATACCAGAAAATTCGGATCTGCACCGCACAGCGGATTCGGATTAGGATTCGAAAGGCTGCTGCTGTTCGTTACAGGAATGTCAAATATCCGCGACGTGATTCCGTTCCCGAGAACGCCTAAATCAGCTGAATTTTAAGAATAGAGGTTTCAAAGACATAAAAGACTGTGCCTGGCAAAGGCACGGCCTTTTTTAATTTACGAAAGATATTTTTCCTTGCCGGATGGAAACATTTTACGATAATGACGAGCGATCTGGAAAAGACCGCAAAATAGGAATGTTAACTACCATAATATTCCACCTTATCGTACTTATAATAATGCTCTGTACCGGAATAAAAACCACGATACAACAGGAAAAAGCCTATATCTTCGATTTCTCGGCAATCGAGCAGCTTGAGAACGAAATCAAAAGGCAGCAAATAAAAGACATTGCAAACAAGGAAATAGAAGAAGCCCTTGACGGCACGCCTCTCAACAGGAATACTGCCAGAAATGTTATCGTCGACGAATCCGACAGGAGGTCCGGGGAAATGCTTAGGGACGACAGGAACGCCAATTCAGTATACGAACAGGCAAGGGAGCTCCAGAAAAAACTGGAAGCTTCGAGGATGGAAGCAAAAGCAAATGCCGAAGAGGGAGGAGAAATAACGCTCGTAAAAAATAAAAGAGCCGAAAAAACAGCGGAAGCCGATACCTACAAAGGACCATCCGTCCTGTCCTATAATCTGGACGGACGAAAAATGACTTACGCCCACATGCCAGCATACAAATGCCTGAACGGAGGAGAAGTAACAGTCGCAATTACAGTAAACCAGTCAGGCCATGTAATAAAGGCCGAAATAATTTCCTCTTCAACTACTGACGGCTGCATCATGCAGGAAGCATTGGATGCAGCAAAAAGATCCGTTTTTTCATCGTCATATGCGGCAGACAAAGAGCAGACAGGCGAAATAACCTACAGCTTCATCCGTCAATAAATTCGATAGCCTGGCCTAATCATGCAAAACAGGAACACCCGCTGATTGAATGGGCAATGTTGCCAAAAATAGTTGGCGACCTCTCTGCCTGCCCCATTTTATCACTTTTGCGAGCCGCAGCGCGAACATCTTTAATGCAGATTCAACACCGAAGTGCAACAGTCAGCGGCCCGCAGGCCGCTGACTGTTGCACTTCTCGGCCGGGAGGCATAGGGGGTGGGCAAGACAGCCTGGGGCAATGATGCAACACAAAAAAACAAAAAGGGGAACCGAAGTTCCCCCAGGACCAATTAATTTTGTGTTGCGTATGTATAAACAATTGACCCGGGAGCAAAGATACGCAATCTATCTGGGAAAACAAGAGGGAAAGACACAGACAGCCATTGCTCGGCAGATAGGTGTCAATAAGAGTACGGTAAGCAGGGAGCT
>CALUPD010000013.1 GCA_944322605.1 uncultured Bacteroidales bacterium | reverse complement strand
TTAAAAATAAACACATTTCGTTTTTATCTCACTTTCCCTCTATTGTCGTTCAATTAACTATGAATCAATATAATCCCTGAATAACCATCTAATCTTTATATACACATTTCGTTTTTACCCCCATAATTATACCCGATTTTTTAGATGATAGAATAGGCGGGGGCCGTATCCAAGTGCAGTCTTCAAATGAAAAAAGAGAGGCCTTGCATGCCTCTCTTTTTTTCATTTGAAGACGGATTCAAGATTTCTATTTCTTCGCTTCTTCTACAGAAACTTTCCTGAAATCTTTCATCATTTTGCTCAAAGCCAAAGCTGATTTCCTTGCGCGTGTGCCAGCTGCCTTGTTTCCTTTTTCAACCTGAGCATCTGCTTCTTTTACGAATGCTTCGAATTCCGCTTTAATTTGTTCTACGAGTTCTTTCATAGAATGAAAACTGTTATTGTTAATAATAAATCTTATCAGTCCAAAGTTATGCAAATAATGCATTAGCACCAAAAAAAACTGTATTTTTGTGCGGAAATAGCGCATGCGGTGCGGGTTCGTCCTGCCCCTATGCCTGCAATTCAGGATAGCAATTAAAGAAAGGATATGGAAATACTTGGTCTTCATTTTGATTTCAGGCAGATTCTCAGTGCCTTCATGGTTCTTTTCGCAATAATCGATATTACGGGGTCCATTCCTATTATAATAGACCTTAAAAGGAAATCCTCTATACCGGGCGGAACTGTAGCCCTGGCTTCTTTTGCTATTTTGCTCGTATTCCTGTTTTTGGGAGACGCCTTGCTCGGCCTGTTCGATATTGACATATCCTCGTTTGCGATTGCAGGGGCTATAATAATATTCATACTTGCCGCCGAGATGATTCTTGATATAGAAATATTCAAGACCGGAGGCAATAAGGGCGGTTCGGCAGTAATAGTCCCTTTGATTTTTCCCCTTATCGCCGGGCCGGGCGTGATGACGACCTTGCTTTCCATGCGTGCGGAATTTTATATAGAGAATATAATCGTCGCGCTGGCCCTTAACATGTTCCTCGTGTTTTTCGTAATAAGGCATGTGGACATTGCGAACAGGCTCATAGGAGACAAGGGCATTTACATACTCAGGAAATTTTTCGGGATAATCCTGCTTGCAATGTCTATCAAGCTGTTTATTTCCAATCTGTTGAAAGTCATATCCGAAATAAGCGCGACAGTAGGGGCTTAGCAGGCCGCGGATGTAAGGCCGTAATAAAATATCCGCGCTATTATCCCAAAAGTCCAGGCACGTTTCCGACACAATATCGTCCCAATGTGTGACGGTGTACTTTGAAATGGCCAAGAACTGTTTGTCTGAAATTGAGCAGCAATGTCTGATTTGCTTGTTTCAGGTTTCTTGGATTTTGCCGCATGTTCTTCCGGAATCCGTGTCACGGGCGCGGGATGCTTTTACCGGCCCGAAATCATGCCTGTATATCCAAGTGGCCTTTTTGCGGATAAGTATTTTTAAAAATAATTGGTTTTCCTGTTTTCGAGCCGGTCGAGGATATTGTTGGCGAGTTTCGTCGCGCCTATCCTGAACAGTGAAGGGCTTAACCATTCCTTGCCGAGCAGTGTTTCGGCTATTGTGTAATAGGCTATGGCTTCTTCCGCTTTTCTTATGCCTCCTGCTACTTTGAGCCCTACCTTTTTCCCTGTTTTTTCATAAAAGGCCCGGATGGACGAGCACATGGCAATTGCCGCTGCCGGAGTTGCCGAGAATTCTTCTTTGCCCGTGGAGGTTTTGATGAAATCCGCCCCTGCTTCCATTGCTATGAAAGACGCGCGGATAACTTCTTCTTTCGAATTCAGGATGCCTGTTTCGAGAATGACTTTCAGCGTTCGGTCGCCGACCGCTTCCTTGATTGCGGATATTTCTTTCCTGCATCCTTCATAATCCCCCGAGAAAAAACTTTTGAGCGGAAGCACCGTGTCTATTTCGTCCGCTCCTTCTTCTATGGCATGCCTGCATTCGATAATCTTGGAATCGAGGAAACCGTGCGACGAGGGGAAGCTCCCCGCGACGGCTGCGATGCGCACGCCTCCGGCAGTCAAGGACTTCCTGACTGCATGGACAAGATCCGGCCACACGCATATCCCTGCCGGTATTTCATATTCCGGAAATACGTTCTTGTAGTTGTTCAGCTTTTCCGTCAGGCAAGCTATTTTCCCGTCGGTGTCGCGTGCGGAAAGGGAAGTGAGGTCGATCGCTCCCATGCAGCCGCCGAGCCTTTGCGGTGTAATCAGGTCGTTGAGGTTTTTCTCTATGTTTTCCAGCAAGTTGTCGATGTACGTGCTGCTGATGTCAATGTCGGTATGCATATGGTTCTTTGGTTGAATGTCCGTCGGTTGCGTCCTGCAATCTTGCATGGCGCATAAATGCCGGGCCGTGCTCCGGCAATGTCAGTTCCTGTTTTTCGTGTCTATGATTATCGTGACAGGTCCGTCGTTTACAAGGCTTACCTGCATGTCTGCGCCGAAAATGCCTGTTTCTATGGGCTTTCCCATAAGTTCTTCGAGCTTTTCTATGAACTTTTCGTATACGGGAACTGCGATGTCGGGCTTTGCGGCCTTTATATATGAAGGCCGGTTGCCTTTGGCTGTCATGGCGTGCAGGGTAAACTGGCTGATAAGCAAAATGTCCCCTCCTGTTTGCAGTATGGACTTGTTCATTACCCCGTTCTCGTCGTCGAACAGCCTGAGGTTGACTATTTTCCTTGCAAGCCAATCTATGTCCTCGCCGGTGTCTCCGTTTTCGATTCCGACAAGGATCATGTAGCCGTGGCCTATGCTGCCTTTTGTCCTGCCTCCTATTTCGACGGAAGCCTTCAGTGATCTTTGTATGACTGCTTTCATATAGGATTGTCCGGGTTGCGTGCGAACGGTTGCCGGCTTTTAAGGATGGTTAACCGCGAATCTGTATTTCGAATCCTTCTGCCCTTAGAGGGGCTGCGATCTTTTCCATTTCCTCTACAGTGACTTTTTGCAGGTCCTTGGCAGGCGTTTCGCGGTCGATGGTGTACATCATGACGGAGCGAGGCCTTATCTCCCTTACAAGATCCTGCCATGCCTTCGCGTTTTCCTCGCTTGTGCAATCAACGTATCGCCCGTCATTGGAACCTTTGAGGAACATTGTTTGAAGGATGTATTTCCCGCTCATCTGTTTCAGCCTTTCTATCGTTTCTGAAAGCGAATATCCCGGCTGCGGCTTGTTTATCCAGTTTACTATGTCTTCGATGGCCGAATCTATTTTCAGTATCGGGTTGTCGACTCTCAGAAGCGCGTCCCTGACCTTGTCGTTTCTTATTTGCGTCGCGTTGGAAAGCACTGATATTTTGGCGTCGGGGTAAAGTTCGTCCCTTAGCCTTATGGTCGTGTCTATTATTTCAGGAAAATGCGGATGCATCGTCGGCTCCCCGTTTCCTGAAAAGGTGATGCTGTTTATGACCGTGCCGTTTTCTTTCAATGATTTCAGCCTTGTCGTCAGGGCGGCCTTGATGTCTTCGACATCGTGAAGCTGATGATCTTTCCGTCCGTCCTTGTTCCATCCGCATTCGCAGTATATGCAGTCGAAAGAACACCATTTCCCGTGCAGCGGCAAGAGGTTTACGCCGAGGGAACTTCCGAGCCTCCTGCTGTGTATGGGCCCGAAAACAATCTGCTCAAATAAAATCGTAGACATATGCTTATTGTCGTTTTTAACTTTTTGTTTCCAGTCAGGCTATGTTGAAAAATCCGTGCCGCCGTGGCCCGTATGGCAATTTTTCAGCTATCTATGCTATCCTTTTCGATTTGCTCGAAGGGGTGAGCTTCATCCTTTCGAAATCGATATTGTCGATAAGCGTTACTCCTGGTTTCTTGCCTTTGGCGAAGCTCCCGAGCCTGTCGGATGCTGAAAGGAATTCCGCTCCGTTCAGCGTGGCCCATTTTAATATTTCTTCGAGCGGTATTTCAGGGAAATACCTGTTTATCGCATATATTTCTTCCGCCATTTCGAGAGATGTATTGCTTGAAAGGCTGTCTGTCCCGAGCGTTATTTTCAGTCCTTCGCCCATCATGAGTTCGAGAGGGGGCAATGCACGGTGGATGAACATGTTGGATTTCGGGCATATGGCCCAGTACGGTTCAAGCAGGTTGCCTTTGGCGTATGCTATGCTTCTCGAATCAGTGAACGTATTGTGTACCAATAGTATGCGTCCGCCTATGCGAGACACGCGCATTTTATCCTTAAGTATGTCGATGAAATATTCCAGCGAGTTTTTCCCGCATGCCTGCGGAAGCGTGGTCCCTCTTTCGCTGTAGTCGTCGTACAGAGGGCCTCTTCCGTTGCAAATCATTTCCTGTTCTTCCCAGCTTTCTTCGGAATGGTAGGATATTGTCCCTGCCGATTCGAGCCCGTATTCCGAGACCGTTCCTATGAGTTCCTTGCTGGACGTGTAGCACGAGTGCGGCGTAGGAGCGGCGTCGATTCCGTAGGACATGGCTGTTTCCTGCAATTTTGTCACTTCTTCCATTATTGCAGGGCAATCGCCCGGTTCGGTGCCGAAGACTTCGAGAAAGGTCCTCGTGTAAATTGCGGACGAAGCCTTGGCCGCAAAGCTTTCATCGCAGTTGCTTATGTCTGCCATTGCGCTGACTCCTTGGTCGTAAAGGCGCTGCATCTGGTTCTCTATGGCTTCTATTCTTTCTTCTTTGCTGCAATTGAGCCTGAGCGAGTTTATCTGCTGTATGAATCCGTCCATTCCGCTGTCCTGCCTGAAACATCCTTTCAGATGCGAAAGTTCTATGTGGCAGTGCGTGTTCACAAGGCCGGGCATGAGTATCCCGTTGTAAAATTCCGTGCTTTCGGTTTCATCCGTTACGGTCCCTGTCTCCAATACGGTTCCGTCATCGTCTATGGCGACATATCCGTTTTTTATCGGTTTCCCGTCTATGGGGAATATGTAGTTGGCTGCAATTTTACGCATTGTATATCGTTGGTGTTATGTTCTGTAGTGTAGGAATGACCTATTTCCCGATGGCGTTTTTCGGGCTTGCCTGTTTGCGGAGGCCTTGCCGCGACGATTGGGCGGCGGTGTTCATGTTAGGGTTTGTCCTCTCCCTTTTTTGCATTCCATGCGATGCCCTACCTGCCGGACCGGAGTTTGTTGCCGGCCTGTTCGTCCTGATTGCGTCTTTCGCTGGTGCGGCAATGTTCACGCCTGCATTGATATTCGCGTTGTCAAGGAATATGCCTCTTTCGATTTCCGCCTTTTTCCTGCTGTTTTCTTCTATTTCCTTTTTCTTTTCCTCGAATTGGTAATTTTCATTGGAAACGAAGACAGTATCCCTGATGGTTATGTTGTCTGACCACCATTCGGCATGCGCAGGACCGTAAGGCCCGTAGCACAATGAATCTATCAGGCATGACAGAGAGTCCGGAACGGCGGTTTTTGCGAGGCTGTCCGGCATGTCGTTGCTGCGGCTTTCGTAAGCGGAATTCTCGGTCATGGTCGCGAGACTGTCTTGAGAACCGTTCCTTCGGCTTTCGTAAGCAGGATTTTCCGTCCCGGTCGCGAGGCTGTCCGGCAAACTGTCAGCATGCCTGCCGGGGCTGGCGGCTTCATGGCCTTCGTCGCGGAGGCCGTGCGAAGTGTCTGACGCCATGCCGCATCCGGCGTAGGCCCATAGCTCCGACGGATGCAAATGGCATTCCGCCGCGCCTGCCTGATCGCATTTGGCCGTGTCCACAGGGTAGAGCAGCCATTTCGTGGCCCTTAAATACGGAATCGAGTTTACAAGCGAATCGGGGAATATTTCGAGGAATTCTATGATTTCCCATTTGACTTTCAGCTTCTGTTCGGCATTGAAAAGGGCGGTGACCCTTTCTTTTTCATCTTCCAGCTTGTCCTGTATATTGACGAAAATGTCGTACATGCGTTCCGGATAGTCCATGTAATAGTCCAGCGCGTCCATGAATTCCTGCTTGGTGTAGCCGTGGCTGTTTATGACAGGCTCGTAAATGGCCACCGTGTCTACTGATTTGCGTGTGTTGAAATTGTTGAGGTTGACGGCGTTGTCTACAAGATAGATTTCATACATTATGTCTGTGAAGTCGTTTTCCTTTATAGGAGCTTCGGAACATGATGAAAGAAATATCGCCGCGATAATCGGTATGTAAAGGTATCTGCCCATTAAACACTCTTTTGCCAGTGCAAAGTTAAATTTTATTCTTATTTTTGCCAACCAAATGCATATAATGCTGTTAAGACCGCCTGAAATCATAAAGAAGCTTTATCCTAACCTTATATGGGAACTGGAACCGGAGGAAAACGAATTGTACCTGACCTTCGACGACGGGCCTTGCCCGGATACCACGCTGTGGGTTCTGGACCAGCTTGATTCATACGGGGCGAAGGCTACTTTTTTCTGCATAGCTAAAAATGCGGAAATGTATCCTGAAATATATGGGGAGATATTGCGCAGGGGACATGCCGTCGGCAATCATTCTTATAGCCATGTGAAAGGGTGGGGCATGCCTGCCGTGGATTATATGAAGGATGTGGACATGGCTTCCGGGATAATACATTCGAATTTGTACAGGCCTCCGTATGCCCGCATTACGCCTTCGCAGGCAAGGATGATAGTCGAGAGGTATAAAATCGTCATGTGGTCGGTGCTAAGCAGGGATTATAACAGGCATATAAGCCGCAGGAAATGTTTGAAAAACGTGCTTCCTTACCTTTCGCCGGGGGTGATAGTAGTATTCCACGATTCGAGGAAATGCGCCCGCAACCTAAGGTATGCATTGCCGAGGGTTCTGGAAGCGATATACGGTTCTGGGATGAAAAGCGCGAGGATCGACCTGTGACGGTTGTGGCCGAGCCTTTCAGCACGGCGGCCGATGATGCGGGGCGGGAATGCCATGCTCCAGGAGGGTCTGCCGGCATGCAGGTTTTTCTCCCGTATTGATGGAAGATACGATGCGGCAGGCATATTGTTGATTACAGATAAAGAACAGATATTATGAACGTGTTGATATTAGGCTCGGGCGGAAGGGAGTCCGCCCTTGCGTGGAAAATAGCCGGAAGCAAAAAGCTCGGAAAGCTTTTCTGCATGCCGGGCAATCCTGGAACATCCTCTTTCGCCGTCAATGTCGATGGCAATATAAAGGATTTCGATGCCATACGCAAGGCAGTAATAGATAATGATATAGATATGGTCGTCGTCGGGCCGGAGGAACCTTTGGTGAACGGATTGCGCGACTATTTTGCCGCTGACATGGAATTGTCTTCCGTGATGTTCATCGGTCCTTCCGCCAGCGGAGCGGAACTTGAGGGAAGCAAGGATTTTGCAAAGGATTTCATGACTGCCCACGGGATACCTACCGCCGCCCATTTCACATGCACGGCATCTACCATGGAAGAGGGTTTTTCTTTCCTTTCCACTCTGAAGCCGCCGTATGTGCTGAAAGCCGACGGCCTTGCGGCAGGAAAAGGGGTTCTGATTGTCGATGATATTGCCCAGGCGCGCAAAAGCCTTGAAGAGATGCTCGGCGGAAAGTTCGGGGAAGCAAGTTCCAAGGTCGTCATAGAGGAATATTTAAGCGGCATCGAATTGTCCGTTTTCGTTCTTACGGACGGTAAATCCTACATGATATTGCCTGAGGCCAAGGATTATAAGCGCATAGGCGAGGGAGACACCGGCCTTAACACCGGAGGCATGGGAGCCGTTTCGCCTGTGCCTTTCGCGGACGGGGCTTTCATGAAAAAAGTGGAGGACAGGATAATCAGGCCGACGATTGCGGGCCTGGAAAAAGACGGGATCGAGTACACCGGCTTTATTTTCATAGGACTGATGAATTGCTCGGGCGAACCTTATGTGATCGAGTATAACGTCCGCATGGGCGATCCCGAGACAGAAGCTGTCATGACAAGGATTGACAGCGATTTGCTTTCCCACCTGGAAGCTGCGGCCTGCGGCAGGCTGTCCTCTGAAAAAATTTCCATTTCTTCATTGAGCGCGGTTACTGTCGTAGCCGTGTCAGGAGGGTATCCGGGCCCGTACAGGAAAGGCATCGGAATCAGCTTGCCTGAATGTTTTGATGCTGTGCATGTTCATGGAGAAGACCGTGCCGTGGAGTCCGGAAGTTGCGGGACTGGCAGCGTTTGCAGGAAGGAAACCACCGGCAATCCGCGCGCTTGCGGGAACGCGGGCCTTGTCGGAGGCAATACGGTCCTGTTCCATTCAGGCACGGCCATGGAAAACGGCAGGCTTGTCACATCAGGCGGCAGGGTCCTGGCCGTGACTTCGTTGTCCCGGGATTTGAAATCCGCAGCGGCAAGGGCGTATGAAAACATGTCGCTGATCAGTTTCGACGGCATGTATTACAGGCACGACATCGCGGAAGATGTCATGAAGTACCTTTAGCGTTGCGGCCGCAGTAAAAGTTAAACATATTCTTAATCGTTTCTTTTGCAGTTTGGAATTTGCAGGTAATGTGGCGGTTTTATTTTTGCAATAAATAAAATCAAACCAATGAAGAAGATTATTATTATCTGTTTTTCCATTTTGGCATTATTTGCAAACTGGGCGGCGGCTTCGGTTCCTGATAAAAAAGCCGGAACGGAATATTCCAAAAATGCATCGTCGGCGACGTTTGAATATGTTTACTATGCTTCGTCTTCGGAAAGCGATTTGAACATTTCTAAATCGGATGTGAAAATTTTCGGTTCAAGGGTTGCCACGGTGATTTCAATGATTGACAAAGCATGCCTGCGATATTCGGAGACTGATTATAGCGTGGATATATACAAGCCTGTGCTTTACGACACATTCTGCAAAATAATCAATTTCTATAAAAAGAAGATAAAGAAAAAGCAGTGCACTAAGGAGCAGGTTGAGAATGAACTTTACGAGGTGCTGTTCAAAGGTTATGTTTCCATTTCCAACGACAGTTCGGCCCTTGAAAGGGAAATAGAGGATGCCGGATCTGTGGATGAGGCGATAGAAATAATAAGAAACAGAGTAACCGTATCGATGATTTAATCGGTACGGTTTTTTTATCCATAAAAATGGAAAACCCGCAGAATCCTGCGGTGTCCATGAAATTAATAACCAAATCCTAATATTACTCAAATGATCAGAAAAACACTAATCCTGAGTGTATTGCTACTGCTATGCTTTCAGCTGTCGGCCCAAAGCGACTTAGGGGTCTTTTCGGGCAATGTTCTCGATGGAGTCCAGGATAATGTCCCGATGTCGGGCGTTACTGTGGCTGTAAAAAACGAATCTACCGGCTACCAAGCTTTTACTATGACGGATGATGACGGTTATTTTATTGTAGAGGAATTGCCTTTGGGCGGTCCATATTCCGTTACGTTCACTTTTATAGGATATACCGAAAGGGTATTCAACGGTTACCAGCTGAACATGAGCGACCATATCGTGCTTAGGGATGTGGTCATGAAAGAGGAATCAATGAAAATAGACGAGGTCGTCGTGCAGGGTTTTTCCTACAAATCGGCGAGAGACCGCGTGGGGTCGTCGGTAAAGATAGACGACAATATTATGTCAAGGCTTCCTTCCTCGTCGCGCAGCTATATGTCATTCGCGGAATTGTCTCCTCTTACGCGAGGCACGAACATAGCCGGGGCGAAACAGAATATGAGGGGAATTACTCTCGATGGGGTGACGAACCGTTCCCTGCTTTACGGATCGGAGGGAGAAGGAGCGTTTCCTGTTTCGATGGAAGCCATAAGGGAATTTGAGGTCGTGACCAATACGTATAGCGTTGCGGATGGAAGAGGCGGTGCGGGTACCATAAAGGCTGTGACCAAGAGCGGAACAAATGAATTCCACGGTTCGGTGTGGGGATATTACACTGGAGGAGCCCTTGCCGGAGCTACTGTGGTCAAGGACGGAGACGAATATAAAAAAGGAGACAAGGGGGAAAACAACATTTACCAGTTCGGAGCGAGTCTCGGCGGCCCTATAGTCAAGAACAAGCTTCATTTTTTTGCCCTGTATGACAGGTATGTGGAGCAAAAGCCGTGGAGATTGTGGGATTTCGAATCATCCGGGGTCAATCTCGAAGATGCGGAAAACATGCTCGGGATAACAAAGGAAAATATGGATATCCTTTGCAATCACCTTGTGAACGAATTCGGAGTTCCTGACATAAAGCAATACGGGTCGATGAATGTGAATCGTGTAACGGAAAACGCTCTTGCCCGCATAGACTGGAGGATAAACGACAAGCATACGCTGACGGGGAGATTCAGCTATCATCTGTATCTCCAGCCAGACAAAGCTCCGGGCGGCGGCTTGTTTTCGACACAATACAAAGGGCATTCAAGGGACAACAATTATATGCTGAACCTTAAATCCAGGTTCAGCAACAGGCTTATGAATGATTTGAAGATAGGAGTTCTGGATATATACAGGACAGGAAATAACGTGTATCCGAGAGTTCCTGTCGGAGTAGTGAAGGTGCAATCGGAGCTTCCTAACGGAATGACGCAGGAGAAAAACGTGGTCTTCGGGAACCAGTACTGGGCTCCGGAAATAATATCTTCCACGTCTTATCAGCTTACGGACAATCTTACATATGTCGCTGGGAAATTCAAGATGCTTTTCGGCGTGGATTTGCAACTTGACTGCATAAACGACTTGCTTACTCATTACCAGCAAGGAGAATTCGTTTATTACTCGCTTGAAAACCTGTTGAATAATTCTCCAGACGAATTCAATAGGAAAGTGCCTGTCGGCGAAGGGGCTGGAGGTTTCGTAAAACCCAAGATATTTACAGGAGGAATTTATGGCGAAGTTTCGTACAATCCCCACAGGGACGTGTCGATAACAGCAGGTTTGCGGTACGATCTTACATGGCTTCCGACAAAACCTAAGGCAGACCCTCTTCTCGAATCCGAACTCGGACTCAGAAGCGATGTTTCCCCTATAGACGCAAACAACATACAGCCGCGCCTTTACGCTTCATGGGACATAGGCGGCAAAGGCACTGATATCCTCAAGGCAGGTGCCGGATGGTTCGTCAGCGAATTTACAACGCAGGCTCTTTCTTTCAGCCTTATCAACAATGCAGGGAACTTTAAGTCTGTTTCTGTACGCAAAGGCGATCCAAATATGCCTGAGGCCGACTGGAAGTCCTATTATGAAAGTTTCAGCAATGTTCCCGGATATGATAACTGGCTGGCTCATTCGTCAATGAATCTTGACGACATTCCAAATGCTGTGCATTTGATAGACAAGAACCTGAAAGTCCCTGTCACATTCAAGACGAATATAAGCTATACGAGATTTTTCAATGACAGCTGGTTCGTGACGCTCGGGCTTTATTATAACAGGACAAAATATAATTACATGCTTCAGAACATGAATCTGAAAGACGAGCCTGTTTTTACTGTCGATGAAGAAGGAGGAAGAGGAATATACGTGGACCCGTCCCAGGTTCTTCCAAACGGCATGGCCGATTATAACGATGCGCGCAAGTCGGCACGGTTCAATGAAGTGCTTATGTTTACCAATGCGGATTGGGCGAATACAAGCTGGAATGCCGTGATTGAGACAGGATATAAGATACTTGACGGTGAAATAAGGGCGTCGTATACCTACGGCCAGTCTAAGGGAGGGGTGGAATATACTTCAGGAAATCCTCAGGACATGTTTTATACGACGACCTCGTATCTCGCATACAAGGATCTGGCGGCCGGATGGTATGATTCGGACGATATGCGCCACAAGATAGTGTTTACATTCCTTTCTCCATCTGTAAAAGGTTTTTCCCTTAGCTTAAATGCGATTGCTTACCAATGGGACAGATTTACCTCCGTTGTAAATACGGACCAAAACGGGGACCTTACTTCATACAGCGCGAACAAGGATCTGTCGTTCATATTCGATCCTGCCACTTGCCCTGCTTCCATGAGAGAGGATTTGCAGTACGTTTATGATCACACCAGCCCTCAGTACAGGAGATTCCTTGAGGAAAACAAAGGGAAATTCGCTCCTAACAACGGAGGCCTTCATCCTTTCAGGTTCAAGCTCGATGTCAGCATAGCGAAGACATTCGCGATAAACAAGAAGTATTTCATAGATTTAAGGGTGGATATTTTCAATTTGCTTAACCTGTTGAATTACAAATGGGGCGGATATTATTACGTTAGCAATACCAATTTGTACAATATAACAGGCTTCGATGCGGCGACTAAGAAATATACCTACCAAATCAACAGGGATGCAGGCAAGTTGCGATATCAGGTGAGCGATCCTTACAGGGTTCAGTTTTCGGTAAAGTTCAGATTTTAAGTTTTAATGGAATAAAACATGGCGAAAAGAATATATTTATTTAGCTTATTGATTTTTATAGATTTTTTTTCAGTGCAGCCGTGCGCGGCTGCGCATCAAGAGCGGTCAAAGGCCAAAGAGGAACTTTTCGAATCAGGAACATCAGGAAACCGTTATATGCCGAAGTGGAGCGAGGGTTATCTTGACGTGCATTTTATTTCTACAGGATGTGGAAACTGCGCATTCGTAATCATGCCCGACGGCACGACCATGCTCGTGGATGCCGGAGAGGAGGATCCGACTTCTCCTCGCGTGCAGTCTCCGCGCAATACAAGGCGGTATCCTGATTATAGCAGACACGGTTACCAGTGGCAGGCGTTTTATATAGACAGGCTTCTTTCGGAGAAAAACGATACGTGCGGGATTGATTATGCATTTGTCACTCATTATCATGGTGACCATTACGGTTCGGTGTATCCAGGTGTTCCCATGTCTGAAACGGGAAAGTATTATCTTACGGGCATAACTGGAGTGGGAGAACTGATAGGTTTCGGCAAGATAGTAGACAGAGGTTGGTCTTATCCGTTTGACATGAGAAAATTCGCCGATAAGCACGACAGGACTCTCGCGAATTATTTTGATTTCATAGATTGCCATGTTTTTGGTTCTGAAGATGTTGTACGGGAAGGAACGGAAAGGGAATCCGTCCCGTCAAGGAAGATGAAGCATGAGGCGTTCGTTCTCGGTTCATCAGATCAGTTTGCAATGTTGCGCAATCCGTCTGCTTATGGCGATTTCAGAATAACGAACATATCCGGTAACGGAATGGCGTGGTCGCACGGGAGAATCGTTTCCAGAATGCCTGAAGGAGTTGATTTTGACGAATTGGAAAACGGAAATGCCGACATTCACGCTTTACCGGGCGAAAATCATCTTTCATGCGGCATTCTTTTGGAATACGGCGATTTCCGTTTTTTCATGGGAGCGGACATACCGGGAGAGCAACCCGAATATGAACTGAGGCCTGATTGGTGGGATGTCGAGTCCATCGTCGCAGACGCTGTCGGGGAGGTTGATGTCGCAACGGCCAATCATCATGCGAACAGGGATGCCATGAGCGCATATTATCTTTCAGTGCTAATGCCACGTGTCATTATTCAGGAAGTGTGGTCGTCCGATCATCCCGGCCATGAGGCATTGTTGAGGATGACCTCCAGGAAAATATGGCCGGATGACAGGTCGATTTTTTCCACCAATATGCTTGAGAGCAACCGTATTGTAATAGGCGAATTGTTAGAAAACAGCTACGAGTCTTTTAAAGGCCATATCGTGTTGAGAGTCCGTCCAGGAGGGAAATCATATATGGTTTATACCCTTAATCATGAGACGGACGACCCTTATGTTACCGGAATATGGGAATATGGAACGAAAGCCGTCAAGAATTCCTCTCCGCAGCATGCAGTGGAGGCCGGATATAAATTAATCGCGCACAGGGGCGGCATCGTTGGGAAAAAATATGCCGAATATGACCCGGAAAGCATAAAGGCCGCGATAGAGGAAGGATATTATATGCTTGAGATAGATGTCTATCCGACAGCCGACAGCAATCTTGTCTGCCATCACGACCGGTCTTTGAAAAGAATTTATGGCGTTGAAGGCCGTATTTCCGATATGGATATGTCGCAAATCAGGAAACTTAAGGCTTTGAAAGGAGGATATTCCCCGCTTTCTTTCGAGGATGTTTGCAGAATGTGCGAGGGAAAGACGAGAATAATGGTGGATATTAAGGCGGATTCCCTTACAGGGTGGTATTGCGATTCCATTTCCAGCATAATGTCGCGTTACGGGCTTGCAGAATCGGCATTTTTTATAAGAAATGACGTTGAACCGTATTTCGGAGAAGGAAAGTACGGGTTCAGGATTAGCGAAATTCCTGACATGGATCGCAGAATCCGTTCAGGCGAGAATGTGGCGTCCCGCTATTATCTGTTCGATCACGGAAACCGCATCAACGGAGAAAGCGTGAAGTGGTGCCAGAAGAATGGCATAGATATTTGCGCGTCTGTCAATATCGCGCATTATGTCAATGAAGATCCGTTTGACGGGGCTATGCGCGACATAGAGCATTTAAAACGTTTGGGCGTTACCATATTCCAGATAGATTCCGATTTCTCGGAATGGGTTTTGGAATAGTCTGCGGATTGCCGCATGTTCAGGCAGCAAATTAATGGAAATTGGAAAATATTTTATGGGAATATCCATATTTTTTATACTTTTGCAATCCGAAATGGAAAACAGAGGCTTTGTCGCGGATCTTTAAGGTTTCGGACAGTCGGGCAGGATGAAGCCGGTCCTGAGGAAGGATGGCAAAAATAAATAGTTCCGGCCGGTGTTTTCGCAGAGGCGAATATATGTTTCCATGATATATTGCCGATGTAGCTCAGGTGGTTAGAGCGGCTGCTTCGTAAGCAGCAGGTCGAGGGTTCGAATCCCCCCATCGGCTCGGATATTAAAGAAGTTCCCCGCAAGTCATGCAATACTTGCGGGGAATATTTGTTTTTATGCTTTCTTGCCTGTTTATTATGCCATGGAAACCGGCAATGGCGGGCCTGTGCAGTACGGCTATTCTTCCCCGTCCCTTTTGCGCAGTACCGCTTTTCTCAGTTCGAAATTCTGTCCGAGATATTTCTTTCGTACTTCCGGGTTGTTTGCCAGCATTTCAGGCGTGCCGCTTTCGAGTATTCGCCCGTCGAACAGCAGGTATGCGCGGTCGGTTATCGCCAAAGTCTCATGCACGTTGTGGTCGGTTATGATAATTCCGATATTCTTTGTTTTCAGCTTTGCTATTATGTGCTGTATGTCTTCGACGGCGATAGGGTCCACTCCTGCGAACGGTTCGTCGAGCAATATGAATTTCGGGTCTATGGCGAGAGAACGCGCGATTTCGCATCTTCTGCGTTCTCCTCCCGAAAGCTGTATGCCGTAGCTTTTCCTTACTTTCTGGAGGCTGAATTCGTTGATGAGCATTTCGAGCCTTTCCTTTCTCTGGGCCTTGGTGAGGTCGGACAATTCCATTACGGACATTATGTTGTCTTCGACGCTAAGTTTCCTGAACACGGACGCTTCCTGCGCAAGGTATCCAAGTCCCTTTTGGGCGCGTTTGTACATCGGGAGATTGGTGATTTCCTCGTCGTCGAGGAAAATCTGTCCTCCGTTCGGCTTTATCAGTCCGGTTATCATGTAGAAACTTGTGGTCTTTCCTGCTCCGTTAGGACCGAGAAGCCCTACGATTTCGCCTTGTTCCACATTGAACGATACGCCTTTTACGACTGTCCTTATTCCGTATTTCTTTATGAGGTCCTTGCAGTATAATTTCATTTGCTTATAGTTTCCGTTATTGTTCGCAATATGCTTTTGCAGTGTTATTTTATTTCCAGGTCGAGATCTTTTCTCAGTTCGTTCAGTTCCGGGTTCTGCTCGATCATGAATTTCGCTTTTTCGTTCGGCATGTACAGCCTTCGCGCGCCGTCATCGAATCGTTCGGATTCTTTCAGCTCTATTTTCAATTTTATCGATACGTTGTTGAGGTTTCTCTGGAGGAAATTCTGTAGCCTTGCAAGGCAATTGTCCTCTATCCAGCTTTTTTGGACACTGTTGCTTACCCTGAATATGACTGTGGTCCCGTCTTCTGCGAGTTCGGGCTTGTTGCGGGCCAGCGTGCTTGACAGCCTTGGCGCCCTTTCCGCTGCCGACATTTCCATCCATGCCCTTTCAAGGTTTTCGACAGTCACGGGGTCGTTGCCGGTTATGTCGGAAGTGTCCTGGGATGTGGCCAGTATCTTTTTTTCGGCGAGCTTGCTCAGCTCTTTAAGGGAAAGCCCGTGCTGCGGCATTTTCGCCGGGCCTGTTTTCGGGAATGCGGGCTGAGGGCCGGACACGTTTCCTGGTTCTGTCCCGTTTGTCCGTGCGCCTGTCGGGATTCCTTCCGCTGCCGCCCGAGTTCCGTCTCCGGCCTGCGCGGATTTGCATTGCCCTGCGCCGCCTGCATCGGTTTCCTTTGTCGGTGCCGTATTGGCGGCGCGATCGGAACTGTCATGGATGTTGCGGCTTTGCGGGTTTGGATATTTGCCGTCCGGCTGCGCCTGCGTTGCTGCGCGGGCTTGCGGATGATTCGATGTTGCCGACATGGCTGCCGTGTCGCCCGAAGCCGTCATGCAAAGCTTTATCAATGCGAATTCCATATGCAGCCTTTTGTTCGAGGACTGCCTGTATCCGGCTTCGGCCGATGTAGTGATGGACAATGCATTGTACAGGAAAGGGATGCTGCATTTTTCCGCTTGCTGCACATAGCCTTGCAGAAGTCCTTCCGGTACTTCGAGAAGCCTTGCGGATTCCTGGTTCTTGCTTACTATGAGATCCCTTATGTGCGAGCTTAGTCCTGACATGAATATAAGCGGGCTGAACCCTTTTTCTATTATCTCGTCGAGAAGCAGCAGGCATTCGACATGCTTGCTTTCAAGTATGAAGTCTATGAACCTGAAATAATATTCGTAGTCGAGTATGTTCAGGTTTTTGATGACGTCGGCGTATTTTATGTCCCTTCCGCAGAAAGCTACCATCTGGTCGAACAGCGTAAGGGCGTCCCTCATCGCTCCGTCCGCTTTGGACGCGATTATGTGCAAGGCGTCGTTTTCGATCTTTATATTTTCCTTTTCAGCTATGTCCGACAGGTTCCTCACGATGTCGGGCACCGTTATCCTGTTGAAGTCGTAGACCTGGCATCTTGAAAGTATCGTAGGAAGAATCTTGTGCTTTTCCGTGGTGGCCAGTATGAAAATGGCATGGGAAGGCGGTTCTTCCAGCGTTTTCAGAAAAGCGTTGAAGGCGGACGCGGACAGCATGTGTACTTCGTCTATTATGAATACGCTGTATTTGCCTATCTGCGGCTTTATCCTTACCTGTTCTATGAGGTTGCGGATGTCGTCTACGGAATTGTTGGACGCGGCATCGAGCTCATGGATGGAAAAGGACCTGCCTTCCTGGAAGGATATGCATGATTCGCATTCTCCGCACGGCTCCATGTTTTCGGTGGGATGGAGGCAGTTTATGGTTTTCGCGAATATCCTTGCCGAACTTGTCTTGCCTACTCCTCTCGGTCCGCAAAAAAGATAGGCATGGGCAAGCTGCCCGTTTAAAATGGAGTTTTTAAGCGTGGCTGCTATGTTGTCCTGTCCTATGAGGGTGGAAAAACTGGACGGCCTGTATTTCCTTGCGGATACTATGAATTCTTCCATAATTAGACAAAAGTACGAATAATTACATAAATTTGCACGCTTGTGAATGAAAATTTGGATATGCAGATATTTACTACCGATACGGGCATAAGGGCTGCTGTCAAGCGTTATCCTTCCGAGGCGGTTTATTGCGCGGTAAGCATGGATTGCGGGACAAGGGACGAAAGCAAGGGCGGGCTTGTGCATTTTATAGAGCATATGCTCTTCAAGGGCACCTCGCGCCGTTCGGCCAAGTCGATTAACAACAGGATAGAGTCGGGCGGAGGCGAGCTTAACGCGTATACTTCGAAGGAAGACCTTGTGGTATATTCCACGGTGCTGAAATCCGATATGCATAAGGCCCTGGACCTTATTTTCGAGCTTGTGTTCGATTCCGTTTTCCCCGGAAGCGAGCTTGAAAAGGAAAGGGGCGTAATCGAGGAGGAAATAAAATCGTACAAGGACAATCCGTCCGATGCTATCTGCGACCGGTTCGAGGAACTGCTTTTCGCCGGCCATGCTCTTTCCAGACCTATACTCGGCACGGAAAAGTCCCTGAAAACGATAACGTCCGCAGATATGTCGGATTTCGCGGAAAGGTTTTTCGTTCCTTCTAATATTGTAGTATCCGTTCTCGGCGATGTTTCTGCGGAGCATGTGCGGAAGGTTATCGACAAGGCGGTGGAAAAATACTGCAAAAGGCGTGTCCCGTTGCGCCGGGAAGGAACGGGATGTTTAGAAAGGACGGAATGCCCGGACGGCGGCAATGGCGCGGATGTTAAAATCCATGAATACAGGCTGAATGGATTCGAGCCTTTCCGGGTAGAGCAGCATAAGAGAATTCATCAGGGACATGTCATATGCGGGGCCCATGCTTTCAATCTTTATGATGACAGGAGGATTCCGTTTTCCCTTTTGGCCAACATGCTCGGAGGACCTGCCCTCAATTCGGCCCTCAATAGGGAATTAAGGGAGAAAAGAGGGCTTGTTTATACAGTGGAGGCCAATTATACCCCGTTCAAGGATACCGGAATGTTCAATATATACTTAGGATGCGACAAGTCCAATATCGGCAAGTGCGAGGACCTGGTTTTGAATGTCCTTGGAAAATTCACGGATTCGCTTTGCAGCGCGAGGACTCTCGGCTCTGCAAAAAGGCAGTTCATGGGACAAGTGGCGATATCCAATGATAATCTTGAGTCCCAAGTGCTTGGAATGGGCAAAAGCCTTATGGCGTACAACAGGATAAATACGACGGAAGAAATAAAGGCTAAGATAGAGCAGGTTTCGCCGGATGACATATTCCGTGCGGCGAATGACGTGTTCGGAAGTCTGAACTGGTTGATTTATAAATAGTCCATATGATAAACGACGAAGCTGTAAACCGATATATAGAGAATTTTTCATCATCTGGCAACGATGCCCTGGAATGGCTCGTGCGGCAGACCAACCTCAGGACCAACCATGCGAGGATGCTTTCCGGGCGGGTAGTGGGAAAGTTCCTTGAGTTCGTATCCTGCATGTTAAGGCCGCAGCGCATTCTTGAGATAGGGTGCTTTACCGGATATTCTTCGATATGCCTTGCTTCTGGGCTTGCTGAAAACGGGATTCTCGATACCATAGAAATTAACGACGAGCTTGAGGACCTTATACGCGAGGCGTTTGAGAGGTCGGGGCTTGATTCGAAAATAAGGCTGCGCATCGGGGATGCAAAGAAAATCATACCGGGGCTCGATGACTGTTACGACCTTGCTTATATTGATGCCAACAAGAGGGAATATATTGATTATTACGAACTGGTCCTGCCGAAATTGAGGAAAGGAGGCTTTATTTTGGCGGACAATGTGTTATGGGATGGAAAAGTCGCGATGTCCCCTATGCCCGAAGACTCGCAGACAACGGGCATCCATTCATTTAACGTGGCGGTTTCCGGTGATCCGAGGGTGGAAAACGTGATATTGCCGTTCAGGGACGGGGTGAATATGATAAGAAAGCTTTGAGCATTGCACCGAAAAGCATGGGAGTTCCGTGAATGTCCGGATAGAGGATTCTATGCGGCATTGTCAAGGGCGCGGGCTGCGGCATAGGATTTGAGGCCTGGATATTAACGGCTTCTATTTAAGGGTATTTGCTGATAGCCATTGAGATATTCGTGTCGTAAGAAACGATGCGGCGGCATGCATTGATTATTCGAGGTCGTCGCCGGTCGTGAACATTTCCGGATGTTTTCCCGTTACGCCTTTGTCTTTGTACCATTGCCGGATTTTTTTCAGATCCGCTTGCGCGTCATCGCTGAGCATGAATTTTTCTCCTCTTCCCACTTCTTTTCTGCCCCAGTCGAAATAGCCGAGATAAACCGGAACGCCGGTCGCTTTTGCTATCGTGTGGAATCCTGTTTTCCATCTTGATGTGGCATTGCGCGTTCCTTCAGGGGCTATCGCCAAGTGCATCCTTTCATGGGTTTCGAAGGCATGTATCACTTGCAGGGCCAAAGAAGCTCCCTTGCCCCTGTCTACAGGGACGCCTCCGAGGGCCTTGAGGATAGGGCCGAGCGGCCATTTGAAAAATTCCTTTTTGATCAGTATGTATGCTTTTCCTCCTACGGATGCATAGAAAAGATAGGAAATCACGAAGTCCCACCACGACGTGTGCGGCGCGCCGAGTATTATGCATTTGTCTTCAGGAGCCGGCCCGCCTACGGCTTTCCAGCCCATCATTTTCAATATTATCCTGCAAATTGCTTTTTTCATATGTGAAATGTGCGTGAATAATGAATAGGTATCTGCATTTTGCATGCCGGATGGCGGCTTATGCTTCTTCTTCTATGATTTCCGTTCTCAGGTTTTCCTTTATGAAATTCTGCCTTTCCATGGTATTGGTTCCCATGTAGAATTCGAGGAGTTCGGCTATCGGTTCTTCCTTGTCCATCCTGACCTGGTCGAGCCTGATGTTTTCGTCTATGAAATGCTTGAATTCCGTATGGGATATTTCTCCCAATCCTTTGAATCTTGTTATTTCCGGCTTGTTTCCTAATTTGGCTACGGCCTTGTCCCTTTCTTCCTCGTTGTAGCAGTAAATGGTGGTTTTCTTGTTTCTCACCCTGAAAAGCGGAGTTTGCAGTATGTACAGATGCCCGAGCCTTATGAGGTCGGGAAAGAACTGTATGAAGAATGTAAGCAGCAGCAGCCTTATGTGCATGCCGTCCACATCGGCATCGGTGGCTATGACAACCTTGTTGTATCTGAGCTTTTCAATGCTTTCTTCGATGTTGAGCGAGCTTTGCAGAAGGTAGAACTCTTCATTCTCATAGACCAGCTTTTTTGTCTTTCCGTAACTGTTCAGAGGCTTTCCCCTCAGGCTGAACACGGCCTGTGTGTTCGCGTCGCGGCTTTTTGTTATCGAACCGCTTGCAGAGTCCCCCTCCGTGATGAAAATCATCGTTTCGGAAGCAAGCGGATTCTTGACGTCACCGAAATGGATTCTGCAATCCCTTAGCTTCTTGTTGTGAATGTTGGATTTCTTTACCCTTTCCCTTATGGTTTTTTGCAGTCCGGCAAGGGATTTCCTTTCGGCTTCCGATTCCTGTATCCTTTTGAGCAGGGCGTCTTTTGTATCCGGGTTTTTGTAAAGGTAGTTTTCCAGGTTGCTTTGCAGGAATTTGAGCACGAAGCTCCTTATGCTCGGCCCGTTCTTGCTCATGTCGGTGGAGCCGAGCTTGTTTTTTGTCTGCGATTCGAAAACCGGCTCCTCCACTTTGAGGCTGAGGGCCGCCACCATGCCTCTTCTTATGTCGAGAGAATCGAAATCCTTTTTGTAAAAGTCTTTAACAGTACGTGTAAGCGCTTCCCTGAATGCCGTCAGATGCGTTCCTCCGAGAATGGTGTTGGCTCCGTTCACGAAAGAATAGATGGTTTCCCCGTAGTCGTTGCTGTGAGTGATGACTATTTCTATGTCGCTTCCTTTCATGTGTATCGGAGGGTACAACGCTTCGCTGCCCATGTTGTCTTCGAGCAGTTCGAGCAGCCCGTCTTTCGATTTGAACTCGCGTCCGTTCAGCCTGAGGCAAAGCCCTACGTTGAGGTAGGAATAATTTTTCAGCATCGTCTCGATGAATTCAGGATTGTATTCATAGTTGACGAACAGAGTGTCGTCCGCGACGAATTCTATGAAAGTCCCGTTCTTCTCGCTTGTCGTGCTTCTTTCTTCTGAAACGAGGTTGCCTTTCGAGAATATGGATGCGGCTGTCTCCCCGTCCCTGAAGGACTGTATCATGAAATGGGAGGAAAGCGCGTTTACGGCTTTCAGCCCGACGCCGTTGAGTCCTACGGATTTCTTGAAGGCCGCGCTGTCGTATTTGGCTCCCGTGTTCATTTTGCTGGCCACGTCGGTGACCTTGCCTAAGGGAATGCCCCTTCCGTAGTCGCGTACAGAGATTTTCCTTCCGTCCATTTTGATGTCGATGAGCTTCCCGTTGCCCATGGAAAATTCGTCGATGGAATTGTCTATGACTTCTTTCAGAAGTATGTATATCCCGTCGTCGGACGATTTCCCGTCGCCTAATTTGCCTATGTACATTCCCGGCCTCAGCCTGATATGGGTGTTCCAGTCCAATGTACGGATATTGTCCTCTGTATATTCAGTGTATTCTAAATTGCTCATCGGCTCATTTTTTTGAACGGGCGAAGTTACAAAATTTTCCTCTCAAGTTGAAAGGGGTATTCTATCCTGTTAAGAAACAGGGCGTTTCCTGGCACTGAACTGCCGGCTGCGTTTCTGTCCTTTTTTTCAAGCATTTCCGCTATCCATTCAGGGCTTCGCTTGCCTGTCCCTACTTCGAGAAGGCTTCCGACCATCGCCCTGACCATGTTGCGCAGGAACCTGTTCGCGCTTACTGTAAATACGTAGTGCCTGTCGGAGGCTTCTTCCCATGCCGCATCGTAGACCGTGCATACGCTTCCTGTATTTGCCCCGTGCAGCTTTTGCAGGCTCGCGAAATCCTTTTCCCCTATGAGGTAAGAGGCGGCCGCATTCATCCTGTCCATGTCGACCCGGCACTTGAAAAAATAGGAATACGTGTCCGAGAACGGATCTTTCACGGTGTGCATGTAGTATTTGTATTCCCTTAGCACTGCATCGAACCTTGCATGCGCCTGCGGAGGCATTTCCCGCACATCGTGCGCTACGATGTCCTTTGGCAGTATGGCATTCAATTTGTATAAAAAGAAATTCAGGTCATGAATCCCGTTCATATTCAGGCTGTCGAAATGCGCTACATAATTGCGTGCGCTTACGCCGCTGTCGGTTCTTCCTGCTCCGGTGACTGTTATGTCTTCGTGGAGCAATATATGGAGCGCGTTTTCAATTTCCGACTGGACCGTTATGGCGTTTTCCTGTTTTTGCCATCCGCTGTAGCCGAGTCCCGAATAGGAGAGATAGATGAAATATCTCATGTCGTCAAGTGTTAAAAATTGAACAAAAATATAAAAAGTTCGCAATAATATTAAAAGCGTAGTTTGTAGCAAAAGTAGTTTAATATGGAAGCTGTAAATATTAAAGAACTAAACGAAAGGATTCAGAGGGAAAGCGCGTTTGTGGACATACTTTCCATGGAAATGAACAAGGTCATCGTGGGCCAGAAGCATCTTGTCGAAAATCTGTTGATAGGATTGCTGGCCAACGGCCATATATTATTGGAGGGCGTTCCGGGATTGGCGAAAACGTTGGCCATAAATACCCTCGCGTCGGCCGTCGACGCAAAATTCAGCCGTATCCAGTTTACTCCCGACCTTTTGCCTGCCGACGTGCTCGGCACGTTGATATATAGCCAGAAAACGGAACAGTTCACTGTGAAGAAAGGGCCGGTGTTCGCCAATTTCGTACTTGCGGATGAAATCAACCGTTCTCCTGCAAAGGTGCAGTCGGCTTTGCTGGAAGCCATGCAGGAGAGGCAGGTTACCATAGGGGACGAGACGTTCAGGCTTCCTGACCCGTTCCTTGTGATGGCGACGCAGAACCCGATAGAGCAGGAGGGAACATATCCGCTTCCGGAAGCCCAGGTCGACCGTTTCATGCTGAAGGTCGTGGTCACGTATCCCAAGAAAGAAGAAGAGAAGCTTATCATAAGGATGAACAACAGCGGCGAGTTCCCTAAGCCGAACAGGGTTCTGAAGCCTGAGGACATAGTCCGCGCAAGGGAAATCGTGAGGGAAGTCTACATGGATGAAAAGATCGAAAAATACATAGTGGACATAGTATATGCGACAAGGACTCCGAAGGAATACGGGCTCGGGAAATTGGACGGTCTTATTTCTTACGGAGGGTCTCCGCGTGCGAGCATAAGCCTCGCGATGGCTGCAAAGGCATATGCCTTTATAAAGAGGCGCGGATATGTCATTCCGGAAGACGTGCGTGCGGTATGCCATGACGTCCTCAGGCACAGGATAGGGCTTACATACGAGGCCGAAGCTGAAAACGTGACCTCGGAAGAGATAATTACAGATATAATGAATGCTGTTGAAGTTCCGTAGCGGATTGGTATGGAAAACGATTTGTTGAAAAAAGTAAGGAAAATCGAAATAAGGACGAGAGCCCTTTCCCATCAGATTTTCGCAGGAGAGTACCATTCTGCGTTCAAGGGACGCGGGATGGCTTTCAGCGAGGTCCGCGAATACCAGTTCGGCGACGATGTCCGCAACATGGACTGGAACGTGACGGCAAGGATGAAGTCGCCATATATAAAAGTGTTCGAGGAGGAAAGGGAGCTTACCGTCATGCTTCTTATAGACGTTAGCGCGTCGAGGTTTTTCGGGACTTCGGAAAAATCCAAGAGGGACCTGATGGCCGAAGTCGCGGCAGTCCTTTCGTTTTCGGCGTCCATAAATAACGACAAGGTGGGAGCCCTGTTCTTTTCTTCCAAGGTTGAGCAGTTCATCCCTCCAAAAAAAGGAAGAAGCCATCTTTTGAGGATAATCAGGGAGATAATAGAATTTACACCTCAGGAAAAGGGAACTGACATAGGAGAGGCGTTGAGGTTTCTTACCAATGCCCTGAAGAAAAAATGCACTGCCTTCCTTTTGTCCGACCTGATGGATGTGGACTCGGACAGGAAGCCGAGGTACGAGAGCGCGTTGAGGATTGCAATCGGAAGGCATGATGTCTCCGTTATCAATATCTATGACAAGAGGGAACGGGAAATTCCCAATGTCGGGGTCGTCAGGATAACCGATGCCGAGACAGGAAGATGCGCGTGGGTGGACACGTCCGATAAAAAGGTAAGGGCCGCATATTCGGAATGGGGAGCGGACGCTTTTTCGAAAGCCGACCAGCTTTTCAAGAAGTTCAAGGTGGACAGCGTAAGCATAGCTACCGACCAGGATTATGTGAAAGGCCTGATAGCGTTCTTTAAAAACAGATCATAAAATGTCAAGAATCAGGATATATGCCATAACATGCCTGTTGCTGGCTTTTTCATCGGCAAGGCTTTTTGCGCAGGAAGGGCGACAGGAACTGGAGCCCGGCATGTCGCAGCATTCTACGGCAGAGGCTCCGGCCAACATATCGCGCCTGAGCAAGGATACAATTCTCATAGGAGATCAGGTGACGTGGAGCATAGATGTCGAAAAAAACGCCATCGGGGATAACGACGCCCTGCTTGTGCAGGATGCGGAGGGGAAAAAATACCCTGTCGGAGGCGTAGAGTATATAAAAGGGATAGTGATAGACACGGCCGACATGAAAATCAAGGCTTCTGCCGTCATTACGTCGTTCGACAGCGGTTCGTACAATCTTCCGGCCTTTCCTGTCCTGATACGCAGGGCGGACGGAAGGATAGACACTCTTGAAAAGCACGGTCCTCGGCTTGAAGTTACTACCATACCCATAGATACGGCGAGTTTCAAGCCTTTCGACATAAAAGGGCAGATGAAATATCCTGTGACGTTCGACGACGTGTATCCGTGGATTCTTGCCGTCTTAGCCGTGGCGGCGATAGCGTTTCTGATATGGTTTCTTGTCAGAAGGTTTTCCGGAAAGGGTTCGGGGGACATGTCCGTGTCCAAAGAGCCTCCTCACATAATAGCATTGATGCGCCTTGAAAACATACGCATGAGGAAACTGTGGCAGGAAGGCAAGGAAAAGCTTTATTATACTGAAATCACCGACGCCCTTCGCGCTTATGTCGAAGGAAGGTTCGGATTGCAGGCCATGGAATCCACTACCAAGGAAATAATGGACGGGCTTAAAGGCCGGGTCACGTCCGAGCAGTTCGACGAAATCGAAAATCTGTTCACGCGCGCCGACCTTGTTAAATTCGCAAAATACAAGGCTTCCGCAGAAGAAAATGAAAATGCCTTGCCTGCGGCTGTAAGGTTCGTGAATTCTACTTTTGAAACTGAACTTGAGAATGACAAAGGGGGTAAATGATGTTTTTTGAATATCCTGACATATTATATCTCGAATTTTTGCTGATTCCTTTGGCTCTGCTTTACATATGGAGGGAGATGAAAGGGGCGTCGCCGGCATTGATAGTTTCCGATTCAGCGCCGTGGACGGCTTCCCGCTCAGGGATGATAAGCAAATGGCTGCGGCATGCGCCTTTTGTTTTGAGGATGGCAGCCTTGTCCTTGATCATAGTCGCGATAGCAAGGCCGAGGTCTTCTTCCAATTTCGAGAGCACCGATGCGGAAGGGATAGACATATTCCTGGCGTTGGACATATCGACCAGCATGCTTGCGAGGGATTTCACTCCTGACAGGATAAATGCTTCCAAGGACATAGCCATAGAATTCATAGCCCAAAGGCCGAGCGACAGGATAGGGGTCGTGGTGTTCGCAGGCGAAAGCTACACGCAGGCTCCTCTTACCACGGACAGGGCGACGCTTATAAACCTGATCAAGGAAATAGAAGTCGGCCTTATCGAGGACGGGACTGCGATAGGCAACGGCCTTGCGACCGCCGTTTCGAGAATGAAGGATTCCGACGCAAAGAGCAGGGTGGTGATACTCCTTACCGACGGGGTGAACAACAGAGGGGAAGTGGCTCCCGAGATGGCAGCTGAAATAGCGAAGACATACGGGGTCAGGGTGTATACGATAGGGGTAGGAAAGGACGGCATGGCTCCGTATCCCGTAATGACCCCTTTCGGGGTGCAGCTCCAGCAGGTTAAGGTCGAGATCGACGAGCAATTGCTCAAAAACATAGCCGAGACGACGGGCGGAAAATATTTCAGGGCCACCGACAATACCAAGCTGCTTGAAATCTACGGGGAAATCAACAAGATGGAAAAGACGAAGACGATGGTGGATTCGTTCCCTGTCTATAAGGAATTGTTTATGGATTATGCAATCGCGGCCCTTGCCGCCTTGCTGCTTGAACTTTTGCTGAGATTCGTCCTGGCACGAAGGATACCGTAAGTCGATGAAAAAATAGGATCAAGATGTTACAATTTGCCAATATAGAATATTTGCTGCTATTGCTTCTGATACCCTTTTTCTTTGTATTCTATGCATTAAGCCTTGCAATCAAGAAAAAGAGGATGTCCAAGTTCGGGGATTACGCCCTTGTCAGGAAGCTTATGCCGACCGTGTCTACAGGAAGGGGATGGGCCAAGGTGACATTGTTTTCGATAGCCTTTTTCTTTTTTACGATAGGCTTGTCGAGGCCGCAGCTCGGCGCGAGGGTCAAGGAACATGAGAGCAGGGGGGTAGAGCTTATGATCGCATTGGACGTGTCCAACTCGATGCTGGCGGAGGATTACGCCCCCAACCGCCTCGAAAGGGCCAAGCTTGCCATTTCGAGATTGGTGGACAGGATGAAAGACGACAGGATAGGGCTTATAGTATTTGCGGGAGAGTCGTTCGTGCAGCTTCCGATAACTACCGACTACGTCTCTGCGAAGATATTCCTGAATACTATAAACACTTCGAGCGTGCCGGTCCAGGGAACGGCTCTTGCGGATGCCATAAGGACCGGAATCAAGAGTTTCAGCCTCGACAGCGAGAACAGCCGGGCGATAGTGATAATAACGGACGGTGAAAATCACGAGGAAGATCCTATCGAAGCTGCAAAGCTTGCTTACGAGAACGGGATAAGGGTGTTTGCAATAGGCGTCGGCTCAAGCGAAGGCAAGCCGATTCCTATGGAAAACGGGGAACTTTTGAAAGACAAGGACGGCAATATAGTAGTAACGCGCCTTGACGAGAAGACCCTTATGGATATTGCCGATGTCGGAGGAGGGACATATGTCAGGGCCGGCGGCAGCGAGTTCGGCCTGAATCCGATAATCGACGAGCTGAGGAACATGGAACAGCAGCGTTTCGAGTCGGTGGTGTTTGTCGATTTCGATGAACAGTACATGTATTTCTTCGCCATTGCGCTTGTGTTTTTCATAATAGAGATGTTGATAGGAAACAGGAAAACGGGTAAGAAATTGTTTGTTTAGTCATGAAAGGAACAGCCGTTAGCAAAAAAATCATATGCGCCTTGCTTTTGTCCGTGGCATTGCCGTGCGCTGTTTTTGCGCAGTCGGATAAAAGGGATGTCAGGAAAGGCAACAGGAAATTCGAGCGCGGGGATTACCAGCAGTCGCAGATCGATTACCAGAAAGCCCTTTTGAAGGATTCGCTTTCCATAGTGGCGAATTATAACTTGGCGAACAGCTTCTACAAGCTCGGGAAGCCGGAAGAAGCCGAGAAGATACTGTCTCCGATAGCTGATACGGCTTTCAATGTGGAAGGCGCGCCTGACATATACCATAACATGGCAAATGTCTATCTTGAGGAGAAAAAATACGGGGAGGCTGTCGAGTCTTATAAGAATTCATTGAGGCTGAGGCCTGACGACATGGAAACAAAGGCAAACCTCGCCTACGCCCAGAAAATGCTCCGGCAGCAACAGCAGCAGGAACAACAACAGCAACAGCAGCAGGACAATCAGGACAACCAAAATGATCAGGATAAGGACAAGGACCGCGACGACCGGCAGAATCAGGATGACCAAAACAGGAACAATGAGGACCAGGACAGGCAGGACGGCCAAGACAATCCTGAAAATGACAAAAAAGAGCCTGAGGAATCGAACCAGGATAATGCCAAAATAACCCCGCAGGCCGCCCAGCAGATATTCAAGGCCTTGGAAGCCAAAGAAAAGAAAACGCAGGAAAAGGTGAACAAGGAAAAGGCCCTTCTTCTCAAATCCAAGGAAAAAGAAAAGAACTGGTAAGAGGGTAATAAGTTGAAATAAAATCATAGTATATGAAATACAGATTGGTGTCGTTAATCATGGCTCTCGTTCTCGGGGCTTTTGCGGCGAATGCGCAGGCAGTGCTTGAGGTCGAGGCTCCTAACGTGGTCGCGCTCGGAGAACCGTTCAACGTGGTCTATACTACGGACCGCAATGTCGATGATTTCATATCTCCTGAATTTTCATCGTTCGATGTTCTTGCAGGACCATTGTCATCCACATCGAGGAGCGTGAGGATAATAAACGGGAAAAGGGAGTCGTCGTATAATGTCAGGTATACGTTCACTTTGGCGGCAACCGAGGAGGGCACGTTCATAATTCCTCCTGCTTCCGTCATCGCCGGCAAAAAGGAATACAAGTCTTCTCCTGTTTCCATCGAAGTGGTGAAAGACAACCAGCCGTCAGCGGCAGTCGGAAGCGAGGCTTCGGAGAGCGATGTTTTTTTGAAGCTGACCTTGGACAAGACAAGGGCGGTGAAGGGAGAGCCTGTGACGGCTACCCTGGAATTGTACACAAGGTCTGTAATATCAGGCTTGAATGATATAAAATTCCCTACTTTCAACGGTTTCTGGAGCCAGGAGATAGAAGCTCCGCAAAGCATCAATTTCGAACGCAGGAACTATAACGGCCGCATATACGACGTGGCCCTGTTGAGAAAATACATGCTGCTTCCTCAGCAGGAGGGGGACATAGAGATAGACCCGGCAGCTGCGATAATAGAGATACAGGTAAGGGAGCAGAGTTCCGGGAATTCTTTTTTCGACGATTTCTTCGATAATTACAGGACGATAAGAAAGAGGATAGTGACCGATCGCAAGACCGTGCATGTGTCCGCGTTGCCGGACAATCCTCCGGCTTCATTTGCAGGCGGGGTAGGGAAATTCAGCCTGTCGGTCAATTACGACAGCGACACTTTGAGGCTGCACGAGGCGTCGTCCGTCATAATTTCTGTCTCTGGAAGAGGCAACGTCAACCTGATAGATTCGCCTGCCATAAAATTCCCGTCCGAGTTCGAGGTTTATGATGTCAAGACTGAAGACAGGACTAGCAGCAATTCCGGCGGCACGCAGGGAAGCAAGCTGTTCGAATATCCTTTCATACCGAGAGTCCCCGGGGATTACGTGATCCAGCCTGTGGAGTTTTCATATTACGATATAGGGGAACGCAAGTACAAGACATTGCATTCTGAGCCGATAAGTTTCCATGTCGAAGGCCCGGCGGCCGGAAGCGTCGGCAGCCCTGTTTCTGCCAATGCGGTTTCATCCGCTGCTACGGGCAAGCAGGCCGTGAAGGTCCTCGGAGAGGATATAAGGTACATCCATGTGGGGCAGTCCGGTTTGGGCAAGGGAATGGATTTTCTTATATTCAGTCCTTTATATTGGATAATCGTTGCGATTGCGGTGGCCGCTGCGGCTGTTTTGCATTTTGTTCTGTCCAAAGTGGTGAAGAACATGAACGACATTGACAGGAAACGTTCAAGAAAGGCGCGCAAAGTGGCAAGGACAAGGCTTGCGAAAGCGAAAGGCTATATTGACCAGAAGCTGTATTCTCCGTTCTATGAAGAGCTTTCAATGGCTTTGACAGGATATGCCGCCGACAAGCTTCACATCCCTTATTCGGAAATGAGCAAGGACGGAATACGTTCAAGGCTTGCGGATAAGGGTGTGCCGGAAGAAACGGCAGGCAGATTCATCGCCCTGCTTGACGCCTGCGATTATGCAAGGTATGCTCCCGAACCGTCATATGAAGACATGGGCAAACATTATGAAGAAGCGGTCGACATGATCCTTTATCTTGAAGAAAAACTTTAAAAAAAGAGCTTGTTATGAACAATAGGATAAAAATATTCTGCCTGATTGCGGCACTGTTCCTTTCATCGGCTTCCTATGCCGCTACATTGGACGAGAACAGGCAGGCGTTCGACAATGCAGGGGAATTGTATAAGAAAGGGGAATATGAAAAGGCCCTCGAAACCTATCTTTCCATAGAAAAAGACGGATATATTTCCGAATCATTGTATTATAATATAGGAAACTCGTTTTTCAAGACGGGCCAGTATGCCAAGGCGATTCTATACTACGAAAGGGCTCTTGTCCTCGACCCGTCGGACGACGATGCTTCGAATAACCTGGACATGGCCCGCGAATATACGGTGGACAGGATCGAGCCTGTCCCCGAATTCATTTTGTACACATGGGGAAGGAACTTCATCTATTCCCTCTCTTCCAATGCCTGGGCGGGCATATCCCTGTGTTTTCTTGTCGCTGCCGCAGCTTTCGTGCTGCTTTATTTCTACGGCAGGAGCTACGGGCTGAGGAAGGCTTCGTTTTTCGTGGCGGCCTTTTGCTGCCTTTTCATGATATTGTCGGCTGCTTTTTCATATGTCCAGAAATCGGAATATGAAAATAACAAGTCGGCTATAATCATGGCTCCGGTGACTTCCGTGAAAGGCTCTCCGGACGACAGCGGAAAGAGCCTGCTCATACTTCACGAAGGCACGAAAGTCGAGGTCCTCGAGGATTTGTCGTCATGGAAGAAAATATCGCTCTCGGACGGGCGGCAGGGTTGGATCAAAGGTTCTGACATGGAAATCATATAGAAAATCGCCCCGTGCCGTCAAATAATTTTGATTGAATACAGTTTATTATTAACTTTGATACGGAATCAAGAATAATACTGAATATGTACAATCGACTAATCTCAAAGAAATCCAAACTTGCTGTTGTCGGTTTGGGATATGTGGGGCTTCCTTTGGCATTGGAATTTGCAAGGAACGTGTCCGTGATAGGGTATGACATAGATGAATTCCTTATCAAGAATCTCAATATGAAAAACGATCCGAAAGGCAAGATGGACAAGAAATCCTTTGAAGAAGGAGACATCGTTTTCACATCGAACGAAGCCGACCTTGCCGGTGCCGAATTTTTCATAATAGATATACCTGCATCCATAGACAAGCATAAGAATCCTGACTTGTCGGCGGTAGAGCAGGCGACGAGGACAGTTGCCAAATATCTCAGACAGGGCGGTTATGTGGTATATGAATCTACATTCTACCCGGGCTGCACCCAGGAAGTGTTCGTTCCGATGCTGGAAGAGCTTACAGGCATGAAATGCGGAAAGGACTTCAAGGTGGGTTATTCGCCTGAAAGAATGGATGTCTCGGATCCTGTCATGAGTTTGAAAAATACCGTAAAAGTCGTTTCGGCGTGCGATAACGAGTCGATAGACGTCATATCCAACGTGTACGGACTTGTAGTCGAGGCCGGAATCCACCAGGCTCCTACTATGAGGACGGCGGAATCGGCAAAATTGATAGAAGACATACAGCGCGATGTCAACGTTGCGTTGATGAATGAATGTTCTATCGTGTTCAACAGGTTGGGCGTCAATACCCAGGATGTGATGATGGCGGCTTCGACCAACAGGCGTTTCGTTCCTTGCGAACCGGGCCTTGTCGGCGGCATAACGATTGCAAAGAGTCCGTACAACATGGTTTACAAGGCTAATGCCGTTAATTACCATAGCCATATAATTCCGTCCGCGCGTTATATAAACGACAGCATGGGCGAGTATGTGGCAAAGCAGACTGTAAAGAAGCTGCTTGCTTACGATATGCCTTTGCTTAGGGCGAGAATCCTTGTCATGGGCGTTACTTCCCAGCCTAACACGTCCGATTTCAGGAATTCGAGAGTCGTGAACATCGTCCGCGAATTGAAATCCTACAGGGTTGCGGTAGACGTGATAGACCCGTATGCGGATTCTGATGATCTTGAAGAAAGATATGGCGTAAGCCTGGCTCCGGCACCTTCAGGAAAATACCATGCAATAGTAATCGCTGTCCCTCATAATGAATATATGGGGCTTACCGAGGACGATTTCATGAATATGATAGATCCTAACGGGCTCGTGGTCGATATTTACGGAATATACAGGAATGTCATAAGCCAGCTCAGATACTGGTCTTTGTAAAAGATAAGTATTCTATCGTCAGTGCAGAATACGGTATCCGGAAACGGACCCGAAGACAGCGAATAAAGAATGAAAATCAGGAGGACCCTAAAAGTCATGTTCGGCTTTTAGGGTCCTTTTCGATTCCGTGATATCCTGCTTTTTCTATTCTATTCGTATGAACCAATACGGATATTGTATACCTGCATTATTGGACTGGAATTTTCTGCCTCCGAACAATTTTCCGTCGGTGCTTATCTGGTCTACCCACCTTGAATTCGACAGGATAATGCCTTTTTCGGATAAGAACCATTCTTCTACAGTCATGATATCGCCTGTATTGAAATCTATTACCGTTCCTGAAGATGCCAATGTCGCAGGCGTTGCGCAAAATACCAGTCCCTCGTCTGTAACGGCGCATCCTCCGCAATCCGGAGCGGATTCCATGTATTTGAAAGTGTTTGTGACCGTATTTATAAGTACCGGATAGACAATTCCCCCTTTTCTATAAGTTGTCGTTATATATTTGCCGTCCGGACTGATATTGTTACGTGATGCTTTCATATAGATCAGTGATTCTATCGAACCGTCCGTATCCAGTTCGCAATTGTCTATTCCGATGTTGTACATGACATCGTCCTTATAGTAGACGAGGCCGAAAGTCGACCATTCGGAACCGAATATTACCGATCCGTCATCAGAGCACCCTCTAAGATATACTCCGTTGTAAAGTTCTATTCCCAGGGCATCCGTTTCTGGCATTTCCAATATGATATGTTCTCCGTTTACCCATTTGCACGGTATCTCGCTCCGATTAGGGTCTCCTTCTCTTTTGCATGAACCTACGACAACGCTGCCGTCGGCGGAAAAATTTGCGATATAAGGAGAGTAATAGCCTGTTCTGCAGCCGAGTTTTACTTTTTCTCCATCGACTATAAGTTGTGAAAGCGAGTTTCCTCTATGTTCAAGTATCATGGATCTGCCGTCATCGCTTATTGCAGCCGCACTGTCATATATTCCTTCGCCTCCATCGCATACCGGCGGATCGAATGAGGATGTTTCTCCTGTTTCGAAATCCATAATTACAACGATGTCGTCGTATGTCCCGTCATCTTTGAGCCGCGTATTTACGTATGCATAGTATCTTCCGTTTCTTGAGAACGTACCTATGCTGGTGACGGGAAGGTCCATGAACGTTCCCTTGAACCTGGCAGGCATCTGTTCGATCCGGAGTTCGTTTTCTACATTGCCGGCTCTGAAAACGATTTGCCCGTGCAGGCTGTTGTTGGAATCGTTAGGCTTTGCCGTTACTTCAAGGGAGTCTTTTCCGTGCCTTTCAATGGTTATGAAAGAATCCGCGGTTTCGGCTTCCCATTCTCCGGCATTGGTCGTAACTTTTACCATCAGGATTTCATTGCCCGTATGATCGAAAGTGTATTCGTTGACGGACAGGTTGATGAATTCCTGCTCCCGGCTTTCGGTACAGGAAACGGATATCATCATAAGCGAAAACAGGGCTGCGCAGGCGGCAATCCTTCCCGCTGTTATTTTCCGGAGAGCATGTCCGGATGCGTTTTTATGTATCATGGCTTTTTCCATTTCATTGTTTTTTGATCCATAGTTGAATAAATGCTGTGCCGGAACCGCTATAGCATGCCGCCAGTTTTATGGGGCGGCCGGGTTTCCGTGCGGAGACTTATAATGTTACATAGGAGATCATGGTCGTTTCGCCCCAGCCTTCGGCTATCGGGCCGTTGCTGTTTATCGGAATGGCGGTCGCATAATATTTATGCATGGATTTTCCTGTTGTCTCGACCCAGAGAAAGTCTCCGTTGCCGTAGTGGAAATATCCTGTCCCTTCCACGAAATTGGAGTAGAATGTATTTTCGAGGAAATATTCCCTTTGGCCGGACATGTCGAGGGCATCGTACCATTCGGCGTCTACAGTGTCGTAAAAATATCCGAAGACCGTTTCATCCGCGCTGAAATTATATACGGCTCCGGCGGTCGATATGTTGGTGACTTCAACGTCGACCGGCGAAGGCCTTTCGAGGGATCCGTCGGTTTCCGGGGTAGTGTACGAATATTTTTTCACGCCTGCCGGATTTCCGTCCTTGTCCGTGAACGCTATGTAGAGATCCATGCTTTCGCCTGCAAGCATGTCTGGTGTCAGATAGGTGTATTCTAAAGTTTTGCCTGTCTCGGTCCTTGCGCCTTGCCAGCCTACCGAGCCCCATAGCAGAAGAGTGGAGCATATGTCGTTGCTTGTGCCGAAATAATCTCTTGTTATGGTGACGGATGGGGCTACGAACGCAGTTATGCTTCCGCATTCGGAATTAGGGCTGATTATATAGGTTTCATTGTAAATGTCGATGTCGGCGTCTATGCTGGCATTCGGGCATTCGGAAGATTGCGGCGTGGTGAAGGGTATCCTGATAAGATTGCTTTCCATGCCTCTCCTGTCCGTCCCGATTGCATAGAATACGTATTCAGTTCCAGGTTCGAGCGAAAAGAAATGAGCGAAGTAGCTGCTGTTGGTTTCCGGAAGGAGTTCGCCGTATATTTCTCCGCTTGAGAACGCAGACGAGTCTTCCGCCTTTCCGAGATAATACCTGGATTCGAAATAGTTCTGTGACATGTCGATTCTGAATCCTGCGCTGTTGTCAAGCACGTAAGATGTTTCCGCAGTGAATCCCATATCGCGCGGGTTTGCCTTGACTGCGGATACCCCGCCTGCTTTCCCGTTTGCGGCGTAAGCTTTTGCGAAGATGGAATATGTCATTCTCGGATTCAGGCCGTCAAACGTGATTTCCGTTTCATCGTTGCCGGTTATCCTTTCGATATTGTCCATTTCCCCGCTTGCGAATGCGGAAAGGTCCTCGGCTGAACCTATGGCGTAGTCGAAGCTGGCTGTATTGCCGTCAGGTATGAAAAGCACCTTGATGCAGGCAGAGTCTTGTGATTCAATTGCTTCTATGCGTATCTCGGGAAGCATGGATACATCATCCGTTTTAGTGCAGGATACAATCAAGGGCAAGGCTGCGATTGCAGCCATTACCGGTATTGATAAATGTTTTTTCATGACAAAAATCAGTTTCTGATTAATTCCAGGTTTCTTCCACCCTTACTTCTTTTATAGGACACATCTTGCCTTCAAGGTCGTACATGAGCACGAGAATGACCACGTTTCCTCCGTCAGTAAACAAATCGGATATTTCCGTTTGTACGGCAGTATATGAAAACCATTTGCCCTTTGCGCATTGGTCTACGAATTCGCTTGAGGACATGTCTGATGAATACGAGTCTTTGAATCCTATGTAGTATTTCGATACGTATTCGTTAGGCGTTGCATTCAGGATCGGCCAGTACATTCCTCCTCCCAAATCCATGCATGATGTTATTTCGATTTCCACGTCCGCGAGAGGATTCCCGTCGAATACGTAGGAGGTCGTGCTGTGCCTCAATATCGTCTGTGTGCCGGATATTCCGTTTTCATCGATAGGGGCGAATCCGAACACGTATTCGACACCCGGGTCAAGGTTGCCGATAAGGACTTCCTGCGACGAGCTTATTTCCTTAGCGTTGTTTACAAGAAGGCCTCTGAGGAAACTCTGTTCTTCATAGTCGGAAGCCTTGACGTAATGGTATTTCATGGCAACGGCGTTGTTTCCGAGCACGCAGTCGAATTTCACTTCATTCATGCCTGTTTCAAGGACTGAGGCCTCTCCTTCGGCGTTTCCGGTATAATCTATGGATTTGGTGGAAGTGTTAAGATATGCGATTGCGCCGAGTTTTCCTTCGCTGTCTTTAGGAATGGCGATTACGGTGTATTCCATTCCTGCCCTGAGATAATCTTGGATCAAGGTTTCTCCTGTGCTTTCGTAAGGAATAGACTGAAGGGCCGTCATGGCGTATTGGTCGAGCTGGCCGTCGGAATATGAGCCTTCCATGTAGTAGGTATAGTAGCATTCGATGCCTTGACTGTCTGAATTTACGGCATATGCTATTTTGTCGTAGGACGAGGATATTTCTTCTATCGAGACAGTCGCCGTGCTTTCGCCGAATTCGACTTCTGGCATTTCGAATTCTTTCCAAATTGTGGCGGTCGCGTCAAGGCTTCCGTCGGCATTTTCTGGTATCGCGCCTATTATGTAAGTGGATTCAGGATAGAAATATTCGTCGGCTCCTATCCATTCCCTTAGCCCGATAGTCGTGCTTTCCTGATATTCGCGGTATGCAGGATAGCAGTATCCCGCTTCGTGTATTATGTTCTGCCAGTCCCATTGGTTATAATCCGAAGGGTAAAGGCTTTCCCGGCTTGAGAGGACGAAGTAGAACTTAGAGTATTTTTCATTATCCATGGTTACGACGATGTCTGCATCCGTGCTGCATAGGTTTTCTATCTGCACGTCGAATGCCTTTTCTTCAGGTTCTTCCATCGTCGTGAATTCTTCGGCGCTTATTTCGCCTTCATAGCCTTTTGCATTTATTCCGTAGATGTAAAGGGTGTAGTCCGTTTGCGGGGCAAGGGACTGGATTATGAACGAAGCCGAGCCTTCGGTTATGGTTCCGGTCTTGAAAGAACTCCGCTGCGGCATTTCCTTTCCCTTTTCAACAGCCGCGTAGCCGTATCCTGAGGCATTGTCCGAATATAGGCTTACTATGGCCTGGTTGAATGACGGCTGTATTTCCGATATCGTTATCACGGGCTCTATTTCCGTCAGCACCGACATGTATGTTCTTTCAGATTCTTCGCCTTCGGCATTCGTCGCAGCGGCTATTATCGAATAATTGGTGTTTTCTTTAAGTCCTGTTTCTTCGAATTCGCTTTCCGAGTCCTGGTCTATTATTTTGTCAAGGGGGACGGTTTCTATTTCGGATGATGTTTCGACTATCGTGTAGGCGTAGCGGATTGCATTCAGAGGAGTCAGCTTGAATTTTACCGAATGGGATGTTTTTTCGAGTATTTCGATTCTTATGCTTGCGCTTTCGCTTGTGGTCGCCGTTTGTGCGACTTCATTCGTGTTCTTTCCTTCAGTGTTGGTGGCGAATGCCTTGATGGTGTATTCTGTATTGGCTTGAAGCCCTGTTGTTTCTAATTTTACGGGATTGCCGTTGTCTGCGTCCTGTGTTTTGTACTCGGCAGCGGAAATTTCAGATGTCTTTCCTACGGCATAGGAGAATGTTTTGGCATTTTCTGTAGTGATTTCGAATGCGATGCTTTCAGATGTCGCCGATGTGACTTTTAAGGAAATCGTTGCTTCTTTTGCAGGATCCTCCTGCTTGCAGGAAGTTAAGGATATTATCCCGATTGCGAGGAATAATATCGCCTTGGAGAATGAAGTTTTCATTACAATAGGTTTTTTGATTAATAAATAAGTTTATTCCGCCTCTCGGGAAGAGGCGGAACATTATGGAACGGGGATGCAATTGAAACAATGAATGCTTCTTCAATGGCTTTGCAGAGCCGTTTACGGAAAATAAATTTATTTAGATTTGATTTTGAATAAAA
>CALUPD010000012.1 GCA_944322605.1 uncultured Bacteroidales bacterium | reverse complement strand
TGCGTATGTATAAACAATTGACCCGGGAGCAAAGATACGCAATCTATCTGGGAAAACAAGAGGGAAAGACACAGACAGCCATTGCTCGGCAGATAGGTGTCAATAAGAGTACGGTAAGCAGGGAGCTGAAGAGGAACAGCAACCGTTTCGGCAAATACGGCTGGACGGTGGCAGACATGATGGCCAAAGAACGGAGGGAGCGGACGGTCCGCAACAAGGAAACCAGCCCGTCAATCCTTAAGGAGGCGAGGAAGCTGCTTCTGTCCGAGGAATGGTCGCCGCGCCAGATATCCGGCTGGCTGAAGAAACGTGGGATACTCATATCTCATGAGAGGATATATGAGATGATCAGGGAAGATGACAGCGGAGAACTGAAGGAACATTGCCGGCACAGGATGAAATACAGACATCATAAGAAGCAGAGACGACCTACGAAGGCGACGAACATCCCGGAGAGGGTGAGCATCCACGAGCGGCCGGCGGAAGCGGACGGGAAGAGGTTCGGGGACTGGGAGATGGACCTGATACTCGGAAAAGGCCAGAAGAGCGCGATACTGACCCTGTGCGAGAGGAGCAGGAACTACCTCATCATGGAGAGGCTTCCGCAAGGCAGGAAGCCCGATGCCGTGGCCGAGGCCGTCACCAGGCTTTTGTGGCCGTACAGGAAGAACGTTCTCTCGATAACCACGGACAACGGCGTGGAGTTCCGCCGTCACCGGAGGATAGCCGAAGCCCTGCATACTACCGTATACTTCGCAGACAGCTACTCCTCATGGCAGAAAGGGGCCATCGAGAACGCCAACAAGCTTATACGCCAGTACATCCCTAAGGGGACTGGCTTCAGGGATTTGACCGACGAATACATACACTCGGTCCAACTGAAGATAAACCGCAGGACGAGGGAAAAACTGAATTTCTCCACCCCGAAAGACGAGTTCTTTAAACTTTTGTTGTAATTTTACTTCGTGTTGCACTTGCTCGTTGACTCTGCCAATCGGAATCCTTGTAGAACTTGTCCGCCATCGACACGTAATCCATGAACAATGACTTCGTCCACCTGAAATCCGCCATGACGACTTTTCCCGGATCAATGCCTGAAGCGACTGAGACCCCGCCGTTTGAAATCTCTATGAAATCAATAAGATTTGAAATCGCTCCATAATCTATAAAGTTTTCCTTCTGCATTTCTTTCAAACCCGCGATTGACTCGTGATCGATGAAATCCGCGAAGTATTCATCGATCGAGGCTTTGTATTCAGGCGAAACCGGGACACTTTTTTCATGACCCGCAAGATATGACATGACACCGGCCAATTCCACCCTTTCATCAGTCTTAAACGACGGATTGGCAAAAGCCATCAATCCTCCCAGCATGAAAACAAATACAAATGCTATCTTTTTCATATCAATATTTTAAATTTAAATTAATACTATTTCATAGATGCTACTTCCGGTCGAATCTGCCTGCTGCCTATTAATATTAAAGAATCTATTTGAGGATTCCGTTTATAATAAGCACAGCACATAACAATATCACAGTCTCTGCGCTCGGCTTGCGGTTCATTTCCGCAAGGCGGCGTGGAAAAACATGCCGGTCCGGCGACAGCTCAGGGAGGTGTCAAATTTCCAGATATGCCGGCTTGGCAACAGCCTGCAATATTGCAGATAATAACTCAACTTTTCTTATTTTTGCCGGTACTTAAAGATGTTTATCAACCATTAGGACAGAACCGGCCGAGGCCATGAACCTTGCCGCATGAAAACAATCCCATAAGTTTAATTTTTCTAAAATGACCGAAATACTACTGCCCTGCGGTTTCAACGCGGAAGAAAGGGCGCAGAAAGCGAAACGTGATTTTCTTGACGGATACAATTGCTGCCAGTCAGTGCTGCTCGCATTCGATGACATATTCGGGGCGGACAGGCGATTGCTTGCGGAAATCGCCTCTGGGTTCGGAGGCGGAATGGCAAGGATGAGGGAGGTATGCGGGACAGTCTCCGCAATGGCCTTGGCGGCAGGTTTCATTTCTCCTGCCGCCGAACCGAAAAACATGGCCGAAAGGACAGCGAACTATGCATTGGTACAGGAACTCGCCGGAAAATTCAGACAAGAGAACGGAAGCATAATATGCAGGGAGCTGTTAGGCCTCGCCCCGCTCCGCCATATAGAAAATCCGGAGCCGTCGGCACGCACCGGCGAATATTACAAAAAACGCCCGTGCGCGGAACTTGTCGCCTGCTCGGCCCGCATCATAGCACGCAAACTTGAGGAACTGGCAAAAAACCGCTAAAGCAAGAATACTGCAACGGATTTGCCCGCAAATGATTATATTTGCATCCGTTGCATCCGCCCATTAAAGAAAGGCAAAAACGCAAACGCCCGATGTTAAAAACCGCAGTAGTCATATTGAACTGGAACGGGAAACGCCATATGGAAGAGTTTCTCGGAAAAGTCATACGCAATACCGAAAAAGAAGGCACGAGGGTAATCGTAGCCGACAACGGTTCCACTGACGGCTCTGTAGAATGGCTGAAGGCCGAGCATCCCGAAACAAGGCTCATCCTTTTGGACAGGAACTACGGTTTTACCGGAGGATACAACAGGGCGTTGGACCAAATAGACGCCGAGTACTACCTTCTTCTCAATTCCGACGTGGAAACAGGCAAGGGATGGCTCGAACCGATGCAGGAATTCATGGACACGCATCCCGAATGCGCGGCAGCCATGCCCAAGGTCAAGTCTTACCACGAAAAAGGACGTTTCGAATACGCCGGAGCATCGGGAGGCTACATAGACATGTTCGGCTATCCTTTTTGCAGAGGCAGGATTTTGTCCAGGATAGAGAACGACAACGGGCAATACGACGACATCGCCGAGGTCTTTTGGGCGTCCGGAGTATCGCTGATGGTAAGGGCGGACGCTTACAGGCAGGCGGGAGGGCTCGATGAAATCTTCTTCGCCCACATGGAAGAAATCGACCTGTGCTGGAGGCTGAAGCATTTGGGATACAAAATAATGGCAGTCCCGCAATCCGTGATTTACCATGTCGGAGGGGGAACCCTTCCGAACAACTCCCCGCAAAAGCTTTACCTCAACTACAGGAACAACCTGCTGATGATGTACAAGAACATGCCGCGCGCAGAACGGCATATCCTTTTGCTAATCAGAAAAATCCTTGACGGGGCATCCGCCGCCGTATACCTGCTGCAAGGGAAAGTATCATTTTTCAAGGCCGTATTCCGCGCCCACAGGGATTATTATAAATTAAAACACAAGGTAGTCCGGTTCGACAGGCAAACCTCACGGTACAACCGCCATGGAATATACCGGGGAAGCATTGTCCTGCAATTTTTCCTGCACAAAGGCAAGCTCGAATTCAGCAAAATCCGCCATTTTCGCAATACTGCAAAAAGATAGCGAATCCCGGCCATCCCTCCGGTCATTCATTTTATCAGTCCGGTCCTGCTATTCCGCGCTATCATGTTTGGCTTTCGCGCCATTTCTCCTTTCCAATATGATTTCTATGAGCCTGTCAAGGCTGCCGTCTTTCCTCTCTATCCATTCCTCGAACGGTCTCTCTATCGGTATGTCCACCTCCGGGTACTCATACGGAGGATCGTCCGGGTCCACTATGTGAGCCATGTAAGGAACAGGGAACGTCCATTGCAGCGAAGGCAATTTAACATATTCAGAATTTCCGCCGGTCACTTCGTTATATCCGCCGCAATGCTCCCCGGCTGTCTGCCCGATCCCCAGCTTGCGGCAGTACGCAGCGAACAGCTGGGCAGCCGAGTACGTGTAATTGCTCGTCAGGACATACACCCTCCCTTCGTACCTGTGCTTGGGACAGGTCTTAACGCACCTTAGGCGCATCAGGCTGTCCGTCCGGAACTTGCTCCCGCTGCGCACCGTGTCCAAATGCCGGATCAGGCTGTCACGACTCGACGGTTCCAAACGCCTCATGTTCCCCGCTACCATTTTGGCTTTTTCCCTGTTTCCATCAGTTATGGAAAACTTCAGTATCTCTTCCACTGGCTTCTCCGTCAGGTAGTCCAATGTGTACGCGACATTCTCCGTCATTCCGCCAGGATTCTTGCGCAGGTCTATCACCAAGTCGGTTATCCCGTCTCTCCGGACATTGCGCATTGCCCCGCGCAACAGCCTCTTGTACCTCCAGTCACGGTTGAATACGAGCAACTCCGCCAAGTCCTTCCCCCAAAACGAGTTGATTTCCAAAACGCCTACCCCGTCGCCCTTGTTGCTATAGACGACAGGCCTGCATGACATGCCCTTTTCCTTTCTCTGCCATTTGCGGTCTTCCCGGCGATACCTCTTTATTTTTTCTCCCCTCTCTATCCCATCTAAAAGTACCGTGTCCGTCTTTTCCCTCCCTTGTACACAGTAGACAACCTTGTACGGCGGCTTGTAATTGTTCATAAAGAGGAAATTAGTAAAACTATCCCAAAGTTCAGCCTCCGGCTCGCTGTTAATATTCATGTAAGCCATCGCCACTGCCGGTTCTCCATGCGCTATAAGTCTTGACTCCATCGCAAGCTTCCGGGCAGAATACCCGCCCACTTCTATTATTTCGGCTTTTGCAGGTATCTTTCCTTCATAGTCTTTCACGTTGTACACCCTGCAATCCTTGTCCGTCTGTACCCACAACGGGAACACCACATCGTCTTTCCTAAACCACTTGCTTGCATTGTACATTCCGTCCGTAACCGGCCATTTGAAATGGGCGTCCTCAGTCAGCCGTCCAAAATAACGCAATCCGATATGATAATAGTACCATGAGCTTCTAGCAAAATGCCCCGAGACCCGCCTGAACGAAGCCTTCGCGGATTCCCATTCCTCATCCGTAAATCCCCTCCTTCCTGAAACATAAACATCTTCCACCTGGCTTATCATGAATTCCACTTCACCAATTCTTGCTTTGGCAAGGGAATCCACACGGCTTTCTATTTTAGCGCTGTCTGCTGCTTGCTCTTTCTTCTTTGCGCTTGACTCCGCAACGCTGCAACTCATAATCGTCACTACCAATACAGGTATCGCGGCTTTTATTTTCCAACCGTTCATATGATGTAACATTTTTAACAACAATCAAAACCATTTGCAGATGCAATTTTAAAGGGCAAAGCCAACGAACAAGCGTAGCATTTCGGTGCTGAATCCAAAATACAATTTTAAAATTTCGCCAATGCCCTGCGGATATTCCCGCAGCCCTAAGACTCTATCAGGTCAAGCACTTTCTCAAGGCGCATGCTGCGCGAACCCTTTACAAGCACATAGGCATTGCGGAGAGGGTTGTCTGCCAGGAACGCCTTCAGTTGATCGGAATCCCTGAACAGCAGCATTTTCGTATCGGAATCGATGCCGAGAGCCGAAGCGGCGCTTATGAATTCCGGACCTACGAAAAAGCACAGCATATAATCTTCGGCATCTATCGAAAGCAGTATTTTCTTATGCTCGTCCAACGAAACCGGGCCCAGCTCCTTCATATCCCCGAGAATCAACACTTTCCTGTCCCCTTTGAGCTTCTTGAAATTGCCTATCGAAGCGGCCATGCTTGTCGGATTGGCATTATAGGCGTCTATTATGACCTTGTTGCTGCGGCCTTCATAAAACTGCGAACGGTTATTGCTCGGAACGTATTCCCCTACAGCCGAGACAGCATCGTCCATGGAGACTCCGAAGAACCGGCCTATCGCAACGGCGGCAAGCACGTTGTTCATATTATAGTCCCCGACCAAGTTGGTCCTGATTTCATCCCCGTCGCCGAGCCTTATGCCGAGGTACGGAGAACCGTCTTCCGGATGAATGGCGCGGGCCGACAACAGGCCGCTGCCGTAAGCTATGCCGAGCATGTCCCTTTCGGCAAGCATCGAAACAAGAGCCGGGTCTTCCGCGTTATAGAAAACAGTTCCTCCTGTCGATTTCAAGTAATCATAGAGTTCTCCCTTTGTCCGCCTTATCGCCTCTTCCGAACCGAAACCGAGGATATGGGCTTTCCCAACATTGGTGATTATGCCATGCGTAGGAGCGGCTATGCCGCATAATGTCCTGATTTCCCCTTCCGCGCTCGCGCCCATCTCTATTATGGCCAACTTGTGTCTGCGGTCCAGTTTCAGCAATGTCAAAGGCACGCCTATATGGTTGTTCAGATTGCCTTGCGTGGCAAGGACATTGTATTTTTTCGACAACACGGCGCATGCAAGTTCCTTGGTCGTCGTTTTGCCGTTAGTCCCGGTGATTGCAAGGACAGGCACGTCCATCCTCTGCCTGTGCATGGCGGCAAGGCCCTGCAACGCCGAAAGGGAATCGTCCACAAGGCATAATCTTCCGGCCATGTCCGGACAAGAAGAGACAAGGCTGTCATGCATCCCCTCATCATCCATGACTGCGAAAGACGCGCCCTGCCTGATTGCGTCCGCAGCGAATGCGTTGCCGTCGAAATTCCCGCCCTTCAGGCAAAAGAACATCGCGCCGGCGACATTATCCCTTGTATCCGTCACGACTCCCGCGCTTTCAAGAAAACGCTGGTACAAATCATTCATATCCATATTCCTGTATTTTACTGTTTACACAAAATATCTCCGCATTCATAGTCGCCTTGCCGGGCCGAACGGGATAAAAATCAGAACATCCGGATAAAATCCCGACAATGCCAAGCTTGAAAATCCGTCATGCCCGGTACGTCCATCCCGTTGCAGATGAATCGAAAAAATACGGCCTGCAAACGGACAAGCAGCCATGGGAAATTCAAAAAAACATCCTCGGCGCAAGTCCTTCCGGCAGGCATCCTATTTTCTGCCTGTCGAGCCGAACCCTCCTGCGCCGCGCTCAGAATCCGACAGGGCGTCAGTTTCTTCCCATTCGACCCTCTCGAACTTTGCCACGACCATTTGGGCCACCCTTTCGCCGGGATTAAGCACAAAGGATTCTTTAGACAGGTTTATTATGGCAACCTTTATCTCGCCCCTGTAATCCGCATCGATCGTGCCCGGAGCGTTGGCCACGGTTATTCCGTGCTTGGATGCAAGCCCGCTCCTCGGCCTTATCTGGGCCTCGTATCCTTCAGGAAGCTCTATGTAAATGCCCGTCGGGACCAAAACCCTTTCCAAAGGCCGTATTTCCATCGGGGCGTCCGTAAACGCCCTTAAATCCATTCCGGCAGACAAAGCCGTCGCATAGGACGGCAGCCCGAATCCCGATTTGTTCACAATCTTCACTTTCATATCTTCTGTTTTTAAATACGTTTAAAATCCAGCGGATTGTTTGCCATGGCAAAATGCCGAAACCGCTTATCCCCGCACCTATCCGTCCGCTTTTCAGGTTCAATCACGCTCGGCAGGATTCTTTCCGCCAAGGCCATCGGCAGCCTTGCTTTTCCCTTTCAGCCCGCGCAGCATTGACGGCAGGTCCACATGCTCCCTTTTCACATAGTACAAAGGATATATCAGCAGCAATAGCGTATGCACGGCAAGACGTACAGCCATGCCTCCGCCGACAAGGCTGTCATAAAGAGCCGACAATCCGTAAACGGCAAGCGCGACTGCGGCATACTCCGCGATTCTTCCCCACCTGTACGGTATCGGATAATATTTGTTGCCGAAATAAAGGCTGACAAGCAGCATGGACAGGTTCGACAGCAGATGCCCCCATGCCGAAGCCGTGTAAGAATACAACGGCATGAAAACCATGTTCACCAAAGCCGTGACGGCAAGGCCGCAAAGCGTTATGTAGACAGCGAACCTCGTCATGTCGGCGAGCTTGTACCACATCGACACGTTGAACGAAATCCCGAGAATCACATATGAAAAAAGCATCACTGGCAATATATGCAGCCCGCCCCTGAAATCCTTGCCGAGAACAAGCCCTATAAGATCCGAGTACAACGTAATGCCGAGGAATACCAGCATGCAGAATGCCGCAAAATATTCCATCACCTTGGCATATAATGCTTTCGAATCCTTGTCGCTGGCACGTGCGAAGAAAAAAGGCTCGGCGGCGAACCTGAACATCTGTATGAAAAGGTTCATTATGACAGCCAGCTTCACTGCCGCCTGGTAAACCCCGAGTTCCGCCCTCCAGTCGAGATTCTCAGGCATGAAAAACCTGAACAATATCCTGTCCAGAAATTCGTTCACAACGCCTGGTAGCCCGGCCACCATAAGAGGAAGCGAATACAGGAGCATCTGCTTGAGCAGATTTTTCGAAAATCCGGCCCCGATTCTTATATAGTCGGGCAACAGGATCAGGAGCATGACCATGCAGCTTATGAGTATCGCTATCAAAGGATACGAAAAATCCGGAACCGGAGGGAGCACCCTGCCGAGCCAGCAGTCCTGCCGCGATGCCATATATCCCGGCAGGACGAAAAACAGGACAAGATTGGCGGACGTTTCCGTCAGAATCTTCACAGTCTTTATTATGGCGAATTTCCACGCCCTGCCCTCATGCCTGAGTTTGGCGAATATGACAGAACTCGTGCAGTCAATCAGCAATATCGCGCCTACATAAATCACAGGAAGGCTGTTTCCCCCGTAACCGAGAGCGGACGATATGCCGCCTGCGAACAGCACGCAGCAAAGGAAAAGCGCGAAGGAAACGCTGAAGACCGAGGACATCGCATTAGAAAAGACACGCCTGTCCCCCTTGTATTTGTTGGCGAACCTGAAGCATCCCGTTTCCATGCCGAGGGTAAGGACTACCTGCAAGACGGCAATATAGGCCATGAATTCCGTCAGGATTCCGTACTCGGACTGCGCCAGCGTCCTCGTATAGATCGGAACGAAAAAGAAATTTATCACCCTCGCAAGGATGGTACTCATGCCGTAAACCGCCGTTTCTCCGGCCAATTTTGATAAAACGCCTCTGCTCATCTGACTTTAAATAATATCTGCCCGCGCCATGCGCCTGCCGGGCCAAGGTCCGGCTATCGGCGCCCGGTCCTCTTAATTCGACAAAAAGCTCTTTTCAAACAAAAGGAACCCGATGTTGAACTGCGGGAACCATTTCACTTCCGACTGCTCGTAATACGACAACGAAAGGCTTATAGGGCCTATCGGAGACTGCCATACCGCAGCCGCATTTCCTATGAAGCCTCCCCTCGGAAATATTCCGCTATAAATATAAGTTCCTCCCGACTGCTCTATCAGCCTTTTGTACGGCTGGAAATACCCGGCCGAAACATGCATGTACAAAAACGGGCGGAGCTTGAACACCGGATTGACCGTCAGTCCGGCATATGTGGCCGCACGGTAATTTTCCAAAAGCATGGTCTGCGCGTGAGGGAACGGACTGAAGCCCGGACGGTACATCAGCGAAGACTTGTAATTTCCGAAATCCATTTCCGGCCCGAATGCCGCATCCGCATGAAAGCCCAAAGAAAACCAGTCGTTTATATTGAAATATCTTTCGTATGTAAACCTGAGCCTCAGGTCATGCATGACGGACTTGGGCGCAGCGAACTCCGGATCCGAAGTCGTACCCGCAGCATGCTCCCCTTTTCCGTAAATGTATTTGACAGAGAACGACTGCCTTACCCCGGAAGTCGGGTACATGACATAGTCCGTAGTATTCTTTTCTATGATAAATGACGGAGAAAAGAATTTAAGCCTCGTTATGTCCGCCTCGTCATAATTGGAATAGTTTTCCGCAGTAAAATAGCCGTACCTCGTAGAACCTCCCGAAATATTGAATTTGGCCAGCATGTCGCTGTTCCTGGAAACAGGCGTTGCAACGGAACCTGAAAAGAAAACCTCCGTTTCTTTTATCACGTTCTTTATCTCGGATGTAAAGAAGAATCCTTCCGAAGCCTGCGAATAATTGTATTGGTGAGCGACCACCTTCAATTCATAATAAGCAAGCGGATCTATCGAAAAATTATGCCTGAACGAAATATCCCCTCCGTTATAAAAGCGGCCTATGTGGAAATCCCCTGCCGCGCTCCACGAATGCCTTCCGAACCTCGAATAGGAAAGGCCAATATACCCTTGGTTCAAAATGGAAGAAGATATGTTGCCGCCTATGGACAGCTTGAAAGGAGAAGCCGTGGAAACCCTCAGGTTGAGCCTGTAAAGGGAATCCGCCTTCATTTCCGCGCTCGGATATATTGTTTTCAGCCCTTTGATGGCGACAAGCTTGTAATAGCCTTCCTTCAGGTCGAAAAACGAGAAAGCCGAATCCTTTTTGCCGCCTCTTATGACTTTCTCGATTTGCTCCTTCTGGCCTTCGGTGACATCCCCGCTCCCTTCTATATTCACTTCGTCGAACCACAAGGCAATCCATTTTTTCCTGAATTCCAACCTTTTCTCCTCAAGCTGCCGTGCGCTTTCCCTGCGCCTGATCCTTTTCTTCAATTCCGGGATATATTTCAGCGCGGCCCTGTATCCCTGCTCGGCAATCTCGTTGACCTTGTCGAAATCCATAAGCCCGTAATCATATATGTCATGGATAACGACTCCCTTGTCTTCAGGGATCGAATACTCCGTAGATGTCATTATCATCGTCTCGATCTGAGCCACTATGTCATCATCCTTCGGCATCCTGTATTCGCCGCGCACGCATTTCGAGCCTATCAGTATGTCGGGAGAATACGTTTCATCCATTTCCTCCCATGGGAAATTATTATAGAATCCTCCGTCGAAAAGCAGGGTCGAATCTATCACAATCGGCTTGAAATAAAAAGGATATGTCATTGAAGCCCTTATGGCGGACCCGAGGTCCCCCGATTTGGCTATGTATTCCTTTTTCCTTACTATGTCCGCCGACACGCAGAAAAACGGAATCATGAGGCTGTCGAAATCGCGCTTTGCTGCGGCGTTCGCGGCAGCGAAAATCTCAACGAAGGCAAGGTCCATCGGATAAGGCCTCACAAGGCTCGTCGGCAAATCCAGTTTTATGCCCTTCTTGTCGTCTTTTCTTGAAAATGTGACGGAGACGAACTCCGGCTTCGGCTCGGGCCTCAAAAGCGGATAGTCATACTTTGCTTCAGGAATACCCTTATACCATGCCGCGAATTCTTCCGAATTGAACAGAGCCATCATCTCGTCAGGAGTCACGCCTATTGCATACAGCCCGCCGATTATCGACCCCATCGAAGTGCCGCATATGTAATCGATAGGGATATTGTTTTCTTCCAAAGCCTTGATTACGCCGATATGGGAAAGGCCCTTCGCGCCTCCACCGCTAAGAACCAAGCCGACAGTCTGCACATCGGACGAATCTTCAGCACCGGCGGCAATCCCGTCAGGGAAGAACTCCATCGAGCTTACCGAACCCGGAACCGACAGTATATTTGTGCTGTCCACATCCGCACAGGACACGGGAATTTCAGGCAAAGACGCCGCATGCATTTCCTCCGCCGCGCAGTTACGGCAATCCGCGACAGGCAGCCCGGCGGCTGCCAAAGCCGCTCCATGCTGAGAGCCGTGCGCCGTAAACGGCAGTGAAACACAACAAAAAATCGCTATGGCAAAGGCCTTGCGCAGAATTTGCATAATTACCCGAAATAAACTTATTTTGCTATACAATAATTTTCAAAGTTAGTCATTATAAAATTACAAACATGAAAATCCTAAACAAATATTTTCTTTACGCAGCCGCTCTTGTCATAGCGGCAACGGCTGCATCCTGCAATAATTCCGGAAAAAAATCCGACGGGAAAACAGAACCGGCGGCTGAAACGGCAAAAAGCCCGGCAACCGACTCCGCCGCACTGGCATTCGACCCTGAAATCCTCGGAGAAGAACCGGTATTCGTGATAAAGACGGACATGGGCGACATAAAAATCAAATTATACAAGCAGACTCCGCTTCATAGGGACAATTTCGTAAAGCTCGCCTCTGAAAGGTTCTACGATGGAATATTGTTCCACAGGGTAATCGAAGGATTCATGATACAGACAGGAGACCCCCTGACCAAAGACCCCGAAGCATCTGCAAAATACGGCACAGGCGGCCCGGGCTACAATGTAGCTGCTGAAATACTGCCGGACTTCCATCACAAGAAAGGAGTCGTCGCGGCGGCACGCAAGGGAGACACGGTAAACCCGCAGCGCGAATCATCAGGCTCGCAATTCTATATCGTTGAAGACGAATCGACTTGCAGGCAGCTGGACGGGCAATATACGATTTTCGGGGAGACGATTGAAGGATTCGACGTAATCGACAAAATCGCCGCAGTGGAAACCGACGGAAGAGACAGGCCTGTCACCCCTGTCAGAATCATATCCGTCCTTCCTGAAATCTCTGTTGCAGCGCAACCGGCACAGGAAGCACAGGCAACGCAGCAGGAATAAGCAGGAAACGTCTTTCGCGCAAGAGAACAGAAACAACGCAGGGATTGTTCAGTAATATTCCATTATCTTGCTGATGCCCTGCGAAAAGCCGGATAAGCCACACCGCAAGGCCGACTCAAAAGGGGGGCTTTCCGCATTACGCATGATTCGAGATTTGAACGGAACGCTTTCTCCAACTGTCACGCCTGCGTACTTTCTGCGTTATGCTTGATTCGAAAATCCTCATGCGTGCCAGCGCATTGCGGTTTTCTCATCTCCGCAAGCCTTGAAACCCCTCACTTTTTTTGGGGGCAACCCCGCGCCCACGCGCAAAAGAATAAAAATACCGTCCGCACCATGCCCCGACGAAAGCGCCATACCCGATTACCATGTCTACTCCGGGACACCTTGCGGATAACCGATAAAAACACAACCATGGACATACTTGAGATAATAAGGAAGAACAGAAGCTACCGCCGCTTCGACCATTCATGCAAGATTAAAACGGAAGAACTCGAAAGCATGATTGACGCGGCAAGGTATTCCCCGTCGATGAAAAACCTTCAACCGCTGAAATACATCATCTGCAACGACGAGAACATGTGCGGTGAAATTTTCGGAACGCTCGCGTGGGCAGGCTACATGCCCGAATGGGACGGGCCAGAGCCAGATGAAAGGCCGTCCGCGTATATCGTAATGCTTCTCGACAAAAGCATCAGCAACGCCTGCTGTCCCGACAACGGGATATGCGCCCAATCCATCCTTCTACAAGCCACAGGATTAGGGTACGGCGGATGCATAATAGGAGCCATCAACAAAAGCAAGCTTGCAAAGATACTCGGCATAGAGAGCGGAATGTTCGAGCCTGTCAATGTCATAGCGTTGGGCAAGCCTGTCGAAACGGTCGTAGTCGAAGACATGAATGGCGGAGATTGCAAATACTGGCGGTCCGAAGACAAGGTCCACCATGTCCCTAAGCGCACAAGGGAGGAATTGATTCTGAAAAAATATTAAAACCTAACGGAAAGTAACATTTCACAGGAGGCGAGCGAAGAATTGATTTTGAAAAGGCATCAAGCCCGCAAACAGCAATTCAGCAGTCACCAAAGGACAGGAATAAAACGGCATAATTGCATAGTTTGCGGCATTGCCATAAAATCACGAGGCAGCGCAACCACGCGCACGCATCTCACGGCATGATCCGTGATTTCATAATTACCGGCATGACTGCCAAAAACAGTTGGCGACATTACCATAAAACACGAGGCAGCGCAACCATGCGCACGCATCTCACGGCATGATCCGTGATTTCACAATTACCGGCACGACTGCCAAGAACAGTCGGCAACATTGCCCTAAAACACAAGGCAGTCAACCATGCGCACGCACACCTCGTCCCGATTTCCGGTTTTAGAGCGCAAAACATCCGGAGGAATTCGGACAGAAAGAATGGCACGCATTTTGCATTTATTTAAGCAAATAGTTTTTTCATAGGTTAAGTTTTAGATTAATGAACACGGGGAGGCCGGATCTCGGCCTCCTTTCTTTTTATGCCTGCGCCAAAACACAGTGAAATCCTAATATCCGGACACATGGACATTTGCTGGCACGCGGCAAGAATAAAATCCGCCGTCCATGGCCTTCTTGAACTCTTCATCGGCTTCAGAGAATCATCATCTTCTTATTTCCTCGCATTTTGTAATATCTCCCCCTTCATCGGCTTCGGAGAATGCAGAAAATAATTATCCGCCCACTCCCCTCATATTTAACCGCCTGCATATTAACAATATAATAAAACAATGCGTGGAGTGGTCATGTTTTTAAGGAGCACCGGTCCACGCTTGCTTTTTATAACACCCTTAATGTCAATATTATGCTAAAATAGTGCGTGGATAGGTAATTCCGAATTTGGACTTGCGAGAAAAGGACATGCCCGCATGCGAGATTACAGCAACCCGTCAGGGATTTCAAGGCAGATGATACGGGATTCTTCGTCTATGGACAAGACGAGCTGCTCCGCAAACGGCAAAACGACCCGCCCGCTTGCAGCCTCCACTTCTATGCAAGGGTTGCCTGGATAATCGAGGAAACCTGCGACAGGTCCGATTACGCGCATATCCCTGTCATATACCGTGAATCCGACAAGGACATCCATGCCCGTGGCGGCATCCCCGGCACATTCGAAGCATGAGGAATCCACTAACAGTTCCTTTCCCGCCAATTCTTCAGCCAGCCTCGAATTATACGGCCTGAATACGGCCACGGCTTTGGAAGAACCCTTCCATTCGATAGATTGTATAGAAAAAGGGACTGGAAGCCCGTCCACATGAACGAACGTCCAATCCCCTTCATCCAAATCCTCCGGCCACGAGTTATAAACTCTCAGCAAAAGCCCGCCGCCTGCGCCGTAGGACTTGACAATCCTCGCAACCGGCGAAAACTCTTTCGGTAATGCAAGGCCGGACATACAGCTTTAAGCTTCTGTATTTTCAACCGGCTGAGCGTCTGCTTCAGGAGCTGTTGCCTCTGCATTTTCGGCAGCCGCAGCTGCCGCAGCTTCTGCTGCCTTCTGAGCCTCTTCAGCTTTCTTCTTTGCTACTGCTTCAGCTTTTGTTTCCTTGAATTTCGTTTCTACTTCAAAAGCAGCTTTCTTGTCAGCTTCCTTCTTTGCCGAAATCTGTGATTTCTGAGCATTGATCTTAGCTTCTTTTTCCTGCATCCATGCATTGAACTTGGCATCTGCCTGTTCCTGGGTCAATGCCCCTTTCTTGACTCCGCCCTGGAGATGTTTCCTGAGCATTACGCCCTTGTAGGAAAGAATGCGGCGGCAAGTGTCGGTAGGTTGCGCTCCATAGTTCAACCATACGAGAGCCCTGTCGCTGTCAAGAGTGATTGTAGCAGGATTCGTGTTAGGATTATAAGTTCCTATCTGTTCGATAAAGCGACCATCACGTGGTGCGCGGCTATCTGCAACGACGATGTGGAAAAATGCGTAATTCTTTTTCCCATGACGTGACAAACGAATTTTTACAGCCATTTTTTAATGTGTTAAAAGTTTTTAAATAAATAACTTCCTTATCTTCTCGAGAAAAGGCCTGCAAAATTAATCATTATCCGTCAAAATGCAAAAACCTTTTAAAATAAAATGGTCACCTGTATATACCAAGCCTGCAAAATCGTAAACTGCAATTGACGGCATCAGATATGCAATATGCCGCCTGCTTGTCATTTCAGCAGGCGGCATATTGCATAGCGGCATATAGCCGTATCAGGATTAATTTCAACTTTTGCTACAAACCGGCATTATAGTACCAATAAAGGTACACCGTTCCGTAACCCATGAAAACAGGCACTTCTCCGAAAAGCACTCCGTTCCTTATGGCTTCAACATAATAGCTGCTTGGCTTATTGTATCCGTATTTTGAAAGGATATAGTCAGTCTGCGGAATTGTAGTCTTATTCTCCAGGTCAAACACATAATGGCTCATAGCCGCCGTATAAGGAGAACCTCCGAACAATGTTCCATCGGAATCTACCGTCATTCCAGCACAATTAGGAAAATCCTTCAGGATTTCAACCTGATTAGTCACTGTATTGATTCTTACAGGATAACCCTGACGTACCGGCATGCTTCCCTCATATGACTGCGTGTATTCCCAGTAGGTTGCTGCAATCCACTCTCCGTTATCGCTTACCGAATATCTTTCAGCAGTCTTGACGACTGTACTGATAAATAGGCCTGTATACGTACCAGATCCATCGGAATATGTATACTGCTCAGCCTTGCCCATGTCGAGGCCGGGATAGAACATCCTTCCATCTTTCCAATAAATCATTCCGTATGTATCCCATTCCGAACCGTATATTACGGAGCCGTCAGGAGATATGCCCCTTGCCATGGCACCGTTGGAAATCGGATCGCCGGCAACGTTCGTTTCAGGCATTTCCAAGGTTTCAGGTTCCCCGTTAGTCCATTTTACTGGCACATACATTGCAGCAGAGAAATCATAAGCCCATCCTACCCATTCATTATTATTTGAAATCTGCTCTACCACAGGATTATCCAAGCCGGCAGGCGCAACAACTTCCACTATGTCGTCTGTTTCTATATCATAGATGTAACTTCGCGTAGCCTGCTCTGTGAATATGATAATTGAAGCGTCACTGGCGATCGCGCTTGGTTCCAAACCGTACATGCCGGTAATAGGTTCCAAAAGGATTTCTTCGCCTGTTTCAGTATCCACATAAGCCAAGGTATATATGTAGGAATCGTCCGGTTGTATTTGCTGGTACATTCCGGCCACGTATTTCCCGTTAGGAGAAATTGCAACCCTGTCTATATAGTCGGCCATATACTTGAAGCTTCCTACAAAAGATATCTTTTGCTGTTCAACGCTGAAGTCAATTGACTCGTCTTCTGTATAAAACCTCACGCTTCCTTTCCTCGCGCCTTCTGTGTCATTGCGCATTACCCCTATCACTATGCTATTATCACGCTTGTCCGAAGTAGTTATCCAAGAGTCCTTGGTTTCGACATCCCATCTGGATTCGGAAGACACAGAGACGACTATGCTGTCTCCTCGTCCGGAAAACGTATAAGCATTTATGGAGAGGCTCAACGGAGAGACATTGGTTTCCTGCGTGCAGGACGCAAGAGTCAGACCCAATAACGATACTATTGCTATAAATATTTTTTTATTCATAATAATCTTAAATTTATTTTATCTTAATTTTCTGCAATTGTGGTATACTCTTCTAATGCCAAATTTCCCCATCCGGCATTGTTAATAGGGCCGTTCTCGTTCATAGGAGCAGCCATTATGTAGTACCTTGTTTCAGGTTCAGCCCCAGTTTCCACGTACTGCACAGGATCACTGCCATAACTGAATAAAGAAGTGCCGAGGGTCGCTCCTGCAAGCAACTGGTTGTGCATGTAGTATTCATCCACAGTGCCTGAGATTCCATCATACCACTCAGCCTCTACTGAACCATATGCCACGCCCATGGTATTTTCGCCCGGAGTAACCGTGGCAACGCATCCTGCATATGTTACAGATGAGATCTCTATATCTGTCTCTCCAGGCCTTGGAATACTGTTGTCTGCATCTCTTATGACTAACGGGTAATAGTATACGCCAGTCGGGATTCCGCTCTTGTCATAAGCCACAAGGTAAAGGTCCTTGCTTGACCCTAGATTCGTAAATGTAGTATCTACTTGTGTGAACACATATTCTGCGTTCGATGAGAAACTGTAATTCGCCATCATAGGCAAAGTTGCCCATGTGGGAATCCTTTCCATCAAGTCTCCCTGCCCTGCCATTCCGTTGAACAGCTCGAAATCCCTCACTCCAGCCGCATCTACATATCCGGCAAAGCTTCCGCAATATTCGTTAGGAGTGAATTTGATAGAAAGCTCGTAAGCATTTACTGTCTGCTCATCGAAAGAAACGGCAGGAACGCTTCCTTCCTGGGCGGTAGTGAACGGTATCTCGTACAATTCAGTCGTGTAATTGCCCCTGTCGACTCCTTCCATGTAAAATACATAGTCGGTTCCCGGCTCAAGGTTAAAAACATTTATGACATATCTTGTGATATCTGAATCCGTATACGATCCTACTTCATCATCCAAGAAAGACTGCTTGTCGGTTTCTTTTCCGATAAAATAATGGACATTCAGAATTCTTCCGGGGATGTCAATGTCGAAACCTGCCGAAATATCAGTAATATACTGAATTTGAGCATTCAATCCGCTTTCGTACAAAGAAAGGCGCATGGTAAATACAGGCCCTGGAATATTGTCCTCGTTAAAGGCTCTTGCAAAAAAAGTCGCACCCGCATTTTCAGATACTATTTCCAATGTATCTTCGGCATTGCCTTCTACCCTTGTAGAATTCAATAATCCGCTTTCAAAAGCAGACAAAGAATCTTCAGGAGCAACGGCGTATTCATAGGCGATGGCATTTTCAGACGGAGTAACGATTACCTTGTAAACATTTCCATCATAGCCGCCCGCCCTTTGAGCCGATATGAGGGCATTTTCAACAATTACGGTTTTTTCGCTGCATGAAACTGCCATCAAACCGCAAATCAGCATTATAATCCAATTTTTACTCATATTTTCATTTTTTATTTATAAACCAAACGTATTAATTTCTAGAATGTACCTTCGATCTGTATTTCTTCGAACCTTACCAGTTTGTCGCCATCATCAAGGACAAGAAGCCATACATATGAATTAGGAGCGGCATACTCTCCTTCGCCGTCATAACCTGCAAGTGTCGTTTCGCCGGTGTACTCTTCATATGTCCCGCTGCCGTCAAGGCAGTAGTCGACAAAGGATTCTTTGGTAACCCAGCTGCCATCGTAACCGATCGTCATATAATAAGAACCCACATATTCATTAGGAACAGCTTTGATTTTTACAGAGAATGCTCCGAAACCGTTATCTTCGCATGACTCCACAATTATTTCAACATCAGCATCTTGATTTCCGTCATATACGTAATCTTCAGTCTTGATGTCCAAGATTACAGGCTCGCCAGGCATTCCAGTATCGTCCAATGCCACGAAACCTACTTTGTAAGAAGTATTGGAACTCAAGCCGGATATTGTGAATTCGCCTTCTTCCGCATACCTGTAATTGTTCACTTTTAAATTCCTAAGGAAGGTTTTTTCATCATAATACTGGGCTTCTTCATAATAATACATCACGCTTTCAGCTCCTTCCCCGAATGTTATGTCAAATACCGCGCTCGTAGTAGCCGTCTCCTTGAGGGATGCTTCAACTACGGCATCGCCAGCGTCATATATTGAACTTGTGCTCATTACGGCATATGTCGCGTTGCCAAGCTTGCCTTCTTTGTCTTTCGCAATCAGAACTATTGTATATTCACTATCAGGACTCAATCCCGTAAACGTAGTATCGGAAAGCTTGCTTGAAGGCCTGTTGATTATAATGCTTCTTAAGTCGTTATCGCCTAAATTGCTGACATTTCCGCTTTTGCAAGAAATATAATAGCTGTCGAAATCGGCATCCTGGCATGATACATTGACAGTCAACTGGTCCATTGACGAAGATACCTTTTCCGCCGTGCATTCCACAGTACCTTCACCAAACACAGGCTCAGGCATATTTATAGGAATCCATATTTCCGCAGCAAGATCAAGGTTGCCTTCAGTATCGAACGGAACGCCTCCTGCATAATATGTCATTCCTATTTCAAGAGAAAACTCGTTGAACGCCCATGTACGCATACGGCATGTCATGTTTTCAGTATACTTCTTCGCAGGAAGAAGGAAATTATTTATGGCATTGTCCCAGTCCCATGTTTCAGGGTCATACATTATGAAGCTGTTAGATCCGGTAACGAACCAGTATCCAGCATAAACATCCTTGTCGAATGTCACCTCTATGTCTGCGTCCGTGCTGCATATGTTGGTCACGTTCAATTCAAAAGGCTTTTCTACATACTCGGTTGTCGAGAATACAAGGTCGGCCACCTCGCCCTTGTATCCTGTAGCGTTTATTCCATAATACCATAATGTATAATCTGTCAACGGTTCAAGCCCGGTCACGGTAAAGGTCACCGATCCGGTACTCAGGACGGAACCTTTGGCATACGCGTCCTCGGCAGGTTCGCCTTCGCCTTTCTTGGTATACGCATATGCATAGCTCGACACATTTTCAATGTTCATCTTGAAAGTTACCCTATCGGACTCCGGAGTCATCTCCGCCAATTCCATTCTCGGTTCTGCTTCCGTGCTGAAAGATTGGTACATGCGCTGCGACTCGATGCCGTCTTCGCTTGTAGCCGTAGCTATAATGCTATAATTAGTATTGTCTTTAAGATCTTTGACTTCAAACTGCTGTTCTTCGCTGCTTTCCACGGTCGTCAATTCCGCGCCTCCTGTTTCCGATGTTTCTGCCACGGCGTAAGCATACGACACCGCATTGACCGGAGTAAGCGTGAATTTAACCGAACTTGAAGTTCTTTCATCGATCTTGATGCTTATGGACGGTTTTGTCGATGTCTCAAAATCAACCACTTTTTCATTGCATTTCTTACCATCGGCATTAACGGCATAAGCATGCAAGTCGTACGCAGTATTCTCGGCAAGGCCAGATTCAGTAACAGACAGAGGAGATTCGTTGTCTGCCGCCAGTTCCTTGTACGAAGAAGGAGTTTCCCCGTCCTTGTTCACGCTATAGTAGACATACTCGGCATCAGTAGTAGTAATTTCGAATGTAACGCTCTCAAGAGTCGTGGCAGTCACTTTTACTTCAATTGTCGCCTCCTTCGCCCCTTCCTCTCCAGGCTTGCAGGAGACATTCGCCAGCAGTAATCCCGCCAAGGAGAGTAACGCAAGCGATTTTGTCAATAAATTTGTTTTCATAAATAATCAGTCAGTTTATTTGTTGATTCTATATTCCATACCGAGGCGGATTTCACATTCAACCCAGTTTTACACGGCAAAGATAATAATAATTATATAAACTCAACGTAATTACAATCTTGCGGCATATAACATATAATAATTATAATATTTCACCTAATAAAAGAATATTTTAACGAATCATTAAAAATATACGCCAAATTGCAACAATTTTCATATATTTATTTACACATTCTTATTATTTCCACAGCCTTGGATACTTTTTCCAGCAGTATATCCTCGGTCCTCGCCTCCGCTATGAAACGCAAGTATGGCTCCGTGTTGGAAGGCCGTATATTGAACCACCAGTCTTTGAACTCGATACGATAGCCGTCGAAATCATAAAACGCCTCAGGGGACTCTTCGGAAACGAAATAATCCTTTACCTTGTCCATCGCTTCCTTTTTATTAGATATCCTGAAATTCATTTCCCCCGAATTCTTATACTTTGAAATGCGGGAAACAAGTTCTGACAATGTCACTCCTTCTTTTTTGAACCTCGCTATCACATCGAGCATTATCAGAGACGCCATGATTCCGCTGTCGGAATAAAAGAAATCCTTGAAATAATAATGCCCCGCAAGCTCGCCGCCGAACAGCCCGTCTATTTCCCTGAGCTTTCTTGCGGCATATGCCCGGCCCACCTTCCATGTCCTGACATCGGCTCCCATCGGCACGAGATATTCAGCCACGGACTTGGAACTTCTGATGTCCTGAAGCACAATGCATTTTCCATTATGCCCGCTCCCGCTATTTCCGTTTCCGCCATATCCTTCTCCAACATCGCCGCCTCCATGCCTGTCTCCAATATGCCCTTTTCCAACATCACATTTTCCATTATTTCCGCATTCAACATATCCGTTGTCATCTTCGCGGCTTCCATCTTCGCTGCTCCCATTACGTCCATTCCTATCATTTCCGTTCCCGTCATCACAGCTTCCATTGCCTCCGCTCCTATAATTCCTGCTTCCATCATAGTTGTTCCAATTATCTCCGTTGTCAAGGAAATAATGGCCGAGGACTGCAATCATGAGGTCGGGAGAAATAAATTGCGACTTCTCGTCCACGAACATCACGCGGTCCGCATCGCCGTCATAAATGACTCCGACGTCGCATTTGTGTTCTGCTACGGCTTTTTCAAGAGCCGTCCTGTTTTCCGCCACCAAAGGGTTCGCCTCATGATTCGGGAATGTCCCGTCTATTTCGTCGAAAAGATACAGGACAGATGTGCCGAAAATATCTTTCGCCAAAAGGGAAGCCATCCCGTTTGAAAGGTCCATCGCTATTTTAAGGCCGGAGTAGTCGCCTTTGTAACGGCTCAGGAATAAGAGATAGTCTTTTTTAACATCGAATTCTATTATTTTGCCTTTTTCTGAAGACCTGACACACGGCCTGTCATCGTTTACCATGCGTTCCAATTCCGCCAGCCCGTTGTCATAACCGACCGGAAGAGAATATTTCCCCGAAACCTTGAGCCCGTTGTATTCTTTCGGGTTATGCGATGCCGTTATCTGCACCGAGCAATCGAATCCGTAATTAGCGGTTCCGAAATACACCATCGGCGTAGTGGCAAGCCCAAGATCGTACACATCAGCCCCGGCATCCGTTATCCCTTTCGTGAGGTATTCCCATATTTCAGGAGAAGAAGTCCTCGCGTCCCTGCCGACAAGAATCCTTTTGCAATTCATCAGCCCTGGCAGGAAATTGCCGATTTTATAGACAGTATTTTTGTCAAAATCCCTGTTGTATACGCCCCTTATGTCGTATGCGTGAAATGCTCCCATAAAAAATCAGTTTTTCACGCATTATCAGCAAACATCATGCAAAACCGGGCGGCAGGACAACAGGACGGATGCCGCGACCATGCAGCTGTATCCCGGCGAAAGGCACTTTTTTTATCCAATATAACAATCGCGCCCATGCCCTCCTTCTAACTTGCAAGCATATAAATACATGATTCTCGGCCATGCGCATCGCACCTATACCGCCGCCCCTGACTCCGCATCCCCCTGCAATCAAGAGCGACAAATTTTCCGTGACATGTCCATACAGCCCCCCAACCGCCCTGTACAGAACGTTGGTGCCGGTACTTTCTAAATTCCTGCACCAAACCTCATTCCGACCATCGCCCTAAGCAGGCGCGGACGGATAAATGCCGCGACCATGCAGCCGCCTCCAAACGGTTCCTAAAGGAATAATATTGGTTACCGGAGGAACCGGATGCAAGCACAGGCGGATGCCGTTTCTATGCGTTTTCCAAGAGCATCCGCAAAACATTAGCGACATGCCATTCCCGCCCCGCACGTCAGGCATCCGTTTCTTCGTACCGAAAAGCCAACCTCGCGGCAGGAATCGCGGCACAGAATCCGTTCGGGTGCTTTTTTCAATTTATTTCCGCCGCGCACGCAATCATGCGCCTTGTACCTGAATAAACTTTTGGCTTAGTCGACAAAAAGTAGGATAAAATCTCTGCAAGGCATTGGTTTTAATATCTTTGCGAAGATTATTACTGATATGGTTAAAAAATGCTTTTTCTGAGGGTCTCCCAATGTGGTCAGGAACGGCCTGAGAGGCAGGAAACAACAATATAAATGCAAGGATTGCGGCCGCCAATTTTTAGGCGGTATCCGGCGCGACAAGTCACAGGTCATCTCGGAGTACATCGAGGGCAA
>CALUPD010000011.1 GCA_944322605.1 uncultured Bacteroidales bacterium | reverse complement strand
CCCTACGCGTATGTCCTCCCGTCGCTTTCCGGGGAGGGTAGCATAGAGCTGCGCACGGCATCCTCCGGCGGCGGAGATGACGAGATATGGTACTCGATACCGGAGATATACGTCATAGCGGACAGGCTGGACCTGAAGGCGGGCATAGGCACGCCTATATTCTCGATATGCGACGGCAGGGTGACAAAGGTCAGGGACGCTTTCGAGCAGGGAGTGCCATTTGACAGGTATGAGGAGTTGTATGGAAAAAATGGAACAATGGGACGATTTAAGAAAGAAGAGCGTAATGCCGGGAACGTGATCCATGTGCAGGACTCTAATTCCGACATGGCATACAGGTACCTCCATGTCGCCGCGTCATACGTGGAAGTCGGGGACATCGTGAAGCGTGGCGACATCATAGGCGTTGTCGGGACGACTGGCAACGCGAGCGACCCGGACAGCGCGGGATCTCACCTGCACATAGAGGCGTGGAAGGACTACAACAGCACGGCGGTAGATCCCGAGCCTTACCTGTATTCGAGATTGGACTCGGTGACTGGCAAGAGCCTGAACCCGTGCAAATGAAAATGTTGACAAATAAAACGGAAATGTTATGAAAAAGGTTATGATATTTTTCTTGCTGATGCTCGTGTCGACATCAGCGTACAGCCGGCTGCAGCAGGTGGCGATTCCTTGGTCAGGAGGGCGAATATGATCATGATTTGACAGCGAATTGTCATCGCGCTATTGTTTTTGTTATCTGAAACCTTTATTTTTGTCTTTTGTGCACGAATGGCTTCATGCGGAAATGTTTTCGCGTGTTCTGCCAAAGGCATAAAAGGTAAAAATTACAGGAAATAAAAAACAAAAGTATCATGAGAAAATTTGGAAAAATAGCATTGACGGTTTGCGCTTCCATGTTCTTTGCAGGAACGGCAATGGCGCAGGACCTTCAGCAGGCAACTGAATTGTATAACAACGGTGCTACTTCGCTTGCTGCTTCTGACAATGAAAGGGCTTTGAATTATTTCAAGCAGGCATTGGACATGGCCGGCCAGCTCGGGGACGAAGGATTTGAAATCGCTAACGACAGCAAGCTGATCATTCCTAAGATTTATGTGCAGATTGCAAAAGAAGCCGCTGCGGCCAAGGATTACGCCAAGGCTATTGAAAATATCGATCTCGCGAGGACTACGGGAACTGAGTACGGAGTAGCAGAAGTCGCTTCGGATTTGGCGGAACTAGAACCGCAGGTATATATGATGCAGGGCAATGATTTGATTAACGCGCAGGATTGGGCGAATGCCGCTGCCGCATATGAAAAAGTGATTTCCCTGAATAATGAAGACGGAACGGCGTACCTTCGATTGGGTATGGCTTATTCGAAGATGAATGACGAGGCAAAAGCAGTGGATGCTTTCGGAAAAGCGGCTGAATTCGGTCAGAAAGTTGCTGCCGAAAAACAGTTGGGCAACATGTACCTGCTGAAGGCGAATTCCCTTTACAAGTCAAAGAATTTCGCTGAAGCCCTTCCGGCTGCACAGTCGGCTGTGAAATATGCTCCGAAGAACGCTACGGCATGCAAGCTTCTCGGCGTGATCGGCCTCGGCGCAAAGGATTACGACCAGGCGATAGCAGGCTTCGAAGGTTATTTGTCCGCATCCCCTAATGCGAAGGACAAGAATGCGATGATGTACCAGCTTGCTACTGCATGGGAAGCCAAAGGCGACAATGCAAAGGCTTGCGGATATTATAAGCAGATAATGAGCGACCCTAAGTTCGCCGAATATGCGAAACACAAAGTAAATAACGAACTCAAATGCAATTAGAGCTTCTTGCTCCAGCAAAAAATAAGAATATCGGCATTGCGGCCATAGACTGCGGTGCCGATGCTTTGTATATTGCCGGTCCGTCTTTCGGCGCACGGGAGGCGGCAGGAAACAGCATGGACGACATAGCTGACGTAGCGGCATATGCCCGTAAGTTCGGCGCGAAGGTCTACATGACGGTCAATACCATATTATACGACAGCGAGCTTGAAGAGGCGCGCCGCATTATCCGGCAGGCATGGCAGGCCGGTTGCGACGCTCTTATAGTGCAGGATCTCGGAATTTTGGAGATGGACATTCCGCCAATAACGCTCCATGCCTCCACCCAGACTGACATACGTACCGTTGAAAAGGCGAAATGGCTCGAATCGTTGGGGTTCAAAAGGCTGATATTGGCCCGGGAACTGTCGCTTGAGCAAATAAGGGAAATCTCTTCTTCAGTGGATTGCGAGGTCGAAACTTTTATTCACGGGGCCTTGTGCGTGTCGTATAGCGGGCAGTGTTATATGAGTTGCAATCTGACAGGCAGAAGCGCGAACAGGGGGGCATGCGTGCAGGCCTGCCGTTCGAAATACGATCTTTTGGACGAAGATGGCAATGTCATAGTCAAGGATTCTCCGTTGCTTTCGCTTAAGGACATGATGGCCGGGCGCAGGATACAGGATCTCGCATATGCCGGCGTTTCTTCTTTCAAGATAGAAGGCCGGTTGAAAAACGAGATTTATGTCAGGAATGTCGTGCGGTATTACAGTAATTTGTTGGACAGCTTTATAGAGAGAAATCCCGGGTATTCAAGGGCTTCGTCCGGGCGTGTGCGGGGCGGTTTCGAGCCTGATATCGAAAAGACCTTCAACAGGGGATATACCGATTTTTTCCTGAGCGGCAGGCGCGGAAGCTGGAAAAGCGGAGATGTGGCGAATTCGAAAGGCGAGCATATTGGAGAGATCGTAGGCTCAAGGCAGGTTTCAGGCTATGAAACGGAACTTTCATTCGTTCCTGTCGCCGAGGGAAAAGGCTTGCTTGATGCGGGAGACGGGGTTTACCTGATTTTTCCAGACGGACGTTCCGTCGGAGCTAAGGTGAACGGCTTCCGGCTTGTGAATCAGGCAGAATCGTTGGCTTTTGGATCAGGCAACGGATTCGGCGGCAGGTCCGCTATCCGTTTTGGCAGAGACAGAGGCGGGGGCTTCGATAGCGGGGCCGCCGGCAATTCCGGAGTCAAGACCGGCAAGCCGGGCAGGACAGACAGGAGCGGCGCAGGCAATGCGGCTTCGGGTAGGGATATCCGGCAGAATGTGCATGCCGTGCGCCTGAACGGCGTTTTCGATGTTCCCAAAGGAAGCCTCATATACAGGAATTATAGCATAAAATTCGAAAAATACGTCCTTTCCGATTCTCCGCGCAGGCTTGTCGATGTGTCCGTGACAGTGTCGCAGTCGGGAGGTGATTACGTGTTCGAGGCTGTGTCGCAGGCGAATACAGGCGCAGGCGGTTCTGCGGAATCCGCTTTTTGTCAGGACGGATGCTGCGGACAGGGAATTCAGGCTTCCGGGTCGATACGGGCTTCCGTAAGGGCGTCGTCGGCGGGGTATTCCTACATTAAGGCCGAGAATCCTGACAAGGCTTTGGAAACCATTGTCCGCCAGTTGAAAAAGACGGCTTCGGTTTATGATTTCAAGGATGTGGCAGTAGATGTCGCGGATATTCCTTTCATGCCTGTGTCAGTGATAAATGAAATACGCAGGATGCTTGCGGAGAATCTGGATAAAGTCCGGGCCGGAACCAATGGGCGAGGAATTGTTTCCGGAGATGATAAAGAGGGAACAAGCTGGCTCGGCCGTTGCGGAATAGTCCCTGAAAGGAATCCCGGAATGTATAACGGATACCGGAGCAATGTGTCCAACAGGCTTGCTGCCGCTCTATATGAAAGCATAGGCGCGAAGGTGGATGAACCTGCTTATGAAATATCAAAGAAAGAGGGGGCGGAACTGATGCGGACCAAGTATTGCATAAGATACGAGTTCGGGGCATGCCTTAAAAACGGAAAAGGCGGCTTGGGCGGATATAAAGGACCGCTGTTTTTGAGGAACAACGGCAGGCTTTTCCGGCTCGGTTTCGATTGCGGGATGTGCGAGATGACGGTCATGGAGAGAGACTGATGTCCGGCGAGGGAGTTTTTCTATCTTTGCATGGGCGGCCCGGCACGCGATGCCGTACTTGTGGCTTTTGATGGCGGGTTCCGCATCATTTGCGCAAGCGGACTGCATCCAAGGCATGTGCCCGGTTGCTGTCCTATATGTGTTGAATAGTGTAAATTGCTGATATATGTTTTTTTCGGATGTCATAGGCCAGGAAGAATTGAAGAAATCCTTGGTCGAGGCCGTGGACGGAGGCCATATGGCGCATGCTACGATATTCTTGGAAGAACCTGGCCGAGGAGGGCTTGCCCTTGCGATAGCATTGGCTTCATATATTTCTTGCGAGAACAAGACGGAAGGGGATTCATGCGGCCATTGCAAGTCTTGCGTCAAACATGCGAAGCTGGTGCATCCGGATTTGCATTTCGTTTTCCCGGTCAATTCGAACAAGTCCGTGTCTTCTGACAAAAAGCCCGTAAGCGACATGTTTATCGATACATGGAGGGAGCTCGTCCTTGACGATCCGTATTTTACGGAGCAGGATTTCTATTCGGCCATAGGGATAGACAACAAATCGGGGCTGATAAACGTGAGCGAGGCGCAGGAAATCTTGAGGAAGCTGTCGTTCAAGCCTATGGAGTCGGAGTTCAAGATAATGATAATATGGCTTCCGGAGAAGATGAACGGAGAAGCGGCCAACAAGTTGCTGAAACTGATAGAAGAGCCTCCTGCAAAGACTTTGTTTTTCATGGTGTGCAATTCAATCGACAAGATGCTTCCTACTATCCTTTCCCGCTGCCGCATAGTCAAAGTCCCTCCTATAGCAAAGGGCGATCTTGCAAGGAGGATAGAGAAGCAGTACGGATTAAGCGCGGAAGATGCTGCCGCATGGGCCGGAATTTCATCGGGAAGCATGACCGTTTTCAAGGAAAGATGGAACGAGGAACATGAACAGCACGGTTTCAAGGAGACCGTGGAAGAACTTTTGGATTCTTCCATATCCGGGGATCTTTCCAGAGTCATAGATATTGCGACCGGACTGTCCGAGACGGGGAGGGAGCAGCAAAAGGCATTCTGCCGTTATCTTTCAGGCTATCTGCGCAGGATATGCCTCTGCGGTTTCGGCATGCCGGATCTGTCCGGATGCCTTCCTTCCGAAATGGATGCCGTCAGGGGGTATTCGGCTGCGTTTGACAGGGATTCTTATGAAAAGATTTATGCCCTGATAAACGAGTCTGTCTCCTGCATAGACAGCAATGTCTCGGGAAAATTAGTATTCATGGATTTGTGCTGCCGGATATATGCGATGGTCCGGCGGAACGGGAAATAGCCCGGGACTGGCCGCCGGTCCTGCTGCATTTTTAATGATTGCCTGAAAAATCCTCGTTTTTGTGTCATGTCCTTATGACCGATAAATCGATCTTGCTGTTTCGTGCGGGCATGTTCCGTTTGCAATGACGCCGGCGGATTGCCTGTCTGAATATCGCAGAATCCCGATCTGCTCGTTTTAAGACTGTTTATGAATAACGAGATTGGCTCAAAAGGAATCCCGAGGCTTGAGAAAAATGAGAAGAGGGTGGCCCAAAAGGATTGAATCCCATGGCTTGTGAAGATGCGAAACCCCAGCCGTGCTTGTGTACGCGGGAATTTTGGCAATTATACTCGAAAATGAGAAAACCGCAGCGTAAGCAAGTACGCTGCGGTTTTTCGAATCAGGCTGACGAAGAAACTGCAATTCTGAGTCGTCTTCGTGCCGTTATGCCATTGCCGTTTCCGGCAGATGTCAGATTTCGAGTTTTATCATCAAGTGTCCCTTAGGCAGCTTGTCTCCTGTTTTCACGAAGATGCGCGAAATCGTTCCTGCCATAGGGGCTGTTATGATGTTGTGCATTTTCATCGCTTCATATTCGATAAGCGGAGTTCCTTTTTCCACTTTGTCGCCTTCCTTGGCCATGACGTCTATCACGGAGCCTGGAATTATGGAGCGGATTTCCGTAGGGTCAGGCGCTTTCCATACTTCCCTGTTTTTGAATTTTTCGGTCAGAACGGTAGTGTAAATCCTGCCTTCGGCATGAATCTGCAATTTCCCCATTTCAGGGGTCTGGTCGTTGTTATTGTTTTTTTCCATACCTTTTAAATGCAATACGATTTTCAAATCCGGCAAGGCCTTCGCCATGCATGCCGTAATGTACGGCGAATGTCGTCATGGCTGCCGGGACGGATTCCGCGCAGGCTTCGTGCCGCCTGGCATAGGCTCTTGTCTCCGGCGCGGCCTTTGCCGCTACGATGGCGTATCCTGCCTGTTAAAATGGTGGAATGCCGTGCTTCTTGACAGGACGTTTCAAGGTCTTGTCCTTGGATATTGAAAGGGCATGGGCGATGTATTTCCTCGTGTCGTTAGGATCTATGACAGAGTCGATATATCCTCTCGAAGCCGCCACGTAAGGGTTCGCGAATTTGTCCTTGTATTCCTGCACTTTCTGTTTGCGCATTTCGGCAGGGTCAGCTGCTTCCATGATTTCCTTGCGGAAAATGATGTTGGCGGCTCCTTCCGGTCCCATTACTGCGATTTCGGCCATAGGCCATGCGAATACGAAGTCCGCCCTGAGGTGGCGCGAGTTCATCGCTATGTATCCTCCGCCGTATGCCTTGCGCAGTATGATTGTTATCTTAGGAACGGATGCTTCGCTGTAAGCGTACAGGAGTTTCGCTCCGTGCCTTATGACACCGGCATGTTCCTGGTCTACCCCAGGGAGGTATCCCGGCATGTCTTCGAGGGTCACGATAGGGATTTCGAATGCATCGCAGAAGCGGATGAACCTTGCGGCCTTGTCCGACGAGTCGCAGTCCAGCACCCCGGCAAGCACCAGCGGCTGGTTGGCGACGAATCCGACTGTCCTGCCTTCGATTCGTCCGTAACCGATAACGATGTTGGCTGCCCATTTTTCCTGGACTTCGAAGAATTTGGAATCGTCCGTGATAGCCCTGATGACATCCCTTACGTCGTATGGCTTGGTCGGTTCGTCAGGAACGATTTCTTCGATCTTGTATTTCTTCAAAGGCTCTTTCGGCTTTTCAGGTTCCGGCTTTTCGCTGTTATGCGAAGGTATGTAGGAAAGGAGTTCCTTTATCTGCGCGAAGCATTCGTCTTCGCTTTCAGAGAAGAAATGCGCGTTTCCTGTGACTTCGCTGTGGACCCTTGCTCCTCCGAGCGATTCCATGTCGATTTCTTCGCCGAGCACAGATTTTATGACTTCAGGGCCTGTGATGAACATTTTGGAAATCTTGTCAACCACGAACACGTAGTCGGTAAGGGCCGGGGAATAAACCGCTCCTCCTGCGCACGGGCCGAGTATCACCGAAATCTGCGGGATCACTCCGCTGGCCATCGTGTTGCGGAAGAATATTTCGCCGTACCCTGCGAGGGAATTGACACCTTCCTGTATGCGCGCTCCGCCGGAGTCGTTGATTCCGATAAGAGGAATCCTCATGCGCATCGCGTAGTCCATGATTTTCGTGATTTTCCTCGCATGCATCGAGCCGAGCGAGCCTCCTGCTACTGTAAAGTCCTGCGCATATATCGCTACGGGCTTTCCGTTTATAGTTCCGGTGCCTATTACTACTCCGTCTCCTGCAAGCTCCTTGCTTTCCATTCCGAATTCCCTTGCGTCATGCTTTATGAACAGGTCGTATTCATAGAATGAACCCGGGTCGAGAAGCCTGTTGATTCTATCTCTGGCAGGCAGCTTGCCCATTGCAATCTGTTTTGCTATGGCTTTTTCCCCGCCTCCCTGAACTGCTTTCGCGGTACGCTCTTGCAGTTCGGAAATCTTTTTGCTTAATAAACTCATATCTATATAGTCTTAGGATAGAAATTTAACTTGCACAAATATAAAAAATATATTTCTTTTTTTATAAATTTGCCAAGATATGTTTGAAATCACAGAAACCAAATAACCATTCAAAAAAGAAAAATATGTCATTATCTTTTGCAGACAGACACAATGGTCCAAGGCCGGGAGAACTGGCCGAAATGCTGAAGTTTTTAGGACTCGGCTCTTTGGACGAACTGGTACGCAAGACCGTGCCATCTGATATATTATTGAAAGAGCCGCTCGCTCTTTCTCCGGCCATGTCGGAAACCGAATATCTTGCAAGGCTGAAGGAAATGGCCTCCAAGAACAAGAATTTCCGTTCCATGATAGGCATGGGATTCTACGGCTCTGCCGTTCTGCCTGTCATTACGAGGAATATTTTCGAAAATCCCGTATGGTACACTTCCTATACTCCGTACCAGGCCGAAATCTCGCAGGGCAGGCTTGAGGCTCTTCTGAATTTCCAAACCGTAATAATGGATCTTACCGGATTCAACCTTACGAACTGCTCTTTGCTGGACGACGCTACCGCCGCAGCCGAAGCGATGAGGATGATGTACGAAGTCAGGACAAGGGATGCCGTGAAAGCGGGCAAGAACGTGGTGTTCGTGGACAATAACATTTTCCCTCACGTGCTTTCAGTCCTGAAGACAAGGGCTGCCGCTTTGGGATATGTGATCGAGCAGGGAGATTTCAAGGATTATTCTTTCAATGAAAAATGCTACGGCGCAATCGTGCAGTATCCTGCCGCAGACGGAGAAGTAAGGGACTATTCCGAATTCTGCGCAAGGGCTCATGAAAAAGGGATATTGGTTACAGCTTATTGCGACATACTTTCCCTTGCGGTGCTGAAAGAACCTGCCGCATGGGGCGCGGACGTGGCAGTGGGCTCGTCCCAAAGATTGGGCCTTCCTATGGGATTCGGCGGTCCTGTCGCAGGATATATGGCTACGGATGAAAAATACAAGAGGAACATTCCGGGAAGAATCATAGGCGTTTCCGTAGACAGGCTCGGAAAGAAGTCTCTAAGGCTTGCCTTGCAGACCCGCGAACAGCATATCAAGAGGGACAAGGCTACTTCCAATGTCTGCACGGCCAGCGCGTTGTGCGCTACCATGTCGGGAATGTACGCCGTTTACCATGGCCCGGAAGGGTTGAGGTCAATTGCTGCAAAAGCGGCGAAATATGCCCATGTGGTCGGCGAAAGCCTCAAAAAGGCCGGATACAGGCTTGCCAACGATAATTTCTTCGATACTATCGAAGTATGCGGCGTGAACGCAGGAGAAATAAAGGCAAAGGCCGAAGCAATGAGGATCAATTTCTATTATCCTGACGGAAACAGGGTAAGGTTCAGTTTCGACGAACTTTCGGATTGCGAAGAAGCAAAGAAAGTGCTTTCGATATTCGGCGTTGAGGCTCCTTGCGGATGTTCTTGCGCGGATGCCGGTTTCGGCGCAATGAATCGCGAAAGCGCATATCTCCAGGACGAGGTTTTCAACAAGTACCATTCGGAAACCGAAATGATGCGTTACATCAAGAAGCTCGAAAGGAGGGACATATCGCTTACCCATTCGATGATTCCTCTCGGCTCATGCACGATGAAGCTGAACGCTGCTGCCGAAATGATGCCTCTCAGCTGGTCGGAGCTTACGAATATCCATCCTTATGCTCCGCAGGACCAGGCGGAAGGCTATCTTGAAATGATAAGGGAACTCGAACATGACCTTGCCGCGATTACAGGCTTCGATTCATGCTCTCTCCAGCCTACATCCGGAGCGGCAGGCGAATATGCCGGCCTCATGACGATCAGGGCTTACCATCATTCAAGGAACGAGGATTTCAGGAACCTGATGATCATCCCGACATCGGCTCATGGAACGAATCCTGCGAGCGCGGTAATGGCCGGATTCAAGATCGTCCTTGTCAATTGCGATGAAAACGGAAACATCAATGTGGAAGAACTCAGGCAGAAGGCGGAAGAAAACAGGGCAAATCTTGCCGGCATGATGATAACATATCCTTCGACTTACGGCATATTCGAAGTGAGGATAAGGGAAATCATCGACATAATCCACAGCAACGGCGGCCTTGTGTTCATGGACGGCGCGAACATGAACGCGCAGATAGGCCTTACCAGCCCTGGCTATATCGGAGCGGACGTGTGCCACTTGAACCTGCACAAATCGTTTGCTATGCCTCACGGCGGCGGCGGTCCTGGCGCAGGCCCTATATGCATGGCCAAGCATCTTACGCCGTTCCGTCCGGGACATGACATGATGCCTCAGTACGGCGGCCATGGCACTCCTGTGAGCGCGGCTCCTTTCGGAAACGCGATGCTTATGCCTATCACCCATGCGTATATCAAGATGCTCGGCGAAGAAGGCCTCAAGCGCGCGACAATGACGGCTATCCTGAATGCCAATTACATATCGGAACGCCTGAAGGATTCTTACAAGACTTTATTCAAGGGAGCAATGGGCCATGTCGGCCATGAGTGCATCCTCGACTTGCAGGATTTCAAGGCCGAATACGGGGTCGATTCTACCGACATAGCGAAGCGTCTCATGGATTACGGTTTCCATGCTCCTACGCTTTCGTTCCCTGTGCATGAGACCCTTATGGTCGAACCTACCGAAAGCGAAGGCAAGGCCGAACTTGACAGGTTCATAGATACCATGGTCCAGATCAAGTCAGAATGCGAGGATATAAAATCCGGCAAATTGGATGCCGAGGACAATCCTATAAAGAACGCTCCTCATACTGCGGACGAGGTCTGCGCAGACAAATGGGAACACAAGTACGGCCGCGAAATTGCCGCATTCCCTCTTGAATGGATTCGCGATAACAAGCTTTGGCCTTTCGTGTCCCGTGTCGATAACGGTTACGGCGACAGGAATCTTGTCTGCTCGTGCCACGAGTTTTAATATTGGCTGCGGCTTTTGCGGGCTTTCATCCTGAAGCCCGGGAAGCCTCGGCTTGACCGGCAATCATTGCCTGCCGCCGTCCGTGCATAAAAACGCTGGGCGCATGCAGTCAGGTTGCCTTCGGATATAAAACGGTTCCCGTCTTTGCTTCGATTGCAGGCAGAGGCGGGAATTGCTTTATAAGAAGAATGTTCAGCGATACGGCATCGGAATTTCAGGTTGAGGGGGGGAGGGTGTCTTGGATTCTGCAATTTTACAGATCGGTCCGGACTGCCGTGTCTGATAATCGGATGCAATCAGGCTTCGTACTTAGACAATCTCTTGATCCCATGTTCCGGTGCTTGCGCTTTAATGCGGCTTCGTCAAAATACGAACGACAGCCCTGCGTGGACTATGTTGTTGTAGAGTTTCGTATCTTTAGCGGCGTTTCTGTTGACAAGGCCTCGGTCATATCCTACCTTTATTTTCATGTGGTTGAATACTTCGATTCCTATGCTCGCCCCGAGCAGCACGTCGAACCTTCTGTATTGGTTTTCGCTGAATTTATACAAATCAAGCGATTCTACGCCGGCCTTCCATTTCGAGGCCAATCCTATGTGGAATTTCGGGCCTATGCTTGCGATGAACCTGGCGTTCTTGCCTATCCGGAATCCAAGTTGGAAATCGACAGGAATCTTCAGGTAGTGCTCCTGCCATTTTACCGGGTCGAGATCTTTGTTTTCCAGAAATTCGTAGTAGATTCCAGGAACTATTGCGAAAGTCTTTCCGATAATGCGGATATTGTAGTCCACGCCTGCATAGAATCCGTGGAAATCCAAGTTGTAGGAAGAGGCTGATTGTCCGTCGGATTCGTGCATGTTTTGGAAAAGATAGCCTGCGCTTATTCCGGTCTGCGCCGAAGCCATGCTGCATGACAGCATCAGCGCGATTGCAATGATAAACTTTTTCATGGTTGTTGAGTTTTTGTGTTGTTTAAATTCCGAGTATGTAAATAGAAAGAATAATGGTCGTTTATTAAAAATATCCTTTAGGCAGGAAGTCCTTAAATGTCCGGGCCGGTAAACTCATCCTACGCCAGTGGCGCGTGCCTTTTCAACTGGCGATAAACTGTCCGATTTTTTGGGGGGATAGTTCAACAATGCCGCTGGAGGCTGTCTGTACGGATTTTGCGGACGGCTATGAAATTATCCGTCCACGGTGGCGGTTCTTTAATTGTCGGATTATCAATGATATGACGAAATAAGGGCGTGGACTGGTCGTGTTTTTTTGAGAGCATCTCTCCACGGCTATGTTTTATAATATATTGATTATTAGGAATATACTAAAGTATGGCGTGGAGTGATAATTTCTAAATATCCCTGACTGAAATGATTTGTTTGCATAAAGAAAATAAAAAGAACATCATTCTAAGGAGTATAAGTAGCATCATCTTACTCCCGTCTCTTATTTTTCCAATATAAATTATTAATAATAAGAATTTTATGGTTGATAGTCCAAATAGGCGCATTTGAATGTGCTTATTTGGATAGGCGAGAAGCTATAAACCGTATGATGCCTTTGTATGGTTCATTGTATTTTCTCCTACAATATAAGCATAACACGCTACAGGAATGAATTGTAAAGTTAAATTGTCGATCTTTACGCTTCCGCTTTTACTGATACTTGTGACAAGCGCATAATTCATTTGATTTTTTTCCATAAAATATTTAAGTGAGACCAATTCATTGGGGCGCTCAAAGAAACGGTCTGTCCACTTTATCTCAACAGCCCAATCTGGTTTCTGACGTGCGATATTTAACCCTACGATATCGACTTCGCCTTGCTGCTTTCCGATTCTCCAGTTAGCGTAGCGGATTGATGCGCCTTGTCTTGGAATCCATTGGGCATAAACTGCTGTTTCAACCATATCTCCGATTTCATTGTCTTGCTCGCTGATAGGCTGAAACAATGCACATCTAAGAGAGGGATTAGTAAGATAGATCTTGAATTGCGTTTCTCGTTGATAATGTTTAGCTGTATCATCCGTTCTGCGTACAACCTTTATGAGAAAAGCTGCTTCAAGGTAATTGATATACTTTTTCAAAGTTTCTTTCTTTACTCCTGACTCTTTTGAAAGCCTTTCATAAGAAAATTGTGCTCCTGAATGATATGCAATCATGGTGAATAGTGAATTGGTTGTTTTCACAAACAAAATGCTTGCTATACAATCGTAGGAAGTCGGGATTTCCTCATCTCTGACTGAATTTATTTGTTTGCGGCTGGAAACAGGAGCAGGAATTTGCTTATCTTTGAAAAGTGATTGATTCGCGGTTCAAGGATGGCGAAGCATGGCTGTTTCTGGACCTTGCTGCCGTGGCTTGAATATCAGGACGGATCTGATGATATGAACGGATATGAACGAAGAATTGCATAAGATAACTGTTTTGCCGGATTATATTTACGGGCTTTTGACTGATGCCGGAATGTCGCATGCATGGGCTTCGTGGATAGACCAATGCATATCTTTGGTCTTGCTCGGGCTCGTGGCGTGGCTTATAGGCTATATAGCCGACAAGATTGCGGACAAAGTAATCAGCCGGATAGTAAGGATTACCAAAAACCGCTGGGACGACGTGTTCTTTGAGAACAAGGTGTTCCATAAGGTAATACGGCTTATTTCCCCGATCCTGATATACTGGGCCATACCTATAGCGATAAGGAGCGAGGGCATGTCGGTGTTCTTGAAAAAGATAGTCGCGGTGTACATAATCGCGCGCATTATGGCGGCCATTACCGGCTTGACAAAATCGCTTTCGATTATTTACAGCAAAAGGCACGGGCCTTCGAAGCCGACAAGCGTTTTTTTCCAGATAATAAACGTCATTGCGTATTTCCTCGGGTCTATATTGATAATCAGCATAATAATAAACCAATCCCTTGGCACGCTGATAGCAGGCCTCGGGGCGTCGATGGCCATAATAACCATCATATTCAAGGACAGCATACTCGGGTTCATTTCCGGCTGGCAATTGTCGGCTAACGACTTGCTGAGGATAGGAGACTGGATAACGATGCCCAAGTACGGGGTCGACGGCAATGTCATAGACATGAATCTTTATTCGGTAAAAGTCAGGAATTTCGACAATACGATCATGACGGTCCCTCCCTATGCCCTTGTGAGCGAGTCTTTCCAGAACTGGAGAGGCATGTCGGAAATGGGAGGCCGCAGGATAAAAAGGTCTATAAATATCGATATGAAAAGCGTGAAGTTCTGCGACGAGAAGATGCTATTGCGTTTTTCGGAGATAGGGATACTTAAAGACTATATCGAGAGAACACAGCAGAAGTTGCGTGAGATGAATAATTCCGGATCGGGAAATGCGCATGGAGGCGGCATTCGTGACGGAAAGGGAGGCATTGCGTTTGCGGATTCTCCGCAAGGCGGGTCAGGCGGCCATGCCGGCGACATCGGATGCAGGCCTGATGTGTTGAGGCAGACGAATTTAGGAGTATTCAGGGCCTATGTCACGGCGTATATAGAATCGCTTCCGGAAATACGAAATGATTTTACATACATGGTAAGGCAGCTCCAGCCTGCCGAAAAGGGAATCCCGCTTGAAATATACTGCTTCACAAAGACGACGGAATGGGTTGAATATGAAAGGATACAGTCCGACATATTCGACCATGTGATTTCGGTAATCCCGTTTTTCGAATTGGAGGTGTTCCAATATCCGACGGACCATGTTCCGGTCGGCGATTTGGATTAAAAGAGACGATCCGTGGCGGTGAGGCGGCCTTGTTTCAAGGCCCGGTTTGTTCCTCCTTCTCCGGAAAATCCGGATTTCCGCTTTTTGCGCCTGTCCGGTGCGATTATATCCATTCGATATTTATGCCCCGGCGTTCCATTCCCCTGAACCATGTCATCTGCCTTTTTGCGAACTGGTGTATCGCGATAGCAAGCCTTTCACGCATCTGTTCATAAGAAAGTTCGCCCGTAAGGTACAGGGTTACGAATTTATATTCCAATCCATAATATATCAGGTCTTCGGGTGGAATCCCCCTGTCGAGAAGTGCCCGGACCTCTTCTACCAGCCCTTCCCAGAGCCTTTTTTCCAAGCGTAGGTCTATCCTCCGGTTCCGTTCGTCCCTGTCGACGAATATGCCTATGAATTTGGTGTCGGACGGCAGTTCGCTGCCGGTTTGCGGGTTATATGGATCGATTCCGTGGTCTTCGAAATATTTGGCTATCTCTATTGCGCGGATAACTCTTTTCTTGTTGTCTATGTCCGTCGTGTTATGCAGTTTTTTCATTCCTGCCAGCATGGAAACAAGTTCGTCCATGTCTTTTTTTTCAAGCATGCTTCGTAATTCATAGTCCGGATCCACTTCGGGAAGCACGTATTTTTTCGTGACTGCCTCTATATAAAGCCCGGAGCCGCCGCACAGGATGGGGAACACGCCGCGCCGTTTCAGGTCGGCATAGGTTTTTATGAAATCCGCCTGATAACGGAAAAGATTGTATTTTTCTCCTGCTTCTGCTATGTCTATGAGGTGGTACGGCACGAAAGCCCCTCCTTCTGAATATTCGGAGATATCCTTTCCGGTCCCGATGTCCATTCCTTTGTAGACCTGTCTTGAATCAGCGGAGATTATTTCCGCTTTCATGCCTTTTTCCGAAAGGAACCTTGCCAGCGAGACGGCAAATGCGGTCTTTCCCGATGCTGTAGGGCCTATGACTGCGGCCATGTCGTATGTCCCGCCGCTTAGTTCGTTGTAGATGTGTCCGAGCTTGTTTTCCATGTCCTGTGTTTTATCGCATGCCGGATGCAAAAATAGCAAAAGCTGAATAATTAGGCGGATAATCATTAACTTTGCCGCCTAAAGAATAGAGATTATGCCGAAAGCGAAAAGCGACATAGTAATAAAGAACAGGAGGGTGTCGTTCGAGTACGAGTTTCTCGAATATTATACCGCAGGAATTGTGCTCAGCGGGACAGAGATAAAATCCATCAGGGCAGGGAAGGCGTCCCTGGCTGATAGTTATTGCTATTTCATCGACGGAGAATTGTATGTAAGGAACATGAACGTATCGGAATATTGGTCCGCATCGTTCAACAGGCATGATCCGAAAAGGGACAGGAAGCTGCTTCTGACCAAAAGGGAACTTTTGAAGCTTGCGAGGGCGACAAAAGAAAAGGGATTGACGATAGTGGCATTGAAACTGTTTATTGCGAGCAACGGATACGCCAAATTGGAAATAGCCCTTGCCCGTGGGAAAAGGGAATATGACAAACGCCAGTCAATCAAAGAAAAAGACATGCGCCGACAGGAGGAATATAGGATAAAATAACCCGCAAGCCGAGAGCAGAGCTTCAAGCTCGCTTGAAAGCTCTGCCGAGGCGCAGCGGTTATTGCCGCGAGCGACAGCGGAGCGGAAATAAAGCAAGCCGAGAGCAGCGGGGCTTGCCGCGAAGCGGAAATGACCCGCAAAAACACGTGAACGGCCTCGGGCGCGGATGCGGCCTGCGCGATGCTGGCCTTATGTAGAACAATTCTACAAGGCAAAGGATGCGCTTCATTTTGAAGATAATATTTGATAGGAAATATTAATAGATTGATTCATAGGAAATAATATAATAAAGCCCGTCTTTCCGGCCTGCACGGCGCGGCCGGAGGAATTATTTTTGACTTTCTTAATTCTTACAACTATACAAAACAAAGAAAATGACTCCGAAACAAAGAAAGAATTCCTACACGAGGATAGAAGTCACGTCGAGATACCTCACGCTTAAAATCAGGAGGATAAGCTGGAAGAAAATCGCGGTTGCCGCAGCGGCCGTGATTGCGGTCATAGTGTTGATAGCGGTGCTTGTGCGCCCTGAACCTCCCAAGGAGGTATATCCTATAATTGCTACGGAAAAAGTACAGACAAAAGATGTCGAAATATACGGCGAATATGTCGGCAAGATACGCGCCCAGCAGTTCGTCGAAATACGTGCGCGAATCGAAGGCTACCTTGAAAGCATGCTGTTCGAGGAAGGAACCTATATAGAAAAGGGCGAAGTCCTGTTCATAATCGACCCTCGCCTTTACAAGGCCAAGGTGGACAAGGCCAAGGCGCAGCTTAACAAGAACAAGGCCCTTGCATTGAAAGCTGAAAGGGACCTTCAGAGGATAAGGCCGTTGTACGAGCAGAATGCCGCCAGCCAGCTGGATTTGGACAATGCGATAGCCTCTTATGAAAGCGCGACTGCCGAAGTGCAGATGAGCGAAGCCGACCTTACCGAGGACGAACTGGCTTTGAGCTATACCACGGTGACTTCTCCGATAAGCGGTTATATAAGCGAGAGGAATGTGGACATAGGAACTCTTGTCGGTCCGGGCGGAAGATCCCTTCTTGCCACTATCGTGAAGAGCGATACCGTACAGGTGGACTTCAGCATGACCAGCCTCGATTACCTTAAAAGCAAGGCGAGGAATGTGAATCTCGGCCAGGTGGATTCCACAAGAAACTGGAACCCGTATATTACGATTACCCTTGCCGACAATTCGGTGTATCCATACAAGGGAATAGTGGACTTCGCGGACCCTCAGGTCGATTCCCAAACAGGTACGTTTGCCGTGAGGGCGGAAATGCCTAATCCGGACCATACCCTTCTGCCAGGCCAGTTTACGAAGGTACGACTTCTTCTCGATGTAAGGGAAGACGCGATAGTCGTTCCTACGAAATCCATAGTAATCGAAAAGGGCGGCGCGTATATATTCCTGATACGCAGGGACAGCACGGTTGAAAAGAGGTTTATAGAACTCGGCCCTGAAATAGGAAACAACACCGTGGTCGAAAGGGGACTTATGAAGAGCGAAGAAATCGTAGTGGAAGGATACCATAAGCTCACTCATGGCATGAAAGCCATAAGCGCTCCTGTCCCTAATACGGAGGAAGAACAGGAACAGGCAAATGAAGAATAACGTCATAGGAGGAATCTGAATCATGAAATCCGATTTTTTCATAGACAGGCCGGTTTTCTCCTGTGTCTTGTCCATACTCATAGTACTTGTCGGCTTTATCGGGCTGTTCCTTCTGCCTATCGACCAGTATCCTCAAATCGTGCCTCCGGTCGTGAACGTGTCGGCCTCCTATCCAGGGGCCAATGCCCAGACCGTCACGCAGGCTGTGGCAACCCCGATAGAACAGGAGCTGAACGGTACTCCCGGCATGCTTTACATGGAGTCGAAAAGCACGAATACCGGAAGCTTCTCGGCCACTATAACGTTCGACATATCGACGAATCCGGACCTTGCTGCGGTCGAAGTGCAAAACAGGGTGAAATTGGCCGAATCGAGGCTTCCTGCCGAAGTCGTCCAGAACGGGCTTTCCGTGGAAAAGGAAGCTCCGAACAAATTGCTTACCGTCACCTTGCTCAGCTCCGATCCTAAATTCGACGAGATTTATCTCAGCAACTATGCTACTTTGAATGTGCTGGACATGCTAAGGCGCGTGCCGGGCGTGGGTAGGGTGTCGAATGTCGGAAGCCGCTATTACGGCATGCAGATATGGCTTTATCCGGACAGGCTGGCGAATCTCGGCCTTACGGTACAGGACATACAGAAGGCGTTGAAAGACCAGAACAGGGAGTCGGCAGCCGGCGTTCTCGGGCAGCAGCCTATCGAAGATGTCGATGTGACCATGCCTATAGTGGCGACAGGAAGGCTTTCGACAGTAAAGCAGTTTGAAGACATAGTCGTCCGCGCCAATCCGGACGGCTCATTGATAAGATTGAGGGATGTCGCGAGGGTGTCCCTTGAAGCGCAGTCTTATAACACCGAAAGCGGAATCAACGGAGGGAATGCTGCCGTGATGAACGTATTCATGCTTCCGGGCGCGAATGCGATGGAAGTGGCCGACAATGTAAAGGAGACCATGGCGGAACTCAGCAAGGCTTTCCCGGAAGGAATGACATATAATATTCCTTTCGACATGACTTCGTACATATCGCAGTCCATTCACGAGGTCTACAAGACTTTGTTCGAAGCATTGATTCTCGTGATGATCGTGGTATTCCTCTCATTGCAGAGCTGGAGGGCCACGATGGTCCCTATGATTGCGGTCCCTATATCGTTGATAGGAACATTCGGCGTGATGCTCGCTTTCGGATTCTCGCTCAACATGATGACCCTATTGGGACTTGTCCTGGCAATCGGGCTTGTGGTGGACGACGCCATAGTCGTGGTGGAAAACGTGGACAGGATAATGGAGGAAGAAAAGATTTCTGCCTACGAGGCCACCAAGAAAGCGATGCAGGGCATATCCGGGGCTTTGATAGCTACTTCGCTCGTGCTTTGCGCCGTGTTCGTTCCGGTAAGCTTTCTATCCGGCATAACAGGCCAGCTGTACAGGCAGTTTACGATAACAATCGCCGTTTCGGTAATCATATCCACCGTCGTCGCCCTTACGCTAAGCCCGGTAATGTGTTCGATTTTCCTCAAGCCTAAGGAAGAAGGCAAGACAAACAGGGTATTCTCGTTCATAAATAACGCGCTTGCGAAGGGAAACAAGGTCTATGAAAAAATGATCCGCGCGGGGCTTGCCCATTCAGGAAGGATGATGATAATTTTCGGATTGGCCGTACTGTGCATAATCGTAATGAACAAAGTCATTCCGAGCAGCTTCATGCCGCAGGAAGACCAGGGATATTTCACGGTCGAACTCGAACTTCCCGTCAATTCCACTTTGGAAAGGACAAGGGAGGTCACTGACAGGGCGATGGCTTACCTGATGAAGCATCCCGACATAGAGTATGTCCTGAATGTGACCGGTACCAGCCCGAGGGTCGGTACGAGCCAGGCGAACAGCCAGCTCACCGTGATACTAAAGCCGTGGGACGAAAGGGAAACCCAGGACATAAACAAAGTGATGCGCGAGATTTCGGATCATTTGTCGAAATATCCTGAAAGCAAGGTATATGTCACGACACCGGCCGTCATCCCGGGCCTCGGCTCTTCGGGAGGCTTCTCGATGGCTCTCGAAGCGAGGGGCGACGCCTCGTATGAAGACCTTCAAAGGGCGACCGATACGTTGTTATATTATGCTTCGCGCAGGAAAGAGCTTACATCCCTTTCTTCATCCATGCAGAATGACCTTCCTCAGTTGTTTTTCGACGTGGACAGGGACAAGGCTCAGCTTCTCGGAGTTCCGGTTTCTGACATATTCCTTACATTGAAGGCCTTTACCGGGTCCGTGTACGTGAACGACTTCAATATGTTCAACCGTGTCTACAGGGTGTACATACAAGCGGACAAGTCGTACAGGGGATTTAAGGACGACATTAACCTGTATTCGGTCAGAGGGGACAACAATACCATGATTCCGGTCACTGCCCTCGGCACGTTGGACTATACGACAGGCTCCGGCACGATAAAGAGGTTCAACATGTTCAATTCTTCCATGATAACCGGGGAAGCTGCCCATGGCTATAGTTCCGGGCAGGCAATGGCCATAATGGAAGAAATAGCCGCCGAGCATCTGCCGTCGAACATAGGGATAGAATGGAGCGGGCTTTCCTATCAGGAAAAGAAGGAAAGCGGAAAGACCGGCATGATACTCGCGCTTGCGCTCATGTTCGTGTTCCTGTTCCTCGCAGCCCAGTATGAGAGCTGGTCGGTGCCTATAGCGGTCATATTGTCCATTCCTATAGCCGGAGCGGGAGCTTATCTCGGCGTGTACATGTGCGGGCTTGAGAATAACGTTTATTTCCAGATAGGGCTTGTGATGCTTATCGGCCTTGTCGCGAAGAATGCCATTCTGATTGTGGAATTCGCGAAAAAGGAAGTCGAATCGGGCAAGAATCTCGTCGACGCCGTTGTCAAGGCGGCCCATTTGAGGTTCAGGCCGATCGTGATGACTTCGCTGGCGTTCATGCTCGGAATGCTTCCGCTTGTATTGGCGAGCGGTCCGGGTTCGGGCAGCAGAAGGGACATAGGCACAGGCGTGTTCTTCGGGATGATAGTTGCCGTTACGGTGGGCATAGTTTACGTGCCTCTGTTCTTCGTATGGATTTACAGGCTGAAAGAAAAGTTGTCAAAGAAAAAATCCGTTCCTGCCCTCAATGAAAGCGAAGCGGAAAGCAAATAAAAGAATTGCCATGAAAATCAAAAGTCTGATTATAATAATATTCTCCGCATTTGCCATAGGAACGGCGGTTACAGGCTGTTCTCCGGCCAAATATTGCGCGGAGCCCGATTTGAAATTGCCCGACGCCTTCGGGCCGGGAGCTACGGATTCCGTCACGATTGCGGACCTTGAATGGTGGAACCTTTATACCGACACTCTTTTGCAGTCGCTCATACGCCAGGCTCTCGAATACAATAAGGACATGCTTATTGCGGCGGAGAGAATCGAGCAGATGCGGCAGCTGCACAGGATGGACAAGGCGAAGCTCTTTCCTGACATAGGCGTGCGTGCGGGTTTCAATGACGAGTTTACCAATTATGGCGGCAATTCCCCCGATCCGGGCGTGGAATTCAAGATGCCGCAGGCTACTTTCAGCTGGGAAATAGACCTTTGGGGAAATCTTAGGTGGGCCAATAAGAAAGCGGCTGCCGAGTACCTTGAGACCGTCGAGGCCAAACGCGCGATGCAGATGTCTCTGATTGCCTCCGTTGCCACTTCTTATTACGAGCTTATGGCCTTGGACAACGAACTCAGGATCGTTACCAGGACATTGACGACAAGGCAGGAAGGCGTGCATCAGGCGCGTGTGAGATTCGAAGGAGGCCTTACTTCGGAAACTTCTTACCAGCAGGCCGAGGTGGAATTGGCGACCACGGAAGCCCTTATTCCTGACCTCGAACGCGAGATAGCGATAAAGGAAAGCGAAATAGCATTGCTTACGGGGCAATATCCGTATAATATCCGCAGGGCGATGATAGATGTGAAGCCGTCCTTGAACAAGGATAATATTCCGATAGGAGTCCCTTCTTACCTGCTGCTCCGCAGGCCGGACATAAGAATGTCCGAAAAGCGGCTCATGGCTGCCATGGCAGATGTCGGCATAGCCCAGGCAGAGAGATTCCCGAGGTTTACGATAAATTTTACCGGAGGTTTTGAGAGCGATGACATATTGTCGATATTCCGTTCCCCGTATTATTATCCGATAATAAACCTTGCCGCTCCGCTGTTTAGCTTCAATAAGCGGAAAGCCAAGTTCAAGGCTTCGATCGCGGCCTATAATCAGGCCCGTCTCGAACATGAGAAAACCGTCATGTCGGCATTCAAGGAAGTACACGACGCGGTGATAACCTACCGTTCCGCCTGCGAGAATTCCGTCTTGAAGCAGAACCTTTTGGACGCTTCCAAAAAATACATGGATCTAGCGAGGCTCCAGTATCTTAACGGTGTCATAAATTATCTGGACGTTTTGGACGCCCAGCGTATTTATTTCGATGCGCAGGTCGAATTGAGCAATGCCGTCAGCAACGAATACCTTGCGCTGATAGATTTGTACAAGGCTCTTGGCGGAGGCTGGTCTGTTTCGGACGTGGAAATCTCGGAAGAAAAGCGTGTTGAAAAAGGCAATGTGGCCAAACGCGAAGGAGTTGCCGAAGAAAAGCAGGCTAAAAAGGACGAAAGGATAGCCGAAAAGCAAGCTAAGAAAGAAGCAAGGTCTGTCAGGACCGTGGCCAAACAGGAGGCGAAGCAAGCAAGGCAAGAAACGAGGCTGCTTGAAAGAAAGGCAGGCGTGGAAGTCAAGCAGGCAGAAAAGCAGGCTAAGCGCGCTGCAAGGCAGGCTATGGAAGAGTCGGCCGCTTTATAATATTCTGCATCTATCTTCAGCTTGAGAGGTCGCCGTGCAGAACGGATGATGCGGTCAGCCGTTTTATAATATTCCGCAGCTATGCTGAAAACTTGAGGCCGCTCTTCCAGCGTTACGCTTGATGAAAAAAAGGTGAAAAGGGTAATTTCTGCGTTACTCTTGATGAAAAAAATCCTAATGTGCCTGTCACATTAGGATTTTCTTATTTTCAAAAGCCTTGAAATTCCTCCTTCCGGACTCTCAGGGCTATCTTCTTTTTCGGGCGGCTCCTGCTTCGTCCCTTACTCCTATTTGCCGTTCAATAGCCTGTTCGAGAGAAATCAGCGTTTCTGTCTGGGCTATGTAGGGGATATCCTGTATTTTCTTAATCAGGATTTCCATGAGATGTTCGTGGTCTTCGCAATATATCTTGATGAACAGCGAGTATTTTCCGGTCACGAAATGGCATTCTACGACTTCAGGGATTTCCGAAAGGCGGGCTATTACTTCCGAGTACTTGTTAGGTTCGGACAATGTAAGCCCTATGAATGCGCAGACGTCAAGGCCGAGGGTCTTGGGTTTGACCAAGAGCCTGCTGCCAGTGATGATGCCTAAGTTCTCCATTTTTTTCACCCTTTGGTGTATGGCGGCTCCTGATACTCCGCATTCTCTTGCTATTTCGAGGAATGGCATCCTTGCGTTCTTGGTCAGGAATGATAGAATTTTTCTGTCAGTTTGGTCGATTTGGTATTTCTGCGGTGCCATAATTAGTTGTATTTAGTTAAATTTTAAGGCTTCTGCTTCGTTTCGCCTTTCTTTGCCGCCGCTTTCCTTGCGCTGCCGACAGAAGTTTTCGGGCTTTTGCTGTTTTCCGAAGTGGAAGCTTTTTTCGTGTTTTTCGAATCTGATGCGGAAATTATTTCAAAGCAGTCGTTTACGGTCAGTTCGGAAGCGTTTTTGGATTTAGGTATCTTGTAATTGTTTCCGTTATGTTTTATGTAAGGGCCGAACCTTCCGTTCAGCACTTCTATTCCTTCTTTTTCAAATGAAAGGATATGCTTTTTGGCTTCTTTTGCATTGTAGGCGTCAACAAGCCCGATGGCCTGCTGGAGGGTAATCGTATAAGGGTCGTAGTCCTTGCCTATGGAAATGAAGCTTTTCCCTTTCCTGATGTAAGGGCCGAATCTTCCTATGGCGACAATCAGCGTGTCTCCATCGTATTCTCCGAGCGTTTTGGGCAGGTCGAACAGTTTCAATGCCTCTTCCAAGGTTATGCTTTCGATGAGCTGGCCCTTGGCAAGGCTTGCGTATTTCTTGTCGGCGTCTCCGTTTTCCCCTATCTGTACGAAAGGGCCGTATTTGCCGAGCCGTACCTTTACGGCCTTTCCGCTTTTCGGATCATTGCCGAGAATCCTTTCCGAGTTCGAGTATCCTGAATCTTTCAGGGTGTCTTCCACAGTCGAGTGGAAAGAACTGTAGAATTCTCCTAATTTTTTGTTCCATACGGCTTTGCCTGCCGCTATCATGTCGAATTCCTTTTCGATTTTGGCAGTGAATCCGTAGTCCATTATTGTTTTGAAGTGGCTTGTAAGAAAATCAGTGACAAGCATTCCTATGTCCTGTGGAAACAGTTTCGATTTTTCCGAGCCGGTTATTTCCGTCATTTCGGATTTGACTATTCTTCCGTCTTCGAGGAGAAGCCTTGCGTACTGTCGTTCGTGGCCTTCGCGCGAATCCCTGACTATGTATTGCCTGTCCATGAGGGTGGAAATAGTAGGCGCGTAAGTCGACGGCCTGCCTATCCCGAGTTCTTCCAATTTCTTGACCAGGCTTGCTTCGGTATATCTCGGCGGCTTTTGCGTGAACCTTTCGTCCGCCTGTATGCAGATGCGGTTCATTAACTGGTTCTCATGAACCGGCGGCAGCATGGCGGTCTCGTCGTCCTGCTCGTTTTCTTCATCCCGCGATTCAATGTATAGTTTCAGGAATCCGTCGAATTTTATCTGTTCAGCCCTTGCATTGAATTTCTGGCTGATGGTGCTTCCTCCGATTGTCAGGTCCGTCTTCTGCACTATGGCGTCCGACATTTGGGAAGCCATGGTCCTTTTCCAGATCAGTTCGTAGAGCCTCTTTTCCTGTACTGTCCCGGATATTCCGGCGTTTTCCATGTAGGTCGGCCTTATTGCCTCATGGGCTTCCTGCGCTCCCTTGCTTTTTGTCTTGTATTGCCGTGGATTGGAATACTCTTCCCCGAAATTCTGTTTTATGTATGCTGAAGCCGCGTTTATCGCCAATGCGGAAAGGTTGGTCGAATCGGTTCTCATATAGGTTATAAGCCCGGATTCGTAAAGCTTTTGCGCTATTGACATCGTCCTGCTTACGGAAAAGCCCAATTTCCTTGAGGCTTCCTGCTGTAGGGACGACGTGGTGAACGGAGGAGCGGGGCTGCGCTTGCCGTCCTTCGTCTCTATGTTTTCGATCTTGAATACGGAGTCCTTGCATTTTTCCAAAAAAGCCGACGCTTCTTTTTCGGTTTTGAATTCCGTATCGAGAGTTGTCTTTATTTTTACCGTGCCCGGCGTTCCGTCAGGGTTGAATATTCCTGTTACCTTGAAGAAAGGCTCTGACTTGAACGACATTATTTCCCTTTCCCTTTCCACTATCAGCCTCAGGGCTACGGATTGCACTCGGCCGGCCGAGAGCTTCGGCGCTACTTTTTTCCACAGGACGGGTGAAAGCTCGAATCCTACAAGCCTGTCGAGAACCCTTCTTGCCTGCTGCGCCATCACGAGGTTCATGTCTATCTCCCTCGGATTTTTTATTGCGCTCAGAATCGCAGGCTTGGTTATTTCATGGAATACTATCCTGTGGACAGGCTTCTTGTCAAGGCCGAGGGTCTGGTACAGATGCCATGCGATAGCTTCTCCTTCGCGGTCTTCATCGGATGCGAGCCATACCGCAGAGGCTTTCTCCGATGCGGATTTCAACTCCGATACGACCTTTTTCTTGTCATCCGAAATGAGATATTCCGGAGCGAATCCGTGTTCTATGTCTATTCCGAGGTTCTTTTTCGACAAGTCCCTGATATGTCCGAAACTTGATTTGACCGTGTAGTCGCTTCCTAAGAATTTTTCTATCGTTTTTGCTTTGGCAGGTGATTCAACTATTACTAAATTTTCGCCCATCTTGCGCCTTTGTTGTTAATCGACTGCAAAGTAAATGATAATCTTAGGAAAAATCTAATTTTTTTTGAAATGATTGCCTGCATATCAGCGAGGTATTTCCGAGGATAAGCATTTTTTTGATTTCATGCCTGTGGCATAATTAATGTTCTATGTGAAATTTGGTTATTTTTGCAGTTCAAATCACGAAGAAAATACATATGAAAGCCAAGAAAATAATAGTAAGGGCGTTATGGATATGCGCCGCTCTTCCTTTCGTAGCCGTTTTCGCAGCTTTGCTTCTTGTTTCGGCGTTTGCCGAAATACCGTCTTTCGAGGAACTGGAAGACCCAAAGAGCAATCTTGCCACGGAACTTTTGTCGGAGGACGGAGAGGTTTTCAGCACGTACCATATAGAAAACCGCTCGTATGTGTCTTATTCCGAACTCTCCCCGTATCTTGTCGACGCGGCGGTGGCTACCGAGGACGCAAGGTTCTACAAGCATTCCGGAATAGATTTCAGAAGCCTTGTGAGAGTGGGGGTCAAGAGCATCCTGCTCGGGAACAAAAGGTCCGGAGGAGGGGGAAGCACCATATCCCAGCAGCTTGCGAAAACCCTTTTCCCGAGGGATACTTCCACATTGAACATTCCGGGAGGCGATATGATACTTCTTGCGAAGGACAAGTTCAAGGAATGGATAATCGCCGTGAAGCTTGAGAGGAATTACACGAAAAACGAGATACTGAGCATGTATATGAATGCGGTGTTTTTCGGCAGCAATTCCTACGGGATAAAGGCTGCCGCGAATACGTTTTTCAATAAGGAGCCTTCGGAATTGAACATACAGGAGTCCGCCACGCTCGTCGGAATGGTGAACAAGCCGACAAGGTTCAATCCCGTGATCAATCCTGAACTTTCCCTTGAAAGGAGGAACCATGTGCTGTCGCAGATGAACAAGTACGGCTATCTGCCGGATGCCCAGTACGATTCGATAGTGAAGCTTCCGATAGTGTTGTCGTACAAGACCAAGGACCATACGGCAGGGCACGGCCTTTATTTCAGGGACATGCTCAGGCGTTACATGAACGCGGATATGCCTGACAAGTCGGATTACGCTTACATCGAGGACTATGTGGCCGACCTTGAAAAATGGGAAAACGATCCTCTATACGGATGGCTCAACAAGAACCTCAAGCCGGACGGCAGCAAATACAATCTCGACAGGGACGGGCTCAAGATCCATACTACGATAAATTCCAAGATGCAGAAATACGCGGAAGAGGCTGTCCGGGAGCATTTGGGCAAGGACTTGCAGGTGGCTTTCGACAAGCAGGTCCGAAGCAATGTGAACAGGCCTTTCTCCAATTCCGTTCCTGGAGAAGTCGTAGACCGGCTTATGCAGCAGTCCCGCCGCTGGAGCGACAGGTACCGCAATATGAAACGTGCCGGCATTCCGGAAAAGGAAATATATAAGAGCTTCAAGGAAAAGGTCCCGATGAGGGTGTTCTCGTGGTCAGGCAAGGGCTATGCCGATACCGTCCTGACCCCTGATGATTCGATACGGTATTACAAGTCCATTCTCAGGGCCGGGTTCGTGGCAATGGAACCCCAAAGCGGGCATGTCAAGGCCTATGTCGGAGGACCGGACTATTCTTATTTCAAATATGACAATGCCGGACAGAGCAAGAGGCAGGTGGGTTCGACCATCAAGCCGTTCCTGTATGTCTTGGCCATGCAGGAGGGATTCAGCCCTTGCGACAAGGTGTTGAACGTGCCTCAGACTTTCATAGTCGGGGACACTACATGGACTCCTGAGACAACGGACAATCCCAAATGGATCGGACAGACGGTTACTTTGAAATGGGGGCTGACCAAGAGCAGCAATAATATTTCGGCGTATCTTATGAAGCAGTTCGGTCCTGCCGCGATGGTGGAGATGTGCCGCAAGCTCGGCATTACGAGCAGGCTCGACCCTGTCCCTTCCCTTTGCCTCGGTCCTGCCGATTTGAAGCTTATAGAGATGGTAGGCGCAATGAATACTTTCCCGAGCCGTGGCGTCCATGTAGACCCGCTGTTCGTCACGATGATAGAGGATAAGGACGGCAATGTCCTCAGTACTTTCAACAACCACAAGGAAGAGGCCATAAATGAAAGGACCGCGTATCTCATGGTGAATCTCATGCAGGGCGTGGTCACGGAAGGTTCGGCAGTAAGGCTCAGGTGGAAATACGGCCTGAAAGGCGATGTGGCCGGCAAAACAGGTACGAGCAACGACCATTCGGACGGGTGGTTTATCGGCTATGTGCCGAAGCTGACGGCCGGAGTCTGGGTCGGGGCGGAAGACAGGCAGGTCCATTTCGAATCGATGTCCCTTGGACAAGGGGCCAATATGGCATTGCCTATATGGGGAATTTTCATGCAGAAGGTACTTGAGGACGGGACTCTCGGAATATCGCAGGACGACAAGTTCCAGATACCTCAGGGAATGGATGCAAATATAGATTGTACAGGGTCCGATTCGGATATAGTCGCATACGAGCAGGATTCGTATTTCGACTGATGCACGGCCTTGCCTTGCCGCGCGGGGACGGACTGCGGGATGAATGTCCGCAAAGCGGCCGCGCTTTTGGCGTTCATGCTTTGCGTTGGCGGTCAGGTCCTGCATTTTGACGTTCAGGCCTTGCGGTTTTGTAAAGTGCCGGTATTCCGGCGGACACGAGTGCAGTACGCCGCTTCGCAGAAAATGACCGAAAGGGATTTTGTTTAGATATAATTGAATATATGGACACAAAGAAAAATGTAGCCGTGATATACGGCGGCGATTCATCGGAACATGACATTTCCGTCAAGAGCGGGAAGCATGTGGCGTCATCGATTGACAAAGGAAAATATAATGTTTATGAAATTCTCCAGAAAGGGCCGTCATGGACATTGCAGGGACATGGGGATCCTGTGGAAGTAGACAAGTCCGATTTTTCCGTTTCGCTCGGCGGGGAAAAGATCAGATTCGACCTCGCGTATATAATGATTCACGGGACTCCCGGGGAAAACGGCCTCATGCAGGCGTATTTCGAAATGCTCGGAATACCGTTCAATACTTGTTCTTCATTTGTGTCTGCCGTCACTTTCGACAAATATGCATGCAAATCATATCTCAGGAAGTCGGGTGTCAGGATGGCGAACGATATTCTCATCAATCCCGGGGACGAATGGGATGTCCCGACGATTTTTGAAGAACTAGGGGGGCTTCCTCTGTTTGTCAAGCCTACGGACGGCGGAAGCAGTTTCGGCGTGACGAAGGTCAAGGATATCCACGGCCTTAAAAAAGCCGTAGAAGACGCATTCAAGGAAGGCAGGCGCGTAATGGTGGAACAATTCATCCCCGGACGTGAAATGACGGACGGCGTGTATATGGATAAAGGCGAAATAGTGGCCCTTCCGGTGACTGAAATAATTACAGACCGCGAATTCTTCGATTACGAGGCTAAATACCTTGGCGAGTCGCAGGAAGTATGTCCTGCTGAAATTCCGGACCAGATGCGCGTGTCGATACAGGAAATGTCCAAGAAAATATACAAGTTCCTCGGCTGCAACGGCCTTGTCCGCATAGATTACATAGTCAACGAAAAGGGAATATACTTCCTTGAAATGAATACTGTCCCTGGCATGACGGAAATGAGCCTTGTGCCTAAGCAGGCGGCAGTTGCAGGAATGGGGCTGGAGGAATTTTTCAATATTTTGATTGATAATTCAGTATGTTGATACTTTGGATTTTATAGGCCTTTCAACGCGCATGCGGTGTCGGGGGGACGGCTTGCAATACTCGCATGGCATGCCTGGCATGCCGAGATTGGAGATTCTGCCATGTCAGACATGGAAAAAAACTGCCGCATAGCTATGCGGCAGTTTTTTTCCAAAAAATCATTCTGTTCTTAAAACGTTTGTTGTGTCGAGTCTTGTTATTCTATAATGAACGGCCCCTCGTATTCTCCTTCTATTTTCGTTCCGTCCTGCATGGTGAAATGGAAATCGAATCGGTATCCGTTCTCAATGTGTTTTACATCGAAAGTCCCGCCTGTGATGAGGAGGTATTCTTCGTTCTCTGTACCTGCTCCTACGGTTACGAAAGTGCCGATTACTCCGAAAATGTCTATGGTTCCTGTATAGAATTTTCCTGCTTCCATGCTGCCTTCCTCATCGACAGTGTAAGTGCCCTCGCTAAGGTCCATGTCATCGTCCAGCACGTCGTTCACATCTATGGTCAACATTGTGGCTTCGTCTTCGCTAAGGAATTCAAGCGTGAAATTCGCTGTCCCGGCATCGTAAATGTCTCCTAAATACATGCCGCTGCCTGAAGCGAAAGTTATGTCCAAGTCGTCTGATTCAGCAGGAGACTGGTTTTCGAAAGGAAGGATTCCGGAATAATTTATGGTCAGTTTGTAGCCATCGCCGAGAGTGAATGTTCCGGTTATGTCGTATCCGTCGCCGTTATGCTTTACATTAACGCTTCCGGCAGTGTACGGAATGCGGTACCTGCTTGTTCCGTCTGGAATGACACAATGTCCAGTGGTCCTGTCGCTGTGTGCCACGTTCATGTCAATCATGTCCGAAAATTCATAAGTACCTTCCGGTATTTTCGCGTTTGCGGGATCATCGGCTTTTGCTCCCCATAAATCGAAGTCCAAGGCGTATCCGGATCCTACAGGAGCCCCGCCGGCTCCGTCAGGCAGCATAGTGCCTATTTCAAAATAATATTCGCATGCTCCTGATCCGTAAAGATCTCCGAAGTACGTTGCGGAGTAATAATGTTCAGCTGTAATGGTTATGTCTTCGCCGAATACTCCGGACTGGTTTGTGAGCTGGAAGTCTCCATTGTAGTATACCTTTACCTCCCTTCCGTCTTCAAGCATGAACGATCCTTCAATTTGATAACCGCTTCCTTGCGAGTACTGGACGTCAAGCTGTCCTGAGACAGGATAAAGGTTGCTTGTAATGTTTCCTCTTGAATCTACTTCAATGAAAACCGTGCTTTGCTTGCTTATCTTGAATTCGTCAAACACGTTTTCGTTTACATACTGGTATTTTCCAGACGGTATTTTCGCGTCCTGCGGAGTATCTGATTCTCCGGCATAGCAGTCGAAATAAAGCATCATGCCGTCCGTGACAGCCACCCCGCTTGTGAATTCGCAGTCCGTCAGCATGAAATAGTAGTTGGCAGCTTCGCTGTAACGTGTGCCGTAGTAGTTGCCCATGGCTAACGTGGCTTGTATGACCGGCGCCTCTTGATTGATTCCGTCTGTCTGAAAATCATATGAAGCGGCGTTTCCCAGTCCTTTTTCATTTTCTGCGACAGCCATTATGCGGTATTGGTTTCCGGCTGCAAGGTCGCGGGCTATTATGGTTTTTTCCGTTTCCGGACTGAATACGGTTCCTTCGTTCTTGATTTTGTCGGCATCAGCTTGTTCCGTGGACACCGGCTCTACGAGCCAGTATGCGGTTGTGGCATTTTTTAACGTTAAAGAGAATTCCGCAGTGCTGTCTGTGATTTCCACCATTTCTATTGAAACAGTTGCGTCCGGTTGTTCGTTTTGCGGTTTTTGGCAAGATGAGAAAGAGGCTGCCGCCAGCATGCATCCTGCCATCAGGCATGTTTTAATTGTTTTCATAAGTAAATATATTTGTGATTAATTTGGCTAAGTATTATTAAAATTATTTGTAAAAATAAAAAATAATTATCAATTATGAAAATTTTGACAGGAAATAATATAAAAAAAGCAGATGAGGCTACTATCGTTAACGAGCCGGTATCCAGCCTCGATCTTATGGAAAGGGCTTCGCATGCCATAGCGGAGGAAATAATAAGGATTGCGGCATCGTATTGCTGCGAGGGCGATGCGACGGATGCCGGGCCGTGCAGGATATTGGTCGTGGCGGGAAAGGGAAATAACGGCGGCGACGGGCTTGCGGTCGCGCGGCTGCTTTCCGCCGTCCGCAGGCGCGGCGCGGCCGCAGATGCGCCGATTCCGTTCTCGGAAAACAGGCGCGTAGGCGGGGTCTCTGCGGACTTCATGGCCGTACTGCCCGGCAGCATCCCGGAATCCGGACGGGATAGGATGTTCGATTGCACTGTGTTCATAAGCTGCGGCGAAGAGGAAATGACTCCGGAGTGCAGGGCCAATTTCCTCAGGCTTCCGAAATCGGTAAAGGTAATAGGAGGGGACACGGAAATGCTGCGCGGCTATGTTGAAAACACCCCGGATGCGATAATAATAGACGCCCTGCTCGGAAGCGGAATCAGGGGAACGGTGCGCGGCGGCCATATCCGCAGCCTGATAGAATGCATTAATTCGTCCGGGCGTTTGGTGGTTTCCATAGATATGCCTTCCGGCCTTCCTTCGGAATTCGCGGAGCATGTGCAGGAGGAAGGGATTCACGGTGATGGCCTTGTCGCCGTGAGGGCCGATGCCACGATTTCCGTCCAATTCCCGAAGCTGTCCCTTCTTCTTCCTGATACAGGGGAATATGCAGGAAAAGTGATTGCCGTGCCGATAGGGCTGAGCGAAGAGTTTATCGAAAGGGCTGATGAAAATTTCTATTATGCCGATGCCCGGGAAGTCGCCGGGCTGCTGCACGGAGAATCCCGGACTGAGCCGTCTGAAGCGCGCCGGAATGGTTCTGCGTCCGGCTTTGGGGGCGTATTTCAGTCCGGAGCCGGACTTCCGTCAGGATGGCCGTGCGTAAGCGGCGCGGGCGGCGGATGCCGCTTTCCCGGCATTGCAAGGAGGCGGCCTAAGTATTCCCATAAGGGAAATTACGGGCATTGCTTTTTGGTTTGCGGTTCGGAAGGGATGATGGGCGCGGCTGTCCTTTCAGTTTCGGCGGCACTGCGTTCGGGGTGCGGCCTTGTCACGGCTCATGTCCCGTATTCGGAAAGGACGGCGATGCAGGTATCCAATCCTTCCGCCATGGCCGTTTTCGACGAGCGGGGCTTCTTTTCGGCTTCGTATCCGGCAGCCGCCCTTTCGAAGTATACGGCAATATGCGCCGGTCCGGGCTTAGGCCGCAATCCTGCTACTGCTGTCGCATTGGCAGGCCTTTTGGAATCCGCACGGGAGCTGTCCATGCCTTTTGTATTGGATGCCGACGCCTTGAATATGATAGCCGAAGACAAGCATATGCAGGAGATGCTGTATCATGGATGCGTGCTGACCCCTCATCCTGGCGAGTTGAGAAGGCTTATAGGCCCGTGGGCCGGCGACGAGGAAAAAATATCCAAGGTTTCGGCCTTTTCCGCCCGGACCGGAGCGGTAGTCCTTGTAAAAGGCGCGAATACGATGACATGCCTTCCTGACGGCAGGATATACATAAATTCTACCGGCAATCCGGGAATGGCAAAAGGGGGATGCGGAGATGTGCTGGCCGGGCTTATAGCTGGCCTTATGGCAAAAGGGCTTTCGTGCGGGACGGCTGCCGTGGCAGGGGTGTATTTCCATGGCCTGGCAGGGGACAGGGCCGCCGCTGCCTTAGGGGAAGAGCCTATGAACAGCTCGGATCTTCTTGATTTTCTTTCTGTCTGATTTTAAAGGACTCGGAGTGTAGGAACTTTGCAGCCTGCAAGACAGGGGGATTCAGGAAGGGATTAAGTATGACTTTTTTATCCGTTTCGTATCTTTGGGGAAAATATGCAGATATATGGCGACTATTATAAAGGATACGGTAAAAGAAGCACGCGGCAGATTGGAAGGCCTGTACGGCAGGCAGGAGGCGGAAGCCCTGGTGTCAATGGTCTTTACGGCCATATTCGGGCTTCCTTCGTATTATTATTCGACGGAGCCGGGAATGGAGCTTCCGGATGATTCCGTCGGCAGGTTCTTCTCGTGCGTTTCCGAAATGGAGAAAGGCCGTCCGGTCCAATATGTTTTGGGAGAAGCGGAATTCGCCGGACATGTTTTTAAGGTAAGGGAGGGAGTGCTTATCCCGAGGCCGGAGACCGAAGAACTGTTCAGGCTTGCCGTTTCCGATTTGCGCGGCATATTGAAAAACGTGCCGTCCGAGGCTTTCCGGTCGTCAGGAGATGCGTTGAAAGAGCCCTTCATAATGGATTTCTGTACAGGTTCGGGATGCTTGGCATGGTCTTTAGCTGATTTTTTCAAGGATTCTGTCGTGCTTGCATGCGACTTGTCGGACGACGCGTTGGAAATAGCCAATGCCCAAAATATATCATCTAACAGGCCGGTATTTTTCAAATGCAATGTCCTGGATGCCGGGTCTGCGCTGTCCGTTGCGGAAGAAGCCTTGTCGCGGGAAACAGGAAATCTGTCCGGCAAGGATTGCAGCGGTCCGTGCCGTTTGGAGGCATGGTCGCCGCAGCATTCCGGGCAGGACGGTTTTCGCGGACCATGTTCTGAAAACGGCGAATCAGCCTGTGTGCGCGGTAAATTCGATTTGATAGTCAGCAATCCTCCATATGTGCGCGAATCGGAAAAATCATTGATGCGCAGTAATGTGCTCGATTACGAACCGGAAATGGCGTTGTTCGTGGATGACGAAGATCCTCTTGTCTTTTACAAGGCTCTTTCGCAATTGTGCTCGGAGCTTCTTTCTCAAAGCGGCATCGCTTATTTCGAGATAAACGAAGCATTGGGGGAAGAAACTTCTTCTGTTTTCAGGGAATCGGGATTCGTTACGCGGCTGATACGCGACATTAACGGCAAGGACCGCATCCTGAGAGTTTGCCGCCGGGATTGAGCGCGGCAGAAATATATATGCCTTGGGATAAGGATTCCGCATGCCTTAATGCGGCGTGGCGGGCAATCTATGTGGCAAAATGCTTTAATAGATTGATTTATGTCTATTTGCAGGGATTTCTGCTGGTATGGTTAAAATGCTTTTTGCGGGTTGAAAATGAGGTCCGGAACCGGCCTGATGAATGCACGCATTCGCCGGATTGCGGATACAAAAAAAGGGACTCTGAAAGTCCCTTTTTATTTTATGCCGGCTGGCTGTTACATCATGCCGCCCATTCCGCCGCCCATTGCCGGTGCAGCCGGAGTTTCTTCAGGCTTGTCGGCAAGAACGCATTCCGTAGTGAGGAACATACCTGCAACGGAAGCTGCATTTTCAAGGGCGATTCTCGTAACCTTGGTAGGGTCGATAACGCCTGAAGCAAGGAGGTTTTCGTATTTGTCGGTACGTGCGTTGTATCCGAAATCGCCTTTTCCTTCCCTTACTTTCTGGAGGACTACGCTTCCTTCAACGCCTGCATTCTGGACAATCATCCTCAAAGGTTCTTCGATAGCCCTTGCTATGATGTTGATACCGGTCTGTTCGTCTTCGTTGTCTGCTTTTACTGAAGACAAGGATTCGATGGCCCTTACGTATGCCACGCCGCCGCCGGCTACGATTCCTTCTTCGACAGCCGCCCTCGTTGCGTTAAGCGCGTCTTCTACCCTGTCTTTCTTTTCTTTCATTTCCACTTCGGAAGCCGCGCCTACATAAAGCACTGCTACGCCGCCTGCGAGTTTTGCAAGCCTTTCCTGAAGTTTTTCCCTGTCGTAATCGGAAGTGGTGGCAGCGATCTGCTTGCGTATCTGCGCAGCCCTGTCAGCTATGGCTTCCTTGTTGCCGTTGCCGTTTACGATGGTCGTATTTTCTTTGTCGATAGTGACTTTTTCAGCCCTGCCGAGCATGTCGAGCGTTGCGGCATCGAGCTTAAGGCCTTTGTCTTCGGATATTACCGTGCCGCCTGTAAGGATTGCTATGTCTTCAAGCATTTCTTTCCTTCTGTCTCCGAATCCCGGAGCTTTTACGGCAGCTATCTTCAATGTGCCTCTGAGCTTGTTGACAACGAGGGTTGCAAGAGCTTCGCCGTCAACATCTTCTGCGATGATTACAAGTGCGCTTCCGCTTTGTGCCACAGGTTCGAGTATCGGCATGAGGTCTTTCATCGTGGATATTTTCTTATCCGTGATGAGGATGTAAGGACGGTCCATTACGGCTTCCATCTTTTCTCCGTTTGTCATGAAATAAGGAGAGATGTAGCCTCTGTCGAACTGCATTCCTTCGACAACCTTGACTTCCGTTTCAGTGCCTTTTGCTTCTTCTACGGTTATCACTCCTTCTTTCTTCACTTTGCCCATTGCTTCAGCGATGAGCTTTCCGATGAAGTTGTCGTTGTTTGCTGAAATGGTAGCGACCTGTTCGATTTTTGCGATGTCGTCGCCTACTTCCTGGCTTTGGCTTCTGAGGTTTTCAACGATGGCTTTGACCGCCTTGTCGATGCCCCTCTTCAGGTCCATAGGATTCGCGCCTGCCGTAACGTTCTTGATTCCCACGTTGATGATGGACTGTGCAAGCACGGTGGCTGTAGTTGTGCCGTCGCCTGCCTGGTCGTTGGTCTTGGAAGCTACTTCCTTGACCATCTGTGCTCCCATGTTTGCGAAATGGTCTTCAAGTTCCACTTCCTTGGCTACTGTCACTCCGTCCTTTGTTACGTGAGGTGCGCCGAATTTCTTGTCGATTACTACGTTGCGGCCTTTAGGACCTAATGTTACCTTGACTGCGTTTGCAAGGGCGTCTACTCCCTCTTTCATGAGGTTTCGAGCTTCCATATTGAATTTTATTTCTTTTGCCATGATTTTTTGATTTTAATGTTTTGCAGCAACATGGCTGCGGTTTGTTGATTTGATGTTTATTCGATGACGGCCATTACGTCGGACTGGCGCATCATCAGGTATTCTTTGCCGTCGACGGTGATTTCCGTTCCTGCGTATTTGCCGTAAAGGACGTTGTCTCCTACTTTCAATTCCATAGGTTCGTCTTTCTTTCCGCATCCTACGGCGATTATTTTTCCTGCCTGCGGTTTTTCCTTTGCAGTGTCAGGGATGTACAATCCGCTTGCTGTTTTTGCTTCAGCTTCTTTAGGTTCTATGAGAACTCTGTCTGCTAATGGTTTTATCATGATATTTAATTTTTAATGTTATTATCTTTTTTGCCTGCCCTGAGGCTTGCGGCGTTACCGGCATAAGGACAAAATAAATGCCAGATGAAAATGGTGACATATTGTCATGTTTGCGTGTCGGCATTTTATATTTATTTTTGCATGGCATGCCGCGTGCGTGGAGGCATGCGGCTAAAATCGGACAGAAGATGGCAAAAGACGGAACAAGTGACGAGTATTTTATGAAAAAGGCTCTTGAAGAGGCGAAAGCGGCGTATGACATGGGCGAAGTTCCTGTCGGCGCGGTCGTGGTTTTCGGAGGGAAGGTGATCGCGAGGGCGCACAATATGACAGAAACCCTGAATGATCCTACGGCGCATGCTGAAATGCAGGCGATTACGATGTCGGCCGATGTCCTTGGCGGAAAGTACCTGAAAGGATGCGCCATCTATGTTACCGTCGAGCCTTGCGCGATGTGCGCGGCGGCTCTGTCCTGGTCCCAGATAGGAAGGGTCGTTTACGGGGCTTCCGATCCGAAACGCGGAGCGGGAATGTTTTCCCCGTCGCTATATCATCCGAAAACCGAAGTCTGCGGCGGCGTAATGGAAAACGAATGTTCCGTGCTGATGACTTCGTTCTTTAGCGGGAGGCGGTAAAAATGGAAATTCTTGAGCAACTCGGTTTCTTCGGGCTTTTCATAGGTTCGTTCCTTGCAGCGACGATAATACCTTTCAGCTCCGATGTCCTTCTTGTCGGAATCCTTGTGGCCGGGGCCGACCCGTTCGTTTCCCTTGGCGTGGCGACAGCCGGAAACTGGCTCGGCGGAATGACTTCCTATTATATAGGGCGCATCGGAAAATGGGAGTGGATTGAAAAATGGTTCAAGGTCTCCGAGGAGAAGCTCCGGCGGCAGAAATCCAAAATCGACAAGTACGGCGCCTTGCTTGCTCTTCTGACGTGGCTTCCGTTTGTGGGCGACGTGTTTGCCATAGGCCTGGGCTTCTACCGTACAGATGCGGTAAAGACCGCTTTTTTCATGCTTGTCGGCAAAGGTTTGCGTTTCCTGTTCTGGGTCATGCTTTACATGCGCTTCGGGGAGGCGGTGCTGGATCTCTTTTCGTAAGGTATGCGTTTCCTTGAAGCCGATGATTCCCCAAAAAGGCATGATTCCTCTTTGGAAATAGAATAATCGGAATATTAGCAGGGAAACAGAGCGCATCTGCATAGCCTGATGCCTCTATATGAATCGGGTAATCCGGAATGGAAGTCCGGACCGGACTCGCGGAAAACAAAAAGGGGAAAGCCCTTTCGAACCGTCCCCTTCAGGTTGACCTGCCAGGATTCGAACCTGGACAGACAGAACCAAAATCTGTCGTGCTACCATTACACCACAGGTCAAGATAAAAATAAAACGGATTCTGCGCCCTGAATTTGCAGAATGCAAGAATCCGTCAGTTGACCTACCAGGATTCGAACCTAGATCGACAGAGCCAGAATCTGTAGTGCTACCATTACACCATAGGTCATCAATCGGTTTGCAAAGATAGTCTAAATTTTCTTTATGTCAAATTTTTTTTAATGGTTCGGCCCGGCTTCGGCTGCATGTCAATCGTTGATGCCGTATTGCTTGATTTTATTGTACAGCGTTTTCCTGTCTATATTAAGCAGTTGCGCTGCCTTTGACTTGTTGTTCCCTGCTATTTCGAGCGCTTTGATTATGGATTGCTTTTCTTCTTCTTTTTTATGCAGGCTCAAGTCTTCCGTCTTGTCGGGGTCTTTCATGGATTCCGGCAATTCGTTTACGGTGATGAAATCTCCTGTCGCGAGAATGGCCGACCTCATGATGATGTTCTTCAGCTCGCGGATATTCCCCGGCCAGTTGTATCTTATGAATATGTCCTCTACCTGTTGGCTTACCCCTTTCAGGTTTTTGCCGAGATCCTCATTGGCTTCCTTTATGAAAAAATCGACATATGCCCCGAGGTCTTCTTTCTGGTCCCTTAAGGCAGGGACTTCAAGGCAGAACCCGTTCAGCCTGTGGTACAGGTCTTCTCTGAAGCTTCCGTCCTTTATGGCGTCTTTGAGGTTTTCATTGGTCGCTGCAATCAGCCTTATATCCACTTCTATTTCGGTATTGGTCCCGATGGGCCTTATTTTCCTTTCCTGGATGGCGCGAAGCAGCTGGACCTGTACTTCGTAGCTGAGGTTTCCTACTTCGTCGAGAAAGAGAGTCCCTCCGTTGGCTTCGGCGAATGCTCCTTTCTTGTCGCTGAGCGCGCCTGTGAACGAACCTTTCTTGTGTCCGAAAAATTCAGATCCTGCGAGGTCTTTCGGAATCGCTCCGCAGTCCACTGCTATGTACGGTTTGTCCTTGCGGCTGCTCATCTTGTGGATGAGTTTTGCCAGGTGCTCTTTTCCGGTTCCGCTTTCGCCATGTATGAGGACGGATATGTTCGTCGGCGCGACGAGCCTGATGTGCTCGTGCATCTTTTTTGCCGCCGGGCTGCTTCCAATCACGAAACCGCTGTCCTCTCCGGAATCCTGCGGAGAATGCGGCTTCGTCTTGGCGTATGCCTTCGGCCCTCTTTCACCGCCGTTGCAGCTTTCTATTTTCGAGAGCAGGGCTTCAGGCTCTATCGGCTTGGTAATATAGTCCTTGGCTCCCATTTTCATGCATGTCACGGCATTGGATATGTCAGCATAGCCGGTCATGACTATGGTATCGGTGTCGTAACCTGTTTTGTTGATCCAGTCAAGAAGTTCCGTTCCGTCATAGTCTGGAAGCCTCATGTCGGTCAATATGATGTCGAATCTTTCGGATTTCATGACAGATTCCGCATCGGCGACGTTTGCCGCCGATTTTATGTCATAGCCCTTTTTTGCAAGCCATGTCTTCAGCATGACGGCAAATGCGGTATCGTCTTCTACTATGAGGATCTTCTTCATTTTTTCCGGTTTTTAACAGGTTCTATATAATAAATTCATCCAATTGGCATGCCAGTCCCCCTCTTGCGCGGCCATTTGCAAACAGGATTTCAGATCATCTCTTCCAATGCCTGCGCAAGAATGCGGTAATCAGCATCTTTGAGCAGGACTGTCTTGTCTTTGTCAAGCAGGTAGAGGGTAGGGATGGCTTTCAGGTCGTAAGTCTCTCCGTTTCCGAGAGAGAACGTAGGGTCGTAGGCCGTGATCCAGTTTTCAGGGACGTTCATGGCGAATTCGCTCCAGCTGCGTATGTCTTCATCGACGTACATGACCATGACTTTTACTTTTCCGGATTCTATCGCGCCGTTTATTTTGGGGGATTGCGAGACCGCTCCGATTATGGTTTTGCAGGCTTCGCAGTCAGGGTTGTTGAAAAGCAGGATTATGTAATCCGCTTTTATCGAGTGCATGTTCGAGATTTCACCTCCTATCGTGGCGTATTCGAAGTCGGCTGCTGTCGTTCCCGGCCTGTTTTTTTTCGCGAGCCTTAGCATCCTTTCATATCGTGCCGCTTCATGCCTGCCTATTGCCCCCGCTCCGAGCATGGCCTCCAATGACGGAATCAGTATTTCATCGTTTCTTGCAGGCGAATTCGGGTCGTAGTAGACAAGGCAAAGCATTTCCGCGAATTCAGGGATAAGGAGGCTGTCTTTTTCGGCATGGGCGAATTCTATGAATTTCAAGGTCGTCTTCTCCATCAGCCCTGCCGGGTCGGAAGAAGATCCCGCCATTGACGCGTAGATGAAAAACGCTTTCCTGAATTCGTCTTTACTTATGCCCGAGACGGAGGCCGTGTCGGTCGGGATATTCCTCGATGTGTCTAAAAAACGGTTCCAATAGTTTTCGAGCGCGTATCTGTCCTGGGACGCGGCGTCCGTTATCATTTGCGGGACTTCCACATAAGGAAAATCCGCATATGCCGGGGAATTTTCTTCTTGCCCCTCTGTTCCGCATCCGTGCAGGACAGGAAAGAGAACCATGCATGCGGCTATTTTGGAAAACGTTTTCATTGCCGGTAACTGTCAGACGTTGAAAAGGAAATGCATTATGTCCCCATCCTGGACCGTGTAGTCCTTTCCTTCAGTGGCGAGCCTTCCGGCTGCCCTGCATGCGGCTTCCGAGCCGTAATGGATGAAGTCTTCGTATTTTATGACTTCCGCCCTGATGAATCCTTTTTCGAAATCGGAATGTATCACGCCTGCCGCTTTCGGGGCCTTGTCCCCCTTGTTATAAGTCCATGCCCTTACTTCCTGAGGGCCGCACGTGAAATATGTTTCCAGGTTAAGGAGCTTGTATGCCGATTGGATCAGCCTTACTACTCCGGATTTTTCCAGTCCTATTTCCTGAAGGAACATCTGCCTTTCGTCAAAGCTTTCCAGTTCCGCTATTTCCGATTCTATTTTTGCCGCCAATACGAGGAGTTCCGCGTTTTCGTCCTTTATGGCTTCGCGTACCCTTTCGACATAGGCATTTCCGTCCTTTGCCGCCGATTCGTCCACATTGCAAAGGTACAGCACCGGCTTTGCTGTAAGCAGGAACAGTTCCGACGCGAGCTTCCTGTCTTCCTGGCTGTCGAATTCGACGGTTCTTGCGGATTTGCCCTTGAGCAGCGCATCGCGGTATCTTTCAAGGATTTCGCAGAGCTTTTTCGCTTGTTTGTCTCCTCCTGTCTGCGCCTGTTTCTTTACTTTGCCGAGCCTGTTTTCGACAGTTTCGAGGTCTTTCAGCTGTAGTTCTGTATCTATTATTTCCTTGTCCCTGACAGGATCTATGCTTCCGTCCACATGTACTATGTTGTCGTCGTCGAAGCATCTGAGCACATGGATTATGGCATCGGTCTCCCTTATGTTGGCAAGGAACTGGTTTCCTAATCCTTCTCCCTTGCTCGCTCCTTTTACAAGCCCGGCTATGTCTACTATCTCTACTGTCGCCGGCACTACCCTTTGCGGCTTGACGAGATTTTCAAGCACGTACAGCCTGTCGTCCGGTACGATCGTGGAACCGACATTCGGCTCTATCGTGCAGAACGGGAAATTGGCCGATTGCGCTTTTCCGGAACTTATGCAATTGAATAAAGTGGATTTTCCAACATTTGGCAATCCTACGATGCCGCATTTTAATGACATATCTATGTTTTTTAAATTTCAGACTGCAAAGATAGTTATTTTACTTATTCTGATTAATTTTGGAACAAACATAATGAATCGAACGATGAAGATGCTTTTCTTGGCCGGCAGGGTTGCCGGGATGTATTTTGGAGTTAAAAAACGCGTTTCCGCCCTGGCCCGGTGCATGGCGGCTGTAGCGATGCTGCCGCTTTTTCCTTGTGCTCCGGCGGAGGCGCGGCCTTGCCCGGATGCTGTGACGCCGGGGAGGCCTTTTGCGTGCGTGCAGGAGGATAGCGGCGTTCCTGTCCATGATGTTCGCCGTCCTCAACCGAGATCTTTTGCGTGCGTGCAGGACGATTGCGGACGTGAGAGGGAACGGTTTCAGGACGAGGTGCTTCCAGATGGCAAAAAATACCTTGTCGCTTTCTGGAACCTTGAGAATTATTTCGACCCGTTCGCCGACAGCACGAGGTCCTATGACGAATATACGGCTTCCGGATCCCGCAAATGGACATGGAACAAATTCCATAAGAAGGCGCAGTCCCTTTCGAAGGCCGTCATTTCGATGAAGGATTATTTCGGCGTATTTCCCTCGATAGTCGGATTTTCGGAGGCCGAGAGCGACTATTGTTTCGAATACCTTGTCGAAGAGACCCCTCTTGCCCAGATAGGATATTCATACCTGCATTTCGAGTCCGGCGACAGCCGTGGGATAGATACCGGGCTGCTGTACAAGGAAAGCGATTTTGAGCCGTTGTCGGCAAGGGCGGTGAACGTTTCGCTTGAGGGCAAAAGGGCCACGAGGGATATTCTGCATGTCCGGGGATTGCTTGGGAGCATGGATACCGTGGACGTATTCGTGAATCATTGGCCGTCGAAGTACGGGGGAGCCGAAGCAACGGAGCCGGGCAGGATGCATGCCGCCGGTGTCCTCGGGCGGATATGCGATTCCATAATGTCGGCTTCGCGGGGAGGATACCTGTCGGGATGCAATATCATAATAATGGGGGATTTCAATGACAGCATGGATTCGGCTCCGGTCTCTTTTCTTTGCGATGGCCGGGACCTGTGCATCCCTGATGTCGGAGTCGTTTCCGACAATCGGGATCTGAGGCCTGTTCCGGTCAAGTCCGGCAAGGCAGGCGGCATTTCTTCCAAAAGCCATGATTTCATAGGCACGAATAAATACCGTGCCCGGTGGGATATAATAGATCTTCTGATTGTTTCGGCGGACATGGCCGGATCGGGCAAGATGGTTTCTGTCGAGAACGGGACGTTCTATATTTTCGCGCCGTCGTTCCTGCTTGAGGACGATTCCAAATATTCCGGGTACAAGCCGTACAGGACATACATAGGACCGAGGTACAATTCCGGGTTCAGCGACCATCTTCCTGTCTGCATGATGCTATCGGTCAGGCAGTAGAAGCGGCTTGCCGCGATGTCCGGCGGATTGCGATGTCCTGCGTGTTTTGACGGTACGCCAAAAAGAAAGAGCGTCTTGCGGATTTCCCGGGCTTTCCGGGATATGTCTTCCGTGGCCGCGATTGCTTTGCATAAGGACTGCGGCATGTCCGGCGGATGTTTTCCGGCGCATTGCCCGGCATTTGCTGGCGGCGCGGGCTTATTTGGTATTCTTTATCCCGTATACGTCTTCAGGGTGCGTTCCGAACGGCTCGATGTGGACTACGATGTCGTAGACCTCCGGAATGCTTTCCCTTATGCTTTTTTCGATTTCCTGAGAGAGGATGTGGGCTTCCGAAAGGGTCATGTTCCCGTCGGCTTCCACGTCGAGGGTTATCATGTATTTTCCTCCTATGCTCCTCGATCTTACCCTGTGCGGGTTCTTTACTCCTTCTATCTTTTCAGTGGCTTCGAATATTTTTTGGTAGACGGATGTGTCCTTGACCCCGTCCATAAGCTCGATGTTGGAATCCATGAAGATCCCTATGGACGATTTCACTATCAGGCAGCTTACTATTATGGCCGTGACCGAGTCGAGCACCGGCATTTTGAGGATGAATGTGAAAAACAGGCCGGCGAGCACGCTGAGTGAGATTATCACGTCGTTTCTCATGTTTATGCCGTTGGCTATGAGCATGGACGACGATGTTTTCTTTCCTACGGAGGTCTGGTATAGCGAAAGGAGCAGTTTGCAGATGATGGAGAATACGGTTACGTAGATCGCAATCGTTTCGGGCATGATTTTGGGTTCGTCGGAGAAAAGGTTGCCTACTGCCGAGAAAAACATTTGCACTCCTGCGTAAAATACCACGAGGGATAGTATTTTGGTGGCAATGGATTCGGCTTTCGCATATCCGTAAACGTATTTTTTGTTAGGCTTGCGGCCCATTATCTTGGCGGTGACAATCATTACGATTGAAATGGCCACGTCCGATGCCGAGTCGATGCCGTCGCTAAGCACCGCGAAGCTGCCGCTGATTATCCCTACCGCTATCTTTGCGATTGAAAGGACCGCGTTCCCTGCTATGCTGACATAGGATGCGGCGAGTATTTTTTTCCTGTTCGATTCCGTGGCTTTTGCATTGCATGCGCCTTGTGTGTCATGTTCTTCCATTTGCGTGAATCCGTATTTGCTCCGGCAAAGATAATGCATTGGTTTTTATTTTCAATTGCCGGTGAAAAGCGGCGTTACGGCATGGCTTGGAGACTGTGCAGGAGATGATGGAAGCGGATATATGCCCTTTTGCCATGCGCGGGCGGCAGGCTTCAGGAACCGCGTTTCTGTGCAAATGCGTGCGGCTTTTTGCGGTTTGCGGCCATGACGTCAATATGCAGGATGTAATCTGAAATATTATAACTATCTTTGCAAGTTAAGTTTAAGCAGCGATGCGGCGTTGCCTTTCGCGGGAAATGCCATGCAGGCTGCGGCAAATGGACAGGATATGGATGCTAAAGATATAAAATACGATTATCTAAGAGGATGTACGACCAGGAGAAAGCAGAACGGCGAGCTTTTGTGCCGTTATGACATAGGGGCGTGCAAATTGGCGGCCTTCGACTGGCTTGGAGACATAAGCCCGGTGAATGAAAGGAACATAGTCGAGGTCAGGTTCAAGAATACGAGGAAAGGCTTTTACAGGAATGCCACGAACCAGATGATAAGGGAAGGAGACATAGTCGTGGTAGAAGCGGCTACCGGGCATGATGTCGGCATAGTCACTTTGACAGGTGCGGTGGTCGACAGGCAGCTGAAAAGGCATAAGATAAATCCTGACGAATACGAGTTCAAAAGGATTTACAGGAAAGCAAAGACTTTGGACATAGAACGCTGGCAGGAGGCGATAGGGCGGGAATACGAGACGATGATACGCGCCCGCCAGATAGCTGCCGGCATGGGCCTTAACATGAAAATCGGCGATGTCGAATTCCAGGGAGACGGGACCAAGGCCATATTTTATTACATAGCTGACGAACGGGTCGATTTCAGGCAGCTTATCAAGGTATTTGTCGAACAGTTCCGCATAAGGATAGAGATGAAGCAGATAGGGGCAAGGCAGGAAGCGGGCCTGATAGGGGGCATAGGCGCGTGCGGGCAGCCGTTGTGCTGTTCGAGGTTCATGTCGGAATTCAAGTCCATAACGACTATTTCCGCCAAGTGCCAGGACCTTTCGCTCAATCCGCAGCGGCTTGCAGGCCAATGCGGGAAATTGAAATGCTGCATCAATTACGAGGCTGCCGTATACATAGACGCGCATAAGAGCCTGCCTAAGGTGAACGGGCCTCTCGAATTCGAAGACGGCCCTGCATATCTGGTCAAGACCGATACGCTCAAAGGAGTGATGTGGTTTTCATATGATCCCAACAGCATGGCCAACATGCACCCTCTTAATGCATCCGATGTGGAAAAGATCATAAAAATGAACAGGTCTGGAGTAAGGCCTGTCTCCTTGATAAGGAATGATGAAACATCGGAAAACGAGTTCATGAGCGCGGTAGGGGAAGGCAGCATTTCGAGGTTCGATGAAGACAAGTCCAGGAAAAAGAAGAAAAACGGCCGCAAGAAAGAAAGGCCGCGCCCTTCCCGCGACAACGCGAAGCCTGCGGAAAGCGCAGCGATGAGGCAGGAACCGGCATCCGGAGCGGAGCCATCGGCGGAAGCGGCGGCACCGGTTCGGGACGAGGCTTCTGAAAATCCGGGCAGACGCCATGACGTGAACCCTATGCGCTCCGACAGCAGGCAGGAAAAAGGAAGAAACAGGAACGGAGGCAGATACAACAAGAACAATTTCAAAGGAAAGAACCGCGACCAGGACGGCGGCAGGCGTGATGGCGGCAGGCCGCGCGGCAATGCCCGTCCATCGAACCAGGCGGATGCGGAATCTTCAATCAAAGTAGAATAGTACGGCATGAGCGGAAAAGACAAATTGCGCAAATTCAGGGAAAACGAGACTTTCAAGTGCCTTTTCCAGCCTAAGCTCGAAGAAGTGTTCGGAAAGGATTACTATCTGAAAGGCAATTGGCATGAAAAGGTATTCCGTAATACCAACCCCATAACTGTGGAACTCGGCTGCGGCAAGGGAGAATACACCGTGGCGTTGGCGGAAAAATATCCTGACAGGAATTTCATCGGAATAGACATAAAGGGGGCAAGGCTTTGGAAAGGCGCGAAATATGTCGAAGAAACCGGGCTTCCAAACGCGGTTTTCCTGCGGTGCAGGATAGAATTCATAGAATCGGTGTTCGGCAAGGACGAGATTTCTTCCATATGGATAACATTCGCCGATCCGCAGATCGGGAGGGACAGGAAAAGGCTGACCAATCCGATGTTCATAAAGAGGTACATGAGCTTTCTCCGGCCAGGCGGAGTAATCAACCTCAAGACAGACAGCCGCTACCTGCATGAATATTCCCTTGCCATGGCCGAGCAGAACGGGATGAGGATATTGGATTGCTGCAAGGACATATACGGCGAGAAAAAAGCCGACGATATTCTGTCCATCAAGACTTTTTACGAGTCCAACTACCTGAGGCAGGGCATTCCGATAACTTTCCTGTCTTTCGAACCGGGCAGCGATGCGGCCTCTTTGAAAGATCCTGCCTGGAATCCAGACCAATGGGAGAGGTAGCGGTGTCAGATATAAGGATATAATTTGCGATATGGTTTTTGAAATGCGATAATGGCTTTTTGCCGCAAAGGAGGCATTTTGTCCGGACTGCCTGCCATCTCCTGCCGTGCTGTCAGGATTTCCTTGTTTTCAGGTAAATGGCGATTTTTTCAAGATAGTCTTTGGCTTCAGAGCAAGGAAGGACGGCCAATGCTTCAATGGCGGCGCGTATGCATTCTTCGAGCTTTGACTGGGCATAGCCTATTCCGTCGTTCGCTATGACGAATTCGGTAATTTTTCCTACCAGCATGTCTTCTTTCATCGAAGAGAAGTCGTCAAGTATGTCTGAACGGCCGCTGTTTCGTATTGCTCCGATAAGCGGCAGCGTGATCTTGTGTTCACGGATATCCGTTCCTGACATTTTGCCTGTCCTCAGCTCCGGAGAATAGTCGAAAATGTCGTCTCTTATCTGGAAAGCCGCGCCGATGTTTTCGGCATAGGCCGTGAGGGCTGTTGCGGTTTCTTCCGAAGAACCGTTCGTCATGGCCGCGCTACGGATAGGGGCTACGAAAAGGCTGGAAGTCTTATTGCCGATTATCTTGAAATAATCTTCTTCTGTAGTGTCGAGGACTGTCGCCTTTTCCATTTGGAACATTTCCCCTTCGGCCAATTTCTGTACGGCTATTGTGAATTCCTTTATTATTCCTGACGTGGATATTTCGGTCAATAGCTCCAATGCCTTTGACAGCCAATAGTCGCCTGCAAGTATGGATGATGCCGGGGAATAGAGGTTCATTACCGTCGGAACTCCCCTTCTGAGTCCCGAGTTGTCAGCTACATCGTCATGCAGCAGAGTGGCGGTATGGAGCATTTCGACAACGGCGGCGCATTTTACGGCGTCTGCATTGATTCCGCCAGTCGCTTCGGCGCATAAAAGCGTGATTGCCGGCCTTATTTTCTTTCCGCTGTTTTTTAAAAGATAGTCGTTTATGGCATTGAGAAGATTCACGTCGCTTGCAAGTGTCAGTCTCATCTGCGCTTCGAAATCGTTCCATGAATTTCCCAAATGGCTAATTATATCTTTGAATATGCTCATCCGCTTTGGTTTTTAATCAGGCAGGGCGTTTTGTCGGAAGCCCTGCCTGTCGGTGTCAGAATAAGAATGCGAGCGAGAGTTCGAAACCTCTCAGCTTGGCTCCTTTTACGTTCTTGTCGAGGTAGTCGCCGATTCCTTCTATGTCTCTGAAATCAGCCAATTTTCCCAATGACCATGAATACCGTCCTGATATCTGGAATTTCCATATTTCGACTCCTATGCCGACTCCTATCCCGTAGTCGAACCTGTTGAAATTATCCCATTCCATATTCTTGATGTCATTGAATTTTCCTACCGCATAGGCTACATAAGGGGATACTTCTATATAAGGCCTGAACAGCAGCAGGTCGATTCCCCACTGGATGTTTACAGGCAGTTGCAGGTAGTCCATCCTCATGTTGACCATCTCATCGTTCATAAGAGATGACCCGTTCATTGTCCCGCCTTTGGACGTGTAGAGCAATTCGGGCTGGAACGAAAGGCCTATTCCGGGGATTTTTGCCTGCACGAGCACTCCGGCGTTGAATCCTGTCCTGTTGTTGAATGACGCTTTAAAATCTTCCACTTTCAAATCCGACATGGAGTTGAAATTTACTCCGCCTTTTATCCCGAACCTTACCTGGGCGTTGAGGCAGACGGCACTCAATAATGCGATGAGTATTAAAATCGTTCTTTTCATGCTGTCAGATGTTATGGTTAATGATTAGGGTGGAATGCCGAATTGCAGTTGCCGCATCGTGGACCGGAGCCGGATCATGCTGTTCCCATGCGCTCCCGGAATCTGCGATTCTGGCTTTTGAAAAAGCCGCGCCGGATGCTTGCGCCCGGCACGGCGGAATGCGTATTTTTAGAGCAGGGAATTCAATTTTTCAGTCAGGACGGCTTTGGTTGTCGAACCGACCAATTTGTCCTTTAATTCTCCGTTCTTGAAGAACAGGATGGTAGGGATATTCCTTACTCCGAATTTTATAGGGAGGTCTGTGGATGAGTCCACGTTGCATTTTGCTACAACAGCCTTTCCTTCGAATTCTTTTGCGAGTTCGTCCACGATAGGGGAAATGGCTTTGCAAGGGCCGCACCATGTAGCCCAAAAGTCAAGCATTACTGGCTTGTCAGATTTTGTTACCAATTCTTCGAAATTGGAGTCGTTTATTTCTAATGCCATAATTTAAAATATATTAGTTAATAATTCAATCGTATTCCGTTTGCTAAATTAATGCTTTTTTTTGAAACAGGCTATTTTATCTTTTGCGGACGGGCATGCCTGTTTTCAAATTCGAGGCTTTTGTACGGCTATGGCATTCATGCCAAGAGTTTTGCGTTGTACGGTGCCGGGCGGTCAGTGCAAGGTAAGACGAGGCGAGGCTATTCTCCGCTCATCAGTTCGGCAAGCCCGCCTCCTGCGGTTTCCTTGTAGAGGCTCGGAAGGTCGTGCCCGGTGCGCTTCATCACTTCGGTTACCATGTCGAAGCTTACGCGGTGCGTTCCGTCCGAAAGCAGGGAATAGACCTGGGCGTCTATCGCCCTTGCGGCAGCGAATGCGTTTCTTTCGATGCATGGAATCTGCACCAGCCCTTTTACGGGATCGCATGTGAGTCCGAGAAAGTGTTCGATGCCGATAGATGCCCCGTATTCGATTTGCGCCTGTGTCCCGCCGAGAAGCTGCACGCACGCGCCTGCCGCCATCGCGCAGGCCGTTCCTATTTCACCCTGGCATCCTACTTCCGCTCCGGAAATGGAAGCATTGGTCTTTACTATGTTCCCGATGAGCCCGGCCGTGGCGAGGGCGTGGATTATCCTTTTTTCGGAAAAGTCTTCCTGCCTGAAATTGGAATACAATGCCGCCGGCACCACTCCGCAGGAACCGCATGTGGGAGCGGTCACTATTTCTCCGCCTGACGCGTTTTCTTCTGCCACTGCGAGCGCGTATGAGAACGCGAGGGCCCTTTTCTGCATGCCGCCGTGCAGCATTTTCGCTTTTATGTGGAACGAGGCCGCTTTCCTGCCGAGATTGAGCCCTCCGGGTATTACTCCTTCGTTTTCAATGCCCCTTTCTATGGATGCCTGCATGATTTTCCATACGTATTCGAGGTATTCCCATACTCCTTTCTCTTCGTGTATTTCTACGTATTCCCAGAACGTGCGGCCGTTTTCCTGGCACCATTTCAGGATTTCGTGCATTTTCCTGTGCGGGTATATCCTTTTTTTCGGCTTGCGTTTGCCTGTGTCGCTTATGTCTCCTCCGCCTATGCTGAAAGTGGTCCAGCTGTCGGTTCTGTTCCCGTCTTTGCTGAAAGATTCGAATTTCATCCCGTTAGGGTGTTCGGGCAGGAAAATCTGCGGTTTCCAGAGGATTTCGCATTTGTCGCAGCCTAATACTTCGCTCAATGCCTTGTCCGTCATATGGCCTTTCCCGGTAGAGGCCAAGGATCCGTATAGCGTGACTTCGTATTTGGCGGCGTCAGGATTTTTTTCCTTGAATTGCATTGCCGCCTTTCTCGGCCCCATGGTGTGGCTGCTTGACGGGCCTTTGCCAATTTTGAAAATTTCGGTGATGCTTTCCATATGCTTGCGGTTGATTGCCGGGCCTTGCGGGCAGAGGGTGTTTCCTGCAATCTTCTGTTTTCCTTTTATTATGAAAAAAATCGCGCGGCAAGTATAATATTCAAAATTATGACGTATTTTTGCCATACGATTTAACGAAGGCAAATATCTAAAAAATATATTAATTATGTACAAGGATTTTCAAGCATTTCTACAGAAAGAACTCGAAGGCATAAAGAATGCGGGTTTGTATAAGGAAGAAAGAATTATCACGTCTGCGCAGCAGGCTGCGATAAAGGTAAGCACAGGCAAGGAAGTACTTAATTTCTGCGCCAACAACTATCTCGGACTTGCAAACAGCCCTGAACTCATAGAAGCAGCTAAAAAGGCGATGGATTCAAGGGGATACGGCATGTCCAGCGTGAGGTTCATATGCGGAACCCAGGATCTTCACAAACAGCTCGAAGCCAAGATTTCTGAATTCTTCGGCACTGAAGATACAATCCTTTACGCTGCATGTTTCGATGCGAACGGCGGGGTTTTCGAACCTCTTCTTACTGAAGAAGACGCCATTATTTCAGACTCGTTGAACCATGCTTCGATCATAGACGGCGTAAGGCTTTGCAAGGCTAAGAGATACCGTTATGCCAATGCCGACATGGAAGATCTTGAAAAACAGTTGCAGCTCGCTCAGGCTCAGAGGTTCAGAATCATCGTTACTGACGGCGTGTTCTCAATGGACGGCAATGTGGCTCCTTTGGACAAGATCCACGAGCTTGCTGAAAAATACAATGCGATGGTCATGGTGGACGAATCCCATTCGGCAGGCGTAGTAGGAAAGACCGGACGAGGCACTACCGAAAGGTACAACCTTCGCGGCAAGATTGAAATACTTACCGGCACTCTCGGCAAGGCATTCGGCGGCGCAGTAGGCGGATTTACTACAGGCAAGAAGGAAATCATAGCCATGTTGAGGCAGCGTTCACGTCCTTACCTGTTCTCTAACTCTATTCCTCCTATGATTGCGGCAGCAGGTATCAGGATGTTCGAAATGATGTCGGAAACAAACGCTCTTCAGGACAAGCTTCATTCGAACATGGATTATTTCATCGGCAAGATGAAAAACGCCGGCTTCGATATCAAGCCTACCGAATCTGCAATTTGCGCAGTGATGCTGTACGATGCGAAACTTTCGCAGGAAATGGCTGCAAAACTGCTTGATGAAGGAATATACGTAGTCGGATTCTACTATCCTGTCGTTCCTAAGGACCAGGCAAGAATACGTGTCCAGATTTCGGCTGGCCACGAAAAAGAACATCTTGACAAGTGCGTAGCCGCTTTCATCAAGATCGGAAAGGAATTGGGAGTTATAAAATAACCCGCAAGCCGAGTGCAGAGCTTCAAGCTCGCTTGAAAGCTATGCCGAGGCGCAGCGGTTATTGCCGCGAAGCGGAAATAACCCGCAAGCGATCCGCAGGAGATATCCTGCGGATTTTCTTATATTCCGCCAAGCTTGCTTGAAAGCTATGCCGAGG
>CALUPD010000010.1 GCA_944322605.1 uncultured Bacteroidales bacterium | reverse complement strand
TACCTTCGTTCACTTCCAGCTTGTCAAACATCAGCTTCCGATAAAGGTCTGCACTTACTATTCCCCGCTCGTCGAAAGCATGGCTGATGAGCAGTCCGGTATCGCCCATGTAGCATTTCAGCGTGGTGCGTTCTTCATTCAGTTTCAGCCCGATACTAGGCTCCGTTGAGTTATAACAGCAGTTAATGATTTTGGCGTCACTTAACCAAAAGAAAGCCTGCGAATAGTCACGCATACGGGCTTCGCTCTGCAAGGCGGACAAAACAAACTTCTTTTCATGTTTCTGCAACTGTCCCGGTATTTCCTCAAAAATAGCGGCAACTTTGGTTTCCTGATTGTCTGCATATTTGTGAATGTCATTGCGATAAAGAGCCAATATGTCACGCTTCACCTCATCTACCTTTTCAAAATCCCGCGTTTCCACATATTTGGCGACAGCCTGCGGCATCCCCCCGACAATCAGGTATTGCCGGAAATAATCCATTGCCCGGCGGTGGAAAGCCTCCATCGGAAGACGTTTGTCAAACCGCATCCGGATATAAGGCATCAGCATCTCGTCTCCCATAGCCCACAAGAATTCCTCAAAGTCCATCGGAAACATTTCGATGACGTGTTCTTCGGAAGGCAGCATGATGTCCTTGACATTCTTCTTGATGGAAATGAGCGAGCCTGTCTCAATGTAATCATAGCGACGGTCTGCCACCAAATGCTTGATGGCTGCACGGGCACGAGGACAAAACTGCACTTCATCGAATATGACCAGGGAACGCGCTTCTTCGTCTTTCGTCTGACGGGGGATGAGCTTTCGCCTGAAGTAAAGCTCCAAATTCATGAAAAGCATGTCGAGATCGTCCAGATAAAGGTTGAAAAACTCCATCACTTGCGGATGTACCTTGCTGAAGTCCACCATTATGTAAGATGTATATTCCTTGCGGGCGAATTCTTCAACGATATAACTCTTTCCTATGCGCCTGGCTCCTTCTATCAAAAGAGCCGTATCACCTTTATGGTTCTTCTTCCATTCCAGCAGTTTATCGTATATCTTTCTTCTCATAATTCACGTATTCTCCTTTATTATTACATTGACATTTCACGTATTCAAGATTATCACACTTGCAAAAATACACTTTTTCTTGAATATCAAAAGACCCTTTGTACCAGCCAGGAAAAGTAGATACGGAAAAAATTTTTCAGTTAAACATTTTTTCCAAAGTAGACAATCGCGATGTTTTTGTCTGGTTTGATTTTACAAAAGCAGACAATGCATGAAGGACTGGAACAGGTTGACAGAATCATCATTTGTTCCGATGGCTGCTACAAGCATAAAGACTTGAATGCCATGATAAATCATAGTGGAGCATTTGAATTTGATGGAATCTTTGAAGATGACGCATCATTGTGGCAGATGAAAAAAGTAAATGCAGATACTCGCTAAAAAAATTCCCATACTCTCATTGAAAGTTTGAAAGCAATTCACAAGCAAGCAACAAACAAAAACAGGACAAGGCAGCCTTGTCCTTCCCTCCATCAGAAATATTCTGCCAAACGCCTCCGGCATCCCTGTCCATGCCGCAAAGATAAAGGCTCTTTGCCCGCAATGGCTGCCAAAAAGTAAAATCCTCATGCAGAAATCGAACACATGCAAAAAATACATGATACATCATGCCGTCGGATTGGCGCAGCAGCATCCTGTGCCGATTTTCCTATGACAGCGAAACGACGGGACATGCTCCGCAAAAACGGATTCCGCCACAACGGCAGGCCCATAGCTACAAGGCTGAATATTCTTTGCCGTATTTCATCATCTGGGCAAGGTAATCGCTGCAATACTCTATCCTGTAATCGACAACTTCCTCGTTTTCCACGACAGGAACTATTTCAGGATTAATAAAGCCTCCATAAGGCCTGAGGCCTAACGACGAATACCTTTCCAAAACCTCCTTATGCAGGTCATAATCGATTTTGACCGCGTATTCGTCAATCAGAGCGTGTCCGGCCTCATAATCCCCTTCAGACTTGATCCGCTGGATTTCAGCGAGCAATTTTCCGAACAACTTTCTAAGGCCCTCGTAATCATTGATTCTGAAATACGTCTTCCCATCACGCCTGAGCTTTTCTATCACATTGCCGACAAGACCGTGCCTGTAGCACCATTGCGAAATAAGGCTGCGGGCCTGCATATGCGCCTGGGCAAGGTTTTTCCCCAATTCTATCCTTACCAATTGGGTCATAAGCCCGTTCCTTATATAATTCGCGTATTCAGCCTTGTATGCATCCTTGTCAGGCAGCACTCCGAGCTGAAGCAGCTTGTCGTCCGCGATATAATAAAGGGCGAACAAATCGGCGCGGGCCTCTTCAAGAGACGAGCTGACATCTTTCAAGGCATTCTGAGGCACGCCCGGCAGCAGTTTTCCGGAACCATGTCCGAGGCACTCATGAAGATCTGTATGAATATTATTTGTCAGCGTTCCGTACTTCTTGACAAGGGCCGCCTCTTCTTCGTCATACGAGAACTCGGAAAGAATGCTGCGCGGATATTCAAGAGCCGACTTGTCATAGGCATCCGTAAGGTTGGCGATTGTAACGGACTTGGAGCCGTATTCCTTTCTTATCCAATCGGAATTCGGCAAGTTTATCCCTATCGGAGCCGCAGGATAACAGTCGCCCCCAAGGCATACCGCGTTTATTACCTTCGCGGAAAGCCCTTGTACTTTCTCTTTTTTGAACCTGCTGTCTACTGGGGAATTGTCCTCGAACCATTGCGCATTGGCGCATATGGTTTCAGTCCTTAATGAGGCCTCTTTGTCCTTGAAATTGACGAGAGCCTCCCACGTGGCCTTCATTCCGAGAGGGTCGGTATAATCCTCGATAAACCCGTTCACGAAATCCACCGTGGAATCCTTATCTTTCACCCACAATATGTTATACTCGTCCCACGTCCGCAGGTCTCCTGTCCTGTAATATTCGACAAGCTTGTCGATATACCGCTTCCTATCTTCCGCTCCTGCGACTTCCCGTGCCGCCATAAGATGCTCAATTATTTTTGAAATGGCAGGCCCGTATTTCCCTCCTTCCCGGTAAACCTCTTCCGAAATAACGCCGCTTTCCTTCACAAGCCTGCTGTTAAGCCCGTAAGAAACAGGATGCCTGTCATTCTTATCGATCATGGCAGAATAAAATTCTTCCGCTTCCTTTCTTGTAACTCCTTTGTAAAAATTAACGGAAGACTCAGTCACTATGTCGGCATCCGCGCCATGTCCGGAACCGGAATTCTCCCCTCCTGAGTACCGCCTGTATCTGTAAGAAGAAGTGTCGTACATGATCGGGACCATTTGGCCGGATATGGCATATTCCGGAACTCCTGCCTTCGCCATAAGCCTGCAAAAGAAATCCAGGCTGCACTCAGGCACGAATTTCTCCTCTGAATAATGATGATGTATCCCGTTGCTGAAAAATACCCTTTTGGCGTATGCCATGAATTTTGAATACTCTTCATCATCGCTTCCGTCATAAGCCTCGATCATCTTTTCTATCATTTTTCTTATCAAGAGATTATATTCGAAATTCTGATCATAGGCAATGTCCCTTCCCCATTTCGCGGCCTCCGAAAGATGCCATGCGTACTCCTTTTCCTGCAAGCTAAGTTTTTCCCACCCGTCCACGCGGTAGCGCATTATTTTTATGTCGGCGAACTCGTCGACGGTGTATCTGAAATTTTCCCTGTCTTCCTTTTTCATGATATTCCTCCAAAAAACGCGTTCAAGTTACGAATTATTCCGATGTTTTTGCAAGATGTGCTACATTTTGGCACATCTTGTTCTTATCTTTATGGCCATAAAATAAAAATCATGGCAAAAGACTTATTTAACAGATACCTATGGTTAGTCGACACCATATATCAGGCAAACGGGATCACGTTTGAAGAGATTAATGAAAAGTGGACCAGGAGCAGCATGAGCGATGGCGCGGATTTGCCCCTTAAGACATTCCATAACCACCGTAAGGCAATTGAAGAAATGTTCGACATCGATATTGCCTGCGACAAGCGCGGAGGCCACATATACTGTCGCGCCTCGGCAATTGCAAACAAGTTTGCATTGCTCTCGGCTTCTGCGTATATTTGCGAAAATTATATTACGACAGGATGAATTATTTTTTAAAGAAGGCGATATATTTTCTTACGGTTTGCCTTGCCGTTGCGGCGTTGGCGTCATGTTCCTCGATTGAAAGGCAAAGGCTCGAAAAAGGCCAGACCCTGCTGATTTACATGGCCGCGAACAATAATCTCGCAGGCAACGCCATCAGCAACATCGAAGACCTGGACAACGGATACCTGCCCAAGAAGAACGACAAGAACGTGCTTCTCGTGTACAGGGACATCGGAGGGCAGAACCCCGAACTCATCCGCGTATACAAAGACAACTACGGCAAGCCGGAAACGGAAATCATAGAATCATATGAACCTCATAATTCCGCATCCCCGGAAGTAATCCACCGCATATTGAACCGCAGCTATGTCCTGTTCCCGAGCAAGATCAACGGGCTGATATTATGGTCGCACGCGACAGGCTGGCTCCCGGAAGGATTCTACGGAAGCAACCTGCTTGAGGCAGACCCGTACATGCACCTCGTCAAATCATTCGGCTCGGACAATTCAGACCCTGAAGAAACGAACATAGACGAGCTAAAGGACCTGCTTCCTATAAGATACGATTACATCATTTTCGACTGCTGCTTCATGGGAGGAATAGAAACAGCTTATGAATTAAGGAATTGCGCAGACTATATAATCGCCGCCCCTACAGAAATCCTTGCCATGGGATTCCCTTACGGCAGAATAATCTCGCCTCTATTCCGGAATTACGGGGAAAGCGCACTCAAAACCATATGCGGATACTTCTTTTCTCAATATTCTTCCCAGGAAGGAATCATGCAGTCCGCGACAATATCGATGTACAGGACAGAAGGGCTCGAAAGGCTGGCATCCATGACAAAGGAAATCATAGACGGGAACAGGGAAAAGATTCAAAGCATGGACATATCGCGGATGCAGCCTTATTTCAGGATGAACGACCACTGGTTTTACGACCTCGGATGCTTCATGAGGGAATTATGCACCCCTGTGGAATTCAACGAATACCGCAACCTGCTCAACGAAGTGGTCGTGTACAAGGAAGCAACGCCGATGTTCCTTAACAGCATAGTGCTCGACCCCGACAATGTTTTCGGAATAAGCACGTACCTTCCTGCCGACGGCAACAAGGAGCTCGACATATTCTATTCTCGCCTGGACTGGAACAAGGCAACAGGATTGGTTGACACGGACCAGGCCAATGGTTCAAATGCATTTTAATTTTTTTTTGCAATCACGCCGAGCCTCGTCATTGTCCGGACCAAGCATAGCCTCGGCAATTACGGCGCAATCTTTGCTGCGAAAAAGCATCAAATGCGATAATAAACTTTTATGATTACCCGAATCAATACCCGCTATAAAACGACGGGCATTTTGCGGATGTCTGATAAACTTTCAAATCCATGTCTTGGCTAAAAACAATCGCTACAGGAATAGCGGCTTCGGCCTTAGCCGCATCGTTGCTGTCCGGATGCGGGGAAAACCCTGAAGAAAAACAGGCAAAACCATCCACTAACAGCTACGCGGCACTGTTTGAAATCAAAGGGGATACTCTTTGGACAGGAGGCGAAAAATATGTCTTTTACCCTGCCGACAGCGCAGACGCCCTCGCACGCAGCCCTTTCAACATCAAAAAACCGGCAGAATCCATAGTCTGCATGTCCACGACATACCTGCCTTACCTCAAGATAATAGGAAAACAGGAACTGATAACCGGAGTATCCACTGCCGGCATAATCTACGACAACGATATCAGGAAAGCGGCAGAAACAGGAAAAATAGCGGAACTCGGATACGAATCGTCCATGGATTACGAAAAGGCGATACTATTGAAGCCTGACGTGCTGATTACATATTCCATAGCCGGGACGGACAATTCCTACATAAAAAGGCTGAGGGAGCTCGGGATAAAGGTTCTAACCCTGCCCGATTACCTTGAAAACCATCCGCTCGGCAAACTTGAGTACCTCAAAATCTACGGCAAGCTCACAGGAGAGGAAAAAGCCGCCGACAGCATATTCAAGGCCAAATGCAAAGCGTACAATTCATTGAAAGACAGCATTGCTTCAGCATCATGCGATTCGGAACGGACAAAAGTCCTGATAAACATGCCATACAAAGGGATATGGTACGTGCCGGGCGAAAACAGCTACATGTCGACCCTTGTCCGCGATGCAGGCGGAACAATAGAAGGGGAAATAAAAGGACAAAGCGCATCTTCTTCTGTAAATGTGGAAGACATGTTCATGATTTCCGAAAATTGCGACATATGGCTGAACCCTTCATCATGCTCGTCAATTGAAGAAGTAAAGAAATCGAACCCTCTTTTCAAGGACATAAAACCCGCAAGGGAAGGAAAAATATTCAACAACACCCTGCGTACCAATAAATACGGAGGAAACGACTTTTGGGAAAGCGGAGCCGTAAACCCGGAAATCATACTGAAAGACCTCCATTCGATTTTCATAGGGGACTGCGACAGCCTGTATTATCATGTCAAGCTGCATTGAGGCCTCTCCCACGCAGCCGATTATGCGCAGCATAGCGCATCGCTTCGCATAATATAATAAAGGCAGTGTTGCCAAAAATAGTTGGTGACATAAGTTTAAATAAAGGAAAATAGCCGGCTACTTTCCTTTATTTTTATCATCCTTATTCCTAAAATATGCAAACGCGCCTTTTACACGCAGCGCAGTATTGATTATGCGCAACGGTTCACCGCGCCGCACATAATACCCGTACTTCGTAAGCGAGCCTCTCACCCGTAGGCCAAAGCCCCGACAAGCACATAATATTCAGGAGGACTGACGGAAGTTCCCCATTTCAGCTCTATGCCGAAAAGGCATGAAAGAGTCATGGCCACATCGAACCCCGCAGCTTCAAGGGACAACCTTGCATTCCCAGGATGGCGGCACGGCAATCCGTGGATTCTCGCGCACTCCTTCCTGCAAAGATTGCATGAACCGGCATAAAAGGCTATTCCTCCCGATACGCCTTCAAGCCGGGCAAGCAAACTGTCAAAACGCCTTCTTTCCAACTCGAAAGCGTTTGAGGAGCTTTCCAATGTCCATAAAGGACTTATGCGCGGCGAAATCCTGACAGCGATTATCGAGATTCGGGAATATGACAGCCACGCATCCGCATTTCCGTAAAAAGGAGGGCATGTCCAGCATTTTCCGTAATTTCCGCATTCCTTGCAATATTTCCCTATTCGCGCAACATCCCTGAACCTGCCGGCATAATCCTCCATGCCTGAAAAGGAGACGAACCTTTCAACATTGTACATAAAAGAGCTGCATTCCCCCGTCATGACGGATTTTCTTCCATCCTCTTTGATTCGTAATAGGCAGCCCTTTTAGGATTCATGGGAAACCATCCTTTCAATACCCTCCTTTCCTGAGCACGCACTTCAAGAATGCTCCAAAAAGATGAAAATGAAAACACTCCTGAAAGCACTGAAACGAAGACATTATCAGCGAAAAGCGAAAAGGCGGCAGCTATCATTCCCGCCACCAGGAAAATCCACCTGCTTTTCTGGCCCAAATAATATTCCGCCTTTATAACCGCAGGATGAAACATTCCTATAATCAGGAAAGTGAACAATCCCGTCAATATGCCAGTAAAATCCATGCAGCTTAACTTATCTTGTAATCGCCGGCTTCGGACAACGCTTTCTGCAATTCTTCCACGCTGTACTGCCTGCCTGAAAATTCTACCGTAGCCTCGGCAGGATCCAAAGTAACGGTAGCTTTAACGCCTTCTAAGCCGTTAAGGGCCTTTTCGACATGCATGCGGCAATTATTGCACATCATGCCTTCAATTTTGTATTTCCTTTCCATAACGATATTTGTTTTATCAATATTTTCACAAGAGCATGCCTGCCCGGCACATGAATCAGAGCATACGGAAACGGATTCGCAGCCAGTCGATTTTCCGGCATTGGCGCATGCAGGGCCGCGCAGCCCGTTTCCGAGTTTCACATTGCGCAGCCTGAGGCTGTTGCTCACCACGCTCACGCTGCTGAAAGCCATCGCGAGCCCTGCTATCATAGGATTCAAAAGGAATCCGCATACAGGATATAGCGCTCCTGCCGCAACAGGAACTCCGATGGAATTATATATGAACGCCCAAAACAGGTTCTGTCTTATGGTCCGCACCGTATGCCTTGACAGGCTCACGGCATCCGGGATTTTAGACAAATCGGAAGATATGATCGTCATCTTTGCGACATCCATTGCTATGTCGCTGCCTTTTCCCATGGCGATTCCCAAATCCGCAGTGGCAAGAGCCGCGCTGTCGTTTATCCCGTCTCCGACCATCGCCACTTTATGTCCCTGTTCCTGAAGTTCTTTGACAAACAGAGCCTTGTCCTCCGGAAGCATACCGGAACGGTAATCGCTGATTCCTACGGCATGAGCCACGGCCATAGCGGAAGATTCGCCATCGCCGGTAAGCATGTATGTCCTTATCCCCGACTTTTTCAGTTTCGCAACGGCGTCAGCCGAAGATTCCTTTATTTTATCAGTTATGCCTGCGACGGCGATAACCGATCTTTCATCGGAAAAATACACAATGGTATATGCCTTTTTCTCCATGGACGAAACAGCTTCCTTCAATTCGAGGAGATCCGGTTCGATGCCGTTTTCCGCCATCATGGCATGATTGCCTGCATAATACCTGAGCCCGGAATATACGGCAGACACACCCCTGCCGGCCATATTTTCGAAATCGGACAAAGGAACACGTACACAACCCTCAAGACAAGCCGTCACCGCTTCGGCAAGAGGATGTTCGGACATGGATTCAAGGCTGAAGAATACATCCTTGAAGGAATCGTCCCCCCCGGCCCAATGGATTTCCGAAACGGACGGATGACCTTCCGTAATAGTGCCGGTCTTGTCGAGTATGATGGAATCTATCCTGCAAGCCGTTTCCAGGCTTTCCGCATCACGTATAAGAATGCCGTTTTCCGCGCCTTTGCCTATCCCGACCATTATGGCAGTCGGCGTGGCAAGGCCCAAAGCGCACGGACATGCTATGATAAGCACTGTCACAAGGGCGAGTATGCCGTAAGTGACACCGTTTTCCGGACAGAGAATGACCCAAAGAAGAAAAGCCAGCACTGCTATCCCCATAATCACAGGCACGAAAACAGAAGCAATCCTGTCTACTAATTTCTGCACCGGAGCCTTGCTTCCCTGAGCGTCCCTCACCATCTGTATTATATGCGCAAGGACAGTATCGGCCCCTACCTTTTCAGCCTTATAGTTGAAGCTGCCCTTTTCATTTATGGTTCCAGCAAAAACCTTGTCCCCTTCCTTTTTCAATGCAGGAACAGGCTCTCCAGTGAGCATGCTCTCGTTCACATGCGACATTCCCTCGACAAGTACGCCGTCAACGGCTATCTTTTCTCCAGGCTTCACTACGATTATATCCCCTATTCCGATTTTATCGGCGGGAATCCTCGTTTGCCTGCCTTCTGAAAGAACGGTTACCACTTTCGGCCTCAGGTCCATAAGCTTTTTCAACGCATCCGTAGTCTTTCCTTTCGCCTTCTCTTCAAGCCATCTTCCAAGCAATATGAAAGCGATTATCACGCTCGAAGCCTCGAAATAGACATGAGGGACAACGCCTATCGATTCCCAGAATTCAGGGAAAAGCATATTGAAAACGCTGAAAGCGTATGCCACCGCCGTGCTGCTCGCCACAAGGGTGTCCATATTGGCCGTCCTGTGCCTTAGCTGTTTCCATGCGCTGGCATAAAAATCCTTGCCGAGCCAGAAAACGACCGGCGTAGACAACGCCCACATGATATAATCGGCATATGGCATGTCCATGAAGAACATGCCTGTCACAGCCACCGGAAGCGATAGCGCGACAGCCCATATCATGTGCCTTTTCAACCGCCTTATCTTTCCGTTCCCGATATTGACGGCCTCGTCCTCCGTCATATCTTCTATTATAAGTCCGTAGCCGGCATTTTCCACTGCCTGCCGCATCTTTTCCGGAGTACATGCAGAAGGGTCATAGGTAACCTTTGCCGTCGATGCAGCAAGATTGACCGATACGTCCTTTACTCCGTCGCAATGAGCGATAGCTTTCTCGACCCTCGCGACACAAGCCGCGCATGTCATGTCGAGTACAGTAAAAACCTTTGTTTCCATTATCTTTCCCGTTTTCCGGAACTTCCCGCCGTTCCGGAAGCAAAATTATAAAACCGCAGATGCACACGGGTTGCATACGCGCCTATCACAAAAAGATAAATCCAAATCGCTGAAACATATATAAAGGCCCACGCCAAAAGGATGCAAGCCATGAAATGGATAAATGAGCATCCGGACCGGAGGACCTCACGCTAAGACATGCAATCCCGGACTCTCTTATTCCGAGAATCCAGGAGTTGCAAGCGAAGCTTCACGCTAAAACATGTAGTCCCAGGCCGGCAATTTCTCAGGCTCTCCTTTCAGCGAAGACAAAGCCTTGCGGTCTAAATATTTCTTATTTATGACTATGCGGAAAACATACTCGTCGAACCAGTCGTCCGTAAATGTTATGTATCCGTCATGGCAGGAGTTCGCGCCCCAGCTGTTCTCGAATTGCCACTTGACAGGCACGTCGTTCATGTCCGTATCGACCGCCACCAATGCCATTGCATGAGCAGATCCGCTGTCCCTCGTGAGGATTCTCGCCTTCTTGTCCATATCGAGATCTATTCCGAACAAAGACTCGTAGTCATGCAGGCCTGTAGAAGCTATTCCGGAGGCGGCATCGAATTGAGGCATGTCGCAAGAAGCATACATCGCGTCCCCGTTCTTTATCGAAGCCAGCGCGGCCTTTTTTATATCTTCGACAGGAAGGTTAAGGTAAACCCAGTTCACGCCTTCGACAGTATTCCTGTAATTCGATATCTCATATAATTTATAGTATTCCCTTGTCGGGTCGTTCATTATCATGATGTATGAATTCTCGTCATAATCATCGGGGATTATGCTATGGTAAAAATCCAAAGGCGTTGTTTCGACACAGCATATGTTCCCGTCCCTGTCCTCGTACCTCCATGAAAATGCAGCAGGAGGTTCGCCAAGGCACAAGGCAAGCACCCTGTAAACATCTTTCAGGATTTCAAGTTTCGCATTTTCCGCATCTTCGAGCGAAGCGCCGGAATTCAGCATTTCCCTTAAATCATAACCTCCCTTGCGCAATCTCTTATTGACAATGGAAATCAGGTACGCCGTATTATCGGAATGCGCCGTTTCCGGCATGACGGATGCAGGAACCACGCCGTATTTGCCGGCGATGTTCAGGAACATGTTCCACACGCCTCCGTCATTGACAGGATTCTGGAAATAAAACGCCACGTCCCTGTCCATGAATATATCCCTGTCCGCCGTCCTTATCGCATTCTCGAGAAACAGGTTGCTTTTTTCGAAAATATCCCAGAAATAATTGTAATTATGCGAAAAATCGAATTCGGCGACATTGAACTTTTCCATTACGGAAGGCCTCAGCACATTCATCGATGTGAACATCCAGCACCTTCCAGAGGCTTTCTGGTCCGTGATTCCGCTGACATCGACCCTGTATTTGAAATAATGGTCCAGTTTGCCCTCCAACTGCCTGTTTTTGGAAAGCTTGGCGATACCCGTATTTCCCGACAGGACGTTTTGCATGGCCCTGTCATGAGAGGTATTCTTAAAGGATTCCTTGATTTCGGACAATTCTCCGGTTCCCAACGACTGCGCATAAATTGCATGAGCGCACAAAATAGCGATTGCAGATGCTAATATTTTTTTCATGATTTCTAAGTTTGCAAATATTTTCAAATATATAAATTATTACGATATTTGCGTTAATAACCAATATTCGTAATCACAAATTAATGGAAATTCTCATAATCGCCTTTTTGATCCTGTTGAACGGGCTTTTCTCGATGTCGGAAATAGCAATCATATCGGCAAGGAAAACCACCTTGCAGTCAGAAGCCAAAAAAGGCGACAAATCATCCAAAACGGCATTGTCATTGGCCGAACAGCCTGACAAGTTCCTGTCGACGGTGCAGATAGGAATAACATTGATAGGGATACTCACAGGTATGTATTCCGGAGAGCAGCTTGAATACGACTTCAGGGACCTGCTCATATCGGCCGGAATGCCTCCCGTATATGCAGGATACATAGCCCAGCCCGTCATCGTCATAATCGTCACATACCTGACCATAATTCTCGGGGAACTCGTTCCGAAAAGGATAGGGCTGAACTCATCCAACAAAGTAGCCAAGTTCGTGGCGCCTTTCATGAGTTTCCTTTCCAAAATAGCGTCCCCGTTCGTTTGGTGCCTTGCAAAAAGCACCCAGGTCATGGTAAAGGTGCTCGGCCTTAAAGGTTCCGAAAACAAGATGACGGAAGAGGACATAAAGAGCGTGATCGAAGAAGGAAAGGAAAGCGGCGAGATAGAAGAAGTCGAACATGACATAATGGAACGCCTCTTCACCCTCGGAGACAGGACTATCGACAGCATAATGACCCACAGGCGCAATATCGTATGGTTAGACGCGAACATGAGCGCAGGCGAGATAATCAAGAAAGTCAAGAAATCCCCGCACCAGGCATACATAGTTTCTGAAGGCAACCTCGACAACATCCTCGGGGTCGTTTCCATAAAAGACATGTTCGGGCAAATAGACAATCCCGATTTTTTCCTCAGGAAAATCACCAAGCATGCCGTAAGCCTGCACGACAACATGGAAGTATACAAGATGATGGAACTTCTCCAGCAATCCAACACATCGTTCGGCATCGTGTACGACGAGTACGGCTCCCTTCAGGGCGTAGTCACATACAAGGACGTGCTTGAAGCCCTTTTAGGCTCAATCCCAGGAGAAGAAAGCAATGTCGAAATAAAAGAAAGGGAAGACGGCAAAAGCTGGCTGATCGACGGAAAATGCTCGATATTCAAATTCCTGGAATATTTCGACATGGAAGACTTCGAAGTCAACCAGGAATACAATACATTGGGAGGACTCGTCCTCGATGAAATGGAACATATTCCGTCCGAAGGGGAATCCGTAAAATGGAACGGCTTCAATTTCGAAATAATCGACATGGACGGGCCGAGGATAGACAAGCTCTTGGTCACCAAGACCGCGCAGGAAAATCAAGACACAAAATAAACGCAACAGGCAGACTGTAGCCCGTTTATTGATTTTATGCTGAACGAAATCCTTAATGCGCTTAAGAAATATCAAGAAGAACCGCTGATGGCAGATGTTCCTGATAAAGTTCCTGATAAAGTTCCTGATAAACTAAAGTCGCTTCATCCCGAGTTCTCTGACACGACATGGGATGTCCTTGCACATATCATGGAAAATCCACAGGTTACTGCCGTCGGAATCGGAAAACAGATGGAAATTTCAGACAGGATGGTCAGAAAGCACATTGCCATGCTGCGTAATGCCAATATTATCCGTCGGCACGGGAGCAACAAAAGCGGTTATTGGGAGTTGCTCAGTGCAAAGGAGGATTAGGCATGAATGAAATGTTGAAAAAGAAGAAGGTTTTCTGAATGACATCAGATGGATCATCGATTCAGCATAGCAGAAGCACAAACTAATCCGCCATCGAAATACAGGAAAGATTATTAGAAACAATGGTTTTCCACCACGCCGATTCTCTCAGGCCTTTATTTCTTCACCAATGCCCGCTTTAAATGGCAAAGATAGGACGGGGTTATGCCGAGGTACGACGCCAAAGTCTTCATAGGAACGCCCTGCACTATTTCCTGCCTGTTCTTGAGCAGCGACAAATAACGCTCTTTCGCGGTTCCGCCTATGACATACAATTTCTTCTCGCTGGCAAACAACTGGCCCATCGCTACATAGAACATGCTTTTGCAGAACTCATGTGAGTCGTCCATGATTTGGTCGAACATCTTTCTTGTTATCTTCAAGACGGTCGCCTTCCTGCAGGCCCTTACAGTCATGAAAGCGGGTTTCTTCAGATAGAAAGACTGCGGGGATGTCACCAAAGTGCCTGGCAAGGCAAACCCGTATGTACATACCTTTACACCGTTCCAGTATCGCAGTTCCAGGATTCCGCTCTCTACTATATATATATTATCGTTGACCGTACCATATTTTATGACCGGTTCTTTAGGCTTGTAGGAACACCTTTCTGCAATATTTATCATTCTGTCCACCAGATCGCTCGGAATCCCTATACTCGATTCTCCCTGAATAAGTTCCCTTAATTGTTCATGAGTAATGCCATTTCCTTGCATATTTATTATGAATTTTAAATATTGTACTATTACAACGTTTTTGCGGCCGCAGCTCTGTAATTTTATGACAAAATTAACCAATAAAAACGAAACACAATGAAAACTGAAAAAGGCCGACCGGCCGGCAATCATGCCGGACTTGATTTTCAAACAGGCAAAAACAGAAGGAGCATATTCTGTTCCGTCATAAAAATGACAATGCGCATATCATTCATGGCAGTGATGACAGGATTTTTCATGGCATTGCAGTCATGCCGCACGGAAGAACCGGCAAAAGAGGCGGCAATAGACATAAGGATACTGTCTGCTTCGGCTCAGGAGATATCATTCGCTCTGATACCTGAAAATGCGGTATCCGTATCCTATTCGTTCGCAAAGGCAGGCGAAAACGAAAATTTCGAAACAGTCGAAACATCTGATTCCCTGACTGTCACCAGAACAGGTCTTGAAGAGGGGACGGAATACTCCATAGTGGCGTTCGCGACAAATGCGGACGGAATCGATTCTGAACAGTCGGAAAAGACAGTCGTAACGACAGAAAACGCATCTGTCGAAATAGAAGTGGTGTCAAAGACATCCTCGTCTGTGAAATTCGCCCTGACGATGGTAAATGCGGTATCGCATTCTTACTCTGTGGCTTCTGAAGACGATGAAATAGAATCAATGCCTTTGCAAAAAGCCGATGGCGGAGACAGGCAGGAACATGAGGTGGAAGGATTGGAAGAAAACACCCTGTACACCATAATAGCGACTGCCATAAACAAGGACGGAGAAGAATCGGAAAGGTTCTATAAAACTTTCCGTACGGAAATAGAGCCGGCAATAACGATAGAACAGATAGAAGCCGACTACGACAGGGCAACAGCGAGGATAATCAGCACAAACGCCTCTGAAGCAGGGTACATAGTGACAGAAAAAGGGAACGCAGTTCCGGGCAAGGAAGAATTCTCCCGTATAAGATTTACTGAAGGTTCTTCGGTACTGATAATCCAAGGGCTGGAGGAACAGACGGATTACACGCTCCATGTGTTCGGAATAACGAGTACAGGCTACCAGGGAAAAGTGATTTCTTCCGATTTTACGACCGCACGATACGAACAGAGACCGTTCGAAATGACAGTCAGCAATATTTCATGCAACGATGCGGATATAAACATGACAATGGACGAATCGGTATACGGCAAATACTATATGGTAGCCGGCAGCACATCCTTGATCCCTAATCCGGATTCATATGATTTCGTTTCGTATATCGGCAACGGGGATGGGGTACTCCTGTCCTCTATACAGAACTTTCGGGAAATGCAACCCGCAAACTCAGGACATGGGATCTTGTAAGCGATTACGGTATTGAACTCGGGGGATCCTACTATGCGGGCGCCATACCTGAATTCATAGACGGCACGTTGGATGAATCTGCACTGACATGGATTCTGATAGAACTTGAAGAACCTGTCATAGGAGAATCTTCAGCCGTATGCAATTTCAATTTGTTATCAACGGCTCTGGATGGATTCTCATTCAGGATCGAACCGGATACGGACGGGAATCTGGAATGCGCATACGTCAATGTCGTAGAAGGCACGCCGTCCGATATTGACCAGGCAGGCATGGACGCGCTCCGGAGGATTCCTGTCTATCCCGGAAAAGACACGACCATATCGTGGCTGTCTCCAGGAACGACATACACGGCAGTCTACGTGGCAAAAGACAAAGAAGGCAAGCTCGGTGAAATAAGACATTCAGAAATAACGACCGCTTCCATAGACTTCGAAGGAGACGCCACCTGCGAAGTGTCATTGAAGGAAATAACCGAGACAAAAGCTGTCTTCGATTGCGTTTTCGGAGAAGGCACCCAAAAAGTGCAATATTACTATTCCGAAAAGCAATATTACGACGAGTCCAATTTCCTTTATTCATTAAAGGTCAATTCCTATACGTACATCACATCTGACGGCGAAATCCAGTTCGAGGGGCTGAACGCGGAAACCGACTATGTATTCGGATTCTGTCCTGTCGATGAAAACGGCATGCCTGGAAAATGCATAATCACCGAAGCAAGCACCAAAGGGTTCGTATTCGACGGGAATCCGCAGGCGAACGTAAGCGTAGAAATCCTAAGCTGCAAAAAATCGGATATCTATGGATACACCCTTATATACGAGCTGACACCTAACGAACATGTGTCGAAGTTCTTCACCATGGTTTACTGCGACGACACTAACTATATCACAGAAAATTCGTTCATACAGGGCTGCCTGTCCGGATCATATAACGGGTACTCGGAAAAAACGCAAATCAGCGGATACGACGGGAAAGGCGAATTCGCAGGAAACAATTCCTATATCTGGGTCTTCGCGATAGACACCGACGGAAAATTCCTTCCTATAAGCAAAACACCTGTCGAAGAAACTTTCGAATAATGCTGCAGATAACGGAAAAGTACCCCGCATTGCGGGGCCGGAACATGCAGCGGGGAATGTTACTAACGAAGAAATAAAATCCGACAGACATAGATCCTTATTTTATAAACACAAATAAAACAAAAAACATGAGACAAGCATTATCAGGCATCGCAGCCATATTAATGGTTGCAGCATCCGCATTCACTTCATGTTCGAAAGACGACGGCGCTGACATGGCTGCGGCGACAGTCAAAATCCTGAGGGATGGAACGCCGGACACCTCGTCATTCGAAGTAAGTTTCGTACCGTCAGCCAACGCCGTACGATTCGAATACATGCTCGGGACTCCCGATATGGAAAAATCATTTCTAGACGGTTCTGCCGACGGCATTGCCGGCCATGAAGGCAACGACTCACTCGGAGTAAGATTCGATAATCTCGAGGCGGGGAAAAAATATTCCGTTTTCGCAAGGGCTTACGACAAAACCGGCAAGCCCGGAGGACTTGCACGGTGCGACATTTCCACCAACAGCAACGCCTACAATGTCCGGACGCAGTTTATAGCTTCCAACTCGGCATCGTTCAGGATAGAATTCACTTCAGATTATATAAATTTCAGATACCTGCTTGGAAAGGAATCCGAGAAAGAAGCGTTCCTCGCGGGCGAGATTCAGGACGGAATCCTGCAGAATATCGTCGAATACTATTGCGCAAGCTATTTCGACCTTGAAGAGGGGGACTATGTATTTTACGCGCAGGGAGAAGACATAAGCGGAGCGAAAACAAGGCTCTTCGAGATCCCGTTCTCGACCGCCGATGAAAGTTCAGTGCCTTCAGGTACTTTGGAAATAATCTCGCAGGACGCCTACAAGGGCGAATACGCCATAACTCCTAACGGAAACTGCGGCAAGATAACCTGCTATATAAGCACGGCAGGACAATATGACAACCTTGCGCTGGATCCTACAAGCTGGAGAGGGGATTACGTGGCAATGTTGCAAAGCTGGGAACAAATACCTGGCGTAATGCCGAGCCATACGGCCACGGCAGAAACGCTGGAATTTTCTTATACCGATCCGACCCTTGCCCTCGGACAGCCTATGGAAATTTACGCGCTGTTCTTCGACAAGGACCTTAACCCTGCAGGCGTCCGGCATTTCGAATTCTCGAAACCGGGATTCGACGAAAACGCCCCGCAGGCGCATGTAGATGTCAAGGTAGAAAACATATCCTATGCGGGAGCGGTCTATACGTTCACTCCTGACGAAAATACCCTCGCCTTCATGTATGAGACGGTAGATGCCGCATGGTATGACGACATTGTGGCGAACTCTTCGGACTACCATGAATTCTATCTTCATGAGTACCTGTTCAGTCAGGGATTCTATTTCGCATATGCAAAAGATCTTAAAGACGGGGCCATGAGTTTTGCCGAAACATCAGGTTCTCCTTCAACAAGATATTACGCAGCGGCCTGCCCTATGAACGCTAACGCGACCCAAGGGTGGTGTGAGGCCACTCTTGTATCGTACACGACAACCGAACAAACGAATTAAATGGCAAACCGGAGGAAAACGGCAGACATTCCCAGGCGGCTAATCGGCAATCCTGCCTGCCGCTCAGGACAAACGCTTTTCCTCCATTCAAAAACTACTGAGATGAAAAATATATTGTTTATTATTGCCGTAGCCTCCTTATTATCGGCATGCACGAATGAAAGCTCGAATACGGGCTACATAAACATTTCAAGAACCTCGTACACGTTTAACGGGAACGGGAAAGACTCATGCGTGATAAACGTGGAATCCGACACCGAATGGGAGATGGAAATCCATGACGAATGGATCAGCGCGACACGCGCAGGCGGGGATTCCGTCATAATCAAGGCGAGCGCCAATGAAACCGAATCCATAAGAAGCGGCTCGGTAGCATTCCTCTCAAAAAACGCTTCGTGCGAAATGATAGTGGAACAGACTCCTAAATCGTTCACGGGAAAAATGATAAACTTCCCTCTTACAGCAAGGGGAGCCATTTCCCCTAACGGCAAATATGCCGCCTACTTGAATTCCACCATCAACATGGAAACAAGCGAATACACCTATTACGGTGTCAAGATCAACCTCGAAACAATGGAAGAAACATCGATACCCGCTTTCAAAAGCGACAAGACGCAATATTATTACATAAACATACAGGCGATAAGCGATGACGGAAGGACAATCATCTATGCCGATGACGGAAACTTCGTCTCGACAATAGCCGTCGATGATCAGGAAATCAAAATGTCCTTGCCTCCGGATGCATACAGCGTTTATTATAGCGGCATGTCCGGAGACGGCTCTGTCATTGTCGGTACAATCGCATTCCAGGAGGAACAATCCGTTCCCGCAGTATGGCGCAACGGAGAACTGGAATTGTTGGAAGTCCCGGATGTCAATTCTGGAGGAAGCGAATTGACCAACGGCGTTTATGCAAGAGGTTGTTCTGCCGACGGATCTGTCATTTACGGATCGGAATGGGATCGTCAGGGCCTTATCTACTGGAAAGACGGAAAAATGTTTTATCCGGGTTTTGACTATGCTGAGCCGGTATCGGAAATCGTAGTCAATACAATCTACAAATTCGCTTCCTATTATTCGGTCAGCCCTAACGGGAAATATATAGGGGCTGCATATTCCGGTGGCATACCTGTTATCGTGAATACGGAAACGGGTATGGCAGATTTTCTTGAAGCGGACTTCGGAGAGAGCGGAGCCGAAGCCATGACCGTGACGGATGAGGGGCTTGCCTTCGGGGGAACTCCTACCATGGGAATGACTACGGGCCTTGTATTCGATTTCGATAGCGATACTTACGTCCGGGTCACGGACTGGATGAAAGAAAACAAAGGTCTCACAGTATCCAACATGCTGATAAATTACCGTCCTTCCGACAATGTGTTCTACGGAATGATACCGACTGAGACTGCTTTAGGACTGAGCTATCCTGAATTCGTCCTTGTTACGGAATAACACGATGTCATGATCGGCATGCGCATATGATAGAAAATAGCAGGCCGTTCAGACAATTTTTACCGCCTGCTCCTTGAATCATCTACGGAATCAAGGCAGGCGGTTTTCTAAAACTTGCATATTCACGTTCATTAAAATTTCACGATTATGAAAAAACGACTGATTCCACGCCAAATCATGACACCCCTCGGATTCTCCTTGAGCATCCGGCATGCGATCCGAAAACGCAATTCATTAGCTGCCATAATCATGGTCTCCCTGCTCCCTGCAATTACCGGATGCACGCAGGAAATGGAAATGCCTGGAAACGCGCAGATAGGGATTTCCATACTGTCAAAAGACAGCACCTCGTGCAGGATTCTTTTTACACCTGACCATGAAAGCGATTATTTCACCTATGCCATAGGAGACGACAACGACTATGAAGCATTCGGAGAGGGCCTGCTCGACAATACGGAACGGGCAGAAGGCAACAGCCAAACTGATACCATTGAAATAACCGTAAAAAGCAATACGGAATGGGAGATGGAAAACAGGAACGAATGGCTGCATGCTGAAAGAAGCGGAAAAGAGACTATCCTGATAGCTGCCGACAAAAACGCCGGGACGGAAGAAAGAAGCGGCAAAATCACGCTCAGCACCGCAACCGTCACGCAAAACCTGAAAATATCCCAGCTCGGAGCCGTGTTTGAAGGAAAGTTCGAAGACCTTTTCTCCGTAGCGAGGGCGGTGATTTCAAGAAACGGGCGTTTTTTGGGATGCATTGAAAGCGAATTGATGGAAGACGGCTGGAATTACCGCTATTTCATGTCGATGATAGATCTTGAAACAGGAGAAAAAACGGATTATGGAGAGTCCGGATATTCGGACATAGTGGCGATAACTGACGATGGAGCGGAAATGATAGTGGCGAATTCCGGCAACATGGAATATGCGATATTTTCCGAAGGGGAAACATTTCCCATCACAGTACCGCAAGGATATTCGAAAATAGGAGTAGAAAACATGTCATCGGACGGCAGGATAATAGTCGGTTACGCGATGGACTCGCAAATAAGATATTGCCCTGTAAAATGGACGGACGGGACACCGGAAATCCTGCCCATGCCGGAGATTAACGCAGCATCGGCGGAACTGAGAAGCGGAGTAATGGCAAGAGGATGTTCGTCAGACGGTTCTGTCATTTACGGGTCCGAATGGGACAATTACGGTGTCGTTTACTGGAAGGACGGCCAAATGCATTTTCCCGGACTTGATTACGCCGACTATGCGACAGTGATGATAGAAGATCCGTGGATCGGGCAATATGAAGGAGAAATGCTTTGCGCATTTATAATGAACGCCGAGACCAACCGCATCTCCCCAAACGGGAAATACCTTGCGGGAAGATATGAAACAGCCATCGACGCAGGAGGAGTCCCGACATCTGGAAGCGTGCTTGCCTATATGGACCTTGAAAAAGAGGAATTGGCAATACTTGACGAGTACGAGGACTTCGGCTCGGAAACAATGACCGACGACGGCATACTCTTCTGCTTCATAGGAAACGGCTCGTCTGGATATGCATACGATTCGAATACGGGACAGATGTACACTATTTCAGAATGGTTCAAAAACACATACGGAATAATACTGAGCGACGACAGGGTCGTAACCCACATATGTGAAAACGGGACATTTTTCGGAAGGAAACGTCACAATGCAACATACATTCCATGGTATGTGAAGCCGTAACACGCCTTTGCAATCCAATGCGCGAAAACGACAACGATGCCGGAAAGCTCTTTCAAAAGCTTTTCCGGCACCGTTATTCATGCCTGCGGGAAGACCGGCCAGGAGATGCCAGGCAGGCATACGCCATTCAACAGCCGGCAGGGCAATGCCACCCGGCTTCCAAGATTGCCTGCTTCAGGCGTATACCATTTCAACCGTAAAATTCTGCATGTCGTCCTTGCACCCGTCCATGAAGATATGACGCTCGCCCGTTCCGTCCTTTTCAACATCCTTTACTGCCTTGAAAAAAGAAATCCTGTCCCCGAGGACCGCTTCATGATTGAAATTAATGCAAAACGATTTCAAGGACGAACCTTCCGGAATATCATCCAATATCCTGTCCATCGACCATTCTATATACTTCGCGTTATTCACATGCCTGTTGAAATCCACATCCGAATATTTGACCATGTGAGAATCGGCATGAACCGGGTTTTCAGGCATTTCTATTTTATATGCAGGAGATCTCACTGCATCTTCATGAAGAATATAATCCTCGACATCTGCATTTTCGTCCACTACCCTCTCGAAACGGTGTATCCTCCTCGATTCAAAGTTTATTATCAGCCATGAAGTAGTCATCTTTATAAGCGCCTCTCCTGTATTTACATCCCTTATGATAAAATCCCTTACGGAAAAAAGACGGTCCTGCCCCTTGTGCCATGTCTCGATGCTTATTTTGTCCTTCCATTTCGGAGCCTTGATTATGTCCGCGTAAACACGTGAAAGCACCCAGCCCAGATTCCTGCCGATCAGATCGTCGTATCCGAAGCCTTGCAGGGTCGAATGCCTGTAAGCCATTTCCTGGGCATAATTCAATAAAGAAAACGGACGCAATACCTGGAACATGTCCGTTTCGTAACAATTCACAACATGATCTTCCTTATAAGATTTCACCATTTCCATACCGTAAAATTTTCCTTAAACAATTTAAACCGTTCTGTCAAACAATATGCCAGTTCCGGCATTTAATATTTAATTTTGCAAAGGCAAAAACAGAAACATGGGCAAGATCCAGGACAAAAACATATTTTATGAGCTGATAAAATGGTATGCAGGTAAAATTTTCCGTTCCACATACAGGAAAACCGAAATACGCGGGCTGGAAAACATTCCAGAAAATGCAGCAATCATCTACGCCCCTAACCACACAAGCGGGATGACGGACGCCCTGTCCATGATTTTCATGGATGGCAAAAGAAAGGTGTTCGTGGCCAGGGCCGACATTTTCAGGAATCCGCATGTCGCAAAGATCCTGTATTTTTTCAAGCTTATGCCTATCAACAGGATGAGGGACGGCATCCGCAATATGAAAAATAACGGGGACACGTTTGAAAAAGCCGTGGACGTGCTCCGCGACGGCGTTCCGTTCGTGATATTCCCCGAAGGGACGCACCGCTACGAGCATTCCCTTATAACTCCTCTCCAAAAAGGCATATTCAGAATCGCTTTAAAAGCCGAAAAGGATCCCGATGTCAAATCGCCTGTATGCATAATGCCGGTAGGAATAGAATACAGCAATTATTTCAGGTTTTTCGGCACGCAGGCAATCACCGTAGGGAAACCCATTTATATATCCGGCTACATGGAAAAATATCCGGAAACGGACACCAACTCTCTTATGAACATCATGCGGGACGACCTTGAAAAGGAAATGAAAAAACTCATTTTCCATGTTCCTTTCGATGAAAACTACAATTCGCTCATAGATTGTTCGAGAATCCTCGCCGCCATGCGTAAAAATCGCCGCGCAACCGGCTGCGGCTCTTTCTCAAACCGGAAAAACGCAGAAAGCACGATAGCGGAAAGAATCGCGGAAGACAACGCAGCCGCCGCGTCCATAATGCAAGCTCCCGCCTTCCCTGAAATAATGGAAACCGGGAATCTTGTTCATGATGAAAGGACCGCAAAAAAGATTCGCATATGCTCCATAATACGCAGGCCCGGCCGCGCGAATATCGCCATGCGGTCATTTTCCGCCGTTCTCTTGCTGCCTTTTGCGATTGCATGGTCCATACCTTCCATGCCGATTGCAATTGCGGACTTATTGGCAGAAAGGCTATTGAAAGACAAGGCATTCATAAACACCTTCAGATTCATAGGATTCGCCGTAGCATGGCCGGTGCTGTTTATTGCCTATGCCGTGATTCTTTTTTCCGGCATGAGCTGGCAGCCGGCAGCCTTGGCCTGCGCCATCATATTGCCCGCCCCGTACTGCATTTACAGATACGGCAGGCTTGTTTCCATTTTGCTGTCCGATATAAGGTTCCGCAGAAACAAAAGACTGCCCATGCTGTTGGAAAGGCTCGAAAAATATTTTTACGGAATCATGTAAACCGAATCTCCAAGCATGCCGCAAAAAGTTTTATATCCAATTTTTGCGGCTCGCTTAAAAATATTGCAAGCTTTTTGCATTCCATATTTTAGTTTATAATTTTTAAAATCTGAAAATATGGAACTGAAGGAAAGAAAAGGCATCGCCGCAATGAACGGCGCACCGCTCACATTATTGGGAAACGAAATAAAGGCAGGAGACATCGCTCCCGACTTCACTGTCGTCGATAACGGGTTCGCTCCGGTAAAACTTAGCGACTACAAAGGCAAGAGAGTCGTCATCTCAGTATTTCCGTCAATCGACACGGGCGTTTGCGCGATGCAGACAAGGACATTCAATAAAAAAGCCACAAGCCTTGATCCCGACACGGTGATAATATCCGTTTCAAAGGACCTTCCTTTCGCGCTCGGCAGATTCTGCGGAGCTGAAGGGATAGACAGGGTAAAAACCTGCTCGGACTTCATGAATTCGGAATTCGGCAAAAAATACGGATTCCTGATAAAGGAAAACCAGCTTCTTACAAGAGGCATAGTCGTGGTAGGCAAAGACGGGATTGTAAAACATGTCGAATACGTCAGCGACATCGTAAACGAACCTGACTACGACAAGGCCCTCGCTGCTTTAAAATAACCCGCAAGCCTCGGCAGAGCTTCAAGCTTGCTTGAAAGCTATGCCGAGGCGCAGCGGTTATTGCCGCGAAGCGGAAATACGCAAGCCGTGCGCAACACTGCCAAGCTTGCTTGAAAGTTATGCCAAGGCGCAGCGGTCATTGCCGCGAAGCGGAAATACGCAAGCCGAGCTCAACGCTGCCAAACTCTCTTGAAAGCTATGCCGAGGCGCAGCGGTTATTGCCGCGAAGCGGAAATACGCAAGCCGTGCTCAACGCTGCCAAGCTCGCTTGAAAAGCTATGCCGAGGCGCAGCGGTCATTGCCGCGAAGCGGAAATACGCAAGCCGAGCTCAACGCTGCCAAGCTTGCTTGAAAAGCTATGCCGAGGCGCAGCGGTCATTGCCGCGAAGCGGAAATACGCAAGCCGTGCGCGACACTGCCAAGCTCGCTTGAAAGCCATGCCGAGGCGCAGCGGTCATTGCCGCGAAGCGACAACGGAGAGGAATCGAGCCGCAAGCCGGGATGCGACATCTGGCATAAAGCCAGCCTGAGCATCCCGGCATATTTTCACATTTCATTCAAGAGCGCATACCACTGCATCTGCCAGGCACGATTGGCAAATTCCGAATCCATCCATTTCTGTAGCCGTGCCTGACCAAAATCCATTTTACGACAAGGCCATAAAATTATTCATCCACGCCCTGCACTTATAAATATTTTATTTTCAACGATATACCAAGTCAAATCGTGGATTAATGCTCCTCAAAAACATGACCAGTCCACGCGCATCTTTATTATACGACTGATAATTAAACAATTGAAACAACGTGCCGTGGATAGATAATTTGACGAAGCGGCAGCAATGACAACAAATGCAAATAAGGCGGCCAGTCCGCCTCTCGGGAAGAGGCGG
>CALUPD010000009.1 GCA_944322605.1 uncultured Bacteroidales bacterium | reverse complement strand
TAGTCCACCTTCAGACTGCTCCAGAATGTCGTATTTTGCCTTATCGGCATATACGAAAAAATCCCTGAAGTGGTTGGACTTCAAGGATTTGCTTTAATTTGCCAAATCTTTTGGCGGTGCGGACGGGACTCGAACCCGCGACCCCGTGCGTGACAGGCACGTATTCTAACCAGCTGAACTACCACACCATTCTTTTCAAATACGGGCCATCCGACGACCCTCTCCCCTTTCGGGATTGCAAAGATATGCACATTTCTTCAATTTGCAAATATTTTTTGAAATAAAATACGGGGCAGAATTCATTGGCGGGACGAGTCGGAGTATTCTGACAATTTTAGTAGTTTTGCATGAATTTAAACATATCCGAAATGGACATAAACGATCTAAGCATTGCAATAATCGGTGCGGGAAATATGGGGTTCAGGTTAGGCATAGCACTTGCCGAGGCCGGGCTGAATATAACGTCGGTCTATAACAGAAGCCGGAAAAACGGAGAAAAATTAGTCAGAGCCCTGAACAAGAACAAAGAAAATACGTCATATTACGAATCGTTGGACAAAATGCCTCTGTGCGACCTGATAATAATAGCGGTAAGCGATGACGCCATAGAAGAAACGGCTCGCCTTGTTGCAGGCTCCAAGCACTACGACAAATGCATTGTCGTCCATACTTCGGGCGCAACGCCTTCTGATGCGGTAAAATGCACAGGAAAAAGTTACGGAGTGTTTTATCCCTTAATGACCTTGAGTTACGCAAAAAACGTGAATTTCAAAATAGTGCCGTTCCTGATCGAAGCATCCGACGAAAAAACGGCGGAAATCCTTCCCCTGCTTGCGGAAAAATTAGGAGCTGAATCAAAGTTCATGTCATCGCGGGACAGGCTCAGGATGCACGCCGCAGCCGTTTTCAGCTGCAATTTCGTCAACTACATGATCAAAATGGCCCATGAAATCGTAAAAGACAATCCTATCTACCTGCTTCCAGTAACAATAGAAACCGTAAGAAAATATTTTCTCATGCTCGATCCGAAGCTTACGATAACAGGACCGGCCCGACGCGGAGATGTCAAAACGATGCAAAAGCATATGGACCTGCTTTCGGAAATGGGATTCGAAAGACACCGCAAAATGTATGAATTCATATCATCTGAAATAATGAAGGACTTTTGCGGCATGACACTTGAAGAAGCCATAGAGGAAAAACAGAAAAACAAATGAAATGGCAATGCTAAAAGAAGCTAAACATCCGAATTACAAGGCATACCTTCATAAAATAAAGGCGTTCGCCTTCGATGTGGACGGAGTATTCACCGACGGCTCAGTGTTATGCACTCCCTCAGGAGACCTGCTTAGGACATACAATTCGAAAGACGGATTCGCGATAAGGTGCGCCGTGGCGGCAGGCTATCCCATAGCCATAATAACAGGCGGCAGTTCCGAAAGCATAATAAAAAGATTCGAAGGCATAGGCGTAAAAGACGTATACCTTAAATCAAGAGACAAGATTCCTCCGTTCATGAATTTCTGCGAAAAATACGGGTTACTGCCGGAAGAAGTGGCCTTCATTGGCGATGACATCCCTGACATTCCGATTCTCGGAATATGCGGAATATCCGTATGCCCGAACGACGCTTCCGAAGAAGTGAAGGAAATCTGCGACCATATTTCCAACAAAAACGGCGGAAAAGGCTGCGTGCGCGAATTAATCGAACAGGTCATGAAAATTCACGGAAAATGGAACATGCAATGAAAACGAAGAAATACATACTCGCATCGGCATCACCGAGGAGAAAAGAACTCATCGCCGGCCTGGACATAGACTGCAAAATAGAATTATGCGGAGAGTGCGACGAATCTTATGACCCGCGAATGCCGCTTGAAGGCATTCCGGAATATATTTCGAACAAAAAATCGGACGCCTTCGCAAGAAATCTGGAGCCGGGGGAAATACTGATAACGGCAGACACGATGGTACTGTGCGCAGGACAGATTCTCGGAAAGCCCCATGACAGAAGCGATGCGATAAGGATGCTCGGACTCCTTTCCGGGAAGGACCACAAGGTGCTTACAGGAGTGACCATCAGGTCCGATGAAAAACGAAAGAGTTTCACCGCAGAAACCACCGTAAGCTTCAAAGAACTGGACATAAATGAAATAATATATTTCGTCGACAAATACAAGCCATATGACAAAGCCGGCGCCTACGCTGTCCAGGAATGGATAGGATACATCGGCATCACCGGGATAAAAGGATCTTTCTACAACGTGATGGGGCTGCCTGTCCAAAGGCTTTACGAAGAGCTAAAAGACTTTTAAATATGCCGGCAAAAATACTGACGGCTTTTGCGTTTCATTTACGAAGATGCCTACAGGATTTTTAAACTGCGGCGAGAGTCTTGGTCCTTTCGGAAACTGAATTTTTACGAAGAACTAACGTATTTTTAACATTGGCAAAGGCGCAGGAACTTGCGCGGATTCGTGCTTTCACGAAGGCTTGAATCCGAATGCCGCGCAGCTTGCGAACGGACTGCCGTAAAAAGGCATACAGTCCGGACGGAGAGCGGGCGATGCTGCGCCGCCAATGCATATTGCGAACTATATCACAAAAATACATGCTTAAAGATGGCATGACATTTGCCCTATGGATAATAAAACGACATATTATGGGTAAACATATTCTAAAGGCGGTTGCGCCGTTTTTTGCAATAAGCGGAATGGTATTCAATATTGCAGGCGCACAAAATATCACGGATGAAAATGCCTACGGATCACGTTGCTTTTCCAAGAAAATCATAATTTGCAACGGCGACACCTTGCAAAACGAAAGCAAGGCCACGGTAATTTATGGAAACGGAAAGGACACGAAATGCATTACCGTATCAAATAACTGCGGAAATTGCGAAATCATCTCCAATGACGGCAATATCGTTTCCGATTCATCCATGCTGAAAGATCTGGCAGGGATGACAGAAGACATTTCCGGAATCAAATGCATAATAAACGGTGCTTTGGACGGCGAATTCGATTGTTTCGGGAACGGATGCCCGCTGTCTGCCATAAAAATCCTGAAAGACGAAAACGGCAACCAGTCCGTATCATTTATCTACGGCATCCAATGCGACGAGTGCGTACATGCGCAAAGGCCTAATGGAGCGATTCGCGAAAGGAATGAAAGGCGGAACCCTATTCCTACATGCGGAAACACTCCGGACAGGGTAAAAAACAGCATCGGAGGCAAAGGCCCGGGAATGAGTCCTGAAAAAGTTCCTGCCAGAGTAGCGGAAGATCCTGTCCCGGGCAACAGCGAATTTCCTCCATGCATGCACCACAAAGCCGCAAATCCCCGCCACAGGCATCATGCCGCAAGACCGGAAAGGCCTCGCCACGGAGACTGCATGCTGCCTGAAATACACCCGTTTTTCAACGGGATTGGAAAAGAAATACGGGAAGGAAGGATGCTGTTCGTCGTAAACGGCAAGAAATCCGATTACGAAAGTTTCAAGCATAATCCTCCACATACGATTAAAAGCATCGAAATATCGAAAGACCCTAAGCTCTTGAAAAAATACAAGGCTGAAGAAGGAACGGCGATCATGCTGCTGACAACTTTTTAATATTGCCGATAATATAAAATTTCATATCTTTACCGACATTATAATAAATATATTATATAACAATTTAAACAGTAATGATGAATTTTGCTTATAGCCCGAACAAAGTAGTTTCTTATCTCAAGAAACCGGCTTCACAATTTACAAAAGAGGATATAATCCGCTTTATCAGGGAAAATGACATCAAAATGGTGAACTTCATGTATCCTGCTGAAGACACCAGGCTCAAAACCTTGAATTTCGTAATAAACAGCGACGAATATTTGGATACGATACTTTCATGCGGAGAACGCGTGGACGGATCGAGCCTGTTCTCGTTCATCGAGGCAGCTGGAAGCGACCTGTACGTCATTCCGCGTTTCAGGACCGCATTCGTCGATCCTTTTGCGGAAATACCTACCCTGACAATGCTTTGCTCATTCTTCAACAAGGACGGACAGCCTCTCGAAAGCTCGCCTGAATACACCTTGACAAAAGCATGCAAGGCATTCAAGGAAGTCACTGGCGGAATGGAATTCCACGCAATGGGAGAACTTGAATACTATGTTATCGCCGAAGACGATGAAATGTTCCCTGCAAAAGACCAGAAAGGATACCATGAATCCGCACCGTTCTCAAAATTCGGACAATTCAGGACGGAATGCATGTACCTCATAGCTTCTACCGGAGCTTCCATCAAGTACGGACACAATGAAGTAGGAAACTTCACACTCGAAGGAAAGGTTTACGAACAGAACGAAATAGAGTTCCTCCCTGTTCCGGCAGAAGAAGCAGCAGACCAGTTGATGCTTGCAAAATGGATTATCCGCAACCTCGGATACAAATACGGCCTTTCCGTAACATTCGCTCCTAAGATCACTGTCGGCAAGGCAGGTTCAGGAATGCATGTCCACATGAGAATAGTGAAAGACGGCAAGAACATGATGATTGAAAACGGAGTCCTCTCCGAAACGGCACGCAAGGCAATAGCCGGAATGATGGTATTGGCCCCTTCAATTACCGCATTCGGAAACAAGGTTCCTACATCATACCTTCGCCTTGTTCCTCATCAGGAAGCCCCTACGAACATCTGCTGGGGAGACCGCAACCGCTCGGTGCTTGTCAGGGTTCCTCTCGGATGGACTTCCAAAACAGACATGTGCCAGGCTGCAAACCCATATGAAAGGCCGTCCCTCATGGATACTACAGGAAAGCAGACTGTCGAAATGAGATCGCCTGACGCGTCAGCCGACATTTACCAGTTGCTCGCCAGCCTGTGCGTTGCAGTAAGGCACGGCTTCGAAATGCCGAACGCCCTTGAAGTGGCTGAAAAATGCTATGTTGACGTAGACATCCACAAGGCTGAATACAAAGACAAGGTAGCAGCTCTCAAACAACTGCCAGACAGCTGCGTGTCATCAGCAGAAACTCTTGACAGCCAAAGGGAATATTTCGAAAAATACGACATTTTCAGCCCTAAGATGATCGACGGCGTTATTGCAAGGCTCAAAAGTTTCGAAGACAGGGATTTGAGAGACCGCATAGCAAAGAACCCGGATCTCATGCTCGAAATAGTACGTACTTTCTATCATTGCGGATAATTATCAAACCGGCAGCTGACAGCTGCACACTGAAAATACGATGCAATAAAAAATCCCGGCCGCTTTGCAGCCGGGATTTTTTCGCTTAAAATAAACACCTAACGGAATAGCAAATTTGAGTAAAGCGTAGCGAACAGACTGAAAAAGCGTTCGTTACGCTATATTTTTCTCTTGTTCAAAAGCCAAGAAGAGACAGAATATGGACAAACGC
>CALUPD010000008.1 GCA_944322605.1 uncultured Bacteroidales bacterium | reverse complement strand
TCCCAGATAGATTGCGTATCTTTGCTCCCGGGTCAATTGTTTATACATACGCAACACAAAATTAATTGGTCCTGGGGGAACTTCGGTTCCCCTTTTTGTTTTTTTTGTGTTGCATCATTGCCCCAGGTTGTCTTGCCCACCCCCTATGCCTCCCGGCCGAGAAGTGCAACAGTCAGCGGCCCGCGGGCCGCTGACTGTTGCACTTCGGTGTTGAATCCGCAAAGTTTATCCGTGCTTTATCTGCGATCCGTTGAATTCACAGGCAAAGCGGCTACCGCCCGTGATTCACGTCGTCCTGCAATAAGCCGCCGTTGAAAAACGTAAAATGGACATTGCCATATTTCTTGGCCTTAATGAATCTTGGATCCGACGAGAAATCATAAGAACCGGGATGCTCGAAAACAAGAAAGCCTCCGTCCTTGAATATGTCCTTGCCGAGAATTTTGCCGGGTATATCTCCGAATCCTGAAATGTCATACGGAGGATCGGCAAACACCACATCGAATTTCTTGGTGCAGATGCCGAGAAAATCGAACACGTTATGCCTGACGGCCTGCATGCCGGAAATACCGAGAGCGTGTACTGTCTTTTTGATGAAACCGCTATGCAATGGATTCATCTCCACGGAAACAATGTCCCTGCACCCTCTTGACGCGAACTCGTAACTTATGCTCCCTGTTCCGGAAAACAAATCGAGCAAGGATACTTCTTCGAAATCTATCATGCCCGCAAGGGTATTGAACAAGCCTTCCTTGGCAAAATCCGTCGTAGGCCTCGCCTTGAATGAAGAAGGAGGCAGAATCGTGCGCCCTTTCAAGTTTCCTCCTATTATTCTCATAACGACAAAAATTCTATTTTTCCGATGTATGAAGAAAGCATTTCCTTGAATTCCTTGTTTTCATCGGAAGGTTCGCCTACAGGATTCTGCATGAAAAAACTTACCGGAACGTCAGTCCTTTTGAAGCCGGCCGAATCGATTGCATTCAAAAGAAAATACAGGACTGTAGCCGTATCTTTCGCATCATAGGCATTGCACATGAAAAGCTTTCCGTCCCTGACAGCAAGCATTTCAAGCAAAGAGCCGTCCCATACGGCATAAACGGAACTATCCGATGAAGAAGATTCCGCCTTTTCAAAAAGCTTCCTTATGGACGGAAAATACTTTATGTCCGGCTGAAGCTTTATGAAATGCATGAATACCCCGACAGGAATCGCATAGACAGCGACAACGGAAAATTTCTCGGAAACGAACATGTACAGCCTTTCAGAAGGCTTCAATTCCCATATCGAGGAAAATTCCTGTTCTGCGGTATCTTCATTGTAGAACTCTTTAGGGACGAGTATGAACTTCCTCGTCTTGTAATACAGATCCGCAGAAGAATACTGCCGCCTGAAATAAGGGATGGCATTAATCGTGTCCGAAAATTCGAGTTCCGCCTCGGAAAAATCCGACTGGGCGGCCGACACGAATTTCTTCTCTTCTGCATGCAGCACCGAATACTTGTCCGAGATATTAAAAGAAAATCCACTCAATTCTACTTGAATGGATAATCTTAAATCTTTGGTATGAACAAAGTTCATATTATTCCCAGTTGCCCGCATTGTTGTTAGGGATGGTTATGTCGCCGACCTTCCAGCCAGGATAACGGCCTGTGTCGTTTCTCTTGGCTTTTTCATTGATGATGTACTGCCTGTCCATTCCTTCAAGAAGATTGTCGAAAGGCATGCACGCCTCGAACAAAGGAACGTTCACCCCTGACACTTTCTTTATCACAGCGGTCATGATTACGGTATCGCCGTTAGAGAAAGGAATATATTTGAGCGAATCTATTATGGAACCTTTTCCTTTAAGCAGCGTATCCCTTACCATTACGCTTGAACTGTCCCTGTAAACCCTCTTTTCAGCAACAGCCAAAGAGTCGTCGTAAGAGCCGACCTGCCTTACCACGATAAGGGAATCGTTCTTGTAAAAATTAAGCAACGTGTCGAAGCTGCCTGTGAATTTGCCGTATTTTTCCTTGAAAGCCACTTGCAGTTCCCTTATGTCCTGCAACCTTTCAACGGCCACATTCTTTCTACGGTTCATCTCCTTGTCTAGATCGACAGGAGCTTTTATGCTGGCATACAAAGCATAAGCCAACACTACTATGATAATAGGAAAAATGATTAGTGTTAAAACTTTTTTCATTTGCTGTATTTTATATTTGCGTTATATCTGTTTTATTTGCCCTACAAAAGTAAAATAAATATTTAGTCCACACAATTTATTTTTAATTTTGTAAACATTTTGAACGCGCCGGCAAAGCGGCATCCAGGCAATGACGGATAACGAGGGCGCGCAACCACATAAACAGGAAATGGCGGAAATACAGGATTTAAAGGATATTTTGAGCAATCCGCGAAAGATTGCAATCGTAGGGCATCCCAATCCGGACGGGGACTGCATAGGCTCCATGTGCGGATTATGCGCATACCTCGAAGCGGCCGGCCACGAAGTGAAAATGGCCACGCCTGACAGGATGCCGGACAACCTTTCATTCATAACGGATTATACCAAATCGAAGAATTTCCTGTATAAGGAATCCGAACCGGAAAAAGTTTCCGCGATGATAAAAGAAGCCGACCTGGTTTTTTGCCTCGACTTCAATAATCTCGGAAGAAGCAAGTCCCTTGAGCATGACCTCAGGCAATGCGGCGCGCCCAGGATACTGATCGACCACCATCCGTTTCCGGCGCTCGACGAATTCGCAATGGCATTCTCGGAACCGCAAAGGTCCTCCACATGCGAATACATGTACGACATACTCAAAGAGCTGGACAAGTCAAACGGCACGCGCCTGTTAGGCATCGAATGCGCCAACGCGCTGTTTTGCGGAATCCTCACCGACACCAATGTCTTTTCCAATTCCGTGACTCCCCGGACTTTATCGATTGCGTCAGAAATGATGGATCTCGGCGTGGACAAGGAATGCCTGCAACAGAAAGTTACCGGAGGATACCGGCCGGAAAGGCTGAGCCTCCTCGGCTATCTGCTTGAGAATTCGCTTGTCTTCAACGACAGGCTCAAGTCCGCGTACATGATAATAGACAGCGCGACTAAAAAACGGTTCGATTTCAGGAACGGGGAATCCGAAGGATTCGTCAATATTCCGCTCAGCATAAAAGGCGTTGAATTTTCCGCCCTCTTTTCCCATAACGACGACGGAGGCACAAGGGTTTCACTGCGTTCGAGACAATATCCGGTAAACAAGCTGGCCGAAAAATATTTCGGCGGAGGAGGCCATCTGAAAGCAGCCGGCGGAAGAATAGATATGGAAACGGAAAAAGCAGGCATGTATTTTGAAGAATGCCTTGAAAAATACATCATGGATGAAAAACTGTTCGAACTGAATGAAGACAGCAAATAAAATAAAGGCGATCATAATATCGGCGTCAGTCGCCATGTGCGCCTGCGCGAAACAGGACAGGGAAGTCACGATTTCCCAGCAAGAGGCCAACATAGACAGTTATATCGCTTCCATGCAGGACAACTATCCGGTAACAAGGAACAACGGCAGCAACAGGATCACCCTGAACGAAGATTCGATAGCCGTAAACGCCCCTGTCATAGAAAAAGGCGATTCCGTCTACATGAACTATGCGGGATACATATTCAACAACAGAAAAGGCGACCTGTTCGATACAAACATAATGAGCACCGCCTTGGAAGAAGGATTCCAGCTGACAGGAGCGACATACCAGGCAAAAGGGATAGTCGCAGGAGACCCTGATATCATACAGGGCCTGAACAAGGGCCTTGAAGGAGCAAGGGAAGGAGAATGCTGCGAAATCCTGTTTTCGGCAAAATACGGATATTACAACAGCTTCGTCTACAATATACCGAAAATGTCGGCCCTGCTGTACGAAATAGAAATAGTCAAAGTAGTGAAAAGATAAAGGCAAAAGCATCATATGAAAGCATATACCAGAACCCTGTTATTCGCGGCCGCAGCATTGATGATGGCATCCTGCGCCAAAGAACCTGAAAACGACACCACGGACGCCAGGCAGAAAAGAATCCTTGAAGCCTTTGTCGAAAAATACAATGAAGAACACGGCACGAACGTAGTGCCGGAAGAAAGCGGGCTCGTAATCCTCGATCATAAGATAGGACAGGGCATGCCCGCCGCCAACGCTACGGCATTGTACGCGTATTATGAAGAAATGACCCTCGACGGGATATACAGCTGGGTATCGGACGAGGAAAAATGCAAGGAGCTCGGGCAATACGACGTCAGGGACTATTACGGGCCTACCATATTCATGCTCAAGAAAAATTCGCAGACCAGGGGAATGGAAGAACTGCTATGGTCGGTCAACCAGGGAAGCGAGATAGACGCGATAATACCTCCATGGCTTACTAACATAGTCACCGACAACAGCTATTCGGACGACGAGTACAGCGTTAACATGAGGTACAAATTCAAGATAACGGACGTGATAACCGACATGGCACAGTACCAAATAGACACTATCGCCAGCTACATGCGCAAATACTATCCGGGGACGGATTCGACAAAATACGGGTTCTACTTCAAGAAACTGCACGACGCAGGGAAGGATACCATTGAAAGCAGCACGGAAGTCAGTTGCAGGTATATCGGAAGGCTTCTCGACGGATACGTATTCGATACGAACATAGCGGACAGCGCAAGGAAATTCGGCATATTCGATTCGGAAACGGATTATTCGGAAGGGCTTTCCGTCATATATGACGAGACATACAAAGGCATGACCTCCTCGTCTTTAAGTTCCAACGGAACGGCGACCAGCGGAGGCGTATGCGAAGGCTTTGCCAGAGCCCTAAAAATGATGTCATACGGGGACGAAGCGATTGCCGTGTTCTGGTCCGACATGGGCTACGGAGAGAACGGCAATACCGACGGAAGGCAGGGAGTTCCCTCATACCAGCCGCTTGCATTCTATATCTACGTAGAACCTGAAGAAGAAGACTAACCTATCCTTTGCCTGTACATTTCATACAGGACTACGGCTGAAGCGACCGAAACATTCAAAGAGCCGATGCTCCCATGCATCGGTATCTTGGCCTTTTCATCGCACAGGTCGAGGACAGACCGGGATATTCCGCTGCCCTCCGATCCCATGACGAACGCTATGGGACAATTCATGCCGACAGAATATATTTCAGCATCCGATTTTTCCGTCAAGGCGACTATCTTGAAACCCGACTGCTTCAGAAGATAAATCGCCGCCCTCAGATTCGGCACCTTAGATACATTCATCCTCAACAACGCGCCTGCCGAAGCCTTTATCGCATCCGCGTTCAAGGCAGCCGCTCCCTTTGCAGGGACAACTATTCCCGACACTCCCGTACACTCGGCAGTCCTTGCTATGGCCCCGAAATTACGGACATCAGTAACGGAATCCAGCAGAACGAACACGGGATTCTTTTCTTTGGAAGAAGCCTCCAGCACGGAATCGAAATCCGAATACTCGATTTTCGGAATAACCGCGACTACGCCCTGATGGGCGGAGGCCGACAGCCTCGCGAGCCTTTCATAAGGAACGAATTGGAAAGGCACGTTCTTTTCATTCAATAGATCCAGCAGCCTGCGGAACGATTCGCCCTCAAGCCCCTGCTTCAAATACACCTTTTCTATCTTCCTTCCGGACTTGACGGCTTCTTCTACAGGATGTATCCCGAATATATAAAACTGCCCTTTATCCACGGCAGGACTGCCGCCGGCAATCTTGCGGTATTTTCCGCTATTATTTTTTCTTGACGTTTCCATATGATGATTTTTTAAAATTCCGAACTGCATGCCACCCATTCGTCCATGCATGCATTGAGTTCAATTTTAAGTTCGTTATATTTGGCAGACAAGGCGACTATGTCGTCTTCGTCAGAAGGAGCCGCAAGGCTGTCCTCTATCTCCTGCATCTGCTTTTCCAGTTCGGCTATGCGATCTTCGCATTTTTTTATTTTATTCTTCTGCTTGCTGCTCAGCATAATCTTCCTTCCGCCAGCCTGCGCGCCTGGATTTTTCTTTTCATGCTGGACTTCCTGTCCTTCGGAATTCTTGCTTCCATTACCAGCCTCGCGCTTGGGTTTAGGCTCAGGCTTCTTTTCAATGTCGGAAAGGTTCTCTATCTTGAGTTTCTCAAGGAAATCGGATATTCCTCCAAGATGTTCCTTTACCTTCCCGTCCTTGAATTCATAAACCTTGTCGACAAGCCCGTCCAAAAAATCCCTGTCATGGGAAACCATTATCAACGTGCCGTCATACGACTTCAGGGCCTGTTTAAGCACGTCTTTGGACTTTATGTCCATATGGTTTGTCGGCTCGTCAAGGACAAGCAGGTTATAAGGATTCAACATAAGCTTCGCCATTGCCAGCCTCGCCCTTTCGCCTCCGCTGAGAACAGCGACTTTCTTGTCTATGTCTTCTCCCCTGAAAAGGAACGCCCCGAGTATGTCCCTGAGCTTTTTTCTTATGTCTCCTACGGCGATTCTGTCCAATGTTTCAAAAACAGTATCCTCTTTTGCAAGCACGTCCTCCTGGTTCTGCGCATAGTATCCTATAGAAACGTTATGCCCGACAGAACACTCCCCTTCCCTCGGCTGCAATTCTCCCATTATCAGCCTTACCATAGTAGTTTTGCCTTCTCCGTTCCTTCCGACGAAAACGACCTTCTCTCCTCTTTCGACTATGACATTGGCATGAGAGAATATCACTTTGCTTCCATACGCCGCCTGCGCGTCCGCCGACTTGAAAACGACCTGGCCTGATCTCGGGGCCGGAGGGAATTTAAGGTTCAGGACGGCATTGTCCACTTCGTCTATCTGGAGCCTGTCCAACTTTTCAAGCTGCTTTATCCTGGACTGCACCTGATTGGATTTTGTCGGCTTGTATCTGAACCTTTCGATGAATTCCTCGGTCTTCTCAATCATTTTCCGCTGGTTTTCGTATGCAGCTTTCTGCTGCTCGATCCTCTCCTTTCTCAATTCGAGATAACGGCTATACGGCACTTTGTAATCGTGGATCTTTCCGAGCATGATTTCCACGGTCCTGTTCGTTATGTTGTCGAGAAAACGCCTGTCATGCGAAATAAGGACTATCGAGCCGTTATAATTCTTCAGATAATCCTCAAGCCAGCTTATCGATTCGATGTCGAGATGGTTGGTAGGCTCGTCAAGCAACATGACACCTGGCTTTTTAAGCAGGATCTTGGCCAGTTCTATGCGCATGTTCCATCCCTGGCTGAATGTAGACGTCGGCCTGTCGAAATCCTCGCGCTTGAAACCGAGGCCCGAAAGGGCGCGCTCGCATTGGGCCGAACGGGTCTCGCTGCTCATTATGGACAGCCTGTCATTAAGGTCGTTCATTTCCACAAGAAGCCTGTGGTACTCTTTCGACTCATAATCCGTCCTTTCCGAAATCTCCTTAATGACCCTGTCCAAGTCGGACTGCATCCGATCGATATGCGAAAACGCGGTCATGGTCTCTTCCATTACGGTCTTGCCGGATGAATGCTCCATTTGCTGGGGCAGATAGCCCACGGTCATCCCGGAAGGCATCGATATATCGCCTGAAGAGGGATGGGAAATTCCGGCTATCAATTTAAGCAAAGTGGATTTCCCGGCCCCGTTTTTTCCTACAAGGCCGATCTTGTCCTTGTCCCCGACATGGAAATTTATATTATCGAGCAAAGTGAATCCGCCGAATGAAACGGTAACATTATTGACAGCTATCATGGCAAACCCTGCTATTCATTATCAAAATAGGGAGAAAACGCCTTATGCAGGCACTCGGGAATCCTGGTAGGCTTTCTCGTATCGCTATGGATAAAGCCCAGCACGACCTTGGCGTCCGCAAGAAGTTTTCCGTCCTGGTTGAAAATATCCGAGAGCACCTCTATCCTCGCTTTAGGCATCTTCTCGATCCTGCTTTCAATGCGGAGGACATCTCCCATTTTAGCGGGAAAATGATAATTGCACTCTACGGATGTCACAGGCATCATTATCCCGTAATCCCTTTCGATTGAATCGATCGGCAAACCGAGCTCCACAAGGCACTGATGCCTCGCGCATTCAAGATAACGGATATAATTGGAATGATGGACCACGCCCATCAAATCCGTTTCATAATACCTGACTTCCAAATTATATGTCGTCTTCAACATCTTCTTATCGTTTTTGAAGAGGTCGGCCCCAAAAGAGGAATTCCAAGGCCTGTATAGAAAACCCGCAGCGTACCCGGCATACATGAGGATTTTCGAATCAAGCGTAACGGAGAAAGCCCCCCTTTGTGCCTGCCTCAGTGATTATTTGTCCGACATCCTGCGCGCCAGCCTCGACAATTCGCCAATGACTACTACGAGCGCGCTTGCCCCAATTATGACCATCCAGTCCGTGAACGACAACGGGACAGTCCTGAAAAACGCACCTCCGAAAGTTACTATTATTACCTGAAGAGCAAGGATGAGAAGCACTATATAAACGAACGACCTGTTTCTTCCCAAATGGGAAAAAGCCGATTTTTTCGTGCCCATCGCCCTCGCGTTGAAAAGATTCCAAAACTGGAGCATGACGAAAAACGTAAAGAACATGGACAATTCGTAATCGGTAAGGCTTGTCACGGTCCCGTCCGCAGCTGTTTCCACTATGGAATTTTTCATAAAATAGACCAAGATGGCCAGCAGGACAGCGACAAACAGTATTCCTTGCCCGAATATGTTCTTCGCCATGGACCTGGTAACTATGAAATCGCTTATTTTCCTCGGCTTGTTCTTCATGACTACGGGATCGGAAGGCTCGGTCGCCAAGGCAAGGGCCGCGAAAGTATCCATAATGAGGTTGACCCAAAGCATCTGCGTTACAGTCAGCGGGAATTCCACTCCGATAAAAGGCCCTACCAAGGCCGTAAGCAGAGCCACCACGTTGATAGTCAACTGGAACTGTATGAACCTCTGTATGTTCAGATAAATGGACCTGCCCCATTGCACCGCGCTGGTGATGCTTGCGAACGAATCGTCCAAAAGCACTATGTCGCTGGCTTCTTTCGCGACTGATGTCCCGCTGCCCATGGAAAGGCCGACATCTGCATAATTCAGAGCCGGAGCGTCGTTCGTCCCGTCCCCTGTCACGGCAACGACTTGAGACTGTTCCTGCAAAAGCTTGACGAGCCTCATCTTGTCGGAAGGCCTTGCCCTCGACATTACCTTTATCCTCATGGCCGCCTCGCGCGCCTTCTCATCCGGCAACGCAGCGAATTCAGAACCGGTTATTATTGCTTCATCGCCGTCGTTGTCAGTCCACAACCCCGACTGCCTTGCGATTTCCTTGGCAGTAGCGGACACGTCGCCGGTAACGATTTTGACGCTTATTCCCGCGTCAAGGCATTTCTTCATCGCGGCAGGAACCGTATCCCTGATAGGATCGGCTATCGCCACATAACCGGTGAAAGACAGCTTGCCTTTATACTGCTCGATATATTTTTCTATGCCGACGGCAGGATCGTAATTCTCGATCGCCGCAGCCGCAAATCCGAGGGCGCGCATCCCCTTGGACTGGTACTCCCTGATTTCAGAAAGCACCTTGCCGTATGACTCTTCCGACAGGGATGTCATCGACGATACTATTTCAGGAGCTCCCTTTATATAAAGCATGACCGCCCCTTCCACAGCCTCCGACTCGACAATTGAAGCCATGTATTTCCTTTCAGTGCTGAAAACCAGCCTGTCCAAAAGCCTTACTTTTTTCCTCCATTCGTTATAATCCACGCCGCCGTCATGCAGCATAAGCAGAAGCGCGGCTTCGGTAGGATTGCCCACAGGCACGACCTTTTCTTCCTTGCCTGCATTTTTTATATCAAGATGCGCCGTAGAATTAAGGGAAACGGCTTCCGACAGCATGTCGCCTTTTTCCATGGAACAATGCTGGACCACCATCTTGTTCTGGGTCAGGGTGCCTGTCTTGTCTGTGCATATTACTGTCGTGGCTCCCATCGTCTCGCAAGCATGCATTTTGCGAACAAGCGTGTTCTGCGCCGTCATCCGCCTCATGCTGTACGCAAGGCTCAATGTAACGCTCATGGCCAGGCCTTCCGGCACGGCGACTACTATCAGAGTTACAGCTATCATGAAAAATCCGAGGATCACCGAGGCTGTTTCCAGGCTCAAATCCCAATGCAGTTCCCCGATGATGAAGCCTCTTACGACCAAAGCCAAGAATGTTATCCCGGCAATTGCGAATCCGACCTTGCCTATAACGCCGCTGAGCCTGTCGAGCTGCTTGTTAAGAGGGGTGGCCGCGCCTGTAATTTCCGCCGCCTGGCGGGCCGTCTTGCCTATTTCAGTAGAGTCTCCTACGGCCACGACCTCCAGGACGCCGCTTCCTTCGCTGACTGTAGTGCCCCTGTAGCACATGTTGACAGGGTATGTCCCTTTGAAATCCGGATCCTCTTCCACCTGCTTGGCAGCAGGAACGGACTCTCCGTTAAGGGTGGACTCATTGACCGACAAGCTCATCGCTGAAACGACCTTGCCGTCGGCAGGAATCTCGTCCCCTTGCTCTATTATAACGAAATCCCCTACTACTATTTCTGTTTTCGGTATTTCCGTGACCTGGGAATTCCTGTACACCTTCACAGGCTCGCTGTCATTAATCTGGTTAAGCACGTCGAACTCCTTTCCTGCCTTGTATTCATTGACGAAAGACAGCACGGTCGCAAGCAGGACGGCTATGATTATGCCTATGCTCTCGGTCATTGAACCGTGGAAATACCCGACGATCATCGACAGCACAGTAGCGAAAAGCAACAGCTTTATTATAGGGTCATTGAATTTAGACAGGAACAGTTTCCACCACGGCTCCCTTGCCGGAGGAGTAAGCACGTTGCTCCCGTGCCCGGCCCTGCTTTTGAGGACCTGAGCATCATCTAAGCCTTTGAAAGTTTGCATAATGTAGATTTGATATTATCTAATTTGGTTTGCGCGTCCTTTTGTTTTTTCCGTTCGTTCTCAACCACGCTGGCAGGAGCATTGGCCACGAATTTCTCATTTGACAACTTGGCATTCACGGATTTGAGGAATCCTTCGAGGCGGGACATTTCGGCTTTCAGCTTTTCCTCTTCCTCATGCATGTCCACGAGGCTTCCCAAAGGAATGATGAATTCCTTGGTCCCTACCATGAATGAAACCGCGTTCTGCCCTGCATCGTAACTGTCCTGGACATGTATTTCCGAAATATTGGCCATTTTAGGAACGATTTCTAACGCGGGATTGCTGTAAGGCGCTTTTATGAACAATTCAAGCGGTTCTTTCGGAGATATTCCTTTCGACTGCCTTACGCTCCTTATATTGACGACAATCTGAAGGGCGTCCTCGAAATTATTTATGATTTCTTCAGAAAACGCGCCCGGTTTTACGGCACGCTGCATCATCAGGGATTCCTTTTCTCCCCTCTCCTCAAGATTCTGCCATAATTCTTCTGTTATGAAAGGCATTACAGGATGCAGGAGCTTCAACAGGGAATCGAAAAATCCGGAAGTCGCTTCGTATGTCTTCCTGTCCACCGGTTTTCCGAAAGCCGGCTTGATTATTTCGAGATACCATGCGCAGAAATCATCCCAAAACAGCTTGTACAATGCCATTACGGCATCGGAAAGCCTGAATTTGGAAAAATGGTCGTCTACGACGGCTACCGTGCTGCCGAGCTTGTTTCCGAACCACTCTATGGCAAGCCTTGAAGTCTCCGGCTGCGGAATGTCTTCCACGGCCCAGCCTTTGACAAGCCTGTACGCATTCCATATCTTATTGCAGAAATTCCTTCCCTGCTCCACCTGGCTTTCATCGAAAAGTATGTCGTTCCCTGCGGAACTGCACAAAAGCATTCCGAGCCTTACCCCATCGGCGCCGTATTCCTCCATGAGCTTTATAGGGTCCGGCGAATTTCCGAGGGACTTGGACATTTTGCGGCCCTGCTTGTCCCTCACTATGCCTGTAAGATATACGTTCCTGAACGGTATTTCATGGCAGTATTCATGCCCTGCCATGATCATGCGGGCAACCCAGAAGAAAAGGATTTCCGGAGCCGTGACAAGATCGTTCGTAGGGTAATAGTAGGCAAGATCAGCATTAGGCTTCCTGTCGGGGAATCCCGGTTTTTCAGGATCGAACACCGACATAGGCCATAGCCATGATGAAAACCATGTATCGAGCACGTCTTCGTCCTGCCTGATGTCGCTAATCTCCAAAGAAGGGTTTATCTTGCGCGCCGACTCCAATGCCGCTTCCGGCGTAGCTTCGACTACCACTTCGCCTCCGGGAAGATAATATGCAGGTATCCTGTGTCCCCACCAAAGCTGGCGCGATATGCACCAGTCCCTAACATTTTCCATCCAATGCCTGTAGGTATTTTTGAACTTGTCCGGAATCAGCCTGATCCTGTCGCTTTCGACATAATCCAAGGCAGGCTTCGCCAGCTCTTCCATCTTAAGAAACCACTGGAGGGAAAGCCTCGGCTCTATGACGGCATTGGTCCTTTCGGAATATCCTACCTGGGAGCTGTACTGCTCTTCCTTTTCAAGAAGGCCGGCCTCTGCAAGCATCTTCACGATTTTCTTCCTCGCCACGAACCTGTCTTCGCCTACCAGCAGGCCCGCCTTTTCATTAAGCCTGCCGTGGTCGTCTATTATGTCCAACACTGGCAGCTTATGCTTGATTCCGAGCTCATAGTCGTTAACGTCATGGGCCGGAGTCACTTTCAGGCAGCCTGTCCCGAAATCCATCGTCACGTATTCATCCGGTATCACAGGAATTTCCCTGTTCACGAGAGGTATTATCACTTTCGCTCCCGCATATTTCCTGTACCTTTCATCATCAGGATGCACGCATACGGCAGCATCCGCCATTATCGTTTCCGGACGCGTCGTAGCTATAGTGAGGTAATCGGCAGTAGGATTTCCTTTGCCGTCGGATATGTAATACCTTAAATAAAACAATCTCGACGGGGTATCCTTTCTTATGACTTCCTCGTCGCTGACTGCCGTAAGGCCTTCAGGATCCCAGTTCACCATCCTTACGCCGCGATATATCAATCCCTTTTTATAAAGGTCCACGAACACATTGATGACCGCCTGGCTCATCGGCTTGTCCATCGTGAACCTGGTACGTTCCCAGTCGCATGAGGCCCCCAGCCTCTTGAGCTGTTCCAGTATTATCCCCCCGTGCTTTTCCTTCCATTCCCACGCATGCGCAAGGAATTCCTCCCTCGTCAGGGAACTTTTCTCTATTCCCTGCTCTTTAAGCTTGGCGACCACCTTGGCCTCGGTAGCTATCGACGCATGGTCCGTTCCGGGAACCCAGCAGGCGTTCTTCCCTTCCATTCTCGCCCGCCTTACAAGCACATCCTGAATAGTATTGTTAAGCATATGCCCCATATGGAGGACACCGGTAACATTAGGAGGAGGTATGACGACCGCATAAGGCTCCCTCCCATCCGGTTCTGAATGGAAAAATCTGTTTTTCAACCAAAAAGAATACCACTTATCCTCTACTATAGCAGGATTGTACTTTGCAGGAATATCCATATTATCAATTTTAATTAAATCCAATAGTTCGCAAAGTTAATAAATTAGCGGTGTTATAAAAAGAAAAAAGCTATATTTGCAGATTGAACATCAATATAATTGTATAATTATGAGTAACGAAAAAGAACTGAACATCGAACTCGACAGCGCAGTAGCCCAAGGTTCGTACTCTAATTTGGCCATAATTACGCATTCGGCAAGCGAATTCATCATCGATTTCATAAGGATGCTTCCGGGCATTCCGAAGCCAAAGGTGTCGAACAGGATAATCATGACTCCTGAACACGCGAAAAGGCTGATGCTTGCACTTAAAGACAACGTGGACAAATACGAAAAGCAGCACGGGGAAATCAGGCTGAAGGAACAAACGAACGTTCCTTTCCTCAAAGGCAAAGGCGAAGCCTGAAAACAACGCACGCGGAGATAGGAAACGCAAGAAAATCCCGCAAGGCGCAAACAAATAATATCGAATAACAAAGCTAACAATTGATATGGAGAAAAATCTAAAGATTGTGGTATTGGCAAAGCAAGTGCCCGATACCCGTAACGTAGGAAAAGACGCGATGAAAGAGGACGGAACGGTGAACCGCGCCGCCCTGCCTGCGATTTTCAATCCGGAAGACATGAACGCCCTCGAACAGGCGCTCAGAATCAAGGATAAGATAAAAGGCACGGAAGTAATACTCCTTACAATGGGACCGTCGCGTGCCGCCGACATCATCAGGGAAGGACTGTTCAGGGGAGCAGACGGAGGAATCCTTCTTACCGACAGGAAATTCGCCGGGGCCGACACCCTTGCGACTTCGTATGCCATATCCCAGGCCGTCAAGAAAATAAACCCTGACCTCATCATAGCCGGACGACAGGCTATCGACGGCGATACCGCGCAGGTAGGACCGCAGGTGGCGGAAAAAATGAACATGCCGCAAATCACATACGCAGAAGAGATAACGGACCTTTCCGGCGGAAAGATAACGGTAAAGAGAAGGCTTGAGAGAGGAATAGAAATAGTAGCTTCATCCCTGCCCGTACTGGTAACCGTGACAGCGTCCGCTCCTGAATGCAGGCCAAGGCACGCAAAACAGATCATGAAATACAAATATGCCAGGACAGCATCGGAAGAACAGGCCGGAATGGCAGACACTTACGGACATGATCAGGACTACCTGAAAATTCCGGAATGGGGATTCAACGAAATTGGCGGCGACGAGAAGGACTACGGGCTTTCAGGTTCACCTACCAAGGTAAAGAAAATCGAAAACATCGTTCTGCAGGCGAAAGAATCGAAAAAGCTGTCTTCCTCGGATGAGGACATAGACATGCTTGTCAAAGAATTAATTGCAAGTCACACAATAGGATAAATTTGAAAGTCATGAACAACATCATAGTATTTTGCGAAACAGACAACGGTAAATTATGCGATGTCAGCCTCGAATTGCTGACCAAAGCACGCGATTTGGCGTCAAAGCTTTCTTGCCAGGTCGAAGCATTGCTGATAGGATACAACATCAAGGACCTCATCCCGCAGCTATATCTTTTCGGAGCTTCGAAAGTCCATGTCGCAGACGACCCGAGGCTTGAATTTTACAGGACACTGCCTTTTGCGGCGATTGCAATAAACCTGTTCAAGCAGGAAAAGCCGCAGATAGCATTGTTCGGCGCGACTTCCGTAGGAAGAGACCTTGCGCCGAGGATTTCCAGCGCGCTCCACAGCGGGCTGACCGCAGACTGCACAAGCCTTGAAATAGGCGACCACCAGGACAAGTCCAAGGAATACAAGAACCTGCTGTACCAGATACGTCCGGCTTTCGGCGGAAACATCATAGCAACAATCGTAAACCCTGAATGCAGGCCACAGATGGCTACCGTCAGGGAAGGCGTAATGAAAAAAGAAGCCCTTGAAACTCCGGTCAAAGGCGAAATCAACGAGCTTGACACGAACAGCATATTGATGGACAGCGATTTTGTCGTTTCCATAATCGAAAGGCATATGGAAGAAAAGAAAATCGACATCAAGGGCGCACAGATAATCGTAGCCGGAGGGTTCGGCGTAGGAAGCAAGGAAAACTTCAACCTGATATTCGAACTTGCCAAAGTCCTCGGAGCGGAAGTAGGAGCGTCCCGTGCCGCTGTCGACGCAGGATTTGCCGACCATGCAAGGCAGATCGGGCAGACAGGAGTAACCGTAAGGCCCAAGCTGTTCATTTCATGCGGCATCTCAGGACAGATCCAGCATACGGCAGGAATGGACCAGTCCTCGATGATAATTTCCATAAACTGCGATCCTGAAGCTCCGATACATAAAATAGCAGACTATGCTATCGTCGGAGACCTGAACGTGGTCATACCTAAAATAATCAAGTCCTACAAACAAAACAGCAAATAACCATGGCAAACTTTTATACAGACAATAATGAATTGAAATTCCAGCTGAAGCATCCGCTAATGAAAAAGATAGTGGAACTGAAAGAACAGAATTTCAAAGACAGCGGAAAATTCGATTATGCGCCGAACAACGCGGACGATGCCATAGATTCATACGACAGGGTCATGGACACCATCGGGGAAATCTGCGGCAACATCATAGCTGAAAATGCGGAACAAGTCGACCATGACGGCCCGGTATGCTCGGGAGGAAGGGTCACCTACGCGGCAGGAACCCGGCAGAACATGGAAGTACTGACCAAGGCAGGCATGTACGGAATGTCTCTTCCGCGCGAATACGGCGGCCTCAATTTCTCAATGGTGCCATATGTAATGGCCGAAGAAATAGTTTCAAGGGCGGATGCAGGATTTGCAAACATATGGGGACTTCAGGACTGCGCAGAGACCATTAACGAATTTGCCACCGAAGAAATAAAAAAAGAGTTCCTTCCGAGAATAAACGCGGGAGAAACATGCTCCATGGACCTCACAGAACCGGATGCCGGTTCCGACCTCCAGTCAGTAATGCTCAAAGCGGAATGGTGCGAAGAAAAAGGAATGTGGATGCTCAACGGCGTGAAACGATTCATTACCAACGGAGACGCACAAATCAAGCTCGTCCTTGCACGTTCTGAAGAAGGCACCACGGACGGACGAGGCCTGTCATACTTCGTTCACGACCAGAAATGGGGAGGCGTTACCGTAAGGCGAATCGAGAACAAACTCGGAATCAAAGGTTCTCCTACATGCGAACTCGTATTCAAGAATGCGCCTGCGAAGCTTATAGGCGACAGGAAAATGGGCCTTATAAAATATGTAATGTCCCTTATGAACGGCGCCCGTCTCGGAGTAGGCGCGCAATCGGTAGGAATATCGGAAGCCGCATACCGCGAAGCTTACAAATACGCGTTCGAAAGAAGGCAGTTCGGCAAGCCGATTGTCGAATTCCCGGCTGTATATGAAATGCTTTCGTTAATAAAGGCAAGGCTCCAGGCATCGAGGGCCATACTGTACGAAACCACAAGGTTCGTGGACATGTACAAAGCCTACGGAATGATTTCCGAATCAAGGAAACTTACTCCTGAAGAAAGGGCGGAATCCAAGAAATACCAGAAACTCGCTGACATGTTCACGCCTATGCTGAAAATGATGTCGAGCGAATACTGCAACCAAAACGCATACGACGCCCTGCAAATACACGGAGGCTCGGGATTCATGAAAGAATACCCTATCGAAAGGATTTACAGGGACGCCCGAATCACGACAATCTACGAAGGCACATCGCAGCTTCAGGTAGTAGCCGCCATAAGATATGTGACTACCGGCGCATACCTTGCACAGATAAGGGAATACGAACAACAAGCCGCAAGGCCTGAATTCGACAATCTCAAAAAGATTCTTTCGGATCTTGCCGACAAATACGAAAAGGCATGCGAAATGGTGAATTCAGCACACGACAATGAATACACCGATTTCCACGCAAGAAGGCTTGTAGAAATGGCAGGACACATAATCATGTCGCACCTGCTCATAATTGACGCCCAACAGAACGAGGATCTTGTAAAATCCGCAAGGATATTCACTGAAAAAGCGGCTGCATGGAATGCGGAACGCTACGAATACATAGCGAATTCCAAACCTGAAGATCTCGCTCTGTTCAGGCAGAAATAATCCTGCAAACATTACCAAGGAGCATCAAAATCTCCGATATGAAAACAAACCGGCCCAGGATATTTTCCGGAGGCCGGTTTTTCTTTTAAATGCCTGACCGCATCATTACCCAAAAACAAAACAGGTCGTACTGTAAATGTCCAGGCAGGCAAACCAATAGAGGGATGCTTGCCATTAATCATAAAATTCATATATTTGCAACATGTTAATTATCATTGACAATGAATCATGACAGCATAATATGGAAAGACGGGCAGTTGCCGCTTATAGGCGGTCTTGCCTGCCCTGCCACTTCGAAAGAAAGCGGCTGTTCTTTCCATGCATGTCATAACTCATTGTGTTTCACTATACAAGCAGCAGTTAAAAAATCTGATGCAGAGGGCATATTTCTGAATAAATATTTGGAAATCCGGGAAAATCGTGTAAACACACACACACACACGGGGCTCGCGCGTCAATATACTGCAAATCATTTAATCCACAAAGGTTTAGCGGCAGTTTTCCTGCAGCTTTCAGACCTCCTTGTCAGGGAGAATCATATAATGCATACCGTATCTCCGCCAGCGCGTTGCCGCATGGCGGAGACTTTCATATATCCCCGGAACCGTGCCACGCACGTCAATGCTGTGCCCGCAGGTTTCCGGGGCTTTTTGTACCCAATAAGGAACAAATAAACCATACATGAATATATGAGCAAGACTTTGAGAACCATAGCGACCGCCATCTGCGCTTTATTCCTGCTGCCTCTGTCGGCACAGGAGAAGGGCGATACGGTCTACACCTTCCGTTTCGTCTCCGACCGGGACATGTTCTATGTCCCTTACGGAGGCAACGATGCGGAACTGGAAAGGCTGATGCGGTGCGTGGAGCAGTACAGTGCTGACATCCTCTCCGGAGAGACTCCGCTCTATGTGGACGGCTACAGCACGGCAGGACAAGACGAGGCGGAAAATCTCGCCATGTCGAGAGTCCGCTCCAACCGCGTGAAGTCGGAGCTGATTGTGCGACAGAAGCTGACGGAAGACTGCTTCATCACGCGCAACCATTCCGGAAGCGGCGACTATGTGACCGTGCGGATAGTCATTCCTGCGGAGAAGGACGAGGCAGAGGAAGCGAGGCTTGCCGCCGAGCGTGCCGAACAGGAGAGAATAGCAGCGGAACAGGCCGAGCGGCAGAGGTTAGCCGCTGAAAAGGCAGAAGCGGAGCGCATCGCCCGTGAGAAAGAACAGGCCCGTCTTGCCGCAGAACAGGCTAAGACCGACAGCCTCACTGCCGCACAGTCAGCGGCAGACAGTCTGGCGAAAGCCGAGGCGGAACGCCTGTCTGCCGGGAAAGCCGAAGATGCGGACAGCTACACCCTCTCCCTGCGAGCAAACCTGCTGCGCTGGGCCACGCTCACGCCCGACTTGGGGATAGAGTGGCGCATCAGCCCGTCCGTGGGTGTAATGGTGAACGGCTCGTGGACTTCGTGGACATGGAATGACAACGCCCGCCGCTACGCCCTTTGGGAAGTAATGCCAGAAGTGCACTTGTATTTGGGTGAGAAGAAAGCCTGGTATGTGGGCGCGATGTTCAAGGCCGGACAGTTCAACTACAAGTTCTCCGGCACGGGCAGGCAGGGCGACCTCTTAGGCGGTGGCATCACCGGAGGCTACCAGCTGCGGCTGAACAAGGCACTGGCACTTGACTTCACCCTCGGGCTGGGCTACCAGAACGCCGATACGGAGAGATACGATGTGATAGACGGAGTGCGGGTGCGCAGCGGAACGGAAACAAAAAACTGGTGGGGCCCGGTTAACGCGGGTGTCACCTTGGTATGGAAAATATATTAGAAAATCATGAATATGTTCAGAAAGAAAACAGGCGATTATTTGGACAAGTGTAGCATC
>CALUPD010000007.1 GCA_944322605.1 uncultured Bacteroidales bacterium | reverse complement strand
GCACTCGCTCAACAGGGGAGCTTAGCTCAGTTGGTTCAGAGCGTCTGCCTTACAAGCAGAGGGTCGGGGGTTCGACTCCCTCAGCTCCCACCACCCGAAAGGGCAAATCAAAGCAAAATCCCGAAGTCCTGCGACTTCGGGATTTTTTGTTTATGGTCCGGCCCGGGCATGCTCTAACAGGTGCAAAGTCCGTAACACGCCCGGTGGCTGGAAGTGCGGGAACGCCTGCAAAAATAAGTGCCTGCAAGATGAGGCCTTTGCAGAAAAAGAGCATCGTAGTCATCAGCATTAATAATGCTTCAAGAGCTCGTGAAGATGTTTTGAATCACAGGGAATATCCTGTGTCAATTAAAAAAAGAAGAACTCGGGCATGGATATTACAGAGTCTGAACAGAGGTCCCGGCGCACCTGCCAATGTCATAAAATCGTCTCGTTTCATGCAGTGACCGGATTTTTTTATAACTTGCACCGTAATTTGTTTAATTGTGTAATGCATCTATGAAATACTGTTGTAGAGGATTATTTGTTTTTGCGGCGATGTCCTTGTTGGCGGCATCGGCTTGCAGCAAATTTGAAAACGATGGCCTCCGTCCGGGAGAGGATGAAAATCCGGTGGCCGTTCCTGTAGATACGAACATTTATTGTCCCGGGATTTTGAGGGTCAAGCTCACTGCCGGTTTCGCGGCGAAAGCAGAGTCCATGGCGGATGAAAAAGGCATGGTAGTGGCTACCAAGTCTTCTGAACTGTTCGGCGAAATGCCGGGCGTGAAATATTTAAGAAGGACCTTTCCTCCGGCAGGAAGGTTCGAGGCAAGGCAGCGCAAAGAGGGCCTGCATCTGTGGTATGACATAATAATGGATAAGGATGCATCGGTCCTTACCAAATCAAAGGCTTTGTTTGAAGGTTCGGATGGCGTATCTGTCGTCGAGCTTATAAGGAAATATAAAGTGGACGCGGTTTCCATTCCTGCGTATTCGACTGCGAAGGTCCCGTATTCCAATGAATATTATTACGGAAGGTCTACTGCTGCTACGGAAGTGTTCAACGACCCGAGGCTTGCTGACCAGTGGCATTATTATAATGACGGCAGCATCTCGCATTCGGTTGAGGGATGCGATGTGAATGTCGTTCCGGTATGGAGGGATATCGAAAAAGGCAATGAAAAGGTAATAGTATCGGTAGTGGACGGAGGCATCGACATAGATCATCCTGATTTGAAGGATAATGTCTGGATTAACGAAGCCGAGCTGAACGGGGAGGAAGGAGTCGATGATGACGGCAACGGTTTCGTGGACGACATATACGGATGGGATTTCTCTACGAGCGAGCCTATTCCTGACGGGGAATGGGGCGGAGATTACGGTTCTCCGGATATCTATGCTACGGACCATGGCACTCATGTGGCAGGCACTATCGCTGCCGTCAACAATAACGGGATAGGAGTATGCGGGCTTGCCGGAGGAGATTTTTCAGCAGGCGAGAAAGGCGTAAAGGTGATGTGTTGCCAGGTCGGCAATGGAACGTTTGTCAGCAATACGCCTCCTGCAATAGTCTATGGCGCGAATAATGGCGCGGTGATTTCTCAGAACAGCTGGAGCGGAGGAGAAGAAGAGTCCTACTGGGATGCGATAAGGTATTTCGTGAAATATGCCGGCATGGATGAATACGGGAATCAAGAGGGCCCAATGGCCGGAGGAATAGTTATTTTTGCAGCCGGCAACGACGATAAGAATACAGGCGTTCCCGCCATGATGCCCGAGGTTGTGGCCGTAGCGTCCGTGGATGCCAAATACGAAAAGGCGTGGTATTCGAATTTCGGGGATTGGATAGACGTTGCCGCTCCTGGAGGCGATACCAATATTTCCACTCCTACCGGCGTTTTAAGCACCATGCCGATGGAAAATGGCGAATATGGATATATGCAGGGCACGTCGATGGCTTGTCCGCACATATCAGGAATAGCGGCTTTGCTTGTGTCGCATTTCGGCGTGGACGAGCCCGGATTTACTCCTGAGAAATTGAGGAGCAAGATCGAAAACGCCGGAAAGGACCTGAATGATTATAATCCTGATTATCAGGACCAGCTCGGCTTATTGGTGGATACCTATGCTTCTTTTGTGGAAACTACAGGAACTGTTCCGCCTTCAAAAATAGATGATTTTGAAGTGACAGGCGCATCGAACAGGCTTTCCCTGCATTGGTCGGTTCCGGAGGACGAAGATGACGAGATAGCGTCGTTCACTGTCTACTATAGCCTGTCCGAATTCGACAGTTCTTTCGACAGGGAAAACATGCCTGAAGGAATGACTTCTGTCCTTTACAGGACTCCGGATTGTGCCGCCGGCGAAGCCATGGAGAGGGTCATAGAGAGGCTGGAATTCGAAAAAACATATTATATAGCGATAGACGCATGCGATATGGCCGGGAACAGGTCTGAAATGTCCGATGTGGAAGAAGTCTCCACTACGGAAAATGCCGCGCCTGTGATAGAGTCAGGAGATATGGAGTTCGTAGTAAGGGACGGCGAAGAAAAGAGGTTCGTAATCAGCTATTATGATCCGGACAATCATGAGCTTGCTTGGTATGTCAGGGGCGGATCGATTGCAATGTTCGGAGAGGACGTGGAAGGCGAGACCGGCAAGGTCGCGATCGTATGCCGTGGAAATCTTGCTGAGCCTGGCGATTACGAGGGCTCTCTCACCATTACCGATGAATACGGAGCTTCATCGGTGATAAGCATAAAATACACCGTAAAGGATTTGCAGCGTCCTGTTGTCATCGCGGTAATGGACAATATAATACTAAGGCCCGGAGGCGAGCCTGTCTCAATAGATTTGAACGGATATTTCGCTGATCCGGACAATGACGCGATGACTTTTTCCGCAAGAATGGCGGATGAATCCGTGGCCGGCGTGACAATCGACGGAAATATGATGACGGTAACTCCTAAGGATGCCGTCGGGTCGTCGGAGATAACTGTTACCGCTACGGACGAGACGGATATGTCGGCTTCGCTGAGAAGCAATGTAGTCGTGACTTCTCCGGGCGCTTCGGATTTCAGGGTTTATCCTAATCCGGTGGTGGACGTGCTTAATGTAAGCTCCCTTTTCGATGCTGATGTGAGAATCAGGCTAATCAATCCTTTAGGACATGTGATTGCCGATGAAAATGTTTCGATAGATTCTTCCGTTCCATGGACGTTCGATCTGTCGGGCCATGCAGCAGGTTCATATAATGTAAGGATAGAACAGGACGGCAAGACCTATAACCAGCGTGTGGTGAAGTTGTAAATAAAAGCAAGAGGCTGTGTCGCATTGGCGGCGCAGCCTCTTGTCATAAGTACCCCCGACAGGAATCGAACCCGTACCGCAAGAACCGGAATCTTGCATTCTATCCATTAAACTACGAGGGCTTTTCCATTGCAGTTGTGACTTGCAAAGATAAGCAATCCGAATTAAATTAAAAAATGTATATTTGCGCACAAAATTAAAAACATCATCTCTATGAAAAAAGCATATGTTTTTCCCGGACAGGGAGCTCAATTCAAAGGAATGGGCAAGAGCCTGTATGACAGTAGCTCCGTGGCGAAGGAAATGTTTGAAAAAGCCAATGGGATTCTTGGTTTCAGAATAACCGATATTATGTTTGAAGGCAGCGATGAGGAATTGAAGCAGACGAAGGTTACGCAACCTGCCGTTTTCCTTCATTCGGTAATCCTTTCCAAATGCATCGGCGATTTTGCTCCGGACATGGTGGCAGGGCATTCGCTCGGCGAGTTTTCCGCTTTGGTGGCTGCCGGAGCCATGAATTTCGAAGACGGACTCAGGCTCGTTTCCGCAAGGGCCATGGCCATGCAGAAAGCATGCGAGCTGGAGCCTTCTGGAATGGCTGCCGTGCTTGGTCTTGACGACAAGACGGTGGAAGATATTTGCAGCGGAATAGACGGCATAGTGCCTGCAAATTACAATTGCAAGGGCCAGCTTGTCATTTCAGGGAAAAAAGACGCATTGGCGGTAGCGTGCGAGAAAATGAAGGCTGCCGGAGCTAAAAGGGCTTTGCCTCTTTCCGTAGGCGGCGCATTCCATTCTCCGCTTATGGAGCCTGCCCGCAAGGAACTTGCCGTGGCAATCGAAAAGACTGAGTTCAGCAAGCCTGTATGTCCAGTCTACCAGAATGTGGACGCGTTGCCTCATACGGATCCTATGGAAATCAAGGCCAACTTGCTTAAACAGCTGACTTCTCCTGTGAAGTGGACCCAAATCGTGGAAAGGATGAATGCCGACGGCGCGGAAGCGTATATAGAACTCGGCCCTGGCAGCGTTCTTCAGGGATTGATCAAGAAAATCATACCTGCGGCTGTGACGGAAGGCCGTCAATAAAAATATTGGAAATCATATAAACTAACATACGTACAATGGCTAAAGAAAAAAAATTCATTACATGTGACGGGAACTATGCGGCAGCTCATGTCGCTTATATGTTCAGCGAATTAGCTGCCATATATCCTATCACCCCGTCTTCCACCATGGCGGAACTGGTGGACGAATGGGCTGCATTCGGAAAAACAAATATTTTCGGAGAAAAAGTCAAAGTCGTTGAAATGCAGAGCGAAGGCGGTGCGGCAGGTGCTGTCCACGGTTCTTTGCAGGCCGGCGTATTGACTACTACCTTTACGGCTTCCCAGGGATTGTTGCTGATGATCCCTAATATGTATAAGATAGCAGGAGAATTGCTCCCTGCCGTGTTCCATGTTTCAGCCAGGGCTTTGGCTGCGCAGGCACTGTCTATTTTCGGAGATCACCAGGACGTAATGGCTGCAAGGCAGACAGGCTTTGCATTCCTCGCTTCGTCAAGCGTGCAGGAAGCCATGGACCTGGCGGCAGTGGCTCATTTGTCCGCAATCAAGGCAAGCGTGCCTTTCGTGCATTTCTTTGACGGGTTCAGGACTTCGCACGAAATCCAGAAGATAGAACTCATCGATTCAGAAGATTTGAAGCATCTTCTTAGTACCAAATCCCTTGCAAGGTTCAGGGCAAGGGCGTTGAATCCTGAGTCTCCTGTTACAAGGGGTACTGCGCAGAACCCTGACGTGTACTTCCAGGCGAGGGAGGCTTCCAACCAGTATTATGATGCCGTTCCTGACATCGTTGCAAGGTATATGGGAGAAATCAGCGAAATTACGGGCCGTCATTATCTTCCTTTCGATTATTATGGCGATCCTGAAGCTGAAAACGTTATCATAGCAATAGGTTCCGTATGCGAAACCATAGAGGAAGTGATAGACCATTTGAGGAAGAAAGGCGAAAAGGTAGGTCTTATAAAAGTAAGATTGTACAGGCCTTTCTCTGCAAAGTATTTCATGAGGGTGCTTCCTAAGACCGTAAAGAAAATCGCCGTTCTCGACAGGACCAAGGAACCGGGTTCTACGGGCGAACCATTGTTCCTGGATGTGAAATCCGTTCTTATGGAAAACATGGACAAGCTTCCTGTCATCGTAGGAGGAAGGTACGGCCTTTCTTCCAAAGACACAAGCCCTGCCCAGATTCTTTCAGTTTTCGAAAACCTCAAATTGAAGGAGCCTAAACATGATTTCACTATAGGCATAGTGGACGATGTGACATTCAAGTCACTTCCTAAAAAAGAAGAGATAAGCCTCTCTGCCGGCAGCATATACGAATGCAAATTCTATGGTCTCGGCTCCGACGGTACTGTGGGCGCGAATAAGAATACGATCAAGATCATAGGTGAAAATACCCCTAAATATTGTCAAGGGTATTTCGATTACGATTCCAAGAAGTCTGGCGGTTTCACATGCTCGCATTTGAGATTCGGGGATACGCCTATAAGATCCACGTATCTTGTCTCTACTCCTGATTTCGTTGCATGCCATGTGCCTTCATACCTTAACAAGTACGATGTGCTTAAAGGCATCAAGAACGGCGGAACATTCCTTTTGAACAGCCTTTGGTCGGTTGAAGAAACATTGAAGAGGATTCAGGATTATGTCAAGATGCAGATTGCAGCAAAGAATCTTAATTTCTATGTGATCAATGCTTCAAGGATTGCGGCAGAAATAGGACTCGGCAACAGGACAAATACTATTTTGCAGTCAGCTTTCTTCAAGATAACCAATATCATTCCTTATGAAGACGCGGTGAAGCAAATGAAGAAGGCTATCGATAAGAGTTACGGAAAGAAAGGCGAGAATGTCGTAAACATGAACTATGCAGCCGTTGATCGCGGTTGCGAATATGAAAAGGTGGAAATCCCTACCCAATGGCATAACATAGCTGCTTCGTTCAGGCCTGAAAGCTATGACAGGATGGCTCCTGAATGGGTAAGAAACGTGGCGTATCCTGTAAATGCGCAGAACGGAAATGATCTTCCTGTAAGCGCATTCGCGTGCGAAGGCCATGTCGACGGGACTATTCCGAGCGGAACTGCCGCTTTTGAAAAGAGGGGCATTGCCATCAGCGTGCCTGAATGGCAGCCTGAAAATTGCATACAGTGCAACCAATGCTCTTTCGTCTGCCCTCACGCTGCAATACGTCCTTTCCTTATGACTGAAGAAGAAGCTTCAAAAGCTCCTGCGTCTGTCAAGAGAACAAAGGCGAATGCGGCATTCAAGGATTATTATTTTACGATGCAGGTTTCTCCGCTCGACTGTTCCGGTTGCGGCAACTGCGCCGATGTATGTCCTGCAAAAGACAAGGCTCTTGTCATGAAGCCTGCTGAAACGCAGACGGCCGAGGAATCCAATTTCGATTACATGCATGCGAATGTCGGATATAAGGACAATGTGCAGCCTAAGGGACAGAATGTCAAGAATTCTCAGTTCTCCCAACCGTTGTTCGAGTTCTCGGGAGCTTGTGCCGGATGCGGCGAGACTCCGTATATCAAGGTCATAAGCCAGATGTTCGGCGACAGGATGATGGTAGCCAATGCGACAGGATGTTCTTCAATCTATAGCGGTTCATTCCCTGCATCTCCGTATTGCACTGATAAAAACGGTCGAGGACCTGCTTGGGCCAATTCATTGTTCGAAGACAACGCGGAATTCGGCTTGGGCATGAGACTGGCGAGCGAAAGATTGAGGGATACGGTTGCCTCTCTGATGGTCAAGGGAATGGAGTCTGACCAGTGTTCGGCTGAAATCAAGGCTTTGTTCGCGCAATGGCTCGACAAACGCAACGATTCTGCTGCGACAAGGGAAATATCCGATAAGCTCGTTCCTCTTATGGAAGCTTGCGGATGCGACATATGCAAGGAACTCCTGGTTTACAAGCATTGGATAGCTGCCCGTTCTCAATGGATTATCGGCGGTGACGGCTGGGCATACGACATAGGATACGGCGGACTCGACCACGTTCTTGCATCTGGAGAAAATGTCAATGTCCTTGTTCTTGATACGGAAGTGTATTCGAATACCGGCGGACAGTCTTCCAAGTCTACCCCTGCGGGAGCCGTTGCGAAATTTGCCACTTCCGGCAAGAAAATACGCAAGAAGGACCTTGGCATGATGGCTATGAGCTATGGATACGTTTATGTGGCCCAGGTGGCGATGGGCGCGAGCCAGGCTCAATTCCTTAATGCCATTAAGGAAGCAGAGGCTTATGACGGTCCTTCGTTGATCATAGCATATGCTCCATGTATCAACCATGGCCTTAAGGCTGGAATGGGCAAATCCCAAAATGAAGAGAAACGTGCTGTCGAATGCGGTTACTGGCATCTTTACAGGTTCAATCCTGCGCTTGAATCACAAGGACAGAATCCGTTCAAGCTTGACAGCAAGGAACCTGACTGGACTAAGTTCCAGGATTTCATCAAGGGAGAAGTCCGTTACGCTTCACTTTTGAAGACATTCCCTAATGAGGCTGCTGAATTGTTCTCGCTTACTGAAAAATATGCAAAAGTAAGGTATGAGTCATATAAGAAGCTGTCGTTGTAGTAAATCTAAATAAACCGAATGCGCCCGCCGAGAATATCCGGCGGGCGCATTGTTTTTTTATATGAATTTCAGGTGTCCGTTTTCCGATGCGCGGCAAGCGCCATCGTTGCGCTCGGCTTGCAGAATTTCCGCTGTGCGGCAATAAACGCTGCGCCTCGGCATAGTTCCAAGCAGGTTTGGACTCTGCGCTCGGCTTGCAGAATTTCCGCTTTGCGGCAATAAACGCTGCGCCTCGGCAAAGTTCCCAAGCAGGCTTGGACTCTGCGCTCGGCTTGCTGTTTATTTTAAAAGATGTTTTTTCTCAGTAAGGTTGGAGGCAGTGCTTATTTCTATGAAGCTTGCGCCTGCATTGTATCCGAAACTTCCGGCGAGTACGCCGATAAGGTCGTTGCCGTATACCTCGTTTTCCTGGCGCAATTCGTCTATGGCGTTTTTAATGAAATCCTCGCGGCTGGTTATAGGGTTGATGAAATCCGCATATATCCCGTAAGACAGAGCAAGTTCCCTTTGTATGTGAGGTTTGTAGCATTTTGCAAAGACAGGTATATGCGGCCTGAAAGCAGAGATGTAGCGTCCCGTGCGTCCTGAAAAAGTGTCGATGACTATGCATTTGATCGGAAGCTTGCAGCTGGCCTCTACAATGGACTTCGCAAGGACTACCGCTACGGGTTCGGTTACTTCCTTGAATGCTATGTCTATTTCGGGTTCATGCTGGCTTTCGACCTCTATGGCTATGTTTCTCATTGTCCTTACAGCCTCTATCGGATATTTTCCGCTTGCAGTTTCCCCGCTTAGCATTATCGCGTCGGTATATTCGAAGATTGCATTGGCTACGTCGCTGATTTCGGCTCTTGTAGGCCTTGGATTTTCAATCATCGTGTGCAGCATTTGAGTTGCTACGATTACCGGCTTTTTCCTTGCCCTGCATTTGTCTATTATGAGCCTTTGTATTATAGGTATCCTTTCAGCCGGGATTTCTACTCCCAAGTCTCCCCTGGCAATCATTATCCCATAGCAGTTTTCGAGAATATCGTCAATATTGTCAACCCCTTCCTGATTTTCTATTTTCGATATGATTTTCAGATGGCTCTTGTGGCTGTCGATTATTTCATGTATGGGTTTCAGGTCTTCCGCCGACCTTACGAACGAATGGGCCACGAAGTCCAAATCGTTCTCTATAGCCCATAATATGAAAGATTTGTCCTTTTCGGACAGGGCAGGGAGGTTTATCGGCACGTTAGGCACGTTTATGCTTTTCCTTCCCTTTATGAATCCGTTGTTGTTGGCGCGGCAAACGAGTTCGCCGTCTGCTTTGGATACCACGTAAAGGGACAATTCTCCGTCGTCTATGAGAATTTCCGCTCCGGCCGGCACGTCTTCTACAAAATGCGAGTAATTGGTGTAGAGGGCTTTTTCCGAAGATATTCCGTTTATGTCATTTTTGATGACGATCCTGTCATCGGTGCTGACTTTGATTGCCTTGTCTTCGCTTGTCCTTGTCAGCCTTATTTCAGGGCCTTTGGTATCTATCAGAATAGCTATCTTGTCGGATACTTTCCGGATGTTTTCAACTATTTCGGTTGCTGATTCGATTGTAGCATGGGCGCTGTTTATTCTTGCAACGTTCATTCCGGCATCGTATAAAGAGCTTAGAAATGCCGTGTCGCATCTCCTGTCAGAGATCGTGCAAACGATTTTTGTCTTTTTTCTATGCATAATCTATCTATTGAAAGAACTTTGTCACAAAAATAATGAATATTGGTTACAAGAAAATTAATAAAATATTAAATTGCCTTCCGGAAAAAATCGCAACTCCCCGATATTTGTAAATTGTAGGCCGAATGAAAAAATTGCCTGATCCTGCATATGAATTCAAACTTTACCTGAGACTGGAAAGATCGCTTTCGGAAAATACTGTAAAAGCTTATGTCTCCGATATTTCCAGATTTATATCCTATCTCGCGGAAGAAGGAATAAGCCCTGAAAATGCGAAAGATTCGGATATCGATTCGTATATGTTGTCGCTTAATGCCGGTAATCCGGTGAGCAAAAGAACGCAGGCGAGGATGTTAAGTTCGGTAAGGGCTTTTTTCAAATTCATGGAAACAGAAGAAATGATTGATGCGAATCCTGCTGAAAATGCCGTTTCTCCTAAACTCGGGGTCCATCTCCCTGTCGTGCTTACCGTAGAAGAAATTGATGCGATAATAAATGCGGTGGATTTGACGGATCCGTTGGGACATAGGAACCGCGCAATAATAGAGACATTATATTCGTGCGGGCTTCGCGTGTCGGAATTGGTGAATTTGAAAATTTCCGACCTGTTTTTTAAAGAAGGGTTCATAAGGGTTGCCGGAAAAGGGGGAAAACAGAGGATTGTCCCTGTAAATGAATCCGTAGTTAAAGCCGTTGCTTTATACAGCCATGACCGTGCAGGCTTGAAGATATGCAAAGGGCAGGACGATTTCCTGTTTCTGAGCAGAAGAGGCTCCAAGTTGACTCGGGAAATGATTTTCATAATGGTGTGCAAGTACGCGGAAGCGGCAGGAATAACAAAAAAGATATCACCCCATACGTTCCGTCATTCGTTTGCAACGCATCTTGTTGAAAACGGAGCCGATTTAAGGGTTGTCCAGCAGATGCTCGGGCATGAGAGCATATTGACTACGGAAATATATACCCATCTCGATACGAAAAAATGGCAAGGCAACATATTGAAATATCATCCGAGAAAATAAGATTTTCCAATTATAAAAATCGCATATTTTAAAATTGTTTTTCTTATTCTTTCACTGCCTTTGATTTGAACTTGCTAATATTGCGGAAAAATCATGCACGATGAGCGGGAGGAGTTCAGAAGGGAAGGACGGGTATGGTATCCGGTTTTATGGCGATAACGGCCAGGCAGGCAATGCCGGTCGTGATCCTCGCTTGCAGAAGGACGAAATCATGAATTCGGCCGGCCATTTCATGTATGAAATATCGCGGGGCGGCATACGTATTTATGATTTGATTCTGTTTTTCGTATTCGTAGCTTTTATACTTTCCATATTCCTAAAGGTAGACATATGCGTAAATGCGTATGGCGTGCTCAAGCCGAAAGGCGACCGTATTGTCTTGACGTCTCCGTCTTCAGGTTTGCTCGAAGTCAAATCCATGTCGGAAAACGGGCATGTCTCGGCAGGCGATACTTTGTTCGTCGTGGATTACAGAAGGCTTGTTTCAAAGGAAAATGACTTGATGTTCAGAAAGAGGCAGATAGACACGATGCTTTCCGACCTTGCCGTATTGATAGGTTCGGGACGGCGTTCGGATATAGCAAGCGACAAGTACAGAAGCGACTATTCCCATTATGCGGCCAGGATGGCGGAACTGTCCGTCAAGGAAGAGGTGGCTGAAAAACAGTACGAAAGGAACAGGAACTTGTATGAAAGCAGGCTTATTTCCGCTGCGGAATTCGAAAAAAGCGAGGCGGATTATAAGAATGCCGGCATTTCCAGGAAAATATATTATGACGGGAAAATAGCCGAATGGGAAAATGAGAGGTTCTCCTGCCAGAAAGAACTGGTAAGCATAGAGGAGCAGCTCGACCAGCTGATTCTCGGAATCAGCGCGTCGGTCGTGCTTGCTCCGGTTTCCGGCACTGTAATGAAAATCCATAGCATAAAGGACGGGCAGTTTGTCCAATCCGGGCAGATCATATCTGAAATATCCCCTACCGGAAAATTGATGGCGGAATGCTATGTCGGGACCAAGGACATAGGACTGGTCCGCATAGGGCAGAAATGCAGGATAATAGTCGATGCTTTCGATTATAACGAATGGGGATCTGTCGAAGGAACCGTGTCTGAAATTTTCGACGATGTTTATGAAAAAGACGGACTTGCCGTGTATAAGATATATTGCGACTTAGGGAAAGATTTCCTTCAATTGAAGAACGGCATGCGCGGCAATCTTAAAAAGGGGATGGCTATCAGCGTTTCTCTGGTTCTTGCAAAAAGGACATTGTTCAACCTTGTTTTCGATAATATAAACGACTGGATTGATCCTTACAGGTCATGAATGCTTTTTTTAAATATTTATCTTCGGCGTTTTGCTGTATGCGGATGCTCCTGCTGGAATTCAGGTACAGGCGGGCAAAAGTGTTGCAGCATGACATGTCGGATTGCGGAGCGGCGGCGATAGCCTCTGTCCTAGCCTTTTACGGTTCTCGCGTGGCTATCGGAGAACTTCGCAGGATGATGGGCACTGGCAAGAACGGTACGGATCTGAACTCTATGAGGAAATGTCTTTTGTCGATGAATTTCGAATCCGAAGGAATCCGGGCCGGCCATGTCGGAGGCCTCCCTGACATTTCCATTTTGGAGGAGCTTCCAATGCCGATGATCCTGCATGTGAAAAATGAAAAGGGCTACGCTCATTATATATGCCTTTATGCGGTTTGCAAGACATTTTATATGGTTATGGATCCTGCTGACGGATATTTTAGGCGACTGACAGTGTCCGGGCTGTCGGCGGCCTGGACGGGAACGGCCCTGGTTGCAATGCCTTCTGTGAATTATGCGGCTATGGATCGGAGCATGAATGTGGTATCCCGCCTTGCCGCTTTGGTGCGCCCCAATATAGGGCTGATGATGCAAATCATTGTCGGTGCGATTGTATATACTGTTCTCGGCTTGTCGCAGTCGATTTATATACAGAAAATTGTAGACCATGTGCTTCCTGGAGGAAACAGGAATCTTATGAATCTTCTCGGTTTGGGGATGTTTTTGATACTTGCGGCTTCATTGGTGATAAATTATTGGAAAAGCCGGTTTACCGTGAGGATAGGCACATATATGGACCTTTCCCTTATATTGGGATATTATAATCATGTCATAAGGCTTCCACGGCAGTTTTTCGACAGGATGCGTTCCGGAGAAATCCTGTCCAGAATCAGCGACGCTTCGAAAATAAGGGGCTTTATAAATGAATCCCTGATGTCGCTTTTTGTAAATGTCCTGATAATAATAGTATCTGTCATATTCATGTTTACCATATACTGGAAGCTCGCATTGATATTGTTGGCTTCCTTGCCGGTTTATAGCATTTTGTTTTATTTCTATAACAGGATAAGCAGCATAGTCCAAAGGGAGATTATGGAGAATGCGGCAGATATGCAGTCCCATCTTGTTGAAACTGTTTCATCCGTTACTACCGTAAAGCAATTCGGCCTTGAAGACCGGTTTTGCCGGAAAGCCGAAGGCAAATACGTTGGCATGTTGAGGAAAAGCTACGAATCTTTCATGAATTCGCTGAATACGTCCATAATATCGGAATTTTTATCAAAGGGGTTGACGATAGGCTTGTTATGGGCAGGCGCCTGTTATGTCATGGACAGCCGTCTTACTCCTGGCGAGCTCATGTCGTTTTATTCGCTTATTTCATATTTCATATCCCCTGTGGCGTCCATAATAGGTTTAGGCAGGCATTATCAGGATGCGAGGATAGCTTCGGAAAGGTTGTTTGAAATCTTGGATATTGAAAAGGAAGATTCTTCCGGGAAGATGATGCTGGAAAGAACGCAGTTCGGAGATATAACATTTGAGAATGTGGCATTCTCTTATGATGGCCGCGCTTCGTTGTTCGAAGGCCTCGACCTTGTAATAAAATCCGGATCCATTACCGGAATCGCCGGGCAGAGCGGATGCGGAAAAAGTTCATTGATCGGTTTGATCCAGAATCTATATGCGCCTCTTTCCGGAAGAATTGCAATATCGGGAATAGATGTAAGGCATATTTCTTTCGAGTGCTTGAGAAAAAACATTTCCGTAGTCCCTCAGAACATTGAATTGTTCGATGCTTCGATAATCGATAATATTGTTTTGGACGACACCGAGCCGGACGTTGCAAGGCTAATGGATGTGGTGCGCAAACTCGGGCTGTATGAGTTCATATCGTCGTTGCCTTTCGGATTTGCCACAATGGCCGGAGAAAGGGGCGTTTGCCTTTCAGGAGGCCAAAAGCAGAAAATCGCGATAGCCCGTGCCATTTATAAGAATCCTAAGATTATAATACTTGATGAAGCGACATCGGCATTGGATTATGAATCTGAAATATCGGTAAGAAACCTGTTGTCCGAATACAGGGACGGAGGGGGAACTGTAATCATGGTGGCTCATAGGTTGAATAATCTTGTCAATGCGGACAATATCATAGTCATGGACGGCGGAAAAATATGCGAGAGAGGCCGGCATGAGGAATTGCTTGCATCAGGAGGACTATATTGCAGGTTATGGAATATGCAAACATGTTGATTCAACTATATATCTGACCGGCAGTGCACGGCCGGTCCTGAATTATTAACTTTAAAAATTTTATTTTATGAAACTGAATGAAAAATTGAACCTCTCGGTGATGGGCGAGGACGAAATGAAAAGTGTTGAGGGCGGTTCGCTTTTGATAGCAGCCGGATTGATTCTTGTCGGGCTGCTTGTGACTTCATGCTCGGAAAATAAAAGTACTGTCGAAATCAATATCCACAGCGATGTCAGCAAAACCGCGACTACGACCGAGTCCGACAGCACGAATGTCAATGTTTCTCCGACAGTAGAACTCAAATAATGCAGGCTCGATACTTATTGCCGCAAAGCGTAAATATGCGGACAGTGCAGGAATCCGATCTTGTTCGGACAATGCCTGGCGCGGCATTATGACAAGTTTGAAATGAAAAATGAGCCGTCTGCGCGGACATTTTCAAGCGCAGACGGCTCTTTATACGGCAATTGTCATACATTTGCAGGACAAATTGATTCGATTATGATTGGCATGGTGTTGAAACATAGGATAATAATTGCGGTTCTGGTTACTTTGGCGTTTGCTGGCTCCGCATCTTTCGATTTCCTGTCTACCGAATATGCTTTAGGAAAATGCAGCATGTCTAATGGGTTTGTCTATGAGGCTAATCCGTTATGTGTATTTTTATTCGATAATGGATTCGGAAGATGGTCTCTTGTTATTGCGCAGTTGTATTCCGCAGCGATAATGCTGTTGCCGTACATGTACCATCTGTTTTGTTTCAGGCATGATTACGGACGTTTGCCGGAAAGGAGCAGGGGAAACTGGCTTATGCGAATGTCCGATATGTGCCGTACATGCGTAGGATATGCCGGCGTGCCTTTCAAGATCCGTGTTCTTACATTGCTTAACCTTTACGGGGTATCTATTTGCTTTACCTCTATTGTCCGAAAGTCAGTAATAGCTTTATGGAATCTGATGAACGGTTATCTGTTGAGGCATGCCGATCCCGAGGTTTATATGGATGGCGATGGAAATCTTACGTTTGAATACGCCGAGGAGTTTGCAAATAATCATTCTTTTTTTGCACGGATGTGCAGGTCTTATTACGAGTCCTTGGCAGGAAATGATTTCTTTAATGCGAATAATGTTTTGGTGATAATTACCGTGGGCGGGATTATCGTGTCTTTCCTGCTTTATTTTATCACCGGGGCGGATTTGAAATTGAATGCAGGCAAACGTGTAAAATAGTTACGGCGTGCCCGGCTCTATTCTTGCCTCATGTTGTTTCCGTAGCGGCAGTTTCTGCATGCCGGATGCAAAATGGCGGTGCTCTAAACTTTTGTTTGGAGCACCGCCATTTGCGTGTAGTGTACGAATTTTATGGGGATTTATTCCCACTCGATTGTTGCAGGCGGTTTCGACGATATGTCATAAACTACCCTGTTTACTCCTTTTACTTTGTTTATTATGTCGTTCGATACCTTTGCAAGGAATTCATAAGGAAGATGCACCCAGTCGGCTGTCATTCCGTCTGTCGATGTGACGGCCCTTAATGCGACAGTGTATTCATAAGTCCTTTCGTCTCCCATTACTCCTACGCTCCTGATAGGCAACAGTATCGTTCCTGCCTGCCATATTTTGTCGTAAAGTCCCGATTCGACAAGTGAATTGATGTAAATGTCGTCGGCTTCCTGAAGGATTCTGACTTTGTCGGCAGTCACCTCCCCGAGCACCCTGATTCCGAGTCCCGGTCCTGGAAAAGGATGCCTGCCGATCAGGTCCTTTTTTATTCCTAAGGCCGTTCCCACTCTTCTTACTTCGTCTTTGAACAACGAACGGAGGGGTTCTACTATTTTAAGATTCATTTTTTCAGGCAGCCCTCCTACGTTATGATGGGACTTTATTGTGGATGAAGGCCCGTTTACCGATACCGATTCTATAACGTCAGGATAGATTGTTCCTTGGGCCAGCCATTTTGCATTTTTGATTTTTCCTGCGGCCTTGTCAAAGGTTTCTATGAATACGCGCCCGATAGCTTTTCTTTTGGCTTCAGGGTCTGAAATTCCTGCAAGGGCGTCCATGAAATCTGAGGATGCGTCCACTCCTGTGACGTTCAGGCCCATGTCCTTGTATGATTCGAGGACTTTCGAGAATTCGTTTTTCCTTAAAAGTCCGTTGTCCACGAATATGCAATGCAGGTTCTTGCCAATGGCCTTGTTGAGAAGCACTGCCGCTACCGTAGAGTCGACTCCTCCTGAGAGGCCCAGTATCACTTCGTCGTTTCCCAATTTTTGCCTTAATTCGGCAACTGTAGTGTCGATGAATGAATCAGGTGTCCAGTCGCATTTGCATTTGCAGACGTTTCTGACGAAATTCCCCAATATTTTCGATCCTTCAGTCGAGTGGAATACTTCAGGATGGAATTGAACGCAGTAGGTCTGCTCTCCGTCTATGCAGTAAGCCGCGTTTTCCACATCGTCTGTAGAAGCTATCAGCCTTCCTCTTTCAGGAAGCCTTGCGATAGTGTCTCCATGGGACATCCATACCTGGCTTTCTTTGGAGATTCCTTTGAATATTGGAGACTCATGGTCTGCTATATTCAACATGGCTCTTCCGTATTCTCTTGCCAACGATGCGTTTACTTCTCCTCCGAAATGCTGTGCGATGTATTGCGCCCCATAGCAGATTGCAAATAAGGGCAGTTTTCCTTTTATGCCGGAGAGGTCTATGGCAGGAGCATTCTTGTCCCTTACTGAAAAAGGGCTGCCTGACAGTATGACTCCTTTGACCGTTCCGTCTATTTCAGGCACTTTGTTGAACGGATAGATTTCGCAATATACATTGAGTTCCCTCAATCTGCGTCCTATCAATTGAGTGACTTGCGAACCGAAGTCGAGAATAATTATTTTTTCAACCATCTACGTAAAGAATAAAAATAGATACAAAAATATGATAAAAAAAGATAATAATGCCTACTTTTGTGCCCGAGTTATGCAAAATATTAGAAACATAGCCATAATCGCGCATGTCGATCATGGCAAGACCACATTGGTGGACAGGATGATATACCAGGCCAAGCTTGCCCGTAACGTTGAGAAAATGGGCGAGCTGATATTGGATAATAATGACCTTGAAAGGGAAAGGGGCATTACTATCCTGGCCAAGAACGTGTCGGTACCTTATAAAGGGTACAAGATTAACATTATCGATACTCCCGGACACTCGGATTTCGGCGGCGAAGTGGAACGTGTCCTGAATATGGCGGACGGGGTATTGTTGCTGGTGGATGCTTTCGAGGGAACTATGCCTCAGACGAGGTTCGTGCTCCAGAAAGCTATCGAGATGGGAAAGAAGCCCGTGGTTGTAATCAACAAGGTGGACAAGAAAAATTGCAGGCCTGACGAAGTGAACGAACAGGTATTCGATTTGATGTTTTCCTTGCAGGCTACTGAGGAACAGCTGGATTTCAAGACTGTATACGGAAGCGCCAAGGAAGGCTGGATGTCCTTGGACTGGAAAAAGCCTACGTCCGACATAACGCCACTACTGGATTTGATCATAAGCGAAGTGCCTGCTCCTCAAGTGAAAGAGGGCTCTGTGCAGATGCTTATATCTTCTTTGGAATATTCTCCTTATGTGGGCAGGATTGCGATAGGCCGAGTGACGAGAGGCTCTGTTTCGGCAGGAATGCCTATTACGCTGTGCAAGAGGGACGGCACGATGGAGAAATCGAAAATAAAAGACGTAATGGTATTCGAAGGCCTCGGCAAGACAAAAGTGGAAAGAGTAGAGTGCGGCGATATATGCGCTGTGGTCGGGGTCGACGGCTTTGATATCGGCGATACTATTGCCGATGCTGAAAATCCGGAGCCTCTTCCTCCAATATCGGTGGACGAGCCTACGATGAGCATGATGTTTACTATCAACGATTCGCCGTTCTTCGGACGGGAGGGCAAATTCGTTACGTCAAGGCATCTCAAGGAGAGGCTTGAAAAGGAACTTGAAAAGAACCTCGCTTTAAGAGTCAAGGAGGGCGCTTCTTCGGATTCTTTCATTGTCTACGGCAGGGGCGTGCTTCATTTGTCCGTGCTTATTGAAACCATGAGGCGTGAAGGATTCGAGTTGCAGGTAGGTCAGCCGAAAGTGCTGGATAAGAACATCAATGGCGTGCGTTGCGAGCCTGTTGAGCATCTCACTATAGATTTGCCTGAAGAAATGGTCGGCAAGGCCATAGAAATGGCAACGAGAAGAAAGGCATCCTTGCTTCATATGGAACACAGGGGGGACAGGGTCCATCTCGATTTCGATATTCCTTCGCGCGGGTTGATAGGATTGCGCAGCAATATGATGACCGCGACACAGGGCGAGGCCGTAATCGCACATAGATTCAAGGCTTACGAGCCTTATAAAGGAGAGATTGAAAAAAGGACGAACGGTTCTCTCGTGGCTAATGAAACGGGAGTGGCCGTGGCTTATGCCATGGACAAGCTGCAAGACAGGGGCCGTTTTTTCATTTTCCCCGGAGAAGAAATTTATGCGGGGCAGGTCGTAGGCGAGCATACAAGAGGCAATGACTTGAATGTCAATATCTGCAAGACTAAAAAACTTACTAATGTGAGAGCTGCCGGCTCTGATGAAAAGGTAGTTCTGCCTCCTCCTATACAGTTTACTCTTGAAGAAGCCCTTGAATATATACAGGATGACGAGCTTGTCGAAGTTACTCCGAAATCAATGCGGCTGCGGAAAATATATCTTGACGAAACAGAGAGGAAAAGAAGAAAAGAATCTTAACTCTTTGCAGTATGGGAAAAAAAATATAACTTTGCGGGCTCAATTATATTTTTATGAAGAAAGTTGGAGATGACGAATATGTGATCCATTTGTCAGGATTGAAAAATGGCACTCAAGCATTCAGCTTTTATGTAGATAAAAATTTTTTTGAGTATTTCGAGAACCAAGATGTGATTGACGCCGATGTAGAGGTGTCCGTTGCGGTAGAAAAGACAGGCTCTTGCATATTGCTGGCTTGCAAATCGACAGGAACGTTGACTGTTCCTTGCGACAGGTGCCTGAAGGATTTGGCACTGCCGGTTGATTTCGAGTATAATGTGACTGTCAGATTCGTAAAGGATTCGGGGGAAGATGTTGATTCCGAGGATTCCTTGGTTTTGGAGGCAGGCCAGGCTGATTTGGATATGAGGCAGATAATATACGATTATATAATGATCAATCTGCCATTGCAAAGGTTTCATGATATAAAGGATTGCGATCCTGCCGTAATATCCAAAATGAATTTTGTTGCAGGCCGTGATGCGGAATTGAATGCAGTCAGTCCGTTTGCCGGATTGAAAGATATTATAAACGAGAAATAAACAATTAAATAAGTATTAACAATGGCACATCCGAAACACAAGATTTCAAAGCAGCGCAGGAATAAGCGTAGAACTCATTATAAAGCAGAAATGCCGACATTGTCTACGTGTTCCAATTGCGGCGCAGCCGTGTTGTATCACAGAATTTGTCCTGAATGCGGCTACTATCGCGGCCGTTTGATTATTGACAAGACTACTGCGTAATGCAATTATGGGAACGATGGCGTTATCAGGCAATTTGTCCATTTCCGGCGACGGAAAGATTTTTTGTATTATGGTGAATGCCGTCAAGTTCTTGAGAGATTGCTCAGATTTAACCGAGTGTGAGAGTAATATCAAACTCGGTTTTTTCATGTAGGTATCTTGTTGGTCGCAGGCCGGGAAATATCCCGGTGCCGTTAAGGCGCATAATTTGTTTAAGGTTCTAAAAAACAGGCAATATGACTATTGACAGAAGAGCTATAATAACGGGTATTGAATCATATGTGCCGGACTATGTCCTTACGAATGATGAAATATCCAAAATGGTAGATACCACTGACGAGTGGATAATGTCGAGGATAGGAATAAAAGAGAGGCATATTCTGAAAGAGGACGGATTGGGTACCTCGTACATGGGAACGGAGGCTGTAAAGAAGCTCCTTGCGGCAACTAATACTAAGCCGGAGGAAGTCGATATGGTTATTTGCGCGACTGTCAGCCCTGATATGCTCTTCCCTGCTACGGCTACCATTATCTGCGACAAAATAGGAATATTGAATGCATGGGGCTATGATATTAATGCCGGATGTTCAGGTTTTATCTTTGCTTTTGAGACTGTAAGGGGATTCATCGAGCTTGGTCGGGCGAAAAAGGTAATTCTGGTGTGCGGAGAAAGGATGTCAGGCATGGTTGATTACACTGATAGGACGACATGCCCTATTTTCGGCGACGGGGCAGTGGCCATGCTTGTGGAGCCTACAACTGATACCAGTCTCGGCATTCAGGATTCGATAATGCACGTAGATGGAATAGGCCGCCATTATTTATATATGACAGGAGGCGGTTCCCTGTATCCGGCCACCGAAAAGACGGTCGCAGAGAGAAAGCATTATATACATCAGGAGGGCCAGCCTGTTTTCAAATATGCCGTAAGCCGTATGGCGGATGTTTCGGTAGAAATGATGCAAAGGCATAATTTGACTCCGGATGACATTGCGTATCTTGTTCCGCACCAGGCGAACCTGAGAATCATCGACGCGACGGGAAAAAGGATGGGACTTCCAAAGGAGAAGATACTTATAAATATAGAAAGATACGGAAATATCGCCGGCACTTCTGTTCCTATGGTTTTGTGGGAAAACAAGGACAAATTCAAGAAAGGCGATACCCTCATCTTGTCCGCATTTGGTGCTGGATTTACTTGGGGGTCAATATTATATCGTTGGGGGTATTAATATAATTTGGTAGTTATATTAAAAATACCTATCTTTGATGCCGGTTTTCGCCCCTGTAGTTCAACGGATAGAACGGAAGTTTCCTAAACTTTAAATGGCAGTTCGATTCTGCCCGGGGGTACGGAAAAGAAAGTCCTTATGGCTTTCAAACTCGCAAAGGGGGTTGTATTGAAATGATGAATTTTGATACAACCCCCTTAAATTGTATAGAGTCGGAATTTTGAAAGCTGGCTGACTGTTCTTTTGTTTAATAACTAAGCCATATGAGGATATTGCATATACTTGGCAGCCTTGCTGTCGGCGGAGCCGAGAATTTTATTTTGGACATGTTGAAGGATTGGCATGATGAGAAAAATGCTACAGGATCTTCGAGCAATTTCATATATGATGTGGTTTATGAAAACGATTCTCCGGAGTATAGGGTCAGGGCTTTTTCAAAATTCGCGAATAGCCTGCGGCGCATTAAGTCGGGAAGCGGCTTCAAGGTAGCATATAATATTGCCGGCATCATTTCGGCAATAAGGGAAAATGATACTGATCTGATTCATGTCCATAATCTTGGAGATGCTGTAAATGCTGTTATTGCAGCATTCATTTATAAGGCAATGACGTTCGGAAAACGGGATGTGCCAGTGGTCATGACTGTCCATGGCCTTAATTTGGATGTCGATTCGTGTGGCATGCTGAAAAGGATGGCAATCCGTAATCTGAGCAAAATAGTGTTCGTAAGCCGTTCTGAAGAAGAATATTACTTGTCAAAACCATCTTCCGTTGATTTGTTCGGCATGCGGGAAGGAAAAACGGAAATTATATATAACGGGATAGACTCGTCAAAGATCGAGAGTGCCGAGGCTGCTGATTTTACTGCTGTTAAAAATGAGCTATTCGAAAGTCTAAAAGTCGAATTCCCTGTTGCGCGTGAAGATATTAAGGTTTTTTTAATGGTAGGAAACTTCAATACCGAAGTCAGATTGCAGCATATGCTATGCGAGGCAATGTTGGAATATAAAAAGGAGTACGGCTTTTTGCCGTTCTTGTTGCTTTTTGCAGGCGGTGCCAATCGATCGAAGCCAGAACTATTCAATAATTGTGTCGATTTTTGCGTAAGGAACGGGCTTTCTTCGAATATCAAGTTTTTAGGGCAGCGCGAAGATGCATATTCATTAATGAAAGGTGCTGATTATTACATATATGCTTCAGCAGGGGACTCATACGGGTTGACGATAGAGGAGGCATTGTGTGCAGGGTGCAAGGTTCTATGTTCGGATATTCAAAGTTTTAGGGAATTATATGGTGATATGGCGCACATGTTTCCGAACAGCGTAGCTGGCGCGAAAGAGGCCATACGCGAAGCAGCTGAGGGTGAAATATCCTTTGCGCGTGGAGCCGTCTGCAGCTGGACCCGAGTCGCGTGCGTGTCGCGGTCGGGCTACGAGGAGTCGTACCGCGCGGCGTCGGGTGTTTCCGGGAAGGCTGTCGTGCGGTCATGATTGCCGAGAAAGGCTGTCGAAGTCCTTATGGGTTGCCAGGGCGGCGCAATGCATTGAGGCGGGGCGAGCCCCGTTTCGACCAATGGGCCGTAATCAAAAGGAACGCGGGTGCGCCGTCGCGCGCAGCTCTTGCGGATGCGGAAAAATCCTCGCACGCGTCGGCCTGAATCGTTTCCCATCCGTTCGCCGGCAGGGGATTCCGGAAAAGGGCTTAGTCGACAAAAAGTAGGACAAAATCTCTGCAAAGGATTGATTTTAATATCTTTGCGAAGAT
>CALUPD010000006.1 GCA_944322605.1 uncultured Bacteroidales bacterium | reverse complement strand
CGATGGTACTGCGCGAGCGGGAGAGCAGGTGGCCGCCCTGTTTCCGGGGGAGGGAAGCAAGTCGCTTCCCTCCCCCTTTTTTTTTGTTTGATTCTGCAGGACCATGACCAGCACACTTTTTCGCGCCGGGCTGCCGGCCGCCATGCTGCTTGCCGCCTTTTTCAGCGGTTGCGGCAGCATAACGGATAATTATGTTTCGTTTATTAAAAACGGAGACCCCCTTCCTTTTTTTGAAATTGAAATGAGTGACGGAGAGACTGTCTCTACGTTTGATTTGTATGGAAAACCGAGCCTCATAATTTTCTTTTCAGTCTATTGCCCGGATTGCCATGCAGCTCTTGACGAAGTTCAGAAACTTTACGATTTGCATGCAGGCAGCGTGGCCGTAGTTCCGATAAGCAGGGGCGAATCTTACCGTGAAGTGTCGGACTATTGGGCGGAAAATTCTTTGACCATGCCTTTTTCGGCCCAGGATGACAGGTCAGTCTATTCGCTTTTCGCCTCAGGAATAGTTCCACGGATTTATGTATCCGATTCGTCGGGCCATGTAGTAGAAAATTTCGGGGATTCGTACATTCCGGATTATGAGGAACTCTTTTCTATTCTTTTTTCTGCGTATTGATAATTGGCATATCTTTGCGGCGTGCTATTATTGGATTCGCTAATTATTGTGAAATTATGAAAATCGGATTGGCTTTGAGCGGAGGCGGGGCAAAAGGATTCGCCCATGCAGGCGCCTTGCATGCTTTAAGGGAATGCGGGATAGAGGCTGATGTCGTTGCCGGTACCAGTGCAGGCGCGATAATAGGGGCGTTCTATTGTGCAGGTTGCGATATGGAAAAAGTGATAGAGATTTTTCTCAGGCATGATGTCAACAACTTCATAAAAATGACCGTTCCGAAAGTCGGTTTTTTCAATTCGGAGGGTTTTCTGAATTTTCTTGAGACTGAATTGCCGGAAAATTTCGAGGATTTGAAAATACCGTTAAGGGTTGTCGCTACCGATTTCGAAAACGGAACTTTCACGGTGTTTACAGAAGGAAAGCTTGCGCCGAGAGTCATGGCCTCATCTTCCCTTCCTATATTTCTGAAACCGCAGGAAATCGATGGCGTGCATTATGTCGACGGCGGGATTTTCAAGAATTTCCCGGCATCGGTGGTAAGGGACGATTGCGATTTTCTTATCGGGATAAATGTGAGCCCGAAGCTTCACGAGAAATATAAGAACAATATATTGTACATAGCATCAAGGTCGTACAATTATCTTTTCAAGGCAAATATGGAGAAGGACCTTGCAATGTGCGATGTGCTTGTGGAAGTGGAAGAGGCCCTTCAGTACAGGGCTTTCGAATTGAAGAAAGCCAAAGAGATATTCAACCTCGGCTATGAAAGCATGAAAGAAGAACTTGGCAAGCGGAAGGACATTATTGATAGGATAAGATGAATTGATTATTTTTGCGGACTGAAATTTAAAGAATTAACCGACATGCAGAAGAACATTAGATTTATTACGGCAGATGAAGCAGTGAAAGTGGTGAAATCCGGAGACCATGTGCATTTTAGCAGTGTGGCATGTGCGCCTTCAGTATTGATTGACGCGCTTTGCCGTCGTGGCGATGCCGGAGAAATAAGGGATGTCAAGATACATCATCTACATACGGAGGGCCCGGCCCCGTATACGGATAAGAAATACGAAGGTGTATTTTTTCATCAGGCGTTTTTTGTCGGTGAAAATGTCCGGAAGAATGTGCAGGACGGCTATGCAGACTATATTCCGGTTTTTTTAAGCGAGACTCAGAAACTTTACAGATGCGGGGCTTTGCCGTGCGATGTGGCGATGATACAGGTATCTCTTCCTGACAAGCATGGCTTCGTATCGATGGGGCCGTCAGTGGACGCGACGTTGGCGGCAATAGAATGCGCGAAATACGTAATTGCTGTAGTGAACAGGAATGTGCCGCGCGCATGGGGAGATGCGATGATCCCGTTAAGCAAGATAGATATGTTCGTGGAAGACAACACCCCGCTTCCTACCACGTTGTTTTCAGAACCCGATGAAATTGAAACGGCGATAGGCAGGAATTGCGCGTCTCTGATAGAGGACGGCGCTACTCTTCAGATGGGCATAGGGGCTATTCCTAACGCCGTTCTCGCGCAGCTCGGCAATCATAAGAATCTTGGAATACATACGGAAATGTTCGCTGACGGAGTTCTTCCCCTTGTGGAAAAAGGAGTAGTGAACGGAGCGGAAAAGAAAATAAATAAAGGGAAAATGGTTTCGACTTTCCTTATGGGGTCGCAGGAATGCTATGATTTCATAGACGACAATCCTATGGTCCTTATGAAGGATGTAGGCTATACGAATGATCCTTATGTCATAGCGAAGAATCCTAAGGTGACTGCAATAAATTCCGCGATACAGGTTGACTTGACAGGCCAGGTATGCGCGGATTCCATAGGAACGAAGTTTTATTCAGGCGTAGGCGGCCAGATAGATTTCGTTTACGGGGCTTCCATGTCCGAAGGAGGAAAAGCGATAATTGCAATGCCGTCCGTGACCAAAAAGGGAATAAGCAAAATATCCCCGATACTGCATTCGGGAGCAGGGGTAGTTACTACAAGAAACCATATTCATTGGTTCGTTACCGAATACGGGGCTGTAAACCTTTACGGGAAATCGCTTCAGGAAAGGGCAAAATTGCTCATCAGCATAGCGCATCCTGACCATCGCGAAGCCCTCGACAAGGCTGCATTCGAAAGGTTCGGCCCTCATTTTCATTTCATAGGATAAAGAAACCATTCAAAATGGAAAGGGAAAAAGAAATACGCTCGTTCGTGCGCCTGCTGGACATAATGGACGAGCTCAGGCAGAAATGCCCGTGGGACAGGGAGCAGACGATGGAAACGCTCAGGCCTCTAACCATAGAGGAAACATATGAGCTTGGCGATGCCATAATGAAAAAGGATATGTACAATATATCCAAAGAGCTCGGGGATATTCTGCTGCATATAGTGTTTTATTCCAAAATCGCGTCCGAACAGGGCGAATTCGGAATAGCGGATGTCATGGACAGGCTTTGTGATAAATTGGTGTACAGGCATCCGCATGTGTTCGCGGCCGCAGAAGTGCATTCGGCAGGGGAAGTGGTCAAGAATTGGGAACAGATCAAAAGGACTGAAAAGGACGGGAACAAGACCATATTGTCAGGCGTTCCTGAATCGATGCCGTCCCTTATAAAAGCTTACAGGATGCAGGACAAGGCAAGGGCTGTCGGGTTCGACTGGTCTGAGAAGGAGCAGGTTTGGGACAAGGTGGCGGAAGAATTGGATGAATTCAAGGCGGAACTTGCAAGAGTTTCCAGCGAAAAAGGAATGGAAGGCGGGCAGGCTATGAAAGCGGCCGAGGGAGAACTCGGTGATCTTATCTTTTCGATAGTGAATGCCGCGCGTTTGTACGATCTTAATCCTGATACTGCCCTTGAAATGACGAACGGGAAATTCAGGAGGAGGTTTACGTATGTGGAGCAGGCTGCCAAGTCGGCAGGAAAGGACATCAGGGAACTCGGCCTCGAAGAGATGGACAGGTTATGGAATGAGGCCAAATCGAAAGAATGTTCGGAATGATTCGGTCCCGTTCAAAAAATGAACGATTTTTGCAAACAAAGACAGTTTGCGTATAATGGAGTTTGGTATGTATTCCAGGACGGAATTGCTGATAGGAAAAGATGGAGTCGAGAAATTAAGGCGTTCTTCGGTCGTTGTGGCCGGCGTAGGCGGAGTAGGGGCATACGCCGTCGAAATGCTGGTCAGGGCGGGAGTGGGAAGAGTCGTAATAGTGGACAGCGATCAGGTTCACAGGTCCAACCTTAACAGGCAGCTTCTCGCGCTTGAAAGCACTATGGGATGCCGGAAAGTGGATGTCATGCAACGCAGGGCGAAAGACGTGAATCCTAACGCGGAAATCGTCCCGGTATATGAATACATAAATGAAGATAATGTGGGCGAAATAATCGGAGCGGCAGGAAAAATAGATTTTTTGGTAGACGCGATCGATACGCTTTCTCCGAAATTGGCCCTTATCTCATACTGTTTTAAGAATTCGATTCCGTTGATCTCCTCAATGGGGGCAGGAGCGAAAATGGATGCCACGAAAGTCAGGATTGCCGATATTTCAAAATCCTATAATTGCCCGTTGGCGTACATAGTACGCAAGAAATTGCGTAAATTGGGAATATATAAGGGCTTTCCGGTCGTGTTTTCGGAAGAACTCCCGGATACCGGCGCGATTGTTCCATGCGAGGAGCGTAACAAGAAGTCCATGACGGGAACTATTTCATATTTGCCGGCTGTCTTCGGGTGCGTGGCAGCGCAGGGCGCGATAGAATACCTGTTGGGTTTTCAAAACGGGCATGGACGGGGCGTTGCATCGGATGGCCGCAGTTTGGATTAAAAAACGATTTGCAAGGCCGGCGCATAGGATTGCCGGGCCGTTAATAAGATAATAAGGAAAATATGTCAATTGATATAAAGGAAGTAACTACAAGGCGGGAATTGAGGGATTTTATAAAATTTCCCCACTGGCTGTTCAGAAACGACCCTCTTTATGTCCCTGCTTTGGATTTTGATGAAAGGCATACATTGACTTCAAGCCCGATTCTGGACTATTCCGAAATAAAAATGTGGTTGGCATATAAGGACGGGCAAATTGCAGGAAGAATCGCATGCATAATCAACAACAGGTATAATGAACTTTATGACAGGAAGAGGGCAAGGTTCGGATGGTGGGATGTCATAAATGATTACGATGTGGCCGAATCCCTTTTCGATAAGGCCTGCGACTGGGCAAGGTCCATGGGGATGACACGCATTCACGGGCCTCTCGGTTTGAACACCATGGGAAAGCAGGGCCTCGTCGTCTACGGATTCGACGCGCAGCCCCAGTCGTCCAATTTGTATAATCCTGAGTATTACAAGGAATTCGTTGAACGCTACGGTTTCGAAAAGGAACTCGATTGGGTCCAGTATAAATTGAACGCTTCGCAAGGCGTGCCTGAAAAGCTGCATAGGCTGAGCGACATGCTCATGGAAAAGCATAATTTGAAATATCTCGACATAAAGTCTCTCAAGGCCTCGTCGCCCACAGTAAGGGATTTCTTTTATAAGTTCAACGAAGCGTTTTCAACCGTGGAGAATTTCATACCGTTTACAGACAAGGAAATAGCCAAGATGGCGAAGTTTTATATAAAAATCATCGATCCGAGATATTCCTGCATAGTAGTAGACGATTCCGGAGAGATAGCGACATTCGCCGTCTGCATCCCGTCATTGGCGGAAGCATACAAGAAGGCCAAAGGCAAGGTATTTCCATTCGGTTGGTTCCATATAATAAAAGCTCTGAAAGGCAAATGCGAGACGATAGATCTCATGATGCTCGGAGCTTCAGAAAAGTGGAATTCGAAAGGCGTTTCGGCCATATTCCATTCATATCTTGCCACAAGCTTCAAAAATAACAGAATCCGCTACGCGATCACGAATCCGCAGATAGAGACAAATAACGCCCTTAATGTATGGGACAGGTATAGCGAGAAGGAACTTTATATAAGAAGGCGTTGCTACATAAAAGATTTGTAATCTGAAATAAAACCCTGTTTAACAATACCCAAGGTCATAAAATGAGAAAATCTACAACAAGAAAACCGCTCCTGTTGCTGTGTCTCGCCGTGTCCGCGCTTTGCAGCGCCAATGCGTCGGAATATTCGGCTTGCCGCATGGATTATGTCGAGGATTCCGGCACAAGGCCGGTTTCCGATTCTGTAAGAAACAATATATTAAGAGGAATCCCTGATGCCAACGTGGTAGGGCACGTGTTGGACAAGGTGACCGGCGAGCATCTGCCGTTCATAACCATATCGGTAAAAGGGACGATGATAAATACGATGACCGATGCCACAGGCCATTATTTCCTTAAAGACCTGCCTAAGGGCACATTTGAGATAGAGGCATCGTGCATGGGATATAAGAAAACGTCAAGGACCGTGTCGATAGACGGAAGCAATACGCAGGAAGTGAATTTCGAGCTTGAGGAAGACGTGCTTAACATAGACGAGGTCGTGGTATCTTCGACAAAGAACGTGACCGACAAGAAAACATCGTCGACCATAGTCAACGTAATGTCGGAGAAGGTATTCGAGGCAGTATCTTCCAATACTCTTTCGGAAAGCATCGCGTTCCAGCCAGGAGTCAGGGTTGAAAGCACATGCGCCAATTGCGGATCCGTGCAATTGAGGATAAACGGCCTTGAAGGCCAGTATACCCAGATGCTCCTCGACAGCAGGCCGATATTCAGTTCCCTGTCCGCAGTTTACGGGCTGGAGCAGCTGCCCGTATCGATGATTGAAAGGGTTGAAGTGATAAGGGGGGGAGGCTCGGCTCTTTTCGGAGCCAACGCGATAGGCGGGGTCGTGAATATCATAACAAAAGAGCCTCTGAGAAACAGCCTTTCCCTTTCGCATAACATAAACATACTCGAAAACGGGGCATTGGACAATAATACGGCCCTTAACGGCTCGTATGTTTCGGCGGACAACAAGACCGGGGTCTATATTTTCGGGATGCTGAGAGACAGGGACCCGTATGACAGGAACGGGGACGGATTTTCCGACATACCTGTCCTCAATTCCCAGACTATCGGGTTCAGGGGATACCATAAGCTGAGCGCGTACTCCAAGCTTACGGCGGAGTACCATCATATTTCAGAGTACCGCAGGGGAGGGGACAGCCTTGATTTGCCGCCTCATGAGGCTTTGATTGCCGAACAGACAAGGCATAGCATAGATGGCGGAAGCCTCAGCTACGATCTTATGACCCCTGACGGAAAGCATGCTTTCGGAGCGCATGTGGCCGCACAGGGAATATCGAGGTCGAGCTATTACGGAGCGGACAGGAATCCGGACGCTTACGGCCAGACACGCGACTTGTCGGTAAATGCGGGAGCTCAATACACTTATAAGTTTTCTAAGCTTTTGTGGAGTCCGTCCGATTTGAGCGCGGGCGTGGAGTATAATTATAATGACTTGCATGACATTATTTTAGGATACGGCAGGGATATGAAACAGAAGGTGTGGAATGCTGGCGCGTATTTGCAGAACGAATGGAAAAGCGACAAGCTTAACCTTCTCATAGGCGTGAGGGCGGACAAGCATAGCCTTATGGACGAGATGGTTTTCAGCCCGAGATTCAATTTAAGGTATTCTCCTGTGGACTGGATAGGGCTAAGGCTTAGCTATTCGAGCGGATTCAGGGCTCCCCAGGCGTTTAACGAGGACCTTCATATAGAAGCTATCGGCGGAACGGTATCGGTGATAGAACTGGATCCGGACCTGAGGCCTGAGTATTCCCATAGCGTTTCAGGGTCCGTGGATCTGTACAGGCAGGCAGGCCGCTTCCAGTTCAACCTGCTGGTAGAAGGATTCTATACGAGGCTGAATGATATGTTCGATCTCGTGAATACGGGGATGTTCGATAATTACGGCAATCTGGTTTTTGAAAGGGTGAACGCCAACGGGGCTGACATTGCCGGGTTGAATGTCGAGTTCATGGCGGGAATCCCGGATGTTTTCGACGTGCAGATGGGATATACTTTCCAGAAAAGCACGTACTTGGAAGATTTCGAGTGGTCTGAGGATGTCGCGCCTCAAAGGAACATGTTCCGCGCGCCTGATCACTATGCTTACCTCGCTTCGAATTTCTACATATGGAAAAGCCTTAAATTGAATGTCTTCGGAAACTTTACAGGACCTATGCTCGTCCAGCATGTTTCGACAGGCGAAGGCATACCGGATTCCGAGAAGTGGACAGAGGCATTCGTGGATCTCGGATTCAAGGTGTCCTATGATTTCAAGATAACGAACTCTTTTGTCTTAGAAGTGAATGCCGGGATGAAGAATGTGCTTGACCAGTATCAGAAAGACCTGGATTTCGGAGCTACGAAGGATGCGGGTTATATTTACGGCCCGTCTGTCCCGAGGCTGTATTTTGCCGGAATCAAGATTATGATTTGAGCGGCATGAATGCCTTGCATTTTATCAATTCCAAACATTTAAGGTGCTGCGCCAAAATTTGACACAGCACCTTTTTGTATTTTGAAGATAATTTTGATTTCCGGTATATTATGGGCTATAGCTCCGAAGCTTTTAGCCTTTCCGCGTTTTCGGCGATCTGCAACTGGTCTATCACTTCCTGGATCGCTCCGTCCATGAATGCCGGCAGATTGTACATTGTGTAGTTGATCCTGTGGTCTGTCACCCTTGATTGAGGATAGTTGTAGGTTCGGATTTTTGCCGACCTGTCGCCAGTGGAGACCATTGTCTTGCGTTTTGCCGAAATCTCGTTGAGGTATTTCTCGTATTCCATGTTATAGAGCCTTGTGCGGAGTTCGGCGAGGGCCTTGTCGAAGTTTTTGAGCTGGGATTTTTCATCCTGGCACTGGACTACGATTCCGGAAGGTATATGCGTGAGCCTTATGGCCGAATATGTCGTGTTCACGGATTGTCCTCCCGGACCTGACGAGCAGAAAGTGTCTTTCCTGATGTCGTTCATGTTCAGCTCGATGTCGAATTCGTCAGCTTCCGGAAGCACTGCGACCGAAGCAGCGGAAGTGTGAACGCGGCCCTGGGTTTCGGTTTGCGGAACCCTTTGCACCCTGTGCACTCCTGATTCGTATTTCAGCGTCCCGTAGACTTTTTCTCCGCTTATCTTGCAGATAAGTTCCTTGTAGCCTCCCGACGCGCCTTCGGACTGGCTGGTGATTTCAAGTTTCCAGCCTTTCTTTTCGCAATACTTGGAATACATCCTGAAGAGGTCTCCTGCGAATATGGACGCTTCGTCGCCTCCGGCTCCTCCCCTTATTTCCAAAATGGCGTTTTTGCTGTCCTGGGGATCTTCCGGTATGAGAAGGAGCTTTATCTCTTCTTCCATTTTCGGAAGGGCTTCTTCAATGGAGGAGACTTCTTCCTTGGCCATTTCCCTCAGTTCCTCGTCTTTTTCATTTTGCAGGATGTCCTTGGCGTTTTCGAGGTCTTCCGTCATTTTGCGGTATTTGTCGCCTGCCGCCACTATGGGTTCAAGCTCTTTGTACTCCTTATTGAGCTGCACGTATTTTTTCATGTCCGAAATTATCGCCGGATCGGATATTTGCTCGGACAATGCATGGTATTTTTCCTTTAATCCTGAAAGTTTGGATAACAGATTCTTATCACTCATTTTACAAAAAATATTTCGCAAATATACAAAATCGTACAGGAAACAGGAATAAAAAGTTACATTTGCTATTCGATAATAGTGCGGGCAGGCATTATAATAATCGTAATTGCTATTAAAAACCGGATGATGACAATTAAGGAAATAGAAAAGATTGCAAGAAGCGGCGGAGTCCCTTCGGCTGACGAGATATTGTCAATGATTGAAACAGAGAGCGTGGAGGACATATGCGGGCTTTCCCACAGGATAACTGCGGATTATGCAGGAGATTCGTTCGATACGTGTTCGATTATAAACGCGAAGTCCGGAGGCTGCTCAGAGGATTGCAAATGGTGCGCCCAGTCGGTTTTCCATAAATGCAATATCAGAACGTATCCCATGGCCGGAGAGGAAGAATGCGTAAGGGCAGCGACGGCTAATTATGAATCTGGAATAAGCAGGTTTTCCATAGTCACGAGCGGAAAACGCCTCTACGGCGAAGATGTCGACAAGGTCTGCGGCATAATAAGGGCCTTGAGGAGGGATACGAACATAAAGCCCTGCGTTTCATTGGGCCTTGTGGGCGAAGCCGACATGAAAAAGCTCGCGGATGCCGGAGTGACGAGGTATCATTGCAATATAGAAACGTCTCCTTCCTGTTTCGGAAAACTTTGCACCACGCATACTTTGGAACAAAAGCTTGAAGTGCTTGACCTTGCCGTGAAATACGGGATAGAGCCGTGTTCCGGCGGAATCATAGGGATGGGAGAAACCATGCGCGACAGGGTGGAAATGGCCCTCCTGCTGAGAAGCAAGGGCGTTAAATCGATACCGCTCAATGTGCTGAACCCGATACCCGGCACTCCGCTGGAAAAGATGCGCCCGCTTGGAGACGATGAATTCCTGTTGACGGTCGCGGTGTTCAGGATTCTGAATCCCGATGCGTTCCTGAGATTTTCAGGCGGAAGAATCCTGCTGAGCAGGGAACTACAGAAGAAAGCATTGTACGCCGGGATAAATGCCGCGATAATGGGAAATATGCTTACCACGGCAGGAGAGGGCGTAAGGGACGATTTCGAATTGTTCGAATCTGCCGGATACAAGTGCCATGGAGAGAATATACGCAAGCATATATGGCATCCTTATTCGGCAGTCCCGAATCCGTTTCCTGTGTTCAAGGTCGCTTCTGCAAGAGGCGTGCGGCTCAGGATAGATGACGGAAGGGAGATAATCGACGGCATGTCGTCATGGTGGGCGGCGGCCCTCGGCTATAATAATCCGCATCTGAACAGGGCGGCCTGCGACCAGATTAACAAGATGTCGCATGTCATGTTCGGCGGCATTGTCCATGATCCGGCGATGAATCTTACAGAACAGCTCTTGTCGGTTTTGCCGGAAGGATTGGACAGGATATTTTATGCCGATTCGGGATCTGTATCGGTCGAAGTAGCGATGAAGATGGCTATTCAGTACCAGGCGGCGGCAGGCAAGCCTGAAAAAAACAAATTCGTTACGATACGCGGCGGTTATCATGGCGATACTTGGAATGCGATGTCGGTATGCGATCCTGTCAACGGCATGCATTCCCTTTTCGGGCCTTCCTTGCCAGTGAATTATTTTCTTCCTGTGCCTGAGTCGAAAATCGGGGATAAATGCTGCAAGGAAGATATTAGCAGGATGGAAGAGATGTTCGAAAAGCATGGAAGGGAAATCGCCGCTTTCATCCTCGAACCAGTCGTGCAGGGCGCGGGCGGAATGAGGTTCTATTCTGCCGATTATCTTGTCCACGCGCGCAGGATCTGTGACAGATACGGTGTCCTTTTGATTTTCGACGAGATAGCGACCGGATTCGGAAGGACAGGGAAAATGTTCGCATGCGAGCATGCCGGCGTTTTTCCTGACATAATGACGATAGGCAAGGCCTTGACCGGAGGCTACATGACGATGGCGGCCGCCGTTACGACGGAGCGTGTGTCCGGGACCATAGCTTCCGCTTCTCCCGGGCTGTTCATGCACGGGCCTACGTTCATGGCGAATCCTTTGGCCTGCGCGGTCGCCTGCGAGGCCGTGCGGAGATATAAAATGATGGACTTGGAAGGGAACGCGGCCAGGATAGAGGCTGTGTTGAGCCGCAGGCTGTCCGAATTGTCGGAATTGGACGAGGTCGCGGACGTGAGGTGCTTCGGAGCGATAGGCGTGGTGGAAATGAAAGAACCTGTCGACATGAAAACCATACAGCCGATGTTCGTAGAAAACGGAGTATGGCTCAGGCCTTTCGGGAAATTGGTCTATACTATGCCTCCGTTTGTCATATCAGACTCCGATCTCGGCCTTTTGTGCGACGGAATAATAAGGACCGTCAGGGATTACGCCGCTCTTATAAATCATAAATCGATTTAAGGCGGAAAATGGAATCGGCGGGTATGAAGCATGTGTTTTCCGGTTCGTTAGAGACTTATGACGAACATGCCTATGCCCAGAAGATAATTGCCGGGCATTTATGGGAATTGGCGGACAAGGACAGAAAGTACGGGAACGTGCTTGAAATAGGTTGCGGCAGCGGGAACCTGACAAGGCTTGCCGTGTCTCTCGACTGCGGCATGTATGTGGCGAACGACATATGCGAAGGGGCGGAAAGGATGCTGCATGGCAAAATCCATGATGCGGGGAAAATAAGATTCGTATGCGGAAACGCGGAGACATTGCCTTTCAACGATCTTTACGGAGCTACGGATTTGATCCTGTCCGCATCCGTTATCCAATGGTTCAAGGACATCCCGGCCTTTTTCAGGAAAATGGCATCTTTGCTTTCTCCGGGAGGGGAAATAGTCCTGAGCAGTTTCGGAAAAGACAATTTCCATCAGATAAGAAGCCTGACCGGAAAGGGCCTCGATTACATGAGCAAGGAGCAGTTGTCGGGGATTGCCCGGGATTGCGGTTTGGAAGTTATGGATTCTTTCGAGGAGAAAATCGAAATGGCGTTTGATTCTCCGTATGAAGTGCTAAGGCATATAAAGCTTACGGGCATCGGATTAGGAACATCGGCTGGTTGGACAAGGTCGAGAATGGAAGGATTTTCCAAGGCCTATGCGGAGAATTTCGGCACGGGCGGCGGAGGCGTAAGCCTGACATATGCTCCGGTCTACCTGAAAGCGGCAAAGCCGTAGCTCATTCATGCATGAAGGAGGAAGTTCCGCTGCAAGGCAGCTGTAAGGATATGCCGGAGCGGGAAAACTCCGGTTGCCGAAGAATACGTAAATAAAGGATATTAATAATACAGGCAATGAAAAAGGAATTGGAAAGGTTGTTTGCGAACCTTGCTAAAGGCAAGAAGGTGCATTTTGTTACGGGAATCGATACCAATGTCGGGAAGACGTATGCGACTGCGTTCATTCTCGGCTTGCTGGAAGAAAGCGGGCTGTCTGCCGTGTCGCAGAAAATGGTGCAGACCGGATGCCATGGCATATCGGAGGACATACTGAAACATAGGGAACTGTGCGGCACCGGGCTTCTTGATGACGACAGGTCCATGCTTACTTCTCCTGTCGTGTTGTCCTATCCCGCATCTCCCCATCTTGCCGCAGCCTTGGATAAAACTGAAATAGATTTGCGAAAGGTCGACAGGTCTTCGTCCGAGCTTGCCGCAAAGTACGACATCGTGCTTGAGGAAGGGGCAGGAGGGCTCATGGTCCCCATTACGGCGGACGGTTATCTTACAATCGATTATATCGCTGAACGCGATTATCCCGTCATTCTTGTGACTTCCGGCAAGCTCGGCAGCATAAACCATACCCTCCTTACCCTTGATGCGTGCAGGCGGAGAAGCATTGACGTGGAACTGATGGTATACAATGCCTTTCCTGAAATCGACAGGATAATCGAAACGGATACCTTGGACTATCTTCAACGGAATGCGGGCGTGCCTGTCCTGAAAATGGGCATTGCATCTTCTTGGGCAGCCGATAATGCAAAGGAATTTTGCGATAAGCATTTTTAGTACCTATGCAAAACTAAAACTTACGATTGATGATTTCAAAATGTCTATATGCGGCAATTCCGGTTTTCCTGATTTTTTCAGGATGCGCTCCAGACATATCCGATGTGATGGACAGCAGTGCTGAAATTCCTAAGGACAGGAAATTGGACGGCCATCTGATGGCATCCTTGCTGATATTGGTCCTTATCGTATTGGAATTTGTCTATTCATATTATAAAAGCGAAAGGGATTATTTCAGGAAAAAATTCGCATCGGCCAAGTCTTCTGCCGATTCTGCCAAAAAGCTTTTGAATGAAAAGACTTCCAGTCTTGTAGATTTGGAAAAGCAATACAACGCGCTGCGCTCGGAATTGGAAAAGAATGAAAAAGCGCGGGAATTGCTGCTTGTCAGGATGGAATCCATCAAGCATCAGCTGGAAGACGCCTATGATTATGAATCCGGCAAGGACAAGGATTTCTATGATGATTTCAAAAGGCATTTGTGCATTACAAACCGCGATGGCGGCAAAATGGACGAGATAATATCGACCCTGGATTTTCTTTCGGGAGGAATATCCGTGAAACTCATGGAGGCATGCCCGTCCATGACAAAGCATGAACTATGCTATTGCCTGTTATTGGCGAACGGGTTCTCCAAAAATGCAATCCTCATTGCTATGGGCCATAAAAGCTTTCAAAGCGGTTATAATATCCGTTCCAGGCTGAGGATGAAGTTCGGCTTGCCGGAAGACGAAAGCCTTGAACAGATGTTAGGGAAAATACGCAGGCAGCAGGAAGATTTGCCCATGTAAAGACCGGTGGTAAAAAATATTTTCTTATGATACTGAATATGAGTTGATTATTTTTCAAGGTGGTAAATATAGCAAGGTCGTATTCTGATTAACTTTGTAGGCGTAATTCATTAAAAATTCTAAGTCATGAGGGACGTGAGAATCGGGTTTTATCAGAGTTGCGTACTGCAATGGATAATCGGGGCAGTTGCCGCGTTCTCGGCAGCAATGATACTGTCCGTTGATTGGAGAATCTCCTGGATTATCTCATTTTCAGTTGCTACATGTGATGCTGTGATTTGGAATTTTTTGTTAATAATGTTCTTGTATCCGTATTACGCGTATGATAAATTAGACGGAAACATATCTGAGAACATGCGGAAAAGAATGTTTTTGGGGTTTCCTAAAAGAATGGGCGTTTTCGATGAGAAGGATTCTTTATGGCATAACATCTGCGTTTTCGTTATAACTTACGTCATAGTAGGATTTTGTTTGTATTATTTCGAATTGGCAAATATATGCGCGAGCATATTTGCAGGAGCGATAATCACCGGCTATTGGGAGTATATTAATTTCAAAACTATTTATATTCTTAAACTGTATCATTCGCACAGATTGAAAAAGATTAGTTAGTAAATTCAAGGGCAGTGGAATTATCATGATTTATGCCATGATATGGCCGCTTCCCTTTTTTATAATGCGTTATCATTAGTGTCCCGTTAAAATGGGACGAGTTAAACAATTAATCAAAAAGCCCCGGAATCAGGGGATCATTTAGATCTTTGACATCATTGAAATTAGTCTTGTCGAACAGGTCACGCAAGTGGGTT
>CALUPD010000005.1 GCA_944322605.1 uncultured Bacteroidales bacterium | reverse complement strand
CATGCTGCTTGCCGCATGTTCCGGCGGTCGCGGCGGCAAAGTTATTTTTATGTCAGGAACCCGTCATGAAGGATGTCCGCGCTGAGGCCCTCTAAAAGTGATAGAATGGGGCAGGCGGAGAGGCTGCCCCATTTTTGGCGCATTACAAGTTTCCGGTAGGGAATGCGCAGCTTTACGGCAGCATGTTGCAGTCAATTGCGCCGCTTATTTCAGTAGATATTTCTCCTATGGAATTCCTGTATGCAAGTACGGAACTTTGGATTTTTATGAAGTCTATATAGTCAAGGACTATGCTTTTTCCTGAATTGTCTACTGCGTTTTCAAGTTTGAAGTAGTTTACTGTTCCTTTCTTATCTACTTGGGAGTTGTTGTCGGCGTAGCCCCATTCGTAAGGCAGGGATTTGTATATTCCGTTTTTTTCTTCGATATTTTCGGCCAGTCTTGTTCCGGATAGAGTGTAGCAGCTGTCGCTAATCCATTCCGGGTAGTAGTTTTGTTTGTGGAATTCAGGCAAATAAGGTATTTCTCCTTCATTTCCTGCGTTATCTTTCCATTTTATGTCTCCGGCCTTTTGGGGCTTGTAGTATGTGACTTCGTAGTGTCTGGTTTCTGTGGATTTTCCGTATTCGCTTCCTTTGAGTTCGAACCACGTGTCGTCTGGCATGCCATTTTTGTTTTCATCTTTCATGACATATATTATTCCTGGTTCAGAGCTGCTTTCGAATGAATTGCCGCTTATTCCGAAATCGTATGCATTTTCGATATTGACGATGCTATGGTCGAAACCGAGTATTATGTATCCTCCAAACGAGCCTAATGATACGAGGTATCCGTTTGTAATTTGGTTTTCTGCGTAGTTTATTGCTTCTTCTTTAGATGCGGCAGCATAGCCGTCGTTTATGAATTGTCCTGGTGCGGGCACGAAATCGTAGACTTTGCATGCACGGCTATTGCTTTGGTCCGTTATCGGCCTGAATCCCTTGTCCTGATCAGGGATTATCGAGCACCCTGCTATTATGTGTAATATGAGAAATGTAGAGAATAAGCTTCTTTTCAGTGTATTCATCGATGATTCTTTAGTGTCGTTCCGTGTCTGTGGTTAGATTCCAAACAAAAAATAATAGGATATGCCTGCCCCTTGAGCGAGGCCGAATTCTAACTGGCATTCTCCGAAAAAATAAGTGCGGACCGTGAAAGTTCGGACGGCCCGCACCTCTTTTATGGATTGTTTGCCTGCAACTTTTTTCCTATCGGATGCTTTGTGCTCATAAAGTCGGCCTTGTGTACAACTTTCGGGGCAGTTCATGCAGGCGGCCGGAATTTGCCTGTCCGGATATTTGCTGCCTGCACATTCGCTGGCGTTATTGCGGACAAGCATTTCATTTTTTTGAAAAGTCTATCAAATTGCGGATGCGCGCGATGCTTTCTTCTTTTCCGATAAGGTGGATTATTTCTGCAATGCCGGGGCCTTTTGATTCTCCTACGAGGGCGAGCCTTACGGTATTCATTGCGACTCCCATTTTCCATCCGTTTTCGGCAATGGTGTCCTTTATGGCTTTTTCGATTGATTCAGCATCGGTACAAGGATTCGAACTTATGGCATCGATTAGTTTTTCGAGCATGCTGCAGGAATTCTCGTTCCAGAATTTTTTGTATACGTTCTGTGCGTATTCGTGTGGCGTTACAAACATGTAATCGGACAGAGGAATGAATTCTTTTATGAATGAGACTCTGTCTTTTAACATTTTGCACACTTCAGTCAGGTAAGTGTCGGAAAGAAGGACTTCTTTTGGTTTTGATGCGAATCCGATTTTGCCGGACAGGTCCGATTTGACGAGTTCGGCCTTGAATTCGTTCGCAAGTTCCGAATCGCTTCGTTTCCTGAGATATTCCTGGTTGAACCATTTGGCTTTTTCCGGATTGAACCTGGCTCCCGATTTTATTACTCTTTCAAGGCTGAAAGATTTTGTCAGTTCTTCCAAGGAAAATAATTCCTGTTCCGTTCCTGGATTCCATCCTAAAAGCGCCAGCATGTTTACAAATGCTTCAGGATAGTATCCGTCTTCCCGGTATCCTCTCGATATTTCGCCTTCGCTGTTTGTCCATTGGAGAGGGAATACGGGAAAACCGAGCCTGTCTCCGTCGCGTTTGCTCAGCTTTCCTTTTCCGTCAGGCTTTAAAAGCAGTGAAAGATGCGCGAAACGTGGCATTGTGTCCTGCCACCCGAATGCTTCGTAAAGGAGATAGTGCAGAGGAAGCGATGGAAGCCATTCTTCTCCCCTTATTACTTCCGTTATTTCCATTAAATGGTCGTCGACTATGTTTGCAAGATGGTAGGTCGGCAGCTGGTCGGCTTTTTTCCAAAGCACCTTGTCGTCGAGCGTATCCGTGTTGACCTCGATTTCGCCTCTTATCAGGTCGTTCATTTTGACAATCCTGTTTTCGGGCATTTTGAACCGGATAACCCAGTTGTCGGTTGTTTCTATCAGCCTTTGCGTTTCTGCGGCATCGAGCGATAGCGAATTTTTCATTGATTTCCGGCTGATATGGTTGTATATGAAAGGCTCTTTGCGGGATTCATATTCCTTTCTTACGGCTTCGAGATCTTCTGAAGAATCGAAAGCGTAGTATGCGAATCCTTTTTCTACCAATTCATCCGCGTACTGCTTATAGATGGATTTCCTTTGGGATTGCCTGTAAGGAGCGTGAGGGTGTTTTTCTGATGCCGTTTCTACGATTTTTCCGTTTTCATCGACTCCTTCGTCAGGAAGTATCCCGCACCATTTCAGGGAGTCGATTATATATTGTTCCGCTCCTGGAACGAACCTGTGCGAATCGGTGTCCTCTATGCGCAGAATGAATTTTCCTCCAGCTTGTTTGGCGTAGAGGTAATTATATAATGCAGTTCTTACTCCGCCCATATGAAGCGGTCCTGTCGGACTTGGGGCGAATCTTACTCTTCTTTCTCTCATTTTCTTGTATAGCGTATTTGTTTTTACCAGTTTAGTCTAATGATATTCCTTTTCTTTTATATGCAGGTACTTTTTCAAGATCCTTGAGGCTGTATCCGAATTCAACTGCGAGCGCAGGCCGTTCGGGCGAATCTTTGTATCTTTCCTTGAAATTGTTTTTTATGCTGCTATTCAAGTAATCGTCGTTGTCGAACAAGTCGGAATGCCCGTTTTCGTCCTTATATTCGTCGATTGCGAATTCGATTGTGTCTTCCGTGTTTATTATTTCTTTCGGAATGTTGGGCAGCTGCATCATATTGTAGCCTGTTACGATGACAGTTATTTGTATTTTCCCTCCGAGGTTTTTGTCTTCGTTATATCCTCTTTTGAATTTTTCTATTTTGGCATTGGTGTGTTCCCTTATGTATGAACTGATGGTCAGTTGTTCTGTCGTCGTAAGCGCGAACTCTCCTCCCGCTGTTGAAATGTTCAACAGGACTCCTTTTGCCTTGGAAAGTTCGCAATTGCTGAGAAGAGGCGAGTTTATGGCGTTTTCGGCTGCTTCTATCGCCCTGTTTTCCCCTTCTGCCGTTCCTATTCCCATAAGGGCCATACCGCTGTTTTTCATTGTCGTCCTTACGTCGTTCAGGTCGACATTGACTATCCCGTATTGGGTTATGATGTTGGAGATTCCTTTGACGGCATCGTACAGGACAGAGTTGGCCTTTTGAAAGGCTTCGTCCAGCGGCATGTTCTCGTATTGGGTGTACAATTTTTGATTGTCGATAAGCAGGAGCGAATCGATGTTTTTCTCCAATTCATGGATGCCGTTTATGGCTCTTTCCATGGCGGCGTTGAATTCGTCCCTGAAAGGGAGGGTTACTACTGCAATCGTGAGCAGGCCCATCGATTTTGCTATTTCAGCTATTACGGGCGATGCTCCGGTGCCTGTCCCGTTTCCCATTCCGGCTGTGATAAAAACTATTTCAGTGCTTCCTCCAAGGCATTTTTTTATTTCTTCGGCGGATTCTTCCGCCGCTTTTCTTCCCTTGTCCGGATCGTAGCCTGTCCCCAATCCTTTTGTGACGACTTCTCCGATTACAAGCCTGTCCTGAACCGGCGAATTTTCAAGCGCCTGCCTGTCCGTGTTGCAGACGATGAAATCCACGCCTTCAAGGCCTTCCTTGAACATATAGGATACGGCATTGCATCCGCCCCCGCCGACTCCTATTACTTTTATCTTATTATTGGTTTGTCTTTTTTTCCAGTTTACAGGTATCAGCTCCATATTATACTTCTCCGTTGTCTTCGAATATTTTGCTAACAAAGTTCTTGAATATGTTTTTCTTCTGTTTGTTGTCCGTCTTTTCTCCGTCCTGATTGCGGTTGTCGGGATTGTCGTGTTCCTCCTGCGTGTTTTCATCGGATTGTCCTGGCGTTTCCGATTCAGGAACGGTGTCGCTTTCCGGGCAGCCGTTTTCTTCAGGCATATGTTCTATTCCGGACAAGGCAAGCCCTACTATCGAGGATGCTTCGTATTGGAATATGTCTTCGCAGGATCCTTCGTCCACTGTGTATTTCGTGGGGAATGAGGTTCTTGGGCTTATTCCGAAAAGGTTCTTTATAAGTCCGGGAAGGTGCATTATCTGCGCCCCTCCTCCCGTTATTACTATTCCTCCCGGCAGTTCATCCTGTATCCCGGACTTCGATATTTCATATTTTACCGCTTCGAGGATTTCGACCATCCTGGCTTCGATTACCAGGGACAAGGTTTTTACGGGTATTCGCTTGTCCGTATTCGTGATATGGATTTCTTTTGTGTCGGATGTTATGAAGTCGCTGAAGCATGAGCCGTATTTTATCTTTATCTTTTCAGCGTAATGGGAAGAAATCCCGAATGCGCTGCAAATGTCGTCCGTTACGGATTTTCCGCCGAACGGTATGATGGCCACATGGCGTATTATGCCGTCTTTTACTATTGCAAGCTCGGTTGTTCCTGCCCCTATGTCGATAAGCACGGTGCCTATTTCTCTCTCGTCGTCAGTGAGCGATGATATCGAAGAAGCAATGGATTTAAGAAGTATTTGCCCCGGTTTCAGCCCTAATTTCTCAAGTGTCATGTCTATGTTCGTCAGGACTCTCTTTTTTCCTATGGCTAATTTGTAGATTCCTTCTATTTCGTTTCCCGGCATGCCTACGGGATCTATCTCGCCGTATAGTTCGTCGATGTTGTAATATTGAGGAAGGACATGGATGATCGCTTCGTCGGCATCGACCTTGAAATTCATGATTTCTTCGGTCAACGCATTGACTTCCTCTTCGGATATGAGATCGTCGTTCCTTTTTCTGGTCCTTTTGTTGCTTTGTGTCAGAGTCTTCAGGTATGTTCCTGAAACTCCTGCGATTACGTCTTTTATGTCTTCTCCGGTTTCTTCTTTGATTTGGGAAATCAGTTTCGACGTTATGCGTACTGTCTTTAAAATATTTACAATTTCACCTCTGGCTATGCCTCCTTCCGACGGAGCTTCGCGGTATGCGGAAATTTTTACCCCGTTTTCCGTTTTTACTGCGGCGGCGCATGCTATTTTCGATGTTCCGAAATCTATTGCCAGTATGTATCTGTCCATCGTATTACTCACAAATGATTTGGTTTTTATATTTCAGGTTTATCGTGTGATATTTTTTCCATCCTTCGGCCGGAGCTATTTCATCGTAGAATGCTTCGAGCTTCATGAATTTTTCAGCTATGTCGTCGAATCCTCCGAAAATTATCTTGAATCCTCCGACCCGTGGAAAAAGTATGATATCGGAATTCTTGTCAAAATATAATTGCTGTATCTGGGCGTTCCAAAAACTGTTCCTGTTTATGTACGTTGCGAGATCAGTCATGTTTCTGACCCATGCGGAATCTTTTCCGGACAACCTTCCCCGAAATCCTTTTTTTATGTCGACCGGCATGTTTCCTGACACGACAGGCACATAGGAAGCGAAAGTCTTTACAAGCGGGAAAATATAATCGGTTTCGTCTATGTAAAATCCTTTGTCCTGGTATTGGAGCCGTATTATAGGCCGTCTTTGCGTTATTACTATATGCAGTTCTCCTGCTCTGTTTATGGAGGCCTCGCTGTGTTTTATCGCGCTCCTGTCGCGAAGCAGCCCTTCAAGCGAAAAAAGGTTTATGCTGTCGATTCTCGTGCCTGTTAGTTTGTCCGCTTCTTTTCCGAGTATGTCGAGGACTTCGTCTTCCGTCACAAAACGGTTCTCGTCCATATCGGCTATTGTCACTTTTATGGATTTGCATTTTTCTCTCTTGCGGCCTTGTTCATAAAGGCTTCCTGCAAACACAAAATAAGCGACAGCCAATATGAATAAAAAAGTCAATCCTGTGTATCGCAAGATTTTTTTAAACATTGTCGGCCTTATCGTATATTTCTGTTATAACGGGAACTAATCTGTCGATATCGCCCGCGCCGAAAGTTACCAATAATTCCGGAATTTCCTTATTAAAAAGTGAAATCAGTTCGTCCTTTTTTAGCAAAACGGCGTCCTTGCCGGAGAATTTCTTTATTTTTTCTATCAGCATTCCGGAAGTCACTCCAGGTATCGGCAATTCGCGGGCGGGGTAAATGTCCAGCAGGATGATATTGTCCAGCATTCCCAAGACTTTGGCAAAGTCGTCTGCGAAATCCCTTGTCCTTGTGTACAGATGAGGCTGGAATACTCCGGTGAATTTTCTGTCCGGGAAAATTTCACGGACAGATCCGATTGTCGCTTTCAGTTCTTCAGGGTGATGAGCATAGTCGTCAATGTAGATTTTTTCCCCTTTGTGCCTTATGTCGAATCTTCTTTCTACTCCGGAGAAGGTTTTCAGGGCCTCGCGGATTTTTTCAGGACTTATTCCGTAAGTAAAGGCAAGGGCGGAAGCAGCGACCGCGTTTTCTATATTGACAAGGCCCGGTATTCCGAGCCTGCATCCTGTAATGCGTTCTCCCTGGAAATCCATGCTGAACGTGAAGTTCCCTTCGCCTTCGTCATGTATGTCGAAGGCATAGAAATCGGCCGGGATTCCTTCAGGGCGTTCTCCGATGCCGAGAGTGCAGTACTCCAGTATTTTCGCAGTGGCTTCTTTCAAGTTTATCCCTACTCCTTTTTTTATTATGACAGTGCCGCTTACGTGCTTCGCGAATTCGGAGAATGCCGCGCGTATGCTTTCTATGTTTCCGTAAATGTCAAGATGGTCGGCATCGGCGGAAGTGATTGCTGCGGCTTCAGGGTAGAGTTGCAGGAAAGATCTGTCGAATTCGTCGGCTTCGGCTACTATGATGTCATTATTGCCTATAATGAGGTTCGAGCCGTAGTTTTTCGATATTCCTCCTAAAAATGCGGTGCATCCCGTGCCGGAACTTTTGAATATGTGGGCAAGCAATGTGCTTGTTCCTGTTTTTCCGTGAGTCCCTGCTACCGCGTAGCATCTCATGTCCTTTGCTATTTCTCCCAAGGCCATGGATCTTTTTATCAGCCTGTAGTTTTCGTTTCTTATGTACCGGAGCTCTTCTAACGTCTCGGGTATTGCTGGCGTATAGATGACAAGCGTCCTTTCGCGTTCCGATTTTGAGAAGTCGATGAATATGTCCGGGCGGTCCTCGAAATGTACGGGAATTCCGGATTCCTGCATCTGCGCTGTTATTTTGCTCGGGGTCCTGTCATAGCCTGCGACTTTCAATCCTTTTGCGTGATAGTATTTTGCGATGGCGCTCATGCCTATGCCGCCTATCCCTAACAAATATATTCTGTCAATCATTTCCTTTTGAATATTTCAATTTGTTCTACTATTTTCTCAGCGGCTCGCGGCATTGCGAAGATGGATATGTTGTTTTCCAATTCCGCGAGCCTGTTTTTGTTTGCAATGAGTTTCATCGCAGTGTCCATCAGTTTTTCAGGGGCTTCCAAGTCGCTGACCATTAAGGCTGCGTCTTTTTTGCATAAGGCCATTGCGTTATGCGTCTGGTGGTCTTCGGTCACATTCGGGGAAGGCACGAATATCACGGCTTTTCCTGCGATGGCGAGTTCCGATATTGTTCCTGCGCCTGCACGGCTGATGATAAGGTCGGATGCCGCATATGCGCTGTCCATGTCTTTTATGAAATCATGCCCTTTTACGAAGCCGCTGTTTTCATTTTCCGATAGGAATTTCTCGCATTCGGCCTTATAGTACCTGCCGTATTGCCAGATGAGCTGTATTTCATCCGGGCATGCATTGGCTATCCATTTTTTCACGCTTTCGTTCAGTGTCCTTGATCCGAGGCTGCCTCCGACAACGAAAAGTGTTTTTTTCGATGGGTCGAGCCCCAATTTTCCGATGGCTTTTGCCTTGTCTTCATCAGTGTATTTGCGTATGCTGCTTCTTACAGGATTGCCTGTCATTATTATGTTTCCGCCGGGGAAGAACCTTTCCATGTCCTGGTAGGCCACGCATATGGCTTTTGCTTTTTTCCCTACGATCCTGTTGGTAAGCCCGGCATATGAGTTCTGTTCCTGGATGATTGTGGGTATTCCGGCCCTTTGGGCGCACCATAGGGTAGGTGCGCTTGCGTATCCGCCTACTCCTATTACTGCGTCAGGGCGGAAGTCCCGTATTGTTTTCTTTGCCATCGCCATGCTTTTGGCAAGCTTGAACGGCAGTTTGAGATTTTCAAGCGAAAGTTTTCTTTGCAGTCCCGTTACGGGGATTCCTTTGATTTCATATCCTGCTGCCGGGACTTTTTCCATTTCCATTTTTCCGGCCGCCCCCACGAATAATATGCTGCATTCCGGCTCTTTTTCCTTGAGGGCGTCTGCAATCGATATGGCGGGGAATATGTGGCCTCCTGTTCCTCCTCCGCTGATTATGTATTTGGAATTGTGTGCCATGCGTAAGTGTTTATTATTGGGTTATAGTCATGACTGCTTGTCCGGTCTTTCTTGCCGGCCGGGCAACCGCTCGCTGTTTTCTTCCTTGTATTCGACGTTGAGGAAATCCTGCTCTCCTTCAACCAAGTTTTGTTTTTCGGTGACCCTGCTGATGGACAGTATGATTCCGAAAGCGCAGCTTAATATGATGTAGGATGTTCCGCCGAGGCTTATCATTGGGAGCGTGTGTCCTGTGACGGGAGTAATCCCGAGGTTTACGAACATATGGAGTATGGCTTGAAGAGTTATCATCAGGCCGAGTCCGGCTACGGTCAATGCTGAAAATGGCATCCTGCATTTTTTTGCAACGCTGAAGCATCTGAAATAGAACCATATGTAAAGCATTAGCACTGGAATGGCACCGAAAATAAGTCCCCCTTCTTCGATTATTATCGCATAAATGAAATCGGAGTACGCGTGAGGAAGCATGTTTTTCAAGTTGCTGTTTCCCGGGCCTTTGCCGAACAGTTTTCCTTCGGAAACGGCCTTTTTAGCCATGTCCGCCTGGAATGTCTTGTCCCTGTTTCTTTGTTTTTCGGCTTCTGTCAGCCGGGATTCGTCTTTTTCGTCAGAGCTTACGAATGTGACGACCCTGCTTACGGCCGTTTCGAATCTCGGGAATATGTGGAATGCGCTGTTTATGCCGATGAAAGCAAGCATTGCCGCTACGGCGATAAGAGCGGTTTTCCATATATGGGACCATTTTATGCCGGCGATTATGAGTATGGAAAGGCTGAGGATTCCGAGAACTATCGTTACGGATACGCTTCCGACCATTATCAGTGCCAGCATCACGCCTATCGGGATGAGAACCCTGATGGCATATGTCTTGAAATCAGACAGGTCGTATGCTTCTATGACTTTTGCTAAATAAAGAACGATGGTTATTTTTGCAAGTTCCGAAGGCTGGAAAGACAATGGGCCGATTGCGAGCCATCTTGTCGCTCCGTTTATTTCCTTTCCTATGAATATCGTAAGGAAGAGAAGGCCGCATGTTATCAAGAATGCAGGCTGCGCTATCCTTTTGTAAAAATTCGGATGCACTATATAGCAGGCCATGAGCGCGGACAGCCCGAGTATCACGAACCTGGACTGCTTGAAAAGGTAGTATGCCATGCTCTTGCCTTCCCTGTAAGCGAGCGCGCTCGAAGACGAGTAGACAGCCAATATGGATATAAGGCATAGTAGCAGGACTATTATCCATATGGCCTTGTCTCCTTTAAGGCTGAATTTACGTTTTCTTATTACCGCGTCTTCCATACCGCTTCTTTGAATTTTCTTCCCCTGTCTTCATAGTTCTCGAACAAGTCGAAGCTTGCGCATGCAGGCGAAAGCAGCACGGTGTCTCCGGAGACGGCGTTTTCGCTTGCCGCTTTTACCGCTTCTTCCGCGCTAAGCACGTCTATTATCTTCGGCACGCGCCCGGCAAAGCAATCGTGCAGCTTTTTATTGTCCACTCCCATGCATATCAGAAGCTTGACCCTGTCCATCAACGGGTAGAGAGGGCTGTAATCGTTGCCTTTGTCCGTGCCTCCTGCTATCCATATTGTAGGGCCGTTCATGCTTTCCAATGCGTATTTCGCAGAGTCCACATTAGTGGCCTTCGAGTCGTTTATGTATTTTATCCCGCGTATTTCGTCAACGGGTTCGAGCCTGTGCTCTACAGGCATGAATGTTTTTAGCGCGGCCATGATCTTTTCCGCCGGCACTCCGGCAGAGCATGCCGCAAGCGATGCTGCAAGCGCATTGTATATATTGTGCCGTCCTTTTATTTTAAGTTCGTCCGCCGGCATGGAGAAATCCGTGCCCTCCGATTTCACATGGATGTATTTCCCGTCTGAATACCCGGCGCATCTTTTGTCCATGCTGCTGAACGGTATAAGGCGAGCCATTGTAGGGTGTTCCGGCATATGCTCCATTGTTATCGGATCATCGGAACAGTAGATGAAGCTGTCGTCCTCTGTCATGTTCCTAAGTATTCGGAACTTTGAGTTTGCATAGTTCTCAAGCTTGTAGTCGTACCTGTCAAGGTGGTCGGGCGTTATGTTCGTGAGTATTGATATGTCTGACTTGAAATCGTACATTCCGTCTAACTGGAAACTGCTCAGTTCCAATACGTAATAGTCGAATTCGCATGTCGCTGCCTGCATCGCGTAGCCTTTCCCTATGTTTCCTCCCAGCCCCGCGTTCAATCCGGATTCGCGCAGTATGTGATAGACCAGCGAAGTGGTCGTGGTTTTGCCGTTGCTGCCGGTAATGCATATTTTTTTAGAACTGTCGTATCTTCCGGCGAATTCTATTTCCGATATTATATGTATTCCGCGTTTTCTTGATTCGGCTATTATTTCAGCCTTTTCCGGAATGCCGGGGCTTTTTATTATTTCATCGGCGTTTAGTATTTTCTCTGCCGTATGCTTTCCTTCTTCGAAATCTATTCCGTGGTCATGGAGGATTTGCTTGTAATTATCATGTATTCTGCCTTTGTCCGAAAGGAATACGTCGAATCCTTTCTTTTTGGCAAGCACGGCGGAACCTGTGCCGCTGATTCCGCCTCCGAGTATGACTATTCTTGGCATGTTATCTTATTTTTAATGTTATTATGGTTATAACGGCAAGAAGCAGTCCGATAATCCAGAACCTTATCACTATTTTCGATTCAGGTATGGCATGTACGGGCTTCTTTATCAGTGCCGGAATGTTTTCTTTCTGGTAATGGTGGTGCAGCGGGGCCATCTTGAATATCCTCCTGCCTTCCCCGTATTTTGCCTTGGAGTATTTGAAATACAGCCTTTGTACTATTACCGACAGGCTTTCAACGAAGAAAATTCCGCATAATATGGGAATCAGCAGCTCTTTTCGTATAATGATCGCGGCTACGGCTATGATCCCGCCTATGGCTAGGCTTCCGGTATCTCCCATGAATACCTGGGCCGGATATGCGTTATACCATAGGAATCCTATCAGGGCTCCCGTGAATGCCGCAAGGAAGATCACTATTTCCCCGCTATACGGGATATACATGATATTCAGGTAGTCCGAATAGATGATGTTTCCCGAAAGGTAGGCCAATATCCCGAGGGTCGTTCCTACGATTGCGGACAGTCCTGTGCTTAGCCCGTCAAGCCCGTCTGTCAGATTGGTCCCGTTTGAGACTGCGGTTATGACGAAAATTATTACCAGGACATAAATTATCCACGATGCGACGTCTCCGGCCTTTCCCTTGAACGGGACGAGCCATGAATAATCGAATTCGTTTTTCTTCACGAACGGGATTGTCGTTTTTGTGCTTTTGCAGTCGATGTACTTTGGATTGGAAGAGTCGGCCATGACGGTGTCGGCGACGTTTTCCAGCACTGCTTCCGCCGAGGCGTCCGTGCCTGGAGTCCCGGCCATGGCGGTGATATGATGCCTTTCGTTGACGGAAGCTTCGTTTGCCGGTATCCTTATTACGGCGTCATCGCTGAGCCATAGCGAAAGTCCTACGATTATTCCGAGTCCGACCTGTCCCAAGATCTTGTATTTGCCTTTCATCCCTTCCTTGTCGTGCCTGAATACCTTGATATAGTCGTCAATGAATCCTATCGCCCCGAGCCATACGGTGGACAGCAGAAGGAGCTGGACGTATATGTTCGTGAGGTCGCCGAATAAGAGGCATGGAACGAGTATGGACACGATTATGATGATGCCTCCCATCGTCGGCGTTCCTTTTTTGGACAATTGCCCTTCAAGTCCGAGATCCCTTATTTCTTCTCCGATTTGCCGCTTGCGTAGCCTGTCGATTATCTTCTTGCCGATTATGGTGGCAATCAGCAGGGACAGGATGATCGTGGCAATGGCCCTGAATGATATGTATCTTATCAGTCCTGAACCCGGAAAATCGAAATATCCGGCGAGGTATTCTAACAGATGGTAAATCATGGCTTAAATTTCGTTAAAGATGTCTCTTAGTATTTCCCTGTCGTCGAAATGGTGTTTTTCCGTTCCGATTATCTGGTAGGTTTCGTGTCCTTTTCCTGCGACAAGGATGACAGTTCCCGGCGAGGCGGTAAGCACAGATGTCCTCAAGGCTTCTTTCCTGTCGCTGATGAACAGGGTTTTCGACAGGTCTGAGCGGCTGAATCCTGCGCGTATGTCGTTTATTATGGCTTCCGGGTCTTCCGTTCTCGGATTGTCGGACGTCACTATTATCCTGTCGGAATATTTGGCTGCCGCCTGCGCCATTTCCGGCCTCTTGGTTTTGTCCCTGTCCCCTCCGCATCCGAACACCGTGCATATCTTGTGGTCGCTGCCTGCGATTTCCTTTATTGTGGACAGCACGTTTTCAAGGGCGTCGGGCGTATGGGCGTAGTCCACTATCGCGAGCAGGCCGTTTTTGCCTTTTATGTACTCAAGCCTTCCTGGAACCGGCGCGAGCCTGCTTTCGAGCGTAAGGGTTTCTTCTTTTTCAAGGCCGAGAAGCCTTGCAGCCGCATAGACTGCAAGAAGATTGCTTGCATTGTGCCTTCCTATGAACGAGGTCCACATGTCCGACCCGTCTATCCTTAACTGCATCCCTTCCATGCTTTTTTCGATGATCTTGCATTGGAAATCGGCCATGGACCGGCAGGAGTACCTGTATATCCTGGCCTTGCAGTTCTGGACCATCACTTCTGCGTTCTTGTCGTCCGCGTTAATCAGGGCGAAAGAATTTTTGCCCAGCCCGTCGAAGAATCTCTTTTTGCATCCGAGATATTCCATGAAGGTCTTGTGGTAGTCGAGATGGTCATGCGTTATGTTCGAGAAAATGGCCCCTGCGAAATTCAGCCCGCATATCCTTTTCTGGTCTATCGAGTGCGAGCTTACTTCCATGAAGCAATATCCGCATCCGGCCTTGCACATCTCCGATAGCATGTAATTGAGTTCGATCGGATCGGGCGTAGTATGGTCCGCCGGATATGTACGGCCTGCTATCTTGTTCTCTATTGTCGAGAGAAGCCCGCATTTGTATCCTGCCATGCTGAAAAGTTCGTATAGCAGGGTTACGGTCGTGGTTTTGCCGTTAGTTCCGGTGATTCCTACAAGATTGATGTTTTCGGACGGATTGCCGTAGAAGTTTGCTGCGGCTATTGCAAGAGCTTCGCGGGTGTCCGGCACTTCTATTCTTGCCGCGCCTTCGAACATAGTTGGGGAACCGGTCGCAAGGACTATCGCGGTCGCCCCGTTTTCTATTGCGGCCGGTATGTATTTTTCACCATTGTCGGCATTCCCGTTTATTGCAAAGAAAAGGCTTCCTTTTCCGGCTTTTCTGGAGTCGAATGCGATGCCGGTTATTTCCATGTCGTCTTTTCCGGACATCGTGTGTGCGATGTTTTTCAGTATTTCGTTCAGTTTCATTTCTCTGACAGGATTAATTCGATTTTCTGTTTTTTAGAGGCCTTGCTTCCCGGTGCCGGGCTTTGTCCGGTGATGACGCCGAATCCTTTGAATGTTACTTCGTACCCCTCGTTTTCAAGCAGGTATATTGCGTCCTTGAGCCCGAATCCCCTTACATCGGGTATGGTCCCTGAATCTATCGATAATGTTTTGCTGATTACTTCGGCCTGCTGCTGTTCGAAAGCGACCCATCCCCTTTGCGGGATTTCAGGCTTGTCGGCCATGCGTGTTTTGCCTATGGCTATTTTTTCCTGTTCGGCTATTCCTCCGCATATTTCAGGATTGTCCACGGCGATGCCTCCTGCCTTTACCGGTTCTTCCCAGTCGGGATTCATCGCGTATATTTCGTCGGCTATTTTTTTGAATACGGGAGTGGCCCATGCTCCTCCGTAGTAGTTGCTTCTTGTTTTTCCGGAATATAGCACCACTATGGCACTGTATTTCGGATTGTCGGCAGGGAAGAATCCTGCGAATGAGGCCTGGTGCCTTACGTATCCTTTTTCATCTCGGTATTTTCCGTTTTCAAGAAGTATCCTTGCCGTTCCGGTTTTTCCGGCGATGAGATAGCGGGAATCACCGTATTTTTTCCCTTGTCCGTTGACTACTGTCACAAGTGCTTTTTTAGCCTTGCGGATGGTCGATTGCGAGCAGATCGATCCGTTTATTTCTTTCGGTGAGAATCTTTCTTCAGTTTTTCCGTTCTTTTCAAGGGCTTCTATGAAGTACGGCTTCATCATCCTGCCGTTGTTTGCCACGGCGTTATAGAATGTCAACGTGTGCATCGGCGTAATGTCTATGGCATAGCCTATGGCCATGGACGGAAGGGTCAGCTTGTTCCACGCCTTGTCGGTAGGATAGAGCATGCGTGTGGTTCCGCTGGCTTTTATGTCAAGGTCGAGCTTGTCCGTGATTTTCATGTTCATTATCCTGTCGACGAATTGCCTTTCATTGTTTCCGTAAAATGTAGTGGCCATTTTCACGAATCCGACATTCGAGGAATGTTCGAAAGCCCCGAGCACGTCGGTTTTTCCTAACGGCCTTCCGACATCGGAATAAGTGTGGTTATAGTATGTGAATCTTCCGTTCCCTACGTCGACAGGGGTGTCCAGCTCCACGTATCCGTCTTCAAGCAGGGATATGAGCGTTGCGAGCTTGAAAGTCGAGCCTGGCTCGCTCGGCTGCCCTATCGCGTAGTTGAAGGACTCGTCGAATTTGCCGTTCGAGAGTTTTTTCATGTTTACTATCGCCCTGACCGCTCCTGTCTTTACTTCCATTACCACTGCCGTGGCCCCTTCGAAATTATCGGATTTGGACAGCTGTTCCTTGAGCGCGTTTTCGGCGATTTCCTGTATTTCTATGTCGATAGTCGTCCTTACGTCAAGCCCGTCTTCAGGTTCCGTCGTGTTGTCGAGCGATACAGGTATCCATTCCTGCCCGAGGACTTTCTGCATTTCCCTTGAGCCGTTTTTCCCTTTAAGGTAGTAATCGTAGCTTTCTTCGATGCCCACTCCTTCGCCTACCGTGTTCATGTATCCTATGGTCCTGTATGCCAGGCGTCCATAAGGATTGGTCCTTTTGTCTGTCTGTTCCACTATGAGCCCGCCTTTGTTCTGCCCGTGCCTGAATACGGGAAATTCACGCAGCCTTTCGAGTTCGGAATAATCTATTGTCCTGTTTCCTATCAGCTTGTACCGCTTGTTGTTCCGCCTGGATTGCATGATATCCTTTTTATACGATGATGCGGATTTGTCCTTGAAGAGGGAGGACAGCGATTTTGCAAGCCCGTCTATTTCCTTGTCGAATGTTGTATCCGGAGGGGCTACGCAGTCCATTCGGATTCTGTAGTATGGTATGGATATGGCCAAAGGCCTGCCGTCGGTTGCCAGTATGCTGCCCCTTTTTGCCCGTATGGATTCTGTCCTGTAGAATTCAGGGCCGCTTTCCGGAGGGTTTATGAACTGGATTGCCACCGTGCGGACTATTATTGCGGCTCCTGCTATGAGAATTATCCCGTATGCGAAGCGGAACCGTTGCACTATGTTCTGAACCTTGTTTCCCATATTGTCAATCTACAATAATCCGTTTTGCCGGGTTTTCTGGCTTTGTGACTTCGGACCCTTTTTGCTTTAAAAGATTGTTTATTTCCCCTCTTTTGCTTTTGTACAGGAGCTTTGCGTTTTTGCTGCTGTAATCGGCGTTGAGGTTTTTTATTATCGTTTCGTTGTTTTTATTTGCCGCAATCGATTTTTCGTAATAAAAATTAAGCGATATGTACAGGACTCCGAGCAGAAACAGATAGAGTATGAATTTCCTGTTCCTGAGAAAAAACTCGTTTTCAAGGGCTTTCCCTTGGAACAGTATGCCTATCAGTGTCAGCTTGCCTTGTTTTTTGTCATGTCCTGATTCTGCTGCCATGGTTTAAATCTTTTCTGCGGTTCTGAGTTTTGCGCTTCTGGAACGCGTGTTGGCCCGTATTTCGTCTTCGGACGGCAGTATCGGCTTTTTGTTTACGGCTTTCAAATCATGGTCGGATCTTCCGAATATGTCCTTGTCCAATTGCCCGTCGGCGTTTCCAGATTTTATGAAGTTCTTTACTATCCTGTCTTCTATGGAATGGTAGGTTATTACCACGAGGCGGCCTCCTTTTTTCAGGCATTTCGCGCTTGCCCTCATGAAATCTTCCAATGCGGCGATTTCCCCGTTTACTTCTATCCGGAGGGCCTGGTAGATTTTGGCCAGGAATTTGTGTTCCGCATTGGCCGGCAACGCATTGAGTATGGCATCCCTTAGATCGTCCGTCGTGTTTATGGGCTGCTTCTCACGGTATTTGCAGATCATGTCCGCTATTTTTCCGGATTTTTCCACTTCTCCGTAGTTTTCCAGTATTGCTTTTAATTCATCGTAGCCGTAGGAATTCAATATGTCCCTTGCAGTTTTTCCTCCGAGCCTGTTCATCCTCATGTCGAGTTCCGCGTCGAACCTGAATGAGAAGCCTCGGTCGGCCGTGTCGAATTGATGGGAGGATACCCCGAGGTCGGCGAGTATCCCGTCCGCCTTGATATTCCAGTATTCGAGGAAATTTTCCATGAATCTGAAATTGTTCCTTACGACAGTCAGCCTGTCGTCGCAGGGGGCGTTTTTTACCGCGTCCTCGTCTTTGTCGAATGCGATGAGCTTTCCTTCCGGACCGAGCATTTCGAGAATCCTCCGGGTATGTCCGGCGCCGCCCATCGTGGCATCGACGTATGTTCCGTCTGGCTTGACTTGCAGAGCTTCCATGCTTTCTTCCAGCAGGACGGGAGTATGATATGCAGGCATAATGTTTTCCATAATAAATCTTACAAAAATATGAAAAGTTTCGGAGCAAAATGAAAAAAACGTAACTTCGTAATTCCGATTCATGAATTTGTGCGGCAAGGATTTTGCCCGTATGAATCATCGCGGTTGTTGATTTACGGGGCTGCCCGCGAAAATACCCATTTGACATGCATTTTGGATTATGGAACATATGAAATATTTATCGCTTGCGCTGGCATGCGCGCTGTTTGTTTTTTCATGCAATTCTTCTGAAAACGGGGAGTCCGGCGCCGATGATGGCAATGGCGAACCTGCCATTTATGCCGTAGATGAATACGGGATTCCTAAAGACAGCATGGAAATCAGGCGCGGGAAAGTCGGACGGGGGGATTTTTTCGCCGACATAATGGTCGGATTGGGGTTGGATTACGGAGAGGCATATAATGTTGCGGACGAATGCAACGACGTGTTCGATTTGGGAAAAATAAAGGTCGGGAATTCGTATGAGGCTTATTACAGGCAGGGGGAGCAGAAACCGTCATATTGGAAATACGATTATGACGGGCGCAGTTTTGTCGTAATCTCCATGGATGATTCGGTGTCGGTGAGGATGGTCCCGAAGAAATTGGACATAGAGACGAAATATGCGGAGGTCAACATAGGCAATTCGCTTTGGATGGATGTGCAGGATGCCGGGGTCCCGGTCGCCCTGGCCCTTGAAATCGCTGACATATACCAATGGACCATAGACTTTTTCGGACTTCAGAAAGGCGATTCTTTCAAGGCCTTGTATGACGAGGTGTCTTTCGAGGGGGAAGTGTTGTATATCGACAAGGTGAGGTATTGCGTATTCAATTCGGCCGGCGAGGATCATTATGCTTACTGGTACGATCAGAATGACGGCTCCGGCAACAGGTACTGGAATGAAAAAGGCGAGAGCCTGAAAAAGGCTTTCCTTAAAGCTCCTTTGAGATTCACCAGGATAAGCTCGGGCTTCTCGTACAACAGGAGGCATCCGATAACCAGGAAGGTCAGGCCTCATACGGGAATCGATTATGCAGCCCCTAAGGGCACACCTGTCATGTCTATCGGGGACGGGGTGGTCATAAAGCGAGGATATGAAGGCGCTGGCGGAAACGTGGTGAGGATAAGGCATAATTCAGTTTATACGACTGCCTATCTTCATTTGTCGGGTTATGCGCAAGGATTGAAAAAGGGCATGAAGGTCAAGCAAGGGCAGGTGATAGGTTATGTCGGAAGCACCGGTATGTCTACCGGTCCGCATTTGGATTTCAGGATTTGGAAGAACGGGACTCCGATCAATCCCCTGAAGATGGAATCTCCTTCGGTAGAGCCTGTCAAGAAGGAAAACATGGCGGAATTCATGGAAGTGGTGTCGTATTACGAGGATTTCGAAGACCAGTTCAAGGCCGATGCCGTTGCTGAAGAGTATATCGGATTGATAATATGATATAAGTCAAAGCGTGCCTTGTGATTTTATCCGGCACGCTTTGATTTGAGTCCTCGCCTCCTTTCGCAGGCCGCAGGACTGCATGCGGTTCTATCCGTTTATGGGAATCCTTATTGTAAAGTCGGCTCCGCCGAGATCATTCGAGCGTTTATAGCTTATTTCGCCTTGGGATTGCTTCATTATGTTGCTGCATATGGAAAGCCCGAGGCCTGTGCCGCTGCTTTTTGTGGTAAAATTCGGCTTGAACAGGTTCTCTATGAATTCATCGGGAACGCCGCCGCCGTTGTCTTCGAAGTCGATTGCATAATAGTCTCCGTCTTTTCTGAGAGTTATCCTTACGTATCCTTTGACATATCCTTCAAGGGCCTGTATGGCATTAGTTATCAGGTTTACGAATACCCTTGTTATCTGTCCTTTCCTGATGGTGACGGTGGCGTTTTCCACTTCTTTCCTTAATTCCAGCTGCAAGTTTTCCTTGTTGTCGAAGAGGACTTTCTGCTCGTCGAGGAGGATTCCGAGGTCTACTGTCGTGGCGTCTTCGGTATAGAATCTTGCGAAGCTTGAGAATTCGGACGCTACATCAGTGAGGATGTCTATCTGCTCTATGAGCGATACGGCCAGGGAGTCGAATTTCTCTTCCCAGTTCGGGATATTTTGGGATTTGAGCCGTATAAGGTATTGGATGCTCAGCTTCATCGGGGTGAGCGGATTTTTGATTTCGTGCGCAATCTGCCTTGCCATTTCTTTCCATGCCATCTCCCTTTCGCTTTGCGCAAGCTGCCTTGTGCTCTTTTCAAGGTGGTCGACCATGTTGTTGTATGCCTTCACAAGGTCTCCGAGCTCGTCGTTCTTCTTGTAGTTTATGTGTTCGAGCTTGCGTGAAATGTCGAGGTATTTTATTTTGCGGCTTATTTCGACAAGCGGTTTTGTTATGGAATTTGATATCGTGGACGCCCCGAATGTCGCAGCGAGCATGAGCAGAAGCAACAGGTTGGTTATGGCGGTAAGTATGTATGCCGCTTCTTTGTTGAGGGTGGAGCTGTTTGAAAAATACGGGATGTTTATGATGGTGATAAGATTCCCGGATTCGTTGTATATCGGCGTGTAAAGCGAGTAGTATTCGAAATCGTCTATTTTTTCCGGATGCGAGTATTCCTTGTATTTTTTGAACATCAGGTTGTAATATGCATCGGAATTCATCCTGCTGCTTTTAAGCATGCTTTCGAATATTTCAGGCTGGGTCGACATGCTCAGCCTTCCTTGCGGGTCGAAAGCGTTGATGTCCACGCCCATGTTTTCCGACAGTATGTTCAATGCCCCATAGAACATTTCAGGGTCGATGTCCGTATAGCTGTTTATGTATTTGCAGGTGTTTTGCAAAGACGTCCTTGCGGTCCTCAGCTTTTCGTTCATTCCCAAGAAATTCATTTCCTTGTAGATGTTCAGGATGAAAACGGTTACTCCTATTATCATCGCCACGAGGGTTGTCGCGAACGAACCGGTAAGCAGGAGCGAGATTTTCCTTTTGAATGAATTCCTGTAGATATGGATTTTGAAAATGCTTTTTCTCAATTTGAATATTATGTAGAACATGCTGCCGAAAAACAGGAGGATGTAGGACAGGAAAACGAGGTATTGGTAGAGTTTCGTTTCCGGCCGCGTTATTATGACAAGGTTGTCCGGTGAAATCTTGTTGGCATAGAAGATGCGCTTATCGTGGCGTGTCACTGAGTAACCTTCCTCGAATGCGTCCATGCTTATGTTCATCGGAAAATTGTAACGTCCTTTGTTGAACGTGAGCCTCCCCTGCAGGTATTTGGCGTAGGAGTAATTCCCCGGCATGTTTATGTTGTCGAACTGGTTGCTGTCTATCAGGAATGCCGGATACCCCATAGTGTCGTTGGCTATCCTCGACTCTATTTCGATAAACACGGTGGCGTTGCTGTCCGGGCTTATGAAAGGAACAACCATTATATAGCTTGCCCTTCCGTTGAAATTGTTGAGGAAGAATATGTTGGAGTTCGTGCTGAAAGGAATGCCGTACCTCATTATCTCATTGTTGAAATGCTCTATGCATGAAATGTCCCGGCATACCGTGATTCTGAAATCGTATTTTTTTGAAGCGTTCGGGAAATATACGCCTATGATCCTTGCCCTTATGGCATTTGAGTTCCAAGGCTGCATGGATGCGAGATACCTTAGGGTCGGGTCGCTGTTTATCCTGTATTCGAGCAGGCTGAGCTGTAGTTCGAGGTTCAGGTCCCGTTCCGCAGACAGCTTGTTGGCCCATACGCTGTTCCTGTCCTCTTCCTTTTGGAAATTGATGACGGAAATGGTAATCAGCATATGCAATGATACGGCGAGAAGGTAAATGATATTCGGGCGCAGTCCCCTCAGCAGCCTTTTCCGTTTTGCATAGAATCCGGCGAGGATCATTTGGATGATAAGGAACAGGGCGATGTACAGCAGGCCGTATGCCGCATAGCACAGGATGGTGTAGATGTCCGTCTCAGGAAGCCTGAACAGTTCAAGGACTATTCCCGAATTCCTTACGAGCGATACGAGGGATATGTGGATATATGCAGCCAATGCCAATGCCGTCCCGGACAGGCTTGCCATAAGCAGGTTTTTCCGTTTTTTGTCCATCGACGGCATGGCGTGTACCATCTTCTTGCGCAATACATATATCGACGCTATGACAAGGAACACGAACAGATGGTTGAGCAGCAGGCTTCCCAATGAGTTGAACACGTGGTTGTCCGCGTACAGGTTCGGCGAGAAAATCAGGTAGTCGGAAGACTGGGCTTCTATGAGGTTTCCGGATATAAGCCTTAGCAATATGATTCCTGCGAGGAATACTATATGGGATCTTATGGTCCTTTGCCTTGCATGCAGGATGAAAAGCGCGGCTGTCACGAGCAGCAATGTGAGCCAATATATCATTGCTGTTTCGTCGGCCCTTTTGTAGTGGATGTCGTAAACGACGGTAAAGCAGGGATGTCCGGACTGGTCCGATATTTCATGGCCGTAGTCCATGCCTATCGGCAGGATATCCATGTATTTGGTTATTTTCAGATGCTCGTTGTAATAGTCGTGTATTACGTTGTTCTGGTTTCCGTATTCCGTTTTTATGAGGATGGCCGCAATGATTTTCGTTTTGTCCTTTTTGTAGGCCTTTATCAGGTACCATCCGCTTCCGAGGTTCTTGTATTCGCCCCTTATGCCTATGCTTGCAAGCGGGTATTCTTCCTGTCCGCTGTAAACCAGCGAAGAAGAATCTCTTGTCCATCTTCTGTAGGATTCGATTTCGTCATTGGATATCGGAAGCTCGTGCGCCCATGATTGGAGTGTGTCGTCTACGTATTTGTAGATGACCATGTCGTCGGGAAGATCCGTGTCGAACCATTGGTCGTTTGGCGTGTCGAATGCTTTCCGGACATATTCGCCGAGCAGCTTCTCCCTTTTTATCAAGGACTTTTCAAGGGCGGCCACTTCGTTTTCTATCGACCTGACCGGGTTGTAGACTATGCGCGGCAGCACAAAAGTGACGGCCGCGAGAATCATGAGGGCAAGCGGCAGGGTCGTGCTGTTTTTGATTTTTACGTACAGCCTTTTTATGTCCTGTTTCGAAATCATGTTTACGGGTGGTGGTACGGTTCTCTTTTAAGGATTGTGAATGCGCGGTAAATCTGTTCGAGCAGTATCAGCCTGACCATCTGATGGGAGAAAGTCATGTCCGATAACGACAGCATGGATCCGGCCCTTTGATAAACCGCCTCGGAAAAGCCGTAAGCGCCTCCGATTACAAAAATAAGGTTTTTTGTTCCCGAGAGGATTTTTTTTTCGAGTTCTTTCGCGAATCCCTCCGACGTGAGTTTTTTGCCGCGCTGGTCCAATAGGACTACCGTGTCTCCGGGCTTTATGTGTTCGAGGATTATGTCCCCTTCTTTTTCCTTTACCTGTTCCTGGCTTATGGAAGATGAATTCCTTATGTCCGGAAGTTCTATTTTCCTGAAGGAAATGTAGTGCTTCAGCCTTTCTTCATAAATTTCAAGCCCTTCTTTCAGGTATTTGAACGAGGTTTTGCCTGTAAATAATACGGTGATGTTCATTTTGTATCCGATGTCTTTGAATGTTCGTTTCCCGTGCTGCGGTGGCATGATTTTCGAAATTCTTTTTGCCGTATGGGAAAATATATCAATATACTTCTTTTCGTTGCTATTCCGTTTCTGTCGCATGCTGCCGGCGACAGGCTGCTTTACGATAATTCGGGGCAGGATGTTTTCGTCCCTTTAAGCAAATACATCACGGAAGGCGAAGCCCAGAAATTGGCTGCGTGGTTCGCGCCTACGGTTGAAATCGATGTTTTCGGCAAGGTGAACGAATGCAGCAAGTCCCAGGCGGTTCAGATTCTTGAATCGTTTTTCAACGAATACACGCCCAGCTCCTTTTATATCCTTCATAAAAGCGGCAGGGCTCCGATGAAGTATGCCATAGGAAATCTCGATGCGGGCGGAGAAAAGTTCAGGGTGACTATTTTCATGAAAGTCGGGCCTGAAGGGAATTATCTGCAACAGCTGCGCATTGAGAGGGAATAGCCCTATTTTTCCTCCACGAAATCGGTGTCTTCTATTTCATGGATTTGCCCGTATTTGCCCTTGACGAAATCCTTTTTTATCTTTTGGAATTTCCATGTCGTGAATATTTCAAACAGGGCGTATGCCGCAAGGCTTATTCCTGCGAATACCGATATGGCTGCTGCTGTCTTGAACGGGTTGAATATTATTACGATTCCCGCGATGGACAGAAGCACGGGCAATATGAAGTACGCCGGATAAATCCTGGCAATCTTGGATGTCCTGTACAGGCTTGATATGTCGGATATTCCGAGCACCAAGAGGATGATGGCGAAAAGGTACATCATCACGCCTACGAAAAATCCGGGGAATGCGAACAGCAGGATTCCGAAAAGGATATTGGCCGCCCCTCCCAATGAGAACAGGCTTCTGTATCCTGATTCATTGCGGTTGCGCTTGAATGATATTGCGCAAGAGAATATTCCGGCTGCAAGAAGGACCGTGCCTGCAATGTAGACCAGCGTATTTATTGCCGCGTCCGGCCAAATGATAAGTATGAGGCCGAGCACGAGCGATACCGCGCTGCGGATGATTTCCTCATTCCTGAGGTTGGTTATAAAAGAAGATTCATTCATATTCGTTCGGATTAATTTCGAACGAATGTACGAAATTAATCCGATTATTCATAGAATTTTTGCGAACCCCTTACAAGTTGCTGCAGCAGGACTACCAATTGCTCCGATTCCTGAAGCAGGTTCAGGTAAAGGTATGCCACGGTCAGGTTTATGTTATGCTGCTGCATTTTCAGGACAAGGCTCTTCCTTGTATCGGAGAAAGTCTTTTGCAACGCATTGCATTGGATCTTGAGGTCTTCGTAGTCGGAACATTTTTTGTCTTTCAGCGAAATGGTCACTTCGTACAGTAATTTCATCACTGCATTCCTCTTTTCGGAGAATTCGGACGCGAATTCCTTGGGAAGGGGAGGGAAATTGTTTTCCATGTGTTCCGTTACAGGCTCGCATATCCTGCGTATGCAGTAGTACAACTGCTCCATGCTGTTGTGAAGCATATGGAACCATGAACTTTTTTCCATCGCCGTATTGTTGTCCGCAAGGCGCAGGCATACGGTTTCTTTCCTCCTTACGTTTTTGATGACGTATTTTTCCTTGTTCATGAACGACGAGGCCTTTCTTGCGAGCTTGAGGTTTCCGCACAGCAAGGCGTCCGTTATGTTTCTGTAGGCTGCGGAATTGCTTGTGAGAAAATCGTATTCATTAAGCATGACATGCTGTGACAGCAATGGCCATATTTCCGGACTGCCTTTCTTCTCTACCATTTCGTTGAAAAGCTTGTCGGTCTCTTTTTCCTTTTTCGTCTTTTTAGGCGAGCCTATGTTGTTGCGGACAAGAAGCGCGATGCTTGCGCAAACGAGGACTGCCGCCATTATGTTGCCTCCGTAATACATCAGTATCGCGATGACGAAGCAAAGAGTGAAAGCGAGCCCTGCCGTGATGAACCAGCCTCCTATTACGGAAAGCACTCCTGTAATCCTGAACACGGCGCTTTCCCGTCCCCATGCCTTGTCGGACAGAGATGTTCCCATTGCGACCATGAATGTGACATATGTGGTGGACAATGGAAGCTGCATGGATGTACCCGCTGCTATGAGGATGGATGCTACTATCAGGTTGACTGAAGCGCGTATCAGGTCGTAAGCCGCCCCGTCTTCCATTTCTATCTGCGTGGAGTCGAATCTCTTGTCGATCCATTTTTTGGTTTTGTCGGGAAGAAGGCGTTGCAGGAAGATTCCTATCGCGTTTCCGCATCTTACAAGCCCCCTTGCCACTTTGGATGAACCGAACATTTCGTCTCCGGCTTCCTGTTTGGAAAGATTGAGCTGGGTCTGGGTCACCTTGTGCGCCTTCTTTGAAAAGGCGAGAGCGAATACCATTATTATTCCTGCCGCAACAAGGAATATCGTTTCCATGCCTGCCGGTTCGTTAAGCGAATCCATCATGTAAGTGTCCGGATTGGAAGAACCTGACGACATGAAGTCGGTATAGGCCGAATACCCGCTAAGCGGTGCTCCGAGGAAATTGACGAGGTCGTTGCTTGCGAATGCAGTTGCCAAAGCGAATGTTCCGATCAGCACGACCACTTTCAGCACGTCTACCTTTAAAAAGTAAAGTATCTGCATTATGACGGAGAATCCTGCGAAGCAGATCAACAGGACTGTGCCTGTGTTTTCCGCAATCCAAGCCTTTGCCTGCGGGGTCATGAACGCGAGGTCCTTCAGCCCGCTTATCAGCAGGAAGTACAGTATGGCAGTCGTGGCGATTCCTCCGAATATGCCTATTTTCCATTTGAGCTTTTCCCTGAAACGGAAAGTGAATATCAGCCTGGATATGTATTGTATTATTATTCCGAAGAAGAAGGCTATGGCTACGGATACGAATATCGCCATTATCACTGAAAGGGCTTTCCCGCTGTTCAGATAATTGGCAAGTGTCATTCCGTCGTCATTCCCGGAGATTCCGAGAATCGCGAACGCGAACGCGGCCCCGAGCAATTCGAACACCATTGAGACTGTAGTGGATGTCGGCATTCCCAATGTGTTGAACAGGTCTATTACCAGAATGTTGGTTATCATGACCGCAAGATAAATATACATGACATTCTGGAAACTGAACATTTCCGGATTGAAAATGCCGTGCCGGGCTATGTCTATCATCCCAGTGCTCATGGTCGCTCCGAGGAAAATACCAAGGCCTGCTATTATTATGATAGTGCGGAATTTTGCGGCTTTGGCGCCGATTGCGGAGTTGAGGAAATTTACAGCGTCGTTGCTAACGCCGATCCATAAATTGAAAATTGCCAGTGAGAAAAGGACAACGATGTATCCGGCAAAAATAAAATCCATAATTTTAGGTAAAATTTGTTGCAAAAGTATTACAAATTTCCAAGTATGGAAGAAAAAAATGTTACATTTCTGTTAAGACCGTAACACGGCTTTTGTCGCGCATTGGAATAGGTTTATGTTCAATGAGTTAAATGTATGTTTTTACAGTTTTTCCGAAATAATTTGGAGAATGAATAAAATGTAGTATTTTTGCAGTCTCAAAATTCGAATGACGGGGATTTGTTTCTCCGGCATGACATGGAGAGGTGGTAGAGTGGTCGATTACGGCAGTCTTGAAAACTGTTGAGCTGAAAGGCTCCGGGGGTTCGAATCCCTCCCTCTCCGCAACAAACGCTGAAAATCAGCAGATTGCAAAACAAACACCCAGTTTTACACCCAAGAATGTAAAGTCGGTGTTTTTGTTTTATTTAAGATAATACAACC
>CALUPD010000004.1 GCA_944322605.1 uncultured Bacteroidales bacterium | reverse complement strand
CGATGGTACTGCGCGAGCGGGAGAGCAGGTGGCCGCCCTGTTTCCGGGGGAGGGAAGCAAGTCGCTTCCCTCCCCCTTTTTTTTTGTTTGATTCTGCAGGACCATGACCAGCACACTTTTTCGCGCCATGCTGCTTGCCGCTTGTTCCGGCGGTCGCGGCGCGTGCCTGTTGCCTGGCTGTCCTGCCGCCAGAGTCTTCTCTTGCGGGCGAGGGCTTGCCGCAAGCAGGGCCGCTGGGAAGGCAAGGCTCTATGGTTGCGAAAATGGAATACGCTATAGGCTCTGCATATGGCATGCCTATATTAGTGGATAATGTATAATTCAGTTTTTTTCGGTTATGAGAAAAATTTTCTTGTGCTTTTTAGCACTTATGTTATTTTATGCGGGTTCTTTCTCTTTGCATGCTGCAAATCATTCGTCGTTTGATTATCTGTATCAGCAATCTGAAAATACGGTTGCCGATTCATTATCGAATGACGGGTATGTGAAGAAAAGCGAGTTCCTTTCAGAGTTGAAGCAGTATTTGGATTTTGACGGTTATACGAAATTGAGATATGAATTCGATACGTATAATTGGAATCAGAAGTTCAGCGTTAAGAATTTCAGATTGGGGGCAAAAGGCAAGGTCACTGATTTCATGTCGTACAGGATGCAGTTCGAGTTTTCAAACGGTTTCAAATTGCTGGATTTGTATGCTTCTTTCAAGCCTGTCAAGGGACTTGAAATAAGAGCAGGGCAGGGCGTGATACCGTTCTTCAATCTTGCTTCCATTTCTCCAGGCCTTTTGTATTTTAGCGACTATCCTCTGTTCGTCAACAATTCCCCTGCGGGAACTCGGGATATAGGATTGTATCTGTCTTATACGTGCTATGCAGGATCGGTTCCGATTTCTTTTGTAGCCGGGTATTATTTGGGTTGTACTCTGAATGAGCCGCAATTATCCATGGCACCAAATATTAACGGAAGAATAGAAGTGGGCAGCCAGGATAAGGGTTTCAGGTTCGCGGTAAAAGCCATGAGAAACTCCCCTGAGATGGAGAGCGGTCGTGTGCCTTTTTTCAGTTATGGAGGCGAACTCGGATATGCTTCAAGGAATTTCATTATAAACGGAGAGTTTACAAATCATAATAATTTAAGCCTGCATAGGGATTCATATTCCAATCTGATGCTTCAGACAGCGTATATATTCCATTTAGACAAGTCAAAGGCATTTAAAAAGATTTTGCCTGCGGTAAAATGGGATGCTGTAGGCGACGATGTGTTCTTCAAGGAAGGATTTTTGAAGAACAGGATTACGGCTGGCCTTACTTTTTGTTTCGAGTACGGCAAGCTTGCATCTCATTTGAGGTTCGATTATGAGCATAGCTTAGTAAGCGACAAGGACAGCAGGCTTGTAATGGAAGTGCAGATTATTTTCTGATTTTGCGTGTTCTGCTGCATCGGAAATGGTCTTGGGCAGGCACCGTTTATCAGAAGATCGATTGCATCGGCTTGGAGGCATCTGTTCCGATTGACATTGTTAAGTTTTGTGCAATACCGCTTTTAATTTTATGGCATGAATATATTATGTGTCGAGCCAAAGGTTTTCGTTAAGGAAACATCAAGCCTTTTGGATTTGTATTCAGAGTCGTTGTCCGTATTTGGCCAAAGGGCTGATATAATCGTGTTTCCTGAATTTTTTTCGAAAGGCTTCTATAATGGATTTTCAGATCCCGAAATTGCGGACGATGGAATTTCCCTGAATTGGATGCGAGAGATTTCAAAGAAATATTCTGCCGCAGTAGTCGGTTCCGTTCCTGTCCAGGACGGAAACAATGCATATAACAGGATGTATTTTGTTTCGGAAGGCAGGATATTGTCGCACTATGATAAAAGGCATGTATTCCGAGGTGCTGAAGCCGGGTATTTTACTTGCGGCGGCAAGAGGGTAATCGTCGAGTACGGCGGGTTCAGGATTCTTTTGCAGTTGTGTTACGACCTCAGGTTTCCAGTGTGGTCGCGTGTCAGGAATCAGGATTATGATATGGCGATAAATATCGCCCAATGGCCGGAAATCAGAATAGGCGTTCCGGAGATATTGGTCAAGGCGAGGGCTATAGAAAACCAGTCCTATTATTTGTTTTGCAATAGCGCGGCTCTAATAGACGGGGAGCAGGAAGGAGGGCATTCGATGCTGGCCGATCCTTCAGGCAATGCGGTCAGTCCATTGGAAATCAAAGAAAATGGCATTGCAAGGATGCTGCTATTTGATGGAATATGCAGTCAGGCAGTGCGTTCGGTCCGGGAAAAGTTCGGGGTTTTGCAGGACGCAGATGAATTCGGGTTAATCATGTAGCTTCATCTTCAATGCATTTTTACGGTAAATCATAGGCGTGCATCCGGTCTCTTTCTGGAATGCATTATAAAATGCGCTTTTTGAATTGTATCCCAAATCGAAGTACAATGATTTCAGAACAGGCTCTTTTTCAGGGTCTGCAAGTATTTTCGTGGCATCTTTGATACGGAGCATGTTCACGTAGGAATTGAATGTCATTTTAGCATATTTGTTGATGACATTGGATACATATGCGCGGTTAGTCCCGAGGGCTTCTGCCAGTTTTTCCAATGAAATGCCGTTGTCTTTGTACATTCCATCGGTTTCCATCGCGTCCTTCAGCCTGTTCCAGAGTTCTATTTCATTTTTTGTCTTTGTGTCGGTTTTGTCTGTGATATTTTCCTTTGCCCCTATGGCAATGCTTTTTTTGTCCAGTTTTTCCTGATACTCCGTTATAAGCTTGGCGTATTTATTATTGTTTTTCCTTGAAACGTACCATAGCGTTGTCGTCGCCGCTATGATGGATAGGGCTATCAGGAGAATGATAGTGGTTGTACGTTTGGATTCGAGGATTGATCTGGAAAGTTCTTCCTTTATTTCGTTCGTTTCCCGGTCTATGAATATCCTATTGAATTCGTTTTCGTTTTTAAGGGAGAAGATGCTGTCGTCGAGCTTGTTGTATTCATGATAGTAACTAAGGCTGCTGTCAAAGACACCCATGGCCTTGTAGACGGCGGAAAGTTTCAGCAATAGTATTTTTTTCGCGTCGATTGTGAGGTGTTCGTTGCGGATGGCTTGTATATATAGGTTTTTGGATTTTTCGTATTCGCCTGTGTCGAAATAATAGTCTCCGCAAGCTATCTCGAATCTTGATTTTGTGAAAACATCCCTGGGTTGCGCGTAATCAAGGTATTTCTCCGCATTTTTTAATGCAATATAGGCGGAGTCGAATTTTTTCATATAAGCATAGTTGTATGCTGATATCGTGTAAATGTCAGTCAGGTTTCCCTTGAGGTATTCGATGTCGGTTACGGACTTTCTTGCAATTTCAAGATAATGCAATGAAGAATCGCATTTATTAAGCGAGTAATAGACTTTTGCGATGGCGTAGGAACTGAGGCATTTTATGTAGTTGTCTTTTGTCTTCATTGCCATTTCCTGTCCGTTTCTCGAATATCGCAGGCAGGATGCCGTATCTTTTCTGAGAAAATAAATAGAAGCCATATTATGCTGGGTCAGCACATAATTTATGGTATCTCCGCATGAAGCGAAGAAATTAGATGCTTCTATGTTGTATTTCATGGCTTTAGGGTAATCCATCACGTAAGTCATGTAATAGTTGGCGAAGCATCTGCTTATCGCTCCTAAAGCGTATTCATTTGTTATTTTGAAATTTTCTATAGTGTCAAGATAATATAAGGCGGAATCCTTGAGCCCTGTTTCCATGAAAATATGGATAAGATAAGATGCGCTGTATGCCGCCAAATCATAATTTTTGTCCGTAAGGCTTCGTTTGTATGTCCTCGATGCATGCCAGTAAAGGGAATCCGTCTGATTGTTCATCTTATAGTACCACCATAAGGAAGAGTACAAAGATATATTGTCCTGGTCCTTTTTCAGAATCTTCAGGACACTGTCAATTTTCGCATCCAAACTGTTTGATGAGGAAACATTGTTTTGCTGCGTGCTGCACGAAACGAGAAGCAGCACGGATATAATACAGTATTTATAAAAGCCTGCCATATTCGCCATATCAACGTCCAAAATTACTAAAAAATTTACGAATCAGTACTTTGAGGATATAATTATATGACAGTCATGTATTTAATGTTTTTACGACTGCGGACTATGAAAATAAATGGTACTGTACTATAAAAAGAGAAGAAGCGGGACTATTTTACCATTTTATCAAGGGATATATATTATAATTTTATGTTCGAAATCAAATTATGCAATAATATTATGAAAAAACTCAAATTGATTTTGCCGCTTGCGGCAGCAGTATCCGGATTCATGATGTCCGGGTGCATGCAGGAATCCGGGACGACAGATGTTCCGGAAATAAAAATAACGAGGCTCGGCAACGATGACAGCACTTCCGTAAAAGTAAGGTTCGAGCCTTCCGGGAATACGGAATGGTATGCTTATGCCATAGGCGATGATTCAGATTACGATGCTTTCATTGACGGGACGATGCAAGGGATAGAAAGAGGAGAAGGTTCCGATGAGGCTGAAGTTTCTTTTACAGGATTGGAGCCTACGGATGTTTATACGGTATATGCGCAGGCATATTCGAAAAGCGGGGAAGCCTCCGGTGTGGCGATGCTGAACGTAACTACGCCTGATGCAGCCATAAATATTGATTTGCAGTATGTGACAAGCAGCAGTTGCGGTTTCAGGGTATCGTTTTCCCCTGAATATTACGAGTGCAAATATTATCTCGGTTCAGCTGATGAGAGGGATGCGTTCCTTGCCGGAGAAAAAGAAGACGGCAGGCTTGCGGAGGTGGATGGATACGGATGCGTTAATTACTATGAAGGAGTGGCGTCCGGCGATCATGTATTCTATGCAATCGGTTATGACAGGTATGGAATGGAATCGAAACTGTTCGAAATACCTGTGACGATACCGGCAGAAGGCAGCAATGAAGTTCCGGACGTTGAATTCGAGACGGTATCGATAGACATATACAAGGGGACATTCAGGTTCACTCCTAATGATGCCTGCGGTAAGATAACATGTTCTATGGGAGAAATCGGCTATGTGTCAAGCATGATAACCAGTACTGGATGGAAAGGCGATGCCGTTGCGATGCTCGATTCATGGTCAGGCAGCAGTTCGGTTAATTCATTTACATCGGAAAGCGGAGTTTTGGAATTCGACAACTATACTACGGGCCTTATGACTGGCTTGGGACTGGAATTATATGTTTTGACATATGACAAGGACGGGAATCCGGCAGGTGTCAAGGAATACATGGTAAGCACGCCGGAAGAAGATCCAAACCTTGCTAAAGCTACGATAACTGAAATAAAGGTCGAGAACATAACTACGGCGGGGGCGACATATACGATAACTCCGGATGAAAATACTTTCGCCATAGTGTACGATACGTATGTTGCGGATTATTATGACCAGCTCGTGAATTCTTCCGCGTATCACGAATTTTTCATCCATGAGGAACTGATGTCAAGTTCTACTGCAAAATTCAATTACGGCAACGGCGAGGTCATATATGCGGAGGTGCAAGGCCTTCCATATACGGAATATCTGCTATGCGTTGCTCCGATGAACGGCAACGGGCCTGTTGATGCAGGATGGGGAGAATTAGCAGTAAGCGAAAGGTACAGGACATTGTCTGAATGATGCTGTTAGTTCATTTGTAAAATGCGTATATGCAATGTTTGTTGAATAAAAAATTATTAATCAAAGGGATTGAGGAAAAGTATGGCTATATGAGGTCGTGCGCAAAAAAAAAGCATCGCAGGGATACCCGGCGATGCTTTTATGATAGAATGAATGATTCTTTGCTTGGAATTTATTTTGCGAAGCTGACTGACCTGGTCTCGCGGATGACGGTGATTTTAACCTGTCCCGGATAAACCATTTCATCCTGTATTTTCTTTGCAATGTCCAATGAGAGGGTTTCAGCTTCCTGGTCGCTTACCTGTTTGCTTCCGACGATGACCCTGAGTTCGCGTCCTGCCTGGATTGCGTAGGTTTTCGTTACTCCCGGATAAGCCATCGCGATGTCTTCCATTTCCTTGAGCCTCTTGATGTAGGATTCGATGACTTCGCGCCTTGCCCCAGGCCTTGCGCCTGAAATCGCGTCGCCTACCAGGACAAGAGGGGATATGAGGGAAATCATTTCCACTTCTTCATGGTGAGCGCCGATAGCGTTGCATACTTCAGGTTTTTCCTTGTACTTTTCTGCAAGTTTCATCCCGAGTATTGCATGAGGCAATTCAGGATCTTCATCGGAGACTTTTCCGATGTCATGAAGAAGTCCGGCGCGTTTGGCCAGTTTAGGGTTGAGTCCGAGTTCGGCAGCCATCGTGGCGCAGATATTTGCGACTTCCCTTGAGTGCTGGAGAAGGTTCTGTCCGTAGGATGAGCGGTATTTCATCCTGCCGACGAGTTTCACGAGTTCAACGTTAAGACCGTGGATTCCGAGGTCTATGCATGTCCTTTTTCCGGTTTCCAGTATTTCGTCTTCGAGCTGTTTCTGTACTTTTGAAACGACTTCTTCAATCCTTGCAGGGTGGATTCTTCCGTCGGCTACGAGCTGGTGCAGGGCGAGCCTTGCGACTTCCCTTCTTACAGGGTCGAATGCTGACAGCAGGATTGCTTCAGGAGTATCGTCTACCACGAATTCAACGCCGGTAGCGGCTTCAAGGGCCCTGATGTTACGGCCCTCCCTTCCTATGATTCTTCCTTTGATTTCATCGCTTTCGATGTTGAATACAGTGACCGCGTTTTCTATCGCAGTTTCAGGAGCGGTCCTTTGGATCGTATTTATCACGATGCGCTTTGCTTCCTTGCTTGCGGTGAGCCTGGCTTCGTCCATTATGTCGTTGATGTATGACATGGCCTGTGTCCTGGCTTCGGCTTTCATGGACTCTATCAGCTGGTTTTTGGCATCGGACGCGCTCATTCCGGCTATGCTTTCGAGGTTTTCTATGGCCTCTGCCTTGAGCTTTTCATATTCCTCGCTTTTCCTGTTGACTATTTCAACCTGGCCTTTGAGGTTTTCTTTTATGCTTTCGATTTCTTTCTGCTTTTTCTGCAATTCCTGATTCTGCTGGTTCAGGACCAGTTCCCTTTGCTTGAGCTTGTTCTCGGTCTGCTGGAGCTGGTTGTTTTTTTCAGCTACGAACTGTTCATGGGACGCCTTCATCTGGAGGAATTTTTCCTTGGCCTGGAATATCTTTTCCTTTTTTATGTTTTCCCCTTCCTGTTCGGCATTTTTTAAAATCTGTTCCTTTTTCTTGGGCGTGACGATTTTCGTCACTATGTAATACGCGACTCCGAACCCGATAATCGCGCTTATGAGAATTACTGCAACGAATATTATTATGTTTTCCATTTTATAATTTTGTTTTAATATAGTCTGTCGGTAACGGTATGAGACCTGTCACGGAAGAATTGCATCCAATGGAAAATAGAAGAGGATGGAATTAAAAAAAAACCGCCGGCAGCTAGTTCGACAAAAAATCTTGTCAAAATAGGATTTGGACCTCAATTTTAGACTCAAACTTCCAACGTCCTGTAAACAGAATCCCCCGAAAGGTCACCTAGGCCTGTTTTCGTCTGTTGATAGCCCGGTATTGTAAAAAGTGTTGATTTTCGCAAAGAGTCTGTCGGCGGTATTATGTGTTTTTAATATTGTCTATGTATTTTTCCAGCTTTGCGTTCAGAGCCTCAAGCTTCTTTTCCAGGTCTGCTTTCTCCTTCTCTGTCTTTTTTTTGCTTTGCAAGAGTTCGGCCGTGCATTTTAGCGCTGCCGCTTCCATGTAGCCTTCCGCTATGTACTGTTTCTTGAACGTTTCTATTCCTTCGTTCAGGAGTTTTGCCGCGTACCGTATATATTCTTCATGCTCTGGCCTTAGATTGAATTCAAGAGTCCTTCTGTTGATCCTGATTTTGACTTTATGTTCATCGCTCATTGTTAATCAAGGCTATGCATTTGTCTATTTTCTTAATAATTCCGGCAATGGCGGCTTTTGCGTTTTTTTTGTCTTCAGCAGAGGCCGTAAACGCGATAAGCAGGTTCAATTTATTTATTTCTTCTTCTAAATCCCTGTTTTTTAAATTACTTTTCTTCAGTTCCGTCTCATAATACAGCATTTTTTTCTCCAATCTTTCTATTTCTTCTTTTAAAAGATTCCTCTCCTGTACAGCCTGTTCGTATTTGGAGATTAGGTTGTTAATGTTGTTCTCCAAGCTTTCGAAAGCTATATCGGGATTCCGTTCCATTAGAGCAGCTGTAGTTATTAACGCGTACTTTTGCGCAAATATATAAATTTATCGGCAATCCGTCAATAAAAAAGACCGATGCGGCCCGAATGCCGATCGGTCTTTTATAAAATCATGAATCGGATTATTTAACCTCGAATTCTACTTTTACCTTGTCCATTCCCACATTGATTGCCTGTTCGTTCAATGGAATAAGGTTGTGGTGCCTTGCAGGAAGTGATTTTTTCAATCCTTTCAAGACATTGTCCATCTTCACGATAGGCTTCATCTTCAGGAATGCGCCGAGCACTACCATGTTGTAGCCTTTAGGGTTGCCTATTTTCGCGCATTCTTCTGCAGCGTCTATCGAACATATGGTGATGTCCGTCCTTGTAGGCTTATGGGTGATTCCGTTCGGATCGTAAATCAGCAATCCGCCAGGTTTTACCTTGCTTTCGAATTTGTCGAGGGACTGCTGGTTAAGCGTAATCACCGTGTCGAAAGCGTTGAGGATAGGGGAGCTGATTTTGTTGTCGCTCAGGATGACGGTAACGTTTGCCGTACCGCCCCTCATTTCAGGACCGTATGAAGGCATCCATGCCACTTCCTGATCCTGCATGATTCCAGAGTAAGCTAATATTTTTCCCATTGAAAGGACGCCTTGTCCTCCAAAACCTGCTATAATTATTTCTTCTTTCATTTCAGTAACTTTTAAATGTCTTTAATATCTCCTAACGGGTATTTGGCAAACATGTTTTCTTCCATCCACTGGTTTGCTTTCACAGGGTTCATCTTCCATCCGGAGTTGCAGGTTCCTACTATTTCAACGAATGAAGTTCCCTTTTTCTTCATTGAATTTTCGAAAGCTTTCTGAATGGCTTTTTTAGCTTTTCTTACGGATGCAGGATTCTGTACCGACTGCCTTGTCACGTAGCAAGTTCCGTCAAGCTGCGCAAGAAGTTCGGTGAGTCTCAGCGGGTATCCGTTGAGTTCCGCGTTCCTTCCGTAAGGAGTGGTTGCGGTAACCATTCCGAGCAATGTGGTAGGGGCCATCTGTCCGCCTGTCATACCGTAGATCGCGTTGTTTATGAAGATGACAACGATGTTTTCACCCCTGTTGCAGGCATGCATGATTTCGCCGCAGCCGATTGAGGCGAGGTCGCCGTCTCCCTGGTATGTGAACACGTATTTGTCAGGGTTGAGCCTTTTGATAGCCGTAGCAAGTGCAGGAGCCCTTCCGTGTGCTGCTTCTTCCCAGTCGATGTCGAGGTAATTGTAAGCCAATACCGCGCATCCTACAGGAGAAACGCCGATTGTTTTGTCCTGAATTCCCATTTCTTCGATGACTTCAGCGATAAGCTTGTGAACGACACCGTGAGAACATCCAGGGCAATAGTGCATTACGTTGTCTGTGAGAACAGGGGTTTTCCCGTAAACCTTATTCTCTTCTTTGATTATATCTTTTATGTCCATTGTGCCCGATTATTTTAACTTGTTAATGATAGCTTCGTAGATTTCATCAGGAGAAGCGACAACGCCTCCCATTCTGCCGAAGAAGTGAACAGGAACTTTTCCGTTAGCGATAACCTTCAGGTCTTCAACCATCTGTCCTGCGTTGAGCTCTATGCTCATCATCGATTTGAGCTGTGGAAGAAGTTTTTCGATAGGTTTCTTAGGGAACGGGAACAATGTGATAGGCCTTATCAAACCTACTTTTATGCCTTGTTCTCTCGCTCTGTCGATAGCGGTTTCAGCGATTCTCGCCATACATCCGAATGCAACGATAAGATGTTCCGCGTCTTCGCTCCTGTATTCGGTGTAACGAACTTCGTTTTCTTCTACCTGTCTGTATTTTTCCTGGAGATGGATGTTGTGCTGTTCCTGGCTGATAGGGTCGAGGTCGAGAGACGTGATGATGTTTCTCTTCCTGTCAGCTGTCTTGCCGGTTGCAGCCCAAGGGGAAATCTTGAGGATTTCTTCTTTTGTCCATCTTGGTTTCTGTTCTTTGATTTCGACTTTTTCCATCATCTGTCCGATAACGCCGTCGGCAAGAATCATGGCAGGCATGCGGTATTTGAATGCCAGTTCGAAACCGAGTTCTACGAAGTCGTACATTTCCTGTCCGTAAGCAGGCGCAAGTATGATGATCTTGTAGTCTCCGTGTCCGCCGCCTTTAGTAGCCTGGAAATAGTCGGACTGTGAAGGCTGGATTGTTCCAAGGCCTGGGCCGCCCCTTTGCACGTCTACTACGAGGCATGGGAGTTCGGCGCCTGCGAGGTAGCTGATGCCTTCGCTCATGAGGCTGATTCCAGGGCTGCTGGAAGATGTCATTACTCTTTTGCCTGTTCCTGCTCCTCCGTAGAGCATGTTGATTGACGCGATTTCGCTTTCAGCCTGGAGAACTACCATTCCTGTAGTTTCCCATGGTTTCTGGGCCATCAAGGTTTCCATCACTTCAGACTGAGGAGTGATAGGATAGCCAAAATATCCATCGCAACCGCAATGTATTGCTGCATGGGCGATGGCTTCGTTTCCTTTTAATAATATTTTCTCTGCCATATCATTTGATTTATTAAAGCTTAACTCGATATACGGTAATTACCGAGTCAGGGCATACTGTTGCACAATTCGTACATCCTGTACAAGACTCAGGGTTCGCCATGTAGGCATAGTTGTAACCTTTCCCATTAACCTCGTGTGACAAGGCTATGGTTTTAGTCGGACAATTCGCAACGCAAACACCGCATCCTTTGCATTTTTCATTGTCTACGACAATTGCTCCTCTTACTGCCATGTTTTTGATTATTTAGTTGTTTGTTAAATATGTGTTACTTTTTACTGAAAAACCTGAATCCGTCGGCGGCTTCTTCGATTATCGAGTCCCATCTCAGGATAATCCCTATTATGAGCAGGATTATTATAAGAATGAATCCCTTCATCGTCGGAGTCTGCTCGTTGAATTTGTCTTTCAGCGATTTCATTATTTTTCTATCCTTATCCTCGCGTCTACGGCAGTGACCGTCCTTGGATTGCCGAGCAGAGGATTTATGTCCATTTCGTAGATTTCCGGAGCGGCTTCGCAAAGAGCCGACACCCTTCTTATGTTTTCGCTGAACAGGCCCTCGTTGACTCCTTCCTGCCCCCTTGTTCCCTGTATCAGCTTGTAACCGCGCAATGATTTTATCATGCCGTCGGCTTCGATCTTCGTGACAGGGGTCAGTCCGGTCGAGATGTCCTTGATGGCTTCAATAAATATGCCACCGAGCCCGCACATCACCAGATGCCCGAATTTGCCTTCCCTCTTGGCTCCTATGAAAAGCTGTGTCCCGCTGAGCATCGGCTGCAACAGCACTGCCGTCGTATCTTTGATTTTCATCATCCTGCTGAATTCGGAAACGAGGGTGTTGTCATCGTTTATGTCGAGGGTCACGCCGCCGACATCGGTCTTGTGTACCGGGCCTACCACTTTCATCACTATAGGATAGCCTATGGACCTTGCCTGTTCCATCAGGTCTTTTTCGTTGTCCACCACCGCTTCTTTAGCGCGGTTTATTCCTGCCGCGTCGAGCAGCGCCTGCACCTTGTCAGGAGCGAGGTATCCGTTTTCCGCGTTGTCGATGATCGACCTTATCATCTTTTTGTCGATTGCGGCATGTTCTTCTTCCTTTATGCATCCTTTGTTGTTCATTACCTGGGACAACGCTTTTCCGAATATCACTTCGTCAGGGAAGCATACGCCGCCTTTGTCCATGAAGGCCTGTATTTCAGCCCCTGCGTTCACGATGGACGGAAGCACGGGGTAGATAGGTTTCTTGGAAGTCTTGATTTTTTCGAGAAGGACATCGTAGACATCGTAAACGTTCGCCAGTCCCGGGCAGCCGAATATCACGGCTATCGCGTCCACGTCGAAGTCGTTCTCGCATGCGTCCAATATGTATTTGAGTTGTTCCGCCGTGCCTGTGGCGAGGAAGTCTATCGGGTTCGCAACCGATGATCCTACATAGAGCTTTTCAAGAAGCTCGTCTGCCTTAGGCCCTTTTATGTGAGGTATGTTGATTCCGTTGGTCGAAAGGATGTCGGTGAGCATTACGGCAGGTCCTCCTGCGTGTGTCACTATCGCTATCCTGTTCCCTTTAGGCTTAGGGAACGTGAGCACGCCTGCGAGGGTCACGAATTCGGTCCTTCCGTAGCATCTTATTATGCCGGCCTTCTTGAACAGCGCGTCGACTGCCTGGTCTGGAGACGCGAGGGCTCCGGTGTGGGACGATGCCGCACGGCTTCCGGCTTCGCTGTACCCTGCCTTTATGGCTACGAGCTGCGCTCCTTTCCTGTTCAGCGACCTTGCGTGCTTCAACAGCTTGTCAGGATTGTTTATGCTTTCTATGTACAATAATTTCACCGGTGCGCTTTCGCCGTGCACATAGGTTTCGTCCATGTATTCCAAAACGTCTTCGACTCCTATCTGCGCGCTGTTGCCCACAGAGAATATCGATGAGAAATGAAGCCCCAGCTGCATTGCCGCTTCGAGTATGAATACCACTGTCGCTCCTGAGCCGGAAATGACATCGGCCCCTGTCGTGGAAAGCCTCGGAACAGGCTTGGTGAATATTCCCGCATAGTAGGGAGTCATGACCCCTATGCAGTTAGGCCCTATCAGAGACGCTCCGGTCTCGTTTACTATTTCGGTTATCGCGTTTTCGAGCTTTGTCCCTTCTTCGCCGTCCTCATGGAATCCGGCGGAATAGATGATTACTGCCTTGCATCCTTTTTTCTTGCATAGCGTGTCTACTGCCTCTACGCACTGTTTGGCCGGAATGGCAAGTATGGCCAAGTCGATGGACGGGAGTTCGTCTACGGAGCTGTATGCCTTGATTCCCTGTACTTTGTCGGCTTTGCGGTTTACGACATAGAGGTCTCCTTTATAGCCTTTGTCTATGAGGTTGAATAAAGCGTTGCCTCCAGGTTTTTTGACGTCGTCCGAGCCGCCTACGACAACAATACTTTTCGGATTTATAAGTTGTTTGGTTATCATTTCACAATAAATTTGCAGGCAAAGATAGCAAAAAATAAGAGAAAAACCATTTTTATGGCAATCCTAATTCTCTTTATTTTCAGATATGCCGGCGAAGTGTTCCAGGGGCTTTCCTCCATTGATGTTTTTCTTCGTCACGAACCAGTGGGTTTCCATGCCGTCCTGTATGTAGAAATAATGTTTTTCCTTGTCGCCGGCGTCGAATAACGGGTTTTCGACGGTTTGGCTTGCGGACATTTTCCATTCGCGGATTTCCGTCCCGGCCCCTTTTTTCAGCGACAGCCCGGCCATTATCCATGTTACGGCCAATTTTGCCGAAAGGCTGCCGTAATGTTCCTTTATCATTCCGTGCATGATCATCGCCCTTGATTCCGCGCTCAGGGCCCTGCTCATTGCGGATTGCCGTTTCAAGGCTGCGGCCAGCCTTCCGATGATGTCCGGGTGCTGCAATACGGCGTGGCGGAAGAAATCTTTCCAGCACGGGTCGTTGTACCAATAGTCCAGGATTTTAGAATACGCTTTTGCCGTGACGAGGTCTTGGAAGCCCATGCAGTCCGAGCCGAGGACTTCGTATGGGGGCAGCGGCGAAAATTTCAGTCCGTATCCTGCATGCTCGTTTCTGAATGCTGTTCCCGGCAGGAGTTTCAGCAGTTCCAACTGTATCTCTCCGACATTCATGCGTATGAGCCTTGCCATGTCGTTTTCGAGCATCTTTAAGGAATAGCCAGGAAGCCCGGCAATCAGGTCGGTATGCAGCGTGAACTTGCCGAGGGCGGCCAGTCTTTCTATTCCTTGCAGGGACCGTTGCGCGCTGCCTTTGCGCATGCATTTCGAAATCACATGCCCGTCGAGGCTTTGGATTCCTGCTTCGATATGGATGCTGCCAGGAGGAAAAGATTCGAGGCATTCCAGGAAATCCTCATTGACGAAAGCTGGATGGACTTCGATATGGAACGTCATGTCATTCGAGAAATCCCTGAATATTCCGAGAAGCCCGATCGCCCTTTTGGGGTTGGCGTTGAATGTCCTGTCCAGTATCCTGATGTTCCTTATGCCGCGTGAATGCGCGTATGCGATTCTTTCTTTTACGGAATCGAGCCCTATGTCCTGGATTTCCCTTTTTTCTATCCCGCTTATGCAGAACGCGCAGCTGTTGAAGCATCCTCTCGAAGTTTCGATTTGTATGAAGCTTTTGTCCCATCTGAAATATTCCGATGATTCAGGAGGCGCCAATGCGCTGAAATTCCCGGCTTCCTGCGCAGGGCTGTCCCGGTATGTCCCTGACTGCCTGTCTATGAAGCAGAATCCGCCTATTTCTTTAAATCCGGAAGGGTCTTTTATGAACCGTTCGAACATGTCTTCTCCTTCACCTTTGAAAACGGCGTCGAATTCGGGATTGCGCCTCAGGAAATCTTCGTTGTTTCCGAGAAATTCCGGCCCTCCTGCGAATATCCGGGTGTCCGTGCGCATCGCCTTGATTTTTTTCAGGATGCTTGTCACGTATGCATGGTTGAAAAGCCATAATGTCGTCAGTATCATTTCCGGAGCGAAGCAGTCGATGTCTTGGATGATTTCGTCCGGGTCGGTTTTCAGGTAGCCGGAGACTATTTTCCATTCATGCATCTCCCTTGTCGCCCTGTCGAGCTGGGCGTCGAGCGCGGGAATGGCAAGGGAAGAATGGGAATATGAGGAATTTATATCCAGCCAAAGTATTCTCATAGCCGTGTCTCTTTTTAAAAGTGCCGCAAATTTATTAATTTTGTGAATTTGTATTAATGTTTGTGCTATGGGAAACCTTTGCGTGAGAAATGCCGTTCTTTTTCCGGGAAAGGAAAAGGCAGACATATATGTGAAAAACGGGGTCATCAGCAAAATCCGCATGCATGCCGTGGAAGACGCTCCTGTCTGCGGTGAAACTGTCTGCGGTGAAACCGTTGACGCGCATGGAATGACAGCCGTGCCGGGCTTTGCCAACATGCATACGCATGCGGCCATGACGGCAGTCAGGGGAGCAGGGGAGGACATGCCCTTGAAAGAATGGTTGGATGCCATATGGAAGATAGAAAGCAAGCTTTCCCCTGAACTGATATATTGGGGCACGAGGCTTGCGTGCCTTGAGATGATAAAGACGGGAACTACTCTTTTCAACGACCAGTACTGGATGATAGACAACGCGGCCAGGGCTGTCGCTGACTCCGGGATAAGGGCGAACCTTTCTTATGTATTTCTGGACCAGTTCGACAGGAAAAAGTCCGCAGTCCAAAGGGACGAGTGCGCAAGCCAGGCGGCAAGGGCATTGTCGTGGCAAGGAAAGATTGATTTCGGAGTAGCGGTCCATAGCGTATATACCGTCTCTGAAGAAAGCCTGGACTGGGCCGGCAGGTTCGCATGTAAAAACGGCCTTAAAATACATTTGCATCTTTCGGAAACCGAAACGGAAAATTCATTCTGTCGGGAAAAATTCAATCGCACCCCTGCGGAGCATCTTGAAAAATACGGCCTGCTTACGGAAAATACGGTTGCTGCCCATTCTTTGCACTTGACAGGCAATGACATAAAAATCCTCGGGAAAAACAAGGTCTGCGCGGTGCATAATGTCAATTCAAACCTGAAGCTTGCTTCGGGCTATAAGTTCATGTACAAGGAACTGGCAGAGGCGGGCGCAAGAATAGCCCTTGGCACGGACGGATGCGCGTCTTCGAACAATCTCGACATGCGGGAGGCCATGAAGACAACGGCTATTCTACAGAAAGCATGGAGGAAAGATCCGGCAGCGATGCCTTTGCCAGAACTCATGCATGCGGCTTCCGGTGCAGGTTACGAATATATGGGACTGGACGGAGGCGCGATTGCGGAAGGCAAGATAGCCGATTTCATGTTGGTGGACACTTCGGGCCATGCTTTCGTCCCTGGCTTCGACTTCATGTCCGATTTCGTATATGCGGCAGACAGTTCCTGCATAGACACGGTCGTATGCGGAGGCGACGTGCTTATGCGCGGGCATAAGGTGAAGGACGAAGGCGAGATAATCGGGGAATGCAGGAAAATATTCAGAAAATTAATATGATATGGAAGAAACGATAATGAACGTATATCCTATGGAGGCATATGAGGCTTCTGCGGAATATATAAAAAACAGGGTGAGCGAGAACAGGCAATGGCAGGCTCCGTTCGCATGCATCATTCTCGGAAGCGGGCTGGGCAGGATGGCTGACATGATAGAGAATAAAACAGTAATCCCTTACAAGGATATCCCGAATTTCCCGCAATCCACTGCCGCAGGCCATAAGGGCAATCTTATATTCGGCGAAATCGGCGGGAAAAATGTCGTCGCAATGCAGGGGAGATTTCATTATTATGAAGGATACGGGATGAAACAGGTGACTTTTCCCGTGAGGGTGATGAAAATGCTCGGGGCGGGATATCTTTTCGTGTCGAATGCCGCCGGAGGGATAAATTACGATTACAAGGTCGGCGATCTCATGATAATAAGGGATCATATAAACCTCATGCCTAATCCGCTTGTCGGCCGCAACGATGAACGTTTCGGCCCGAGATTCCCGGACATGACCCGCCCTTACGACCTTTCATTGATACGGCTTGCGGAAGAGGCGGCGGCGTCCCTCGGGCATAAGGTATGGAAAGGAGTCTATATTGCAGGCACCGGGCCGTCATACGAAACTCCGTCGGAATACGAGTTTTTCAGAAGGGCAGGGGCCGATGCGGTCGGGATGTCCACGGTCCCTGAAGTAATCGTGGCAAGGCACTCGGGAATCCCTGTTTTCGGCATGTCTGTGATAACGAACCAGGCCCATCATTTTGCCGAAGATTTTGTCAATGACGGCGACGACGTGGTAAGGGCGGCAGACGAGGCGGCAGGGAAAATGACTTCTATTTTCGTGGAAATGCTTAAAAGGCTTTGAGTAAAATGGAATGCAAGAAAAATTATTCCGCGATAATGGAAAAAATCGCGGAATATTCGCACATGATATGGTCCAAGGGCTTCGTGGACGGCAACGGAGGAAATATTTCGGCAAGGGCGGACAAGAACGTATTCATAGTGACGCCGACCCTTTTTTCGAAAAGGAACGTCAGCGCGAGGGATCTGTGCTTTACAGATGCGGCCGGAAAACTTTTGCCTGATCTGATGGAAGAATACGGGCAGAACCCAGGTGTCCGTCCCACAAGCGAATTCATGACCCATCTTGCAATATATTCGTCAAGCCCGGAGATTAGGGCCGTCGTGCACACGCATCCTCCATACGTATGTTCGTATGCGTTCACAGGCTACGTCCCGTCGGAACCTCTAAGTCCGGAATCCGCCGTATGGATGGGCAACCTTGCAATGGCAGCATACGCGCCGGCAGGCTCTGAAAAGCTTGCTTTCAGAGTGGAAGCCATGGCAAAGGGCAGGAACGTGCTGGTGTTGCAGAACCACGGCCTTGTCGCATGGGGCAGGAGCGTCGAGGAAGCATATTGGCGCACGGAAGTGACGGAAAACCATTGCAAGGTATGCAGCATCATGGAATCAAGGAATGCCGAACCGAGACGTTTTACCAAGCAGGAAATGGAAGAATTGGAGATAATGAAAAGCAAATTCGTAAAAAGCAATGGCAATGAATGATAAATTCGTTTTGCCCGATGCGGTGGAAATCGACAGGGAAAACGCGGCGGTAGTCATACTTGACCAGACCTTGTTGCCTTGCGAGGAAAAATATGAATCCCTGACCGGCATAGAAGAACTTGTCGATGCGATAAAGAAGCTGAAAGTCAGGGGAGCGCCGGCAATAGGAGTCGCTGCCGCAGCAGGGCTTGCGGCATGCACGAAAAGAAAAGTTCTCGAAGGAACGGACAGGACCGGCTTGTCCGGGTGGTTCGATTATTGTTCAGAGTCGCTCAAGTCAAGCAGGCCGACGGCAGTAAACCTTGCATGGGCCGTAGACAGGATGAAGAATCTTTTCGACAGCCTCCTTGCGGATGGAAAGGAACCCGTCCGTATCGCCGAAATGCTTTTCGACGAAGCGGAAAATATAAAAAACGAGGATATATGCATGTGCAGGGCGATTGCCGCCAACGGCCTTCCGCTTATAAGCAAGAAGGGCTGCGGCATACTCACGCACTGCAATGCCGGGCATCTTGCGGTGTCGCGTTTTGGAACGGCCCTTTCCCCTATATACCTTGCCCATGAAAGCGGGCTGGAACCGAAAGTGTATGCTGACGAGACAAGGCCGCTGCTGCAGGGGGCGCGCCTGACTGCATACGAACTGTCCAAGGCAGGAGTCGATGTCACTCTCATATGCGATAATATGGCGGCTTCCCTCATGGCTTCCGGCAAAATCGACATGGTAATGGCAGGGTGCGACAGAATCGCCTTGAATGGGGACGTGGCGAACAAAATAGGGACATTGCAGGTGGCAATACTCGCGGATTATTTCGGAATACCGTTCTACGTGCTCGGCCCCTCAAGCACGTTCGACGCTGGAACGGCTTCAGGGAAAGACATAAAAATAGAACAAAGGCCCGCTGAAGAAATAACGACGATGCATTATTCCAAGCGGTTGGCTCCGGATGGCATCAAGGTTTTCAATCCTGCATTCGATGTCACTCCGGCATCCCTTATTACTGGATATGTGACCGAGAAAGGATATTTCGCATCGGCGGACGGGCTTGTAGAATCAGTAAGAAAAGGTCGTTGAGGCAAAATGGTAAGATTTTTAAGCATAAAAAGCGGGAGCAGCGGAAATTGTTATTACATAGGGAATGACCGGGAAGCTATCCTGATCGACATGGGCGTAGGGCCGAGAGTCCTTGCCAAGACATTGAAGGAGAAAGGATTGAGTCAGGATAAAATAACCAAGGTCCTTATAACGCATGAGCATATAGACCATATCAAGCATCTCGGGGCCTTCGCCAAGAGGAATTTTATCCCCGTCTACACGTCGGAGGAACTGCACAGGGTATTGGACAGCCATCCGTGCACGAGAAGCTGCCTCTCCGGATGCAGGCGCATAATCGACATGGACTCATACGCCGACTGCGGGAATATAAAGATAAAAGCGTTCAAGGTGCCGCATGACGCGGCTTGCACTTTGGGATACCATATAGATTTTTACGGAGAAAGGTTCACTGTCATTACGGACGCGGGAGGGCTTACGTCGGAAATATTCAAGTATGCCTCGATTGCAAAGCATCTTGTCATAGAATCCAATTATGATCTCGACATGCTTATGAAAGGCAGCTATACTCCGGATCTCAAAAGACGGATAATCGGAGGGCACGGGCATTTGAGCAACGAGCAGACCGCATACCTTATCGAGAAGATATGCGGCAGGAACGACACTGCCGTCAGGAATATTTTCCTGTGCCATGTAAGCGACAATAACAATACTCCGGAAATGGCCTACCGTGCATCGGAGGAAGTTCTGGAAAAGCTCCATAGAAGCGACGTCAGGCTGAACGTCCTGCCGAGAAGATACCCTTCCGACCTGTTTGAGCTGTAAGGCGCGGGCAGCGGCCCGTAATTGTTGATAGGTACGGGGAAGGGAATAAGTACCGTCTAATATGTATTTTTATATTATTATTTAATTCGTATAATTGCGAGGTTTTACAGAGTTGCCGCGTTGATGATTGCGATATCCGGCAATGTTTTGAAAAGCAACTTATAATACGGGGAATAGACAATGAGGCTGTCAGAACTGAAAACAGGTGAAAAAGGAATAATCGTCAAAGTGTACGGGCAGGGCGGCTTTCGCCGGCGAATCATAGAGATGGGATTCATAAAAGGCAAGGAAGTCGAAGTGCTTCTCAATGCGCCGTTGGGGGATCCCATAAAATACAAGATATTGGGATACGAGATATCGCTCCGCAGGAGCGAGGCCGAAATGATCGAAGTGGCGAGCCTGTCTGAAATCGCCGACGTCAAAAACTCGGAAAACGGGCATCAGGACGGCAGCCATGTCATGGTGTCTTATGAAAAGCTCAGGAAGCTCGCGAATGACAGAAGGAGGGAAATAAATGTCGCCCTTGTCGGAAATCCGAATTGCGGCAAGACGTCCCTTTTCAATATCGCTTCCGGGGCTCACGAGCATGTGGGAAATTACAGCGGCGTCACCGTGGACGCCAAAGAAGGGCATTTCGATTTCCAAGGCTACCATTTCAGGATAGTGGACCTGCCCGGAACTTATTCGCTTTCCGCATACAGTCCTGAAGAACTGTATGTCAGGAAATATATCATAGACCAGACCCCCGACATAATAATAAATGTAGTCGATGCCGGCAACCTCGAAAGGAACCTTTACCTGACTACGCAGCTCATTGACATGAACGTGCGCATGGTTATGGCCCTGAACATGTACGACTCTCTCCAGAGCAGCGGAGATACTCTCGACTATAAGAAATTGGGGATGCTCCTTGGAGTTCCTGTCGTTCCGACAGTAAGCCGCAACGGAAAAGGGATAGACGAGCTTTTCCATGTGATAATAGGAATATATGAAGGGGCGGACTTCATGGGCATAGATCCGGAGGAGGAGAAGGCTGTCCTCCAGCAATATAACATGTGGCATGAATCGAACGTGCACGACCATGATTGCGACGCTCCGGAAGACGAACGCGAAAAAATAAAGATTTCGAGGCATATCCATATAAATCACGGCTATGAAATTGAAAAGAGCATTGACACCTTGCGCGAGGAAATAAACAAGAACGAGAACCTGCTCAGAAAATATTCATCGAGGTTCATAGCGATAAAGCTTCTCGAAAACGACAAGGACATAGAAAAACTTGCAGCCGGGCTTCCGGACGGCCCGAAAATAATCGAAATCAAGAACAACGAGACGGCAAGGCTGAAGAGTATCCTTAACGAAGACAGCGAACAGGCAGTCACGGACGCGAAATACGGATTCATCTCGGGGGCATTGAAAGAAACGTACAGGGAGAACCGCAAGGAAAAGAATACGGCTACGCATGTCATCGACTCTGTCGTGACCCACAGGCTGTGGGGATTTCCCGTATTCTTCATCATACTGTACCTTATGTTCGAAGGCACATATGTCCTTGGGGAATATCCCATGCAATGGATAGAATGGCTTGTTGCAAAGCTCGGGACGCTTGTCGACGGTTCGATGCCTGACGGCGCGCTGAAGGACCTCGTCGTGGACGGAATAATAGGCGGAGTGGGAGGCGTAATCGTATTCCTGCCTAACATACTGATACTTTACCTGTTCATCTCCCTTATGGAAGATACCGGGTACATGGCGCGTGCCGCGTTCATAATGGACAAGATAATGCACAAGATGGGGCTTCACGGAAAGTCGTTCATACCTCTAATCATGGGGTTCGGGTGCAATGTTCCTGCAATAATGTCGTCGAGGATAATCGAGAGCCGAAAGTCACGGTTAGTCACCATCTTGGTGAACCCGCTCATGTCGTGCAGCGCGAGGCTTCCGATATACCTTGTGATGGTAGGCGCGTTTTTCCCGAGGCATGCGGGACTTGCCCTCATGTCCGTCTATGTCGTGGGAATATTGCTCGCGGTGGTGATGGCGAGGATATTCAGCAGGTTCGTGGTCAAAGGCGAAGATTCTCCGTTTGTCATGGAACTTCCGCCTTACCGCATGCCGACATGGAAATCGGTGCTGCGCCATACGTGGGAGAAGGGCGTGCAATACCTTAAAAAAATCGGCGGCATAATAATGGTCGCTTCAATCATCATATGGTTCTTGGGGTATTTTCCTAATCATCAGGAATATGCTACCGTGGCGGAACAGCAGGAGAATTCATATATAGGCCAGATTGGAAAAGTACTTGAGCCTGTGGTGGAACCTCTCGGCTTCGATTGGAAAATGGGCGTGGGCCTGTTGACCGGAATAGGGGCGAAGGAGCTTGTGGTAAGCACTTTGGGAGTGCTGTATTCTGTCGATGAGGGAACGGGGGTCAATTTGGCTGACAGGATTCCGATAACGCCTCTTGTGGCTTACGGGTATATGCTTTTCGTCTTGATATATTGTCCTTGCATAGCCACGATCGTAACGATACGGCAGGAAGCCGGAGGCTGGAAGTGGGCCTTGTTCGTGGCTGCCTATACAACTGCGCTTGCATGGGTGGTTTCATTCCTCGCCCTGCATATCGGCGGGCTTTTTGTGGGGTGATGTTATAAAAACTTGCAGGTTATGGATGTACAAAACATATTGGTATATATCATAGTGGCTGCGTGCGCCGTTTATGTCGCCGTCCGCGTTTTCAGGAATTTCAAAAGGTCCGGCAGCGGAAAAGGCAAATGCGGAAACGGCTGCGGCGGATGCTGCGGTTGCTCGTAATCATGCCGAACGTGTATTTTGCGGATCGCCGTATTATGTTTTCCTGCGATGCGGGTATGGAGCACCGGAACAGGAACGAGACATTTCCATCGAATTTTATATCCGTGATTCAGATGTTCTTATTGCAAATGAGGTATCTTTGATGTTCAATACTCCGGAACTTGATGAAAATTTTGTGAAACAGGAGAAATGCATTACCTTTGCAGCAACATGCTTACCCCGCTTCCCGTAAGAACAGCGCGCTCAGGGTGAGCTTTTTATTTTACCCAACACCAGGACGGTCTCGTCCTCAAGCCTGAAGATGCCTTCGCGCACCATTTCCCTTGCGATTTCCACGATGTCCGGCACTTTGTTTTCGAATTCGAGCTGTATGGCCGATATGTCGAGCCTTCCGCCTGCCTGGGCGACCGATTCCTTGATCATTTCCTTTGTCCGGGGCAGGTCTCTTTTGACTCCTTTCGAAAGGCATACGTCGCAGCACCCGCATTCAGGCACGGATTGCCCGAAATATCCGGCCAGAGCGACGGCGCGGCACTCGTTGTCTTCCATGACATACGAAGCCATGGCGTCCAACCTGTCGGAATACGCTTTTTTCAAAGCATCGTAACGTTTCCTGTTCATGTAGAAATTGGACTCCACGAGCCTTTCGTTATTGAAAATGATCATCGGCGACTTGCTTTTCGGGATATATCTTATGATATGCCTGCGGGACAGGGCTATGAGCATGGATTTGACATAATCCGCGCTGCACCTGTGCATCATTGCGATGTACTCCTCGTCGATTTTCACCGGGTAGGAAAAAAGGCCCGTATAAAGCCTTAGCACGGTTTTTATGAAAGAGTCGGCCTGAATATCGTTCAGCTGTATCTTGTAAAGCTCGTCGCGGCTTACGGTAAAGACGATTTTGGAAGGGTTGTCTATCTCGTCGGTCAGGGTCCAGTACCCTTCATTCTCGATATGCTTCAAGGCGTAAAAGGCTTTTGCCTGTTGCAGCCCGTAGCTTTTTGCAAAGACGGCGGGGTTGAATTCGTAGGTTTCGCCCTTTCCGGATTCGTAGGGTATCTTCAGGAACTTGAATACTTTCTGATATATGTCGGAGATATAATCGATTTCAGGGAAAGCGGACGGCAGAAACCTTTTGAGGCCTGCAATGTCGCTCTTCGCTCCGAGCAGGACGGCATATGACCTTTTGCCGTCGCGCCCTGCGCGTCCTGCTTCCTGGAAGTAGGCTTCTATCGATTCCGGAATGTCATAATGTACTACAAACCGCACGTCTGCCTTGTCGATTCCCATTCCGAAAGCATTTGTGGCGACGATTACGCGGATTTCCCCTGATTTCCACATGTTCTGCCTTGCCGCGCGTATCTGCGCGCTCAGCCCCGCATGGTAAAAATCAGCCGGAATGCCGGAAGCCTTCAGAAGGGAAGCTATCTCTTGCGTCCTTTTGCGGCTGCGCACATAAATTATCCCGGAGCCGCCGACCGATTTTATTATCCTCAGGATTTGCGCCGCCTTGTTTTCCGCATGCCTTACGACATAGGAGAGGTTCGACCTTTCGAATCCTGAAACGAATACGTTTTCTTTCCTGAAACCGAGCCGTGACATTATATCCTGCGCCACGGCCTTTGTCGCGGTGGCCGTCACGGCGATCACGGGCGCCGGGCCTATGATTTTTTTGATTTCCGCTATTTCAAGATAGTCAGGCCTGAAATCGTAACCCCATTGTGAAATGCAGTGCGCTTCGTCTACGACTAAGAAGCTCACGTTCATTTTCGCGGCCCTTGCGCGGAACAGGTCGGACTTCAGCCTTTCCGGAGAAACGTAAAGCAATTTGTAATTTCCGTATACGGCATTGTCGAGAGCGGCGTCGATTTCTTCGGCACTCATTCCGGAATATACGGCCAACGCCTTGACTCCTCTTTCTTTAAGGTTCGAGACCTGGTCCTTCATAAGCGCGATTAGCGGAGACACGACGATGGCTATCCCGTCTTTGGCGAGGGCTGGAACCTGGAAGCATATCGATTTTCCTCCGCCCGTGGGCATGAGCGCAAGGACATCGTTGCCTTCAAGGGCCGAATTTATGATTTCTTCCTGCATCGGCCTGAAAGATTTATATCCCCAATATTTTTCTAAAATCTCGTGAATCTTTCCCATATTTGCACCCGGAAATTATATGTATGCTAAATTAGCACAAAAAATAGAAGTTTGGCAAAATTATTGCGGGAAATACAAAGGCCGCTGCTCTGCTGAAACGATCCCGTTTGAGTTTTTACAATTAGGATATAATAATAAAACATAGAATTAATGGCAAATTTAGATTTAACCAAGTACGGTATCACAGGTGTTACCGAGATCATGCACAATCCGAGCTATGATCAGTTATACGCAGACGAAACGAATCCTGCCCTTGAAGGATATGAAAAAGGCCAGGTTACGGAACTCGGGGCAGTAAACGTAATGACAGGCATCTACACAGGCAGGTCTCCTAAGGATAAATTCTTCGTAAAGGACGCTACAACGGAAAATACCATATGGTGGACATCCGATGCATATAAGAACGACAACAAGCCTCTTTCGCAGTCTTCATGGAACGAGCTGAAGAAGATAGCTGCGAAACAGCTTTCAGGAAAGAAGCTTTACGTGATGGATACTTTCTGCGGCGCAAATGAAAATACCCGCCTGAAAATCCGTTTCATTATGGAAGTCGCTTGGCAGGCCCATTTCGTGAAAAACATGTTCATCCGTCCTACGGAAGAAGAACTTGCTAATTACGGAGAACCTGATTTCGTATGCCTTAACGCATCGAAGGCAAAAGTGGAAAACTACAAGGAACTCGGCTTGAATTCGGAAACAGCTACCGTGTTCAACCTTACTGAAAAGATGCAGGTCATCCTCAATACATGGTACGGCGGCGAAATGAAGAAAGGAATGTTCTCGTACATGAACTACCTTCTTCCGCTCAAGGGAATAGCTTCCATGCACTGTTCCGCAAACGTAGGAAAAGACGGCGATACGGCTATCTTCTTCGGACTTTCCGGAACGGGCAAGACTACGCTTTCGACCGACCCTAAGCGCAAGCTCATCGGCGACGACGAACACGGCTGGGACGACGAAGGCGTGTTCAACTTCGAAGGCGGCTGCTATGCAAAAGTCATCAACCTCAGCAAGGAAAACGAACCTGACATCTACAACGCTATCAGAAGGGACGCCCTTTTGGAAAATGTGACAGTAGACGCGAACGGAAAGATAGATTTCAATGACAAGAGCGTTACGGAAAACACCCGCGTATCTTATCCTATCTACCATATCGACAACATAGTGAAGCCTGTTTCGAAGGCAGGTCCTGCAAAGAAGGTGATATTCCTTACGGCAGACGCGTTCGGAGTGCTTCCTCCTGTTTCGAAGCTGAATCCTGAACAGACCCAGTATTACTTCCTCAGCGGATTTACCGCCAAGCTGGCAGGAACCGAAAGGGGAATCACCGAGCCTACTCCTACATTCTCTGCATGTTTCGGCGCAGCATTCCTTTCTCTTCATCCTACCAAATACGGCGAAGAGCTCGTAAAAAGAATGAAAGCAAGCAATGCGACAGCATACCTTGTGAACACGGGATGGAACGGAACAGGAAAACGTATTTCCATAAAAGATACCCGTGCTATCATCGATGCGATACTCGACGGCTCGATGGACAGGGCTGAAACATCGGTAATACCTATGTTCAACCTTGAAATTCCTAAGGCTCTTCCTAACGTGGATACCAACATCCTCGATCCTCGCAATACATACGCGAAACCTGAAGAATGGGAAGCAAAAGCCAAGGATCTTGCAGGAAGGTTCATCAAGAACTTCGAAAAATTCACAGGAAACGAACTCGGCAAATCACTTGTGGCTGCCGGTCCGAGACTCTAAGCGGATAGATTTTAGTTTCCATAATATTTTGCCCAGCAATGCCGGATTTTGGCATTGCCGGGCTTTTTTATTCAAAATTTCGACAAATCCCGGTTCAAGGGCGGAAAAATCGGCAGTGTTTTTATTGAAAACCGTTCCGCCTCTTATCAAGAGGCGGAACTTGTTTAAAATTCGAAGTTTGTATGAAAAATTCAGCAAAACCGTTCTGCCTCTTATCAAGAGGCGGAACGGCTACTGTACGAGAAAATGCTGTGATTCAGGGCTATTTTCTTTTTCTTGCATAAAGATTTGCAATATATTGCGGACTGTCGAATTGTAAGGTTGCAGTGCTTTCAATTTGAAAGTTTTTATTAAAATAATTTGCTTTTAATTATAAAAAATCTTTAATTTGCACCCAAATAAATATTCTACCTCTTGATAAGAGGCAGAAAGTATTATTTGAGTTGTTTTAATAAAGCGGCAAAGTATTGCAACCTAAACGAAGACCGGTTATAAGCATTCAATGATTCGCGTTGGATGCGGTTTTGTGTCCTCTAAGGTGAATAAGATTAATAAATGCATGTAAGTGCTGGTGTTATGAAGAAATTTTTGTTGATATTTCCATTAATGTGCCTCGCAATATCCGCATGGGGACAGAAGGTAGGGGTCAAGACCAACCTTCTTTATGATATGACCGGGACGGTGAATCTCGGGGTGGAAGTAGGGCTTGCGCCGAAATGGTCTTTGGACATTTCAGGCAACTATAATGCGTGGGATTATGCGGAAAACACAAAAATGAGGCATTTCCTTGTACAGCCTGAAGCAAGGTACTGGCTGTGCGAAAAATTCAACGGCCACTTCTTCGGACTTCATCTTCACGGGGGACAATTCAATGCCGGCGGCATAAAGTTGCCGTTCGGAATCATGGAAAACCTTTACCGGTACCGTAACCAGGGCTGGTACTACGGGGCCGGAATAGGCTACGGCTATTCATGGATCATCGGCGACAGGTGGAATATAGAGGCCGAAATCGGTGTCGGGTACATAGGTTCCGATTTCGACAGGTTCGAATGCGTGGAATGCGGGACCTTGCAGGGAAATTTCCACAAGGATTATTTCGGGCTGACCAAGCTTTCGGTATCCATAGTGTTCTTGATTAAATAGTTAGGAAAATATGAAAAACGGATTGAAAATATTGGATTTGTTATCGGCCATGTCGGTCTGCGCCAGCTTGGCCGCAGGCACGCCGTATTCCGAAGCTATAAAGACCGCTTTGTGCAATGTCTCGTCGGCGGACAGGAAGGTGCATGTGGAAATAGTATTCGATGTGGATTCATTGAAAGTAAAGACCCAGCATACGATTTTAGTCACTCCTGCCATAATTTCCGCAGACGGGAAGGACACGATAAGGCTGGAACCGTTCAGCATCGATGGAAAAACGAGGCACAAGGCTATTTCAAGGGACAATAAGCTGGCAGGCAGCCAGGCAAGGCCCGAAGAAAGCGTTTACGTCTACAAGAAAATCGACGGCAATATCATAAAATACGATGCTGACCTTGATTACGACCGCCGCATGCTCGAAGGCAGCCTGGTGCTGGGACAGAAAGTCACGGGATGCGCGCAGTGTACCGAAAGCGACGGGTATTATCCTATTATGGACAATATAATCCCTAAGTATGTCCCTGATTATGCGGTTCCGGTCGCGATGCCTGCCGAAGAAAGCAAGATACGTGTCGAAAAGATACGCGTGAACCTGAATTTCAGGATCGACAGTTATGAACTCGAAAAAGACTACATGGACAATGCCGCAGTGCTGGATGGCATGAAGAAGAAAATCGAGAGCATCCTTGCGGACGAGTATCTTGAACTCAAGAGCATATCTGTCGTAGGTTACGCTTCTCCCGACGGCCCTCTGATGTACAACTACAGGCTGTCAGGCAACCGTGCGAAGAATTTCGCGAATTACATGTCTTCGCTTAATACGGGCGTGGAAGTCAGCTACAAGTACGCAGGCGAAGACTGGGCTTCGTTCAGAAAGGCTGTAATAGAAAACGAGGACCTTCCTCATCGCAACGAACTGCTTGCCATAATCGACAGCACGGATGAGCCGGGCGATGCGGAAGAACAGAAGATAAGGGCCCTTTACAGCGAAGGAATGGGCGAGCTTACGGAAATACTGGAAAACATAAGGAGAATCGAATGCGAAGTGGAATACGACGTGATGAAATTCACCCCTGAAGCGTCTGCTGAAATGATGAAAGTTTCGCCTCAGCTCCTCAGCGCATACGAGATGTATACTGTCGCCCAAATGTACGGCGAAGGAACCGAGAAGTTCGAATCCGTAATAATGATGACCGCGCAGTACTGTCCTGAAAACGGACAGGCGGCAGCGAACGCGGCTTCATATCTGATAGGAGACGGGAAATATGCCGAGGCAATAGAAATATTGGAAAAAGCCGGGCGGACGGCAGGCAGCCTTAACGCGCTCGGCGTGGCCTATGCCCTCGCAGGCGATTATGAAAAAGCCGAAAGGTTTTTGGGCGAAGCGGCACAGGCCGGCAGCGAAGACGCGGCCCGCAATATGGAAGAATTAACCAATGTAATGAACCAACTATAAAATCAATTATTTATGAAACTGAATTTTAGAAACTTATTCGTGCTGGCAGTAGCCGGGCTATCGCTGGCATCATGTTCAAAGCAAGAAACAAAAGGATTCGACGGTCCTATCGCTTTGAATGTAAATGTAGTCGTTCCTAACACGAAAGCTGTTCAGGACGGTACCCAGGACGCTTCCACCCAGATTACGGTAAGCAGCATGTTCGTAAGGCTTAATGCTACAAGCGCTGAAAGGGAAGGCGACAACGCTGCGGCTAACAAATGGATCAGCGTTGCAGGAACGGAAGAAGCAAGCAACCTTGTATTTTTCAATGTAGAAGGATTTTCTTCTTTCGAAGTGAAAGTAAACAATAACACGGAATCTTATGTAGGTACTTATACCAATTTCAACAGTGTTGCTGATTTCACTGCCGCTACCATGGAAGCATACGGCAAGACAGATGTAAGCGGATTCACTCTTACAGGATCTTATGAAAATGCCGATCATCAGTACGACCTTTATACAGGCACAGTGACTGCCAACATTCCTTTCGCAAGGATCGAAGTAAAAGGCATAACCCATGCTCCTACTCATGAACCGGAAGATTGCCTTTACAGCCAGCTGACATTCTGCGGAATCTACATGGACGGCATTTCAAACAGCGTTAATTACGCATACCCTTACACTACCGGTGTTGCAAATACCGTTGCAGACAATTCGTTCGCAGACGCTCTTGCACAGTGGAAAGACCAGATAGGCGAGCAGAACGTAGGTGAAGATTTCCTTGCAGAAGAAGCTGTATTCCCTAAGGAAACAGGAAAGGCATATGCTTACAATATTCCTCTTTGCGAAAACATGCCTGCATTGAAACTCATGTTCAAAGGCACGATGAAAGATCCTAGCGCAAATGTTACAGACCAGTTCCGTTACGCTACTGTCAAAGCGTTCAAAAAGGACGGTTCTCCTGTGTCAAGCTTCGTTCCTGGCAACATCTACAGGATTACAAGCATGCAGGTTCCAGATGAAGCATTCTCTCCGGACCCTACAGGTGAAACGACTATAGCAGTACAGGCGACTGTTGAAGTTCAGCAGTGGACTATCAACGATGTGACCGTAGAATTTTAATTGACGAATTTATCCCGGGCGGGGCTCAGGCGCAAGCCCGTATGCTTCCGCTTTCCGGGAAACAGAAACAATACCGACGCAGGGCCTGCTACCGTTGCGGGCATGCAGGCTCTGCGTTTTTTTACAAAATATATACAGCGGCAATGAAAAAAATAATCAATATGTTATCCTGTGTCCTCGCAGCGGCATTATTTACCGGGTGCGTATGGGAGGATTTGGACGATTGCTACAGGGTTTCCTTGAAAATGAGTTACACCGGCGACGGTGAAACAGACATGTTTTTCGAGAAAATCAGCAAGGTCGACCTGTATATATTCGATGAAAACGGTAAATTCCAAGATGTTCTGTCATATGACGGAACTGATGCCCAAACCCTTGTTTTCCCTGAATTTAAACTTGATCCAGGTACATACGAAATCGTGGCTATCGCCAACGATTACGACAAGACCGAAATAAAAATCGGAGATAACCTTGAAAATTCCTATTTCGGCTCGCCGCATTATACGGCATCAGGGGAGTCCATAGGACATGACGACAATTATTGGAGTTATCTGCGTATAGAAATGGGTTCGCAGGCTCTGCTTGCGGATACGCTTGAATTTGAAAGCTCGCATATCGATGTATCATTGGAAATAAGCGGCTTGTCGCCGGATGCAGCAGTGAATTCTCACAGCAAGGCATCAGGCGGTTATGAAATATATTTTGAAAACGGCAAGGCCAGGACGGATTTCACAAACAATGTAATGGACGAGGTTCCCTGTGTAATCCGGCCGGAGCTCGGTTATGATGCGGAGAAGAACATGATCGTTTCGAACGATTTGAAATTCGTCAGAGAAGGAAACGATACGGAATTAGTGCTGAAAGTGGTTTCCCCGGAAGGAGACGAAATGGCTTCAATGTCAGTTTCTGACTATCTTTCCCGCCATCCGGAAATCGACATAACCAGGCAGGAGGCTCTTTTGCCGATAATGGTGAAGTTTACGGGATTCGATGTCGATATTGTTTTGCCTGAATGGTTCATCAACGACGTCACCCCAGAATTTTAGGCATCGTCATGAAACGTTTAATGATAAATACAATTGTCTGTCTTGCACTGTGCGCTGCTGCGGCAGGTTGTTCGCGCAGCGAGAGCCTTTCGGACGGAAGAGCGGACGTCAAAATCATGTTAGACCCCGGCTATATGTCGGCGGACGATCCGAACGCGCTCGAAGCGGAAGGCATAAATACGTTGAGGATAGTAGTATACAAAGGCGATTCAGGCATAATCAGGAATTACAAGTACGAATATGACGATAGCACCAGGCCTTTGTTGTCGCAAGGCATAGGCATATATGACTTGCCGACAGGCCCGATCGGCTTTTTTGTCATAATAAATGAGGAAAGCATTGGAAAAGAATATACCGACGAGGCGATTCTGTCGGAACTTGCTACATCCGAAAAGCTTTTGATACAGAATGTCAAGGGCGGGGCTGAATATTTCCCTATGGCCTTGCCGGATATCGAGGGAAGCGGGAACGGCTTGCCGATGAGCGGATATACTGACATAGAACTTGTTGAAAACTGTTCTGTGTACATACCTGTAAAAAGGGCCGTGGCAAAACTTAATTTGACTATTTCAAACGCGACATCTTCCGAAATAGTCGTTAACAAGATAATATACGGATACGGAAATAACGAGCAGGCAACAGGCGATCCCGGCTTCATAAGCGACCGTTGCTGGCTTTTTGAAAGCTATAACCAGGACATGCCGGACGGTACCCAATATGCTTCATTGATTTTCGGCGCAAACGAAAATCTTGGAATCAGGATTCCTCCTTCTTCGGATGCTATGCATGTATGTTATATATATCCGTGCAATTCGGATGTCGATTCTTATCGGCTTGGCATCGAAACAGAAGGGGAAACATACCTGCCTTCCAGGTTCGACAGCAATTCCGGCACGCCGATCAATCACATTGCGAGAAATACGCAAGTGAACATATTTGCTTCGATAAGTTCAGAATCGACAATAAAGATAAATTTTGAAGTCACGCCGTGGACTGCAAAAAGCGTTGCTGTTCCGGATTTTGATTAGGAGGACGGTTATGAAATTGTTAAAAATCTTATATGTTGCGCTTTCGGCAATCGGATTGTCTTCATGCGTATTCGAGTATCCGGCAACGGATGCGGCAATGGTGGAAGAAGGCATTCCTGTTACCGTGTCTTTGGGCTATGCTGTGAAAGGCAATGAAGTGATTACCCGCGCCGCCCAGCCTTCGAGTTACGAATTCAGGGTCGTTAATCTTTACGTATTGATTTTCAGCAACGATGGCAGCGTGCATTTTCAAGGGTTCTTCGATGAGTCCAGCGGATTGTTAGCCAATAACGGAGAAACGGCTACATCCGGCACGGTGGAATTCCAGACTTTCAGCGCGAACAATACGACTATAGTCGGAATTGCGAATGTCGCGACAGGAACATTGAATACCGCTTACGACATCGCAAAAGAGGATCTTGACAAAATCACCTCCTTGCAGGAACTTAAGGCTCTGACCATGAGAATGAATTCCGATGCCGTTTCAAGAGGGGCTTCGTTCATGATGACAGGCTATGCCGTAAATGACCCCAACATGCCTGCGACAGGGGATAATATAAAGATAAATATTCCTCCTGGAGTAGAAGGAGGAAGCACTGTCCCTGAACTTTCGTGTACTTTGAGATTGGAAAGGACTGACGCGAAGGTTTCTTTTAAGGTCCATACGGAAGCTCCTGCGAATTCGGGCTGGACTGACATGAGTTTCACTCCATATTCCTGGTCGGTAAAGAGAGTGCCCCGTGAGACCTTGCTTCTCCCTGCCGGGACAGGGGATTTCGATACTCAAGGAGTGCGCGACGATGATTATTTCGATACGGACGAATATTCATTCGAGACATCTGCGGACAACATCGGCTCAGACAATGAGATGGTTTCGAATGATTGCGGTTTTGTGTTCTATATGCCTGAAAACAGGAAGTCGCCGAAGCAGCAAATCCCAGGAGGCGATTACTCTCTGAGGGAAGAGAAAAACAAAAATTACGAAACCGATCTCACAGGCAGGCCCGGGCAGCAATTCGAGAACACTGATTTCGCTTATGCCAATGACAATTCGACTTATGTTGAAATGTCTGGAAACTTGTCGTATACGAAAGACGGCACGGTTGTAAATGCTGATTTGAGGTTTACAGTTCATTTGGGCCATAATTCGGATACAGACGCGAACGACTATGATACAAGAAGAAATACGGAGTATACTTATAACGTAGCTATCAAGGGAATAGATAAAATTGTGGTAGAGGTTGTCTCTACGGATGAGGAAAACGAGCTCCGTCCCGGCTACGAGGGAGATGTGGTGTATAGTTCAAACACTGTGTTCGAATTGGATTCCCATTATGACAGATTCCTTCTTGAATTAAAAAAGAGCGAAATCACGGATGAAATGACCTTTTCTGTGAATACTCCATATAGCAAAGGAATGCAGGACCCGTATAGCGAATTCGATCCGGTAAAATACGACGTGCAGGATTACAAATGGATAAAGTTTGCCATAAACAGCGATTTCGGACAATCTGCCGACAATTTTGTCAAATATCCCGGTGACCAGTGCTACGATGATCTGGAATTGGACGATGACGGCCTCCCGAGCGGGTATGATGGACATCCGTCCCAGGCAAGGCTTTTGGATATCCATCAATTGATTGACAGGTTGAAACAGGAATCGGCTAATCCGTCTTCTTCGATTTTTGATGGAAACGGTACTGTATGGATTACGGCCTTTGTAGATGAAAACCTTTATTATGACGATCCTACAGTTGCCGGATTCAACGTGGACCTGTCTCTTTGGAAGACGAATGTCGGGAAAAGCGACAGGCAGATGCATATTATAATAAATTCTGCAAAATATAGCCCTGACGGGGCTTCGAGCCTTATCAATTCCCTTTACACGTTCAAGCAAAGAGCCATAAAGACTGTTTTCAATGTGGATAACGATAATCTGACCAAAGCATGGGGACTTGAATCCTTTATGGAAAATAGCGACAACGGGCAGGGAGGAAGGCTGTCTCCGCAAAATGCAGAAGCTGCTGCGATAGCTCCGTCGGACATGAAAAACGGGCGGTTGAATACCATACGCATGTGGGAGGGAAAGCACTGGACCGATGTGCTTTCTACGGACGGCGATGTTCCGTACAAATTGAACGACGATTATAATTCGGCCATGTACGCCTGCCTTATGCGAAACAGGGACTTGAACGGGGATAATGTGATCGATCCTGAAGAGGTGAGGTGGTATCTTGCTTCAATAGACCAGCTTACGGATATCTATTTAGGGGAATATGCATTGGATCAGCAATCAAGGCTTTATCCGCGCAACGCTTCCGACAGGCCTGGAGGAAAATCCGTGTACTGGCATTATGTGACCAGTTCGTATGCTTCTCCGTGGAAGCCGTATGTTTTATGGTCTGAAGAAGGGGCGGCACGCGGATTATACGATCGAGACGGCAACTCGGAGTCTTCCAAAGGCCGTAATGGCGATAATTATGCTTACAGGTGCCTGAGGAATCTGGGATTGGATATTGAAAAACCCGATGAATTGCCGCAAGAACTTGTCACTTATAAGGATAACGGTGACGGTAGCTATACTTTCGATTTGTCCAACATGAATCCTAAGTCGCTAAGGCAGTACAGGACTGTAGGAAAACTTCCTAACCACGACGAGCAAAGCGAAACGAACCTTCCGTATTCGTCATTCACTGTAAGCTCTACCGATGCTTCTCCTGTTCCAAATCCGGTTTACGAGCATGGATGGATTATTTCTAATCATGAATTCAGTTTTTCCAATGCGCAGCAATGGGCGGATTACCAGGATATTAATTATAATCCGTGTCCTTCCGGCTACAGGATTCCTAATATGCGCGAATTGCTGATAATGACTTCAAAATTGCCGGCAGGAGCATGGAAGTTGTATGAAGCGGTTTGCGGTAACCATATTTTCGGCTCTTACAGCGGCAGTTCCTATGCCACATATATGTGCCAGACCGCGTTTTCAATGTGCGGTGACACCCCTGACGACACTCCGTACACAAATCAGAGGCAGGGCTACATGTGGAGCATGGGCGCTGACGGTGTTGGAACATTCTGGTTAAGGAACAATAGCGGAGAGACCGGTTATGTACGTTGCGTGAAGGATGAGTAGGGCTTGATTGAGTCAAAGTCATTTCCGTTCTCGGTTGCCCGGCATATGCTTACTTGGAATGTTTCGGCAATCAAAATCCGGAAAGCAGGCTTTCTACCGTAAACGGCGATATGTCTTTGGCTATTATCCTGTTGTCTTTGTCGAGCAGGTAGATGGAAGGCACTGTTTCAAGGGAGAATTTTTCGAACATTCCGGAGATTCCTTCGCAGTCGTGCAGCCATATGCCTGCATTGTCCTTGCTTATGCCCGTTCCTAATGCATTGAACAGGTATTCTGCCATTTCGTTGTAATCCCTGCCGGTGTAGATATATACGAACTCTGTATCCGGGCTGCTCTTCCTGATGCGTTCCAGCTGGTCGATGGCTGCCGTGCAGACAGGGCAGTCCGAAGAGTAGAATGTCACGACCTTGCATGCGTTGCCGCGCAGCATCTCGTGCAGGCGGACCGGCGCGTTGTGCATGTCGGACAGTTCGAGGTCGCGGATGGTGTCTCCTACGGGATTTTTCCTGAAAATTTCGAGGGCATGCTCCGTTTCGGCCACTGTCCTTTCATCCCATAGCATGCTGTTGCCAACGATGTATTTTTCTGCAAGTTCCGCAGCCGCTTCGGCAAGGGCATGGTTATCCGATGATTTGAACAGCCCGTAGATGTGCATCAGAGTTTTGCGCTGGAGGTTTTCGTCCCCGTTGCAGATGGAATAGAACTTGCTTGTGAAATATGCGGCTTCTTCTGCCGTTGAAGGCGTGACGGTCTCGTAGATGCTGTCTATGTATGCGTACAGGTTGTTGTCCGCGTTTTCCATGTCGCGGATAAGTTCCGTCAGCGTGAGTACGTCGAGGTTCCTTCCGATTATGAACCCGAACCGGTCGATAAGGAACATCTGCGGCGTGGATGCCACGTTGTAGGTGATGAAGAAGTCCGACTCGGCGTCCGGGTCGAACAGGTTATACCATCTCGTGGTGTCGGGATTGGTATCCATGAAGGCATTGGGGTCGTCGTTCCCGAGTCCTTCGAATGTGCTTCCGATATAGTCGAACCATTTTTCTTGGTCTGTCGAGGTGCATATCGCGAATATGTCGATTCCGCGTACCGGTATTTCTTTTGCGAGCTTCACTATCAGAGGGGATTGCAATGCGCACTGGGCGCACTGTTCGTCGTAGAAATAGAGTATCTTGTATTTGCTCTTTTTGGCGTTGACATCTATGTTTTCAAGATGCCTGTCTTCAAGAATCAGTTCGGGGGCCTGCATTCCTATGAGCGAGCGGCTGTTGAATGCGTTGTACAGTTTCATTTTCAGGAGGTTGTCTTCCCCGGTCTCTAACCTTCCGTTGAGAAAGTAGTTCTGAATGATGTAGACGGCATAGTTCTCGTCCCCCATGATGGGCGAGTTTATGAAGAATCCGTAAAGTTCCAATGCTGTTTCGGCTGCCGGCTTTTCTCCGCATGCTATTGCAGAGTCTATTTGCCTGAATACATGCATGTCCCCGGGTATGCGCCACCGGATTCCGCATGTATCGTTTTTTATTGGCGCGGCGGCATCTGCCGTGCCTGCCGTGTCTGCCGTGTCTGCCGTGTCTGCCGTATCGGCAGTCGTGGAAGCAGTCGTGGAAGCAGTCATGGCGGCTGTCGCACCAACATTCGCGGCGGTGTCTGTAGCCCCGGCAGTCATTGAGGCAGCTGCATCGGCAGTCATGCCGATAGCCGTTCCGTCAGTCAGGGCGGCTGTTTCAGGGCTTGCGTTGCCGCCCTGCCGTATCCCTGGTTTATCTGCGGGCCGAGGCCTGTCCTGTAGCTGAATCACGGCCCGGCTTGCGCTGGCTATGTTTTGCACTTGATTCGGTTGCGCCCAAGCGGACCCTGCCGCAGGAAGAGCCGCGCAGAAAATGAAGATGGCGGCCTTTGCAAGGCGGCAGTCGTTTTGCTTTCCGTCCGCAGCGGCCTTTCTTCCGGATGCCATATGTTTGGCAGAGTGCATTTCAGTAGATGTTTTTCGTGTATTTTCCGATTTCCACGCCTTTTGGGAGAAAGTCCGAGACGTCTCCTTTGTGGAGTATGATGTCCCTGACCACGGTCGAGGATATGAATGAATATTCTCCCGAGGCCGGGATGAATATTGTCGAGATTTCAGGCGCGATTTTTTTGTTCGCCTGGGCGATGACGTTTTCGAATTCGAAGTCCGTGGTAGTCCTCAGTCCCCTGACTATGCAGTTTACTCCTATTTCCCTGCAAAAATCGATTGTCAGGTTGCTGTAGGTGCATACGCTTACGTTGCTCAGGCCGGCCGCCGCTATGGCGTCTTCAATGATGCTGACCCTCGTATTCGTGTCGAACAGCCCTTTTTTCATGCTGTTGCATCCTACGGCTATGATTATCGAATCGAATAGCTGCAGGGCTGAATGCAGCACGTCCATGTGGCCTATGGTGAACGGGTCGAACGACCCCGGGAATATGGCCTTGTCCATTTTCTTTCGGTTTTAAGTGCGGTGTCCGGATAGCGGTCCTTGCCGGATTCCTGCCCGTTGCGTTAACTGCGGCGATGCCCCGGCGCGTTGCGCAAGGATGCCGCCGCAGCCAATGCTGTTGCTTTCCGCGTTCAGGCAAAACTGCGGCCTGTCCGGCGAGATGCCGCGTTGTTGCAGTTTCCTGTTATTTCAGGACCATCAGCCTGTTCTTCAAAGAGTCGAGAATTACAAGGCTGCTGTCCTTGGCGAATTCTATGAATCTTGCGTTGTTGAGGTTTTCAAGGAACGAGCTTTCGGTTTCCATGCCCGGGCCTGCCATCATCGTAGATGCCACCGGTCCTAATTTTATCGCTCCGGTCTTGCTGTCGTATTCCATTTTCCCGAAGTACCTGTTCACCCCTGCGAATCCTGAGACTTTCGAACTGTCGAATACCATGTCAGGCACGGACGCGGTGTCTCCGCTGAATTCAAGTTCTTGTCCGTTCTGATACATCGATACGAGCCTGTATTGTTTCCCGTATTCCATTTTTGCAGCGTTTTCCGCGCGGCTGCCGGAATTGCATGCCGCAAAAAGCAATGCTGCCGCTGCCGCCGCTGCTGTTGCGAGTTTTGATATGTTTTTCATGTCGCTATGTATTAAAGTCCGCTAAATTATGATTTAATGTCGTTCATGCAAAATAATTCATGCTCCTTTCCGGCCATGCTGCCTTGCTGGGATCCTGGATTTCTGGGGCCTTGAATAAATATCCATGCAAGGAATGCATCGGACATGCCATTGCAGGTCCCTTCGAGGGCTTTGCATAAATTATCCATAGCCGCTTCTGCCTGCTGTTGCAAATCCGATGGCCGGTTTGCTTTACCATTCAATCGGCTTTTTCCCCTTGGAGACGAGGTATTCGTTGCATTTTGAGAAGTGCCTGCATCCGAAGAACGCGCCTCTTGCAAGGGGGGAAGGGTGGGCGGCTTCGAGCACCAAGTGCCTTGACGAGTCTATCAGGACCTTCTTGCTTTTCGCATAATTTCCCCATAGCATGAACACTATCCCGTCTTTCAACGAAGATATCCTTTTTATCACTTCGTCCGTGAATGTCTGCCAGCCTATGTTCGCGTGCGACCCCGGTTCTGTCGCCCTTACCGTGAGCGATGCGTTCAGAAGAAGCACTCCTTGCCTGCACCAGCTTTCAAGGCATCCGTTTGAAAAATCCTTTTTCGTTCCGATGTCGTTCTGGATTTCAGTATATATGTTCTTCAATGACGGAGGCGGCACGACCCCTTCCGGCACCGAGAAGGCAAGCCCGTGGGCCTGTCCGGGGTTATGGTAGGGGTCCTGTCCTATTATTACCACGGACAGGCTGTCGAACGGTGTCAGCCTGAACGCATTCATGACAAGTCCCATGGGAGGATATATCGTTTTGCCCGCATTCAGGTCCTCTACGATTTTCCTGCGTATCTCCTTGTAAAAACCCGCCTCTGTGAGGTCCTTCAGCACTGGATACCACCCGGAGGCGAGTTGGTTTTCAGACAACATGGCTTCTTAGAATATGTATTCTATGACTTCGTCTATCGTATTCACATATTTGAATTCAAGGCCCTTTATGTAGATTTCCTTGATTTCCTTTATGTCTTTTTCATTTTCCGCCGAGAGGATTATCGTCTTTACTCCGGAGCGTTTGGCTGCGAGAATCTTCTCTTTTATTCCGCCTACGGGAAGGACTTTGCCCCTGAGGGTTATTTCTCCTGTCATGGCGATGCCGCTTTTTACTTTCCTGTTCATGTATGCGGAAGCCATCGCGCTGACCATCGTTATTCCTGCCGAAGGACCGTCTTTCGGAATAGCCCCTTCCGGCACGTGGATGTGCATGTCTTTCGACATTATCGCTTTTGTCGTGAGCTTTACGAGTTTCGGATGGGCCTTGATGTATTGGAATGCTATCATTACGGATTCTTTCATCACGTCGCCGAGGTTTCCGGTGGTTGAAAGCACTCCTTTACCTTCGCTGAGGCTGCATTCGACAAATAGTATCTCCCCTCCGTTCTGCGTCCATGCAAGCCCGGTGACTACTCCTGGAGCTTCGTTTCCTTTTTGGAGATCGTGCTGGGCTGTCGGAATTCCCAACATCTCCTTGACTTCGGCTTTTCCGTAGGCAGGTATGGTGTCTTCTCCCATGGCTACCCTTTTCGCCGTTTTGCGCGCGAGCTTGGCTATCTGCTTGTCAAGTCCCCTGACTCCGGATTCGTTGGTGTAGTCGTTGATGATAGTGTCTATGGCTGCCTTTCCGAGCTTGAAGTTCGAAGGCTTCAGGCCGTGGGCTTCCCTTTGCTTTGGAATCAGGTAGTCCTTCGCGATGAAGTATTTCTCTTCAGCTATGTAGCCGCTTACGTTTATCATTTCCATCCTGTCGCGCAGGGCGGGGTGTATGTCTCCGATATTGTTGGCCGTCGTTATGAACAGTACCTTCGAAAGGTCGTATTCGATGTCGAGATAATTGTCATGGAACGACGTGTTTTGCTCAGGGTCGAGCACTTCGAGCAGGGCCGATTCGGGATCTCCCTTGTAGTCGTTCGACACCTTGTCTATTTCATCGAGCACGATTACCGGATTCGATTCGCCGCATCTGTTGATGGCTTGCAGTATGCGTCCAGGCATGGCTCCTATGTATGTCCTCCTGTGTCCCCTGATTTCCGATTCGTCGTGAAGGCCTCCCAATGCGACCCTTTCGTATTTTCTTCCGAGCGCCCTTGCCACTGATTTTCCGAGGGATGTCTTTCCTACTCCCGGAGGCCCGTAAAGGCACAGGATAGGCGATTTCATGTCATGCCTCAGGGACAGGACGGCGAGGTATTCGATAATCCTGTCTTTTACCTGCTCAAGGCCGTAATGGTCCTTGTCGAGGACGTTGCGCGCGTTTTCCAGATCGAGGTTGTCCTCCGTGGTTTCATTCCATGGAAGCTCTACGAGGAACTGGAGATAGGACATCAGCACGTTGTAGTCCGGTGAAGACGGATTGATTCTTTCAAGCCGTTTTATTTCCTTGTCGAAAGTGTTTTTTGCGTATTCGGGCCAGTTCTTTTTTTCAGCCTTGGCTTTCAGTTCGTCGACTTCTTCCCCGTTTTCTCCTATCCCGAGTTCTTCCTGGATTGTCTTCAGCTGGTTGTTGAGGTAGTATTCCCTTTGCTGCTGGTCCATCTCGGAACGCACCTTCTGCTGTATGTCTTCCTTTATCATAAGCAGGGACAGTTGCTTGTTAAGCAGTTCGAGCAGTTTCATCGCCCTCGCTTTCAGCTTGTCCTCTGTGAGAAGCTGCATTTTGTCAAGAGGGTTCTCAAGCTCTATGCTCGATGCCACGAAATTTATGAGGAATTCGTCCGAATCGATGTTCTTTATGGCGAAGCCTGCTTCCTGAGGTAGGTTCGGGGACATCTTTATGATCTGCATCGCGCTGTCCTTTATCGACTCGCAGATCATGTTGAAGTCTTCATCGTCCTTTCTTGCGTTTCTTTCAGGGATGTAGTCCACCCTTGCCTTTATGTAAGGCTCGAAAGACGTTATTTCCACAAGCCTCAGCCTTTTTATGCCTTGCAGTATGGCGGTGACCGACCCGTCCGGCATTTCGATCAGCTTTATGATTCTGGCGAGGGTTCCTATGTCGTAGAGGTCTTTCCTTTCAGGTTCTTCGACCTTTACGTCCTTTTGAGTCACGGCTCCTATTATCTTGTTGGCCTTGTAGGCTTCTTTTACCAATCTCAGAGATTTTTCCCGTCCTATGGTTATCGGAATCACCGTATTGGGGAACAATACCGCGTTCCTGAGCGCAAGTATGGGAAGCTCTTCAGGAATGTCGGCCTCATTCAGCTTTGAACTGGTTTCTATATTCATTACCGGAATGATGTTCATGTCTCCTCCTTCTAATGCTTTCAATAATATTTCTGAAAAGTTCATAAAATCCTTTTTCTGCCAATCTGGCAGAGCTTAATTGTTAATTCTATAAAAAATCGCATTGAATATTATCAGTCAATCATTGTGCCATAATTCCGTAATCCATGCGATGGCGGCGTGTCAGAAGAAGGCGGTCCTTAATGTGAAGAAAATTCCCGCATTCCCTTCGTTCGTGACCGCGCAATGCGCGCCGATGACTATGTCGTAGTACGTGACAACGTCTATTCCTATTCCTGCGCTGTAAAGGAACTTGTCATCCAGCGGGACGTCGGGCATGTTCACGTTGTAGGCGTATCCCATGTCGAAAAACGCGTTGGCGTAGATCGTGAAGTGTATCTTGTTGAATTTTGGAATGAAGGATAGAAAGTCTATCGTGAATATCTTGGTAGGCATGAGGCAGAACCTGACAGTGTTGTTCGACGTGACATATTGCTGCCCGTCGATCGTGACATATTCGAATCCCCTTATGTTCGCGTCCCCGTAGCCTATGGCCTTGTCATAGATGTAGGCCTGATTGTTTTTCAATGAGAATCCCGCCGACAGGGCATTGGCAATGAACCATCTGTCGGACAGCTTGTTGTATAATTCGAACTGAGCGGACAGCTTTCCCATCCTGAAGGATGTGTTCAGGTCGAAGATTCCGGAAAGGCTCGCTTCGGCGTAGTATCCCTCAGTAGGGTATTGCGCATAGTCCCTCCTGTCGTATTTGAGTTCGTATGTGGCGGTAATGGTTTCCCTGTGCGTTTTGCCGCTTCCCCAGTACTCCGGGTTGATTTTGAGGATGGTGTCTGCTATCGACACGTTGGCGTATTCCACTGTGAAATCGTTTTTCAGCCTGAGTATCGGCCTGTTGGTGTATTTTATCGAAGCCGCGAATCTTTTCTTTATGTATCCGTCGTTGATTTTCAGGTAGACTGGCTTGTTGTTGAGGGCTATTATGTTTTCTGTGCTGTTCAGGGTGTAGGACGCGCTTAGGTTGATGCTGTGCTTTCCGTTGCGGTCCAGAGATATTTTGTTGTATTTGATGTAGGCGGCCTTTTTGTATCCGAACGAGCCTCCTATGTTCAGGCTGTGGTTCAGTCCCCATAAATTGTCCACGATTATCCCGGCGTCCCCGCTTATTTTCGTGAAGTCCATTTCCCTGAACCAGCTGCTCAGGTTCCGGTCTTCGAAATTGATTCCGAGCAGGGGCCAGATATACCATCTTTCTTCCACCCTGATGTTTATGTCTATCGTCTCGTCGTAATCCCCGGCTGTTTCATGGTCCGGTGCCGGTGTTCCGGCTGCCTTGGAGTACGTTATGTCGACATAATTGAAAAGGGACGTGTTCATGAGGTTTCCCTTCGCCGATTCTATTTGCTCGTCGAGCGACTGCTTGCCGTAGATCCGGCCGGCCTTGAAAGGAAGCTCGCGCCTGATGACGACTTCTTTCGTGTGCTTGTTGCCTGATATGGAAATTCCGTTTATGTAAAAATCCTGTCCGCAGGCATGCCTCGGGGAGAGCAGAAATATCAGCAGGGCGCATGTTATTATATATGGTATATCATGCTTTTTGTCCACTTTCCAAAGGTAGCAAAAAAATGAAAAAAATAATTTAACTTTATAAAAAATAGAAAAATAGTATTAACTTTGTGGTCCTTAAGAAAGTATTAACCGTTTTAATTTAATTATCATGACTAAAGCTGATATTGTAAACGAAGTTGCCAAGGCAACCGGGATGGAAAAAATCGCAGTACAGAACGTGGTTGAAAGTTTCATGGAATGCGTGAAGGGTTCTTTGGCCAATAATGAAAATGTGTATCTGCGCGGTTTCGGTAGCTTTATCGTAAAGGAAAGGGCACAGAAGACTGCAAGAAATATTTCCAAGAACACTACATTGACTATACCTGCGCACAAAATCCCTGCGTTCAAACCTGCCAAGGTTTTCATGCTCAAGGTAAAGGCTAATGTAAAATAAACTGCAAGCCGAGCGCAGAGCTTCAAGCTCGCTTGAAAGCTATGCCGAGGCGCAGCGTTTATTGCCGCGAACGACAGCGAAGCGGAAATAAACTGCAAACCGAAAAAGCAAAGCTTGCGACGCTGAAAAAAGTTTATTGCCGCGAACGACAGCGAAGCGGAAATAAACTGCAAGCCTGAAAAGCAAAGCTTGCGACGCTGAAAAGATTTATTGCCGCGAACGATAGTGAGCGGAAATAAACTGCAAGCCGAAAAAGCAGGCTTGCGACACAAAAAAAGGCTTAGGCCTTTTGGATGTGAAAATCAAAAATCCTTGCCTGTGGCCAATGGCCGGGCAGGGCGGCGGACCGGAGATAGGCCGGAGCCGAAACAAGATATAATAGTCGAACTAATTAAAATTTGGAGTTATGCCTAGCGGTAAGAAAAGAAAAAGACATAAGATGGCTACTCATAAACGTAAAAAACGTTTACGCAAGAACAGACATAAAAAGAAATAGCCGTCTTTTTATTTGCATGATCTAAGGTAGGACCGATTCGTCCTGCTTTAGATTATTTTGTTTAATTAAATATGGATAAAGACCTTGTTATTGATGTAAGTACCACGGAAGTCGATATAGCCTTGCTTAAAAACGGCAGGCTCATAGAACTGAACCGTGAGGAAAACGCGGAAAGGAAATTCTCGGTCGGGGACATATATTTGGGAAAGGTCAAGAAGATCATGCCCGCCTTGAATGCCGCGTTCGTTGATATTGGAGATAATAAGGACGCTTTTGTCCACTATTTGGATTTAGGACTCAACTACAAGGCTTTGGATTATTTCGTAAAGCAAATAAATCCGAACAGGCCTTTGAAGGATTTCTACTCGTCTATAAAGATAGACCAGATACTTGAAAAGGAGGGCAGGATAGAATCCGTGCTTACTGTCGGCCAGCCCATAATGGTGCAGATCGTCAAGGAACCCATTTCGACCAAGGGCTCAAGGCTTACTTCCGAGATTTCCATAGCCGGAAGGAACATGGTTCTGCTTCCGTTCGCGGACAAGGTCAGCATATCCGCGAAAATCACCTCGAAAGAGGAGAAGAAAAGGCTGGAACATTTGGTGTACAGCATTCTTCCGAAGAATTACGGTGTCATAGTCCGGACGGCCGCCGAAGGGAAAAAGGCAGCGGTCCTTGACGCCGAACTCAAGGTGTTGATAAACAAGTGGGAGGAAATATGGCCCAAACTCCTTAAACGCAAGGTTCCGATGCTCCTTAGCGTCGAGAACAGCAGGACGACCACGATGCTCAGGGATTTGCTGAATGATTCCTTTGCGAACATCTTCATAAACGACGAGCATGTGTATGAGGATGTCAGAAAGTACATATCGCTGATTTCGCCCGAGCAGGAAAAAATCGTTAAGCTTTACAAAGGGCACGAGCCTATATTTGACCATTTCGACATAGTAAGGCAAATCAAAGGTTCGTTCGGCAAGGTGGTCCCGATGAGGCAGGGGGCCTACATAGTAATCGAGCATACCGAGGCCATGCATGTGATAGATGTCAACAGCGGCATCAGGGTGCGTTCAGGAATCGAGCACGACCAGCATGCGCTGGATGTGAATATGATGGCTGCGGAAGAAATATCCAGGCAGTTGAGGCTCAGGGATATGGGCGGCATCATCATAATAGACTTCATAGACATGGACAGCACCGAGCATAAGAACCAGCTGTTCAAGCATATGCAGGAACTTATGCAAGCTGACAGGGCGAAGCACAACATACTTCCTCTTACCAAGTTCGGGCTAATGCAGATCACCCGGCAGAGGGTAAGGCCCGCGACGGAGGTGAAGACTACGGAAAAATGCCCGTCATGCAACGGGACCGGCGAGGTTTCGTCCACGATCCTGGTAGACGAGAAAATGGAAAGGGAACTTGCATTTTATGTAAAGGAGAAGAATGTCCGCAAGTTCTTGTTAAGAGTCAATCCTATAATAGGGGCATACGTTACGAAAGGTATCTTCAATAGCATAGTGAAGAAATGGTGCAGAAAATATAATATTTCCATCAAGGTCGAGAATGTTTCTGAATTTGCGTTCTTGCAAATTGAATGGAGAGACGAGGATGGGAACGTTATAAGTTGATAAACAAAAAAACCGAAGCCGCCCGGCTCCGGTTTTTTGTTTTCCATGCATTTGCTGTCTAAAGATCCTCGAACCTGATTTCATCCGACTGCGCCTCTTCGTCCCTTCTTGCCTCTACTACCGGGCATCTGTCCTTGATGTACTGGATTACTTCTTCAAGCCCTTCGGTGAACTTTTCGAAGTCCTCCTTGTAAAGGAATATCTTGTGCTTGTCGTAGGAATATCTTCCGTCCCTTTCTATTTTTCTTTTGCTTTCTGTTATCGTAAGATAAAAATCATTGCCTTTTGTAGCCTTTACGTCAAAGAAATAGGTTCTCTTTCCAGCTCTTACAGGTTTAGAAAAAACATCGTCTCCGTTGCGTTCCTGCGTTCCTGCATTATCAAAATCTTCAAAATACATATCTTCTTTTTTTTTAAAGTTTTTACAAAGATAAAATTTTTTTCTTCTTTAAAACTTTATCTTTGCAAATATTTTAAAGCATACCGTATGTTAAACAGGCGTCTGATAAGAATAAAGGTGTTCAAGGTTCTTTTTGCAAGAATCAGTTCCGGCTCGATGTCGGTATCTTCCGCCCAGGAAGATCTGTTGAGGTCGTGCATAGTGACTAAAAATCTGTTCTATTACATTCTCGGCAGTTCGCTTGCCGTGCGCAATTTCGCCGAAGAACGCATAGAGGCGGGACTGAAAAAGTTCTACCCGACACCGGAAGAATCCAACCCTAACAGGAAATTCGTTGAAATGGAATTTTTCAGGAAATTGTCCGAAGACGAGGAATTTTCCAAATATTGCAGCAAGAACGGCCTGCTTTGGGGGGAGGACCAGAGGCCGGTTATCCGTTCGATATACAATTCGATGGTTTCGCAGGATTATTACAAGAATTTCATGAATTCTCCCGACAAGTCGCTGCGTTCGGAAGCCGAGTTCCTCAAGGATTTCTTCAGCGCGGAGTACGAAGACAACGAAGGCATAGAATACCTGCTTGAAGACCAGGACATCATGTGGATAGACGATTTGGGATACGTGCTTATCCATATACTCAAATCCCTTTCAGCGTATGCGAACAGCGGTAAGATCAAGCTTCCGGGCGTGTTCTCGGACGAAAAGGCCAGAAAAGGCGACGAGGACGCCGAATTTTCGGAGTCGGACAGGGAATATGCGCTGAAGCTGCTTTCCGAGAGCATGCTCCAGTACCAGGACAACCTGAAGCTGATTTCGGCGGCATCGGAAAACTGGGATCAGGACAGGCTGTTCTTCTCTGACATATTGTTGATTTGCATGGGCTTGACGGAGGCCAAGTCGTTCCCGTCGATACCTGTGAAGGTCACGATAAACGAATATGTCGAGATTTCCAAGTTCTATAGTACGAAAAATAGTCGTATATTTGTAAACGGGCTTTTGGACAAGCTTGTAAAACAGCTGATGAGCGAAGGCAAGGTGGCCAAGTCCGGAAGGGGGCTTATAGAGTAGCGGCTTCCGGCTTTATCGATAGTGATTATTAACTTAAAAAACAAATAGATTTATGATTTTTTTACAAGCGCAGAGCGGCGCAGCTGCTTCAAACTGGACTTTCCTTATAATGATGCTTCTGATTTTTGTCGTGATGTATTTTTTCATGATACGTCCGCAGCAGAAAAGGCAGAAGGAACTGGTGAAGTTCAGGGAATCTTTGAAGAAAGGTGACAAGGTAATAACTGCCGGCGGCATTTACGGGACTGTCGATGAAGTGAGGGACGGATACATCTTCATGGAAGTCGACAATAATGTAAAGCTAAAGGTTGATAAGTCTTCTATAATAAGGGATATGACGGACTTACAAGGCAAATAATGCATATAGACTTTAAAAAAATAAATTTCTTGGGCATAAAAAGCGGACGGGAATGGCTGATATTGCTGGCCTGTCTGCTTTTTGCTTTTTGCGTATGGCTGATCAACGCCTTGTCAGAGACGTATTCGTACTATTTCCGTTATAAGATAGTTGCGGAGACGTCGCTTGAGGGAAGGTCGAATATGGCCGAATCGGAAGACATAGTGGTTGTCTCCGGAGACGCCACCGGGTTTGCTATAGCCAATTCAGAGCTTTTCAATACTGTCGCAAGGCTGAAAATGACAATAGACCCGAAATACATGCATCAGTACGGCGACCGTCCTGACGTGTTTTTCGTGCTTGGAAACGATGTGTTTTCGGATTTTACGATTGCGGCCAAGGACAGGGTGGCCGCGAAGGCCATACTTACGGATACGATATTTTTCGTTTATCCGAAGCAGGCATACAAGAAAGTGCCGGTAATCATAGATGACGATTTCGGGTATGCATCCCAGTACATGCCTACCGAACGCGTGAACGTCAGCCCGGATTCGGTGATTATTTACGGCGACGAATCCCTCCTTGCCGGAATCGATTCCGTGTTTACGGAAAAGGTTTCCATAGACGGCCTTTCGAAAAGGATACAGGGAGTGTGCAGCCTGCTGCCTGTAAAGGGTGTGCGTTTTTCAGAAGACGAGATATTCTTTTCCCAGCCGGTGGTAAGGTATGTGGAACATTCCGTAAAAGTAGAGCTCGTGACGGACAACGTTCCTGACGGAAAGGACATGATATTGCTGCCGAATGAAATAACGGTTACCTTCAGGCAGCCTTTCTCGCTCAGGAAAGAATTCAGCGGGGGCGATTTCGTCTATGCGGTCGATTATAACGACTATCTTTCGTCCATGAGCACGTATGTTTCCCCTGTTCCGGTTTCTTTGCCTGAGTCATTGTACGGTATCGAGATTACGCCTTCATTTGTGGATTGCATTGTGAGATGATATGCCTGCCATGAAAGTCTTAGCCTGCACCGGAGGCATTGGCTCCGGAAAGACCTTCGTTTGCAAAATCTTCGAAAGGTTGGGCGTTCCTGTCTATTATACAGACGATGCGGCGAAGTCAATGTATTGCAGGCCGGATGTCAGGGAAAAGGTGAAAAAAGCGTTCGGGGACGGGATTTACGCGGACGGGGAAATCAGAAAGGACGCCCTTGCGGCTTGTGTCTTTTCGGACCCGGTGAAATTGAAAACGCTGGAAGGCATACTGCATCCTGCCGTGTTCGATGATTTCAGCATGTGGAAGCAAAGGCAGTCAAGCGAATTCGGCTTTGTGATAATGGAGTCTGCCATAATCCTTGAAAAGCCGCTCTTCAGGAACGCGGCGGACAAGATACTGACAGTGTCCGCTCCTTTGGAGGTCAGGGTGGAAAGGGTAATGGAGCGCGACGGCGCGACTCGCGGACAGGTCATGCGCAGGATAGGATGCCAGATGCCGGATGAAATGAGAATCCGGAACTCGGATTTTGTTATATTTGCAGATGGAAAGGCGGCTCTTTTGCCCCAGATCGAAATGATATTGGATTATTTCGATGACGGCGAAAGCCTTTAGCTATGTTTTAATCGAAGGAATTTTGCCATGGGATACGGAAAATGGATTTCAGGAATAATCGGATGGGCGGCTGCCGGTCCTATAGGCGGGCTTATCGGATTCTTTGTAGGTTCGGCCCTGGAAAGAGCTGCGAATCGGTTGGCAAAACCATCCGACACGGCCGATTATGACGTTTATTCTTCAGAGGATTCTGAATGGTACGACGGACGAAGGAGGGTGAACGTAGGACAGAGAAACAGTTTTCTTGTCAGTTTTCTCGTCCTCTCTGCGGCAGTGATGAAGGCTGATTCCAAGGTGATGAGGTCGGAACTCAATGCCGTCAAGGATTTCGTAAGGATTAATTTCGGCGAAGAAGCGGTACGCGACGCGCTTGAGATATTGCGCCAGCTGATGCGCCGCGACATAGACGTGCAGGGAGTATGCGCCCAGATAAGGCAGAACATGAACCCTTCGCAGAAATTGCAGCTGCTTCATTATCTTCGTTCGATAGCGCAGGCCGACGGGCATGTGGATTATTCGGAACTGGAAATGCTCAGGCAGATAGCGTCTTTTCTCGGAATCCCGAAAGCAGATGCCGAATCTGTGCTGGCCATGTTCGACGACGGGCTGGATGCGGCATACAGGAAAATGGCTATGAAATATCACCCGGACAAGGTTTCTTCCCTCGGGCCGGACATTCAGAAGGCGGCGGAAGAAAAATTCAAGAAAATTGTCCAGGCATATGAAAAAATAAAAAAAGAAAGAGGATTTAAATGATGAAAACAGATTTGAAGAGAATTTTATCTATTTCAGGAGAGCAAGGCTTGTTTTCTTATGTTTCACAGGCTACGGCCGGAGTGATTGCCGAATCCATGCTTACAGGCAGGAGGAATTGTTTCGGCATCAGATCGAGAATGACGTCGCTGCATGACATATCAATATATACATCCGAAGGTGAAATCCGCCTTCAGGAAGTTTTCGAGAAGATGCACGCATATTTGAATGACAATGCCGCGCCGAGCCAGAAATCTTCCCCTGAGGAACTTAAAAAATTCTTCTCGGAAGCCGTTCCTGAGTACGACAGGGACCGTTTCTATGTTTCTCATATGAAGAAAGTCGTGGAATGGTACAACATCCTGCGCGAGCATGCAAGCCTGGATTTTGCAAACGACGATGACAATAACGCAACGGATGGCCAGACCGAAGAATAACATAGGCAGGGTTCAGCTCATAACGCTCGGCTGTTCCAAGAACAGGGTCGATTCCGAGCATATTCTGAAGCAAGTGGAATATGCAGGCGGCGAAATCGCTCCTGAGGACGAGGACCTGTCGGCAGGCATGGTAGACACCGTGATAATCAACACGTGCGGCTTCATCAAGGATGCCAAGATAGAGTCGATAAACGCCATACTCGAAGCCGTCGAGGCGAAAAAGAGAGGCCTTATAAGCAAATTATTCGTTTTCGGATGCCTTTCGCAGCGTTACGGCGAAGACCTTGCGGGCGAGATTCCGGAGGCGGATGGCTTTTTCGGGGCGTTCGACGCTGCTTCCGTGCTTTCCGCGCTCGGTGTTGAAAAAAGGAAGTCCCTTGAAGCGCAAAGGTATCTTACCACGCCGCGACATTATGCGTATCTTAAAATATCGGAGGGGTGCGACAGGACTTGTTCCTATTGCGCCATACCTCTCATAAGGGGAAAGCATAAGTCGGTTCCTATGGAAATCCTCCTCGAAGAAGCGAAGAACCTCGCCGCTTCAGGTGTCAAGGAACTGATAGTGATTGCCCAGGATACGACATATTACGGGCTCGACCTTTACGGCAAGCGGAAGCTCGGCGAGCTGCTTTCAAGGTTGTCCGGAATCAGCGGCATAGAGTGGATAAGGCTCCACTATTCCTATCCTTCGTCATTCCCTGACGACGTAATAGAGGCAGTGGCGACCAATCCCAAGGTATGCAAGTATATAGATATTCCCTTGCAGCATGTATCGACCAAGGTGCTGAAAGCCATGCGCAGGTCTATCGACGGGCCAGGCACCAAGGCCCTGATCCGAAGTTTCCGCGAAAGGATACCGGGCGTGGTCCTGAGGACTACGATGATGGTAGGGCATCCGGGCGAAGACAGCAGGGAATTCTCCAAACTGATGGATTTTATCGGGCAGGCGGCTTTCGAAAGGCTCGGGGCGTTTACCTATTCCGAGGAAGAGGGAACTTACGGAGCCGCTAATTTCAAGGATTCCGTCCGCGAATCCACCAAGCAGAAGCGGTATGACGAGCTGATGGAAAAGCAGTCCGGCATATCTTTGGATTATAATATTTCCAGAATAGGGAAAAGGGAGTTTGTAATAGTCGATTCTTTCTCGGACGGGGTATTCGTCACGAGAAGCCAGTATGAAAGCCCTGAAGTGGACGGGGAGATACTGGCCGGGATGGACACTCTTCCAGAAGACGGGGTTGTCGTTTATGAAAGGCTGTACGGAGAGCGAAAAAGCAAATTGATTCCTAAAAAGGATATTGAAACCGATCCGGGAATCCTTGCAGGGTCTTTTATCCTTGTGGAAATAACCGGAGCGAATGAATATGATTTGATAGCAAAATTTATTTAAAAATTTAAGTTATGGGACTATTGTCAGGAAAAGTCGCCCTGATTACGGGCGCAGCAAGAGGCATAGGAAAATCCATTGCCTTGAAATATGCTAAAGAAGGAGCAGACATAGCATTTACCGATCTGGTCATAGACGAAAATGCTGAAAATACCAAAAAGGAAATAGAGTCTTACGGCGTAAGGGTATTGGCAATCGCGTCCAATGCGGCTTCTTTCGAAGAAGCCCACGCAGCCGTGGAAAAGGTGCATTCTGAAATGGGCCGCATCGACATACTTGTGAACAATGCCGGAATAACCAAGGACGGCCTGATCCTCAGGATGTCGGAAGGCCAATGGGACGCCGTGATAAATGTCAACCTCAAATCGGCCTTCAATTTCATTCATGCCGTCACCCCTATAATGGTGAGGCAGAAATCAGGCTCTATCATCAACATGAGTTCCGTAGTCGGAGTTCACGGCAACGCGGGGCAGGCCAACTATTCCGCATCCAAGGCCGGCATGATCGGGCTTGCGAAATCCGTTGCAGCCGAGCTCGGCTCACGGGGAATACGCGCCAACGCTGTCGCTCCGGGCTTTATCGTTACGGACATGACGGACAAGCTGCCTGAAGAGGTTAAAAAACAATGGGCTGAATGCATACCTCTCAGAAGAGGCGGCACTCCGGAAGACATAGCAAACGTATGCCTGTTCCTGGCATCCGACATGTCGGGATATGTGACAGGCCAGGTCATCTCTGTTTGCGGCGGAATGGAAATGTAAAATAATACGGTTTAAAAAACGATGAACATGAAACGTTTTGCTATTGCCAAGGTCCTGTTCATGTCAACTGCGGCATTGTTTCTTTTATCTTCGTGCGGACCCTACGCGTATTTTTGCGAAGTCGAATACCGCAAGCCTGCCGAGAAAAGGGGTGTGGATTTAAGCGGCAACATGGTTTCCATATTGCTCGGCCCTGATTGCCTTGAGAGCGATTCCGCCGCTTATGTTTCTTTTGCAGAAGGCATGGCGAGGGCCATAGAGTCCAATCTCGGCCTTGACAGCCAAAGCGTTTTCATTTTCACAGGCGACACTTCGTCAGCTTCTGTCTTTGGCGGCTCAATCGGGTCGGATCTGGTCTTCGAGATAGACGGCATTCATGACGGCAGGGTTGAAATCCTTGACCAGGAGTATGTTTACAGCGATTACAGTTCGATGATGGCTACATATGTCAGGATCGGGGCTTCGATAGATTATAAGATATACGATCTGAACAACGAATCGCTTGCCGGGAAGGCTTCCGGAGAAGATGTTTTCATGGAAATGACCCTCCTTTCCGACATAGATGCCTCAAATGCGGAATTGTTCAATACGGCCGTAGGCTCGAAGCAAGAGGCTTACGGGGCTCTCGGCCAGGCGTTCATGTCTGCTTATTTCCCTGAATGGGTCGCGGAAAGTCGCAGCCTGCTCGTTTACGACTCAAAAACGGAATGGGTGGAAGCTTATTATGCGGCCTGCGATTTCAAGTGGAACGAAGCAATGGAGTTTTGGATGAAGGTCGTGGACGAGGGTTCGAAGAGGGAAGCCGCTGCCGCCGCGTATAATCTTGCCGTGGCGTGCGAGATAGGCGGCAATTACGATTCCGCCATCAAGTGGCTCGACTATGCGGATGGCCTTGTGAAATTTCCCGGCTCGTCCTATGAAAGAAGCCTTATCGTAAGCAGAAGCAAATAACCGGATATTATCAGGCACGAGTCCCCGCCTCTTTGCAGGCGGGGATTTTTTTGATAGGTTCCTGCATGGCGGAAGATGCTGAAAAGCCCCGCTCTTTTCGGATTGCAGATAAAAAGCCGATCCTCATGGACCGGCTTTTTTGTAGTAAGTTTAATTGTGTGTAAGTATGTAATATATAAGCATGCCGTCACGGCATGAATCCTATATCGGTGGATTAAAGTATGTTGAGGGACTGCTCCTTTATCTTTTCGAGTTCGTCTTTCATTTTGACGACCCATTGCTGCATGTCTGCCTGGTTGGATTTGGATCCCATAGTGTTTATTTCCCTTCCCATTTCCTGGGCTATGAATCCCAATTTCTTTCCGGGCATTTCAGCCGTGTCGATTGTTTCGAGAAAATACGAGCAATGCTGTCTCAGCCTTACTTTTTCTTCAGTTATGTCGAGTTTTTCAAGATAATAGATAATCTCCTGTTCGAGCCTGTTCTGGTCGACCTCGATCTTCATCTCTTCCATTCTCGCCATGATCCTTTGCCTTATCGTATCTATTCTCGAAGCTTCGAATTTTTCGACTTCGGTTACATAGCCTTGAATGAGGGAAACCCTGTGCCTGAGGTCCTTTTCAAGAATCCCCCCTTCTTTCGTCCTGAAGGCGTCGACCTCTTCGCACGCTTTTTTTATGGCTTCGGACATGGCGTTCCAGCCTTCTTCGCTCAGTTCCTCCTTGGTCGTGTCGATTACATCGGGAAGCCTCAGTATGGAGCCGACGATGTCCGTTTCCGACATGCCGCTTATGCTGTTTGCCTTCACGATTTCCCTGATTTGGTTCAGGTAAAACGCGAACATGTTCCTGTCGATGTTTTTGCCGGACGGCTCTGAAGCGTTTTTGTCCTGGGTGATGAATACATCGATGTTGCCTCTGCCGAGCACTGATGTAATGTGCTGCCTTGTCTGAATCTCTTTGTCTTTAGGAATCAAGGCTGACTTCAAGGATACGTCGGCGTTCTTGCCGTTGAGGGACCGGATTTCGACCGTATATTTCAACCCGTCGCAAACGCATTCGGCCTTGCCGTATCCTGTCATCGATTTTAACATAACTTTCTGATTAGTCTGACAAAGGTACTATAAATGTTTCAAACAAAGAAATAAATGTTGAGACTTTGCAAAAAGTTGTCATTGTCTGCCGTTTTTAATATTTTTGCATATTCCAATATATTATTTCGGATTAAATCATGATTGATATGAAAGAGAACCCCAACGAACAGAATGCCGAACCCAAGTCCCTTAATTTTCTTGAAGAGATAATAAGTTCGGACCTTGCCGGCGGAAAATGCGATTCGGTGCTGACCCGTTTCCCGCCCGAACCAAACGGATATTTGCATATCGGGCATGCCAAGAGCATATGCCTGAATTTCGGGCTCGCCCTTAAATACGGAGGCAAGACGAATCTGAGGTTCGACGATACCAATCCGGTCAAGGAAGACGTGGAGTATGTCGATTCAATCAAGGAAGATATAAAATGGCTCGGCTTCAATTGGGCAAGCGAACACTATGCATCCGATTATTTCGACCAGCTTTATGAGTGGGCGTGCGAGCTTATAAGGAAAGGGCTTGCTTATGTCGACGACCAAACGCAGGAAGAAATAAGGAAAAACAGGGGCACGGTCTCGCAACCGGGCGTGGAAAGCCCGTACAGGAACCGTTCGGTGGAAGAAAACCTCGCGTTGTTCCGCGAAATGAAGGAAGGGAAATACAAGGACGGCGAAAAGGTGCTGAGGGCCAAAATCGACATGGCGCATCCGAATATGTTGCTCAGGGATCCGTTGATGTACAGGATAATACATTCTACGCACCACAGGACCGGCGACAAATGGTGCATATATCCGATGTACGATTTCGCGCACGGGCAGTCCGATTCGATAGAACATATCACGCATTCGATATGCACCCTCGAATTCGATGTGCACAGGCCGTTGTACGACTGGTTCATAGAAAAATTGGGGATATATCCTTCGCATCAGTACGAGTTCGCGAGGCTTAACCTTACATATACCGTCATGAGCAAGCGCAAGCTGCTCGAATTGGTAAAGAACGGTTATGTGAGCGGTTGGGACGATCCGAGGATGCCTACCATATGCGGCATAAGAAGGAGGGGCTATACTCCTGAAAGCATAAGGATGTTCGCCGAAAAGGTCGGTGTCGCCAAAAGGGACAACGTGATCGACCTGTCCCTTCTCGAATGGTGCGTCAGGGAGGACCTGAACAAGCGTTCCAACAGGTACATGGCTGTGATAGATCCGGTCAAGCTCGTCATAACCAACTGGGAAGAAGGAAAGCAGGATGAATGTTACGGAGTAATCAATCCTGAAAATCCATCGGATGAAAGGAGGGTCATACCTTTCGGAAAAGAATTGTATATCGAAAGGGAGGATTTCATGGAAGAGCCCCCGAAGAAGTTCTTCCGCCTGAAACCGGGAGGAGAGGTAAGGCTGAAATATTCCTACATAGTCAAGTGCGAAGAGGTTGTCAAGGACAGCAAGGGCAATATAGTCGAGATAAGGTGTACTTATGATCCTTCGTCCAAGCCGGGCGCAGGGGAGTGGCGGTCCGTGAAGGGCACTATACATTGGGTTCCCGTGCATGCGGCGAAGAAAATAGAAGTCAGGCTTTTCGACAGGCTGTTTACGGAGCCGTTCATGGATTCGATACCTGAGGGAAAGGACTACAAGGACTATCTCAATCCCGGCTCGCTTGTCGTCAGGCAGGCATATGCCGAACCTGCCTTGTTAGATGACAATTCCGGCATTGCGGTGCAGTTCGAAAGGACGGGCTATTTCGTGAAGGACAAGGATTCGACTCCGGAGCATCCTGTGTTCAACAGGACGGTCGGCCTCAAAGACGGATTTTCCGTGAAGAAATAATGCGTCCTGCCTTTTCGGTTTGACGGCATTTAGGAAAAGTTTTCAAGCCTTTGGCCTCCGCTTCATCAGTGCTTGGCGGATCCGGCTTTGCCGGTAGCAGTGCCGCTAATCTTCATTGTTGCAGAGCGATAGTCATGCTCATATAATTTAACATGCCTGCGGAATCGTATCCGCAGGCATGCTTTTTATAATGATTGGCTGTTGTTCGTTTTATATAATAAACATTGTAAAGATATGGCAACAGTAAAGGTTAAATTTCATCCTTCATCAGTGGAAGGGAAAGACGGCTCCGTGGTTTACAGGGTGTCGAAAAACAAAAAGACGAAATCCATAACTTCGGGCATAAAGATGCCGGAGCGTTATTGGGAAAAATATTGCGAAATGCAGGGTCCGTGCGGTGGCGGCAGCGAAACAGGCGGGCAGGAGGGAGCGGAAGGAGCGGGAGCGGAAGTCATCGGCGCTTATGCGCGCAGGATCGAAGAAGATATGGCGAAAATCGGCCATATAATAAATGTGTTGGAGGCAAGGAAGCCGGGATATTCCGTCGAAGACATAGCCCGGGTTTTCAAGATACTCGAATGTTACGGGGATCTGCTCGAAGGAGGATGCGCGGCGGATGCCTGTTTCGGGCCGGATGTTGCGGAGTGCCGTTTGGATAGGTCGCGCAGGTTCGAGGCTGGCGCACCTGGCGGTTTCGCTGAAATCACGGGCGGGGCGGTGCAGGAGCGGAGTTTCCGTATCCATGGGCGCGTTAGGGACGTATGCTATGAGGGCCGTCGCATTTCGGCCGGCGCGGGGATGCGTTCCGCCTCGGCAATTGCCGTCGGAGATGCCGGATACGGAGTACTTATGGAAATGTCGCTGTTCGGGTTCATGTCCGATCAGATAATGAGATTGTCGGAGGCGGGCAAGTACGGGACTGCAAGGAATTACAGGCGTGCGTTCAGCAGCATATACAATTTCCTGAAAGGAAAGGATATTCCCCTGTCGTTCATAAGCGAAGGCATGATGACGGAATACGAATCATGGCTGAGCGGGCGGCAGATAAAACGTAATACCAGCTCGTTTTACATGAGGATACTGCGGGCTGTCTACAACAAGGCCGCGAGGCTCTCTCTTGTGGAGCAGGAGTATCCGTTCGATCACGTTTATACGGGAATAGACAAGACCAGAAAGCTTGCCATAAGCGAAGACACGTTGATAAGCCTTGAAAAAATCGATCTTTCCCGTTTTCCGTCTCTTTCCATGGCAAGGGACATATTCATGTTCAGTTTCTCCACCAGGGGCATGTCCTTTGTCGATATAGCCTACCTTAAAAAATCGGACATAAGGAACGGTGTCATATGCTATGCGCGCAAGAAAACAGGCCGGCAGGTGACGGTTTTTGTCGAACCTTTTATAAAGAATCTGATGAAAAAATACGAAAAAGATGTCGAAGGCACGCCGTATGTCTTTCCGATCCTTTCCTCGACCGAGCCCGTAGAGGCTTTCAGACAGTATCAGACTTCATTGGGCCTGTACAACAAGCATCTGAAAAGAATATCATCGATGATGGGCAAGGACGTGCGCCTTTCGTCCAATACGGCCCGCCATGCATGGGCTACGATCGCAAGGAACAGCAATGTCCCCGTGTCGGTTGTCAGCGCGGGCCTCGGCCATAGCTCCGAGCGCACTACCCAAATCTACCTTGCCTCGTTGGAAAACTCGGTAGTGGACATGGCCAACCGGGATATCCTAAGCAGGCTTATAGAATGAAACATGTAGGTAATAAAATGAAATTTAAATGAATTTCCGATGAATTTATATTGGCGGATTTCGCGTCTCTATGTAAGAGACATTTCGATATGCAAATATATAAAAATAATGCTTTTTATACAATTTTTTAACAATGCAGGGCCGGATTATTTTTTTCACGAAAAACAGCGTATTGTTAAATTTTGTATAAAAAATTAGTATCTTTGTGAGACAAGTTTGCAAAAAGTTTTTTCTTAAACAATTAATGATTTGTTTTTCAAATTATAATCAAACTTTACTGTCTCTTACATAGAGACATTTCTTACATAGAGACGCGAAGATGAGATTGGAATTTTATTTGTTATAAATGATTGAATATCAGGATTGTGGATGATATTCAACGCCCTAAGGCTATGCAGTGTCGTGATTCTGTTTCCGGATGGGCGCAGGTCGTATATGATAAACTTAAACGAAACGATTAAAATATGAAAAATAAAGCCTTGTTTTTTGCCGCCCGGCATTCTCTGCATGGCATGTGCATGGCGGGTTCTGTCCATAGCGATATTCATGGAATTTCGGAAGTGATTAGATAGGTGGCGATGACTGATAGTGCGTGCTGGTTTGCCATGCGGGCTACGTACCGCCGGGAGCTAAAAGCGAAAGAGCTGTTGGAGAAACTTGCCATCGAGACGTTCGTGCCTATGCGCAATGTCATCAGGGTGAAAGACGGGCATAAATATAAGTCCCCGGAGCCTGCCGTCGGCAGCCTGATTTTCGTGCGCTCGACAAAGCGGGTTATTCTTGAAGCCAAGAAATCCATTCCCTTCCTGCAATTCATGATGAAGAAAGAAAACGATATGAGCGTTCCCATCGTAGTGCCCGATTCGCAGATGGAGCAATTCATAAAGGTGACGGAGACGATGGACAAGGGAGTTCTTTTCTTTTCGCCGGAAGAACTGGATTTGAAAAAAGGAGTCAGGGTTAGGATTCATGGGGGCCTTTTCGACAAGATAGAGGGAATATTCCTGAAAGTCAAAGGGGCGAGAAGCAAAAGGGTGGTCGTCTTGCTGCAAGGAGTTTCTGCTGTGGCGACGGCGGAGATTTCGCCCGACTTGATAGAGGTGATAGAATGATAATGCAGGCGGCATTGCCGGTTTAAATGACTTAATGACTTAAATGATATAATGATAAGTAATGTAGACGCCGGATCGCGACATCTGCGACTAATAACCTAATCCAAGGAGCTGGCCGGATGCTGATAAAAGCACTCTTTGGTCGAAGTGCGCACTGCGGGCCATGCATCCTGCCGGCTTCCTGGAAATTTCCCGAATAGCGGGCGGTCCGGCCTACATTATTATTTGAATTCATGATTCATTAAAAAAAGATGCAAAAAATAAGAAAATAACGCCGATAATTCGTAATTTTGTGCTTGCTTGCCGTAGTAGTCAAGCGGGCTAAAACCTAAAATTAAAAACCATATGTGCAGAACCTTATTTGACAAATTAGTCGGAGCGAGGTACTTCAACCGCTGGGTCGTATTCTTTATCGATCTTGTCCTGTCATTCGTTGCGACCGTTGCAGCGTGGCTTATACTTAACTATGTGTTCAGCCTCGGGGCATTCAAGACCGAATTCCTTACGCTGTCAATAACGGCGGTCATGGCAACGGCGATCAGCAGCTACATATTCAAATCCTATACAGGGATAATCAGGCATTCCCCGTTCACGGAAGTGGGCAGGATCATGTGCATGTCGCTTCTGAAAGCGGCGATCATCGTAGTCACGATGTTCCAGATTTCGAAAATGCCTGCGAAGGAGATAATCATAGGAGCTACTTTCGACTTCTTCCTGACATTGTTCATGCTGAGCGCGTGCAGGGTGGTCATGATCCAAACCTATTATTTCCTCGTGGACCGTGTCGGGATACCGAAAAAAGACAAGCTCCTGATTATCGACAATGGAGAAGGCAATGCTCCTGTTTCCGATTCGTTCAGAAAGGAATACCTGTCGAATTACCAGGTCGAAGGCTATCTCAGGGCGGGGCGGAGCAACCATCTCAGGATAGGCCAATACAAGGTGTATTCGATAGAAAGCGAAGGCGATTTCAGGAAATTGGTGCACAGGCTCCATATCAGGGCCTTGTTCTTCACAGGCCATAAGACTGTCAAAAATGAAAGCGACAGGCTTGTCAAGTATGCAGCCAACGAGAAGCTGAAGATGCTCTTCCTTCCTTCCATCGACGAAGTGCTGCAAGGAAAGCAGAAGCTCAGGAACCTGCCGGAACTGAGGATCGAGGACCTTTTGGGCAGGGACGAGATAAAAATCAACATGGATGAAATTGCCGAGTCCCTGAAAGGGAAATCAGTCTTGGTGACGGGAGCTGCCGGTTCGATCGGAAGCGAAATCTGCCGCCAGCTGTGCACATTCGGACTCAAGGACCTGATACTTTTCGACAGCGCGGAAACGCCGATGCACAATATCCGCCTCGAACTCGAAGAAAAATTCCCTGACGTGCATTTCGAGCCTGTCATGGGTGACATAAGGATGGGAAACAGGGTCGAATCAGTCTTCAGGCGTTTCCATCCGCAGATGGTCTTCCATGCGGCAGCCTACAAGCATGTGCCCCTGATGGAAGAAAATCCTTGCGAGGCGGTGCATACTAATGTCTACGGCACAAGGATAGTCGCAAACATGGCCGTGAAATACGGTGTCGAGAAATTCGTCATGATTTCCACCGACAAGGCTGTCAATCCGGCCAATGTCATGGGAGCTTCCAAGCGTTTGGCGGAAGTCTATGTGCAGAGCCTCGGTGTCGCTATCAATAATGGTTCGATCGAAGGAAGGACCCAGTTCATCACTACGAGGTTCGGAAACGTGCTCGGCAGCAACGGCTCGGTAATCCCGAGATTCAAGGAACAGCTTGCCAAAGGCGGCCCGCTCACGGTGACCCATCCTGAGATAACGCGCTATTTCATGACCATTCCGGAGGCCTGCCGTTTGGTGCTTGAAGCTACTTTCATGGGCAAGGGCGGGGAAATCTTCGTGTTCGACATGGGCACTCCTGTCAAAATCGTTGACCTGGCCCGCAGGATGATCGAGTTCTCAGGCCTTGAACCGGGCAAGGACATAGAAATCAAATTCACCGGCCTTAGGCCTGGCGAAAAGCTCTATGAAGAACTCTTGGCGACCAAGGAAAATACCATCCCTACGGAGAACAAGAAGATCATGCGCGCGAAAGTGCGCGAATACGACTACAATGTCGTCGATAATGCTATAGACGAACTTACGGACCTTGCAATCAAGGTGGAAAAAGTCGAAATGGTTAAGAAAATGAAACAAATACTCCCTGAGTACAAAAGCATGAACTCGGAGTACGAAAAATTGGATAAATAATCTTATATTTGCCTTAATTATGAAAATATTAGTGACCGGCGGGGCCGGGTTCATAGGCTCCAATCTATGCGAACACCTCTTGAAAGAAGGCCATATTGTCCGTTGCCTTGACAATTTCGCGACCGGAAAGCCGGAAAACATATTCCCGTTGCTGGAAAAATATCCTGATACGTTCACCCTCCAGGTCGGGGACATACGCAATCTCGACGATTGCCGCAAGGCTGTCGAGGGAATGGAATACGTGCTGCACGAAGCCGCTTTGGGTTCCGTGCCTCGCTCTATAAAGGATCCGGTGACGACCAACGAGGTGAACATAGGCGGATTCCTGAACATGGCTGTGGCTTCGCGCGATGCAGGAATCAAGAGATTCATTTTCGCCGCAAGCTCTTCGACATACGGGGACAGCAAGAGCCTTCCAAAGGTGGAAGACGTGATAGGCAAGCCTCTTTCGCCGTATGCGATAACGAAGTACGTCGACGAGCTTTATGCCGACGTTTTCGCGCGGACCTACGGGTTCGAATACATAGGCCTGCGCTATTTCAATGTTTTCGGCCGCAGGCAGGACCCTCACGGAGCTTATGCTGCGGTAATTCCGCTGTTCGTGATGAAATTCATGTCGCACCAAAGCCCGACCATCAACGGGGACGGGGAATACAGCCGCGACTTCACATACATCGACAATGTGATACAGATGAACATGCTGGCCCTTACGACCGCCAACCAGGAAGCAGTCAACCAGATATACAACACTGCATACGGCGAGAGGACGACATTGAACCAGCTCGTGGCTTATCTGAAAGAATACCTGAGCGAATTCGACCCTGAAATCGCCAAGGTCGAAGCTGTCCACGGTCCCAACCGCGTGGGAGACATCCCTCATTCGCTGGCTTGTGTCGACAAGGCCCGGGAACTCCTCGGCTACGACCCCAAGTTCAGCATGAAGCAAGGCCTGAAGGAAGCGGTCAAATGGTATTGGGAGAATTTGTAGGGATTAGGTAGTAGATGATAAGATATCTATCGGGTAATGTGCATGTTCGATTGATTTAAATGTAATTTTATGTACGATTTTTATAGCGAAATACTATCTCCGGTAATAGCAGCTATCGGTAAGTATCCTGAAAGGAATGCATTCATGATAAACGAAAAGGAATATACTTACCAGCAGTTCGGGGAATGCATATCGAAGATAAGGAGCGCACTTAACGACAGAAATGCAAAGGAGCAGGTAGCGGGATTGGTAATTAATGATGACCTTGAAACCTATGCTTCAATATTCGCTCTATGGTTAGAAGGCAAGTCATATGTGCCACTGCATCCCAACTGGCCTATGGAGAGAATATGCGACATATTGGCTCAGGTTGAGACAGGCATTATTTTAGATTCAAGTGAAAATACAAGATATGACAAGGACAATATTTTAAGTACTTGTTCATTAAATTACCATGCTGATCATTTGGAAATTAGCAGAAAATTTTCAGATGACGAGTTGGCGTATATACTTTTTACATCTGGAAGTACCGGTAAACCTAAAGGAGTCATGATAAGCCGTAAAAATGTTGCTGCCTTTATGAATTCTTTTTGGAATACAGGGATAGATATAGATTGTGAAGACAGATGCCTGCAATGTTTTGATCTTACATTCGACGTTTCTGTGCAAGGATATCTTGTACCTCTTACGAAAGGTGCATGTTGTTATACGATTCCTTATGGTGAAGTAAAATATGTGTATGCCGGTTCTTTGATTGAAGAACAGAAATTGACTTTCGGTGCCATGGCCCCGTCAATGTTGCGTTATCTCAAGCCATACTTCGATGAAATAGATTCGACAAGTATGCGCCATTGCATACTTACTGCTGAGGCGGTTCCGTTGGCTTTGATGGAAGAATGGAGAAAATACGCGCCTAATGTTACTTTATATGATTTTTACGGTCCTACTGAATCGACAATATATTGCACATGGTATGAATTGAAAAAGAATGAACCTAACAAGACACTGAACGGAATAGTTTCCATTGGGAAACCGCTTGCGAATGTGATGGCGATAATAGTCGATGATTCGTTGGAACTAGTAGCAGAAGGCGAAAAAGGCGAATTATGCGTAAGCGGTAATCAGGTTACGCAAGGATATTGGAAAAATGACGAACAAAATGAGAAATCATTCTTTGTAAAAAATATTGGCGGCCAAAAGAGAAGATTCTACAGAACAGGGGATTTGTGCTATTTTGACAAGGACGGCGATATAATGTATTCAGGTAGAATAGATCAGCAGGCAAAGATTCAGGGATTCAGAGTGGAATTGGGCGAAGTGGAATTTCATGCAAGGCAATGGCTTAATGGTAAAAATGCTGTTTGCGTAGCCTTTAATAATGAACAAGGGTTGACTGAAATAGCAATGTTCATAGAATCTGATAAGTTTGATACGGTCGAATTAATGGAATACATGCATTCGAAAATGCCGTCTTACATGATACCGACGAGGACGATTTTCCTGAAACCGTTTCCTCTTAATGCAAACGATAAAATTGACAGAAAAAAATTAAAGGAGGCAGTTAATGGTTGACGAAGATTATGTTATAAGGCAAGCATGCCTTGATGATGCTGATTTTATTTCGGACGTCATCATAGAAGCTGAAAAAAGCATGACTGAGAATTTAGGACTTGCAAATTTCTTTGACATGAGCGAAGAAGAAATAAAGAAATGTTTGATAAATATACTGAATGAAGAAGTTGACGGGTGCGAATTCTCTCTTAGTAGTTTTTATGTAGCATGTCATCAAGGAGTTCCTGTATCTGCTATGGGGGGGTGGCTTGAGGGCCATAATGAAGACAACATGCCGTCTGCATTATTGAAAGCTAATCTTATCAATTATTTCTTTCCAAAGGAGAAGGTCCTTGGAACTGCCGACAAACAGGAAATAGTGAAAAGTTTGCAGATACCGCGCGAGGATGGTGCGTATCAGTTGGAGTATTCATATACTGCTTCCGAACATAGAGGCCATAGACTGATCGGTAAATTGATGGTCAGGCATTTGCAGAGAGCTAAAGAATTGAATCCTGATTGTCGCAAGGCTCAATTGCATGTCTTTGAAAACAATCCTGCTATTATAAAATCGCATGAACGTAGCGGATTCAAGATAGTCAAAAGGTATGTTTCGGAACATCCTTTGGTTATGAATTATTTCCCATATAATGTGGAATTATTAATGGAGAAAGATATTTAAATGGTAAATATTATGAAAAGAGAAGAAATTGTAGAAAGACTGACCTTAATTTTTAGAAAAGTTTTCAATGAGAAAGATCTTGTTCTGAGAGACGATTTGACAGCCAATGATGTTGAAACGTGGGATTCGCTCACTCATATGCTTATGATAACGGAAGTGGAAAACGAATTCCAAATCAAATTCAAATTAAAAGACTTGAACAAGATGAAGCAGGTAGGAGACCTTATTTCTATTGTAGAATCAAAGCTTCAGTAGTTCAATTTTCAGGAGCAGGCGTTTTTTAAGTTTTAGGAAGAAAAGTTGGGTATGACATTTACATCATTCAATTTTTTGATATTTTTCCCCGTAGTCGTAATCTTATACAATATAGTTCCGGCTAAATGGAGGATATGGTTTCTTTTGGTTGCAAGTTATTTCTTTTATATGAACTTGCAGCCTGTCTATGCCTTACTGCTTGTTGCAGTAACAGGATTTACTTATTTTTCAACAAGAAGCATAGATATGTCGGACAAGGAAAAAACGAAAAAGAGAATGATGAGGTGGGGAATAATTCTGGTATTGCTTCCTTTGCTTTTTTTCAAGTATTTTGCCTTTATAAACAATGCGATTTCTGATGCTCTCGTTTCGTCCGGACTTTCTTTAGGGTTGCCTAAAATCGAACTTCTTCTTCCTGTCGGGATTTCATTTTATACGTTCATGGCGATAGGTTATATTATAGATGTTTATAATGAAGAAGTCGAATGTGAAAAAAACATAGCATCGGTCGGGTTGTTCCTGTCTTTTTTCCCATTGGTACTATCCGGGCCGATAGAAAGGGCGGGAAACATGTTTCCACAGTTTGCAAAGATGCAGTCCAGCAAGTATTCGGATTTGGTGAAAGGTGCAAAACTTATGATGTGGGGTTATTTCATGAAACTGTGTGTTGCTGACAGACTCGGAATATATGTAGATGCAGTATTCAACAATATAGCCAATCATAACGGAACTACTTTGGCTTTCGCTTCAGTGCTTTATCCGTTTCAAGTGTATGCAGATTTGGGAGGTTATTCACTGATCGCAATGGGCGTTGCAAGATGTCTCGGGTTTGCCGTAATACCGAACTTCCGCAGGCCGTTTTTTGCTACATCCATGTCTGAATTCTGGCGCAGATGGCATATGTCTCTGATTCAATGGTTGACTGATTATATTTATACCCCGCTTTCGTTCATTTTGAGGGGATGGAAGATATGGGGAATAGTGGCGGCCTTGATGCTTACTTTTCTGATTAGCGGAATATGGCATGGCGCTGCGCTCACATTTATCGTATGGGGCCTTGTGCAGGGTGTATATCTGAGCATAGAAGCAATGATGCAGGGCAAGAGAAGCAAATTCGAGAAAAAGCACGGGTTGGGTGAAAAATGGTGGTACAAATTGGTTTGCTGTATAGTAGTTTTCGTTTTATTCGCGTTTTCGCAGATTTTTGGCAGATGTGCGAATCTGCAAGATGCATCGGATGTAATCGGCAAGATATTTATGCAGCATGGTCCGTTATTTCTGGATGTAACTACGCTTGGCTATGCATTGACATGTCTTGCCATATTATTCATTATAGATTTTCGTGACGAATTTCTCCCGAACAGATTCAGATTATTCGAAAGCAGGTATATTGTTGTAAGATGGCTATCATATGTGGCAGTCATAATGCTGATTCTTTCATTTGGAGTTTTGGATTCAGGCCAGTTTATTTACTTTCAGTTTTAAAGGAGGCAGGGAATGACTAAATCAGATATGAAAAAAATTCTAATCAAAGGCCTTCTGTTCGTTGCCTTGTTTTTCATAGTAGACAGGGTATCGGGATATGTTTTCTATTTTCTTGAGCATAAGGCCTTACAGCATTCTCCGAATGGGATGATAACTGAGTATACGATGGAAGAAGTTGATTCTGATGTTATAATCATGGGTGCATCGGACGCTTTGCACAGTTATGTGAGTTCTATTATAGAAGATTCATTGGGAATGTCGACATATAATTGCGGGAAGGATGGCATGCGTTTTTACTATCAGAATGCCATGGTAAACGGCATTTTGGACAGATACTCTCCTAAATTGATAATTTGGTCTGTCAGTCCAGTTTTTCTTTCTGCTCCAAGCCAAGAAGATAGAGATGCTATCTCTGACTTGAATCCATGGTACAGGACAAACGAGTTTTGCCGGAATGCGATACTTATGAAGTCTGAATTCGAGTATATAAAGATGATGTCATATCTTTATGCATTCAATTCGAGATTATATGCATATCTTTACAAATGCGTAATGCCGGATTATTCGTACCAGCCCGGAGGTTATGCACCTGTTTATGGCAATCTTCCGGACAGTAAAATGGAAGTACGCGATTATTATGATGAAGACGGATTGGATGAGAAATCATCCAAAGTTTTGCTCAGTACTCTGAAAAGATGCAGGGATGCAGGAACCGATGTGGCGTTTGTACTTACTCCGAGGTACGAATCAGGTGAATATGAGTCTATTTCGCAGTATACGGAATTAATAGACATATGTGAAGAATATGATGCTGAAATTATAACAGATTTGTTTAGGGATAAAGACTTACTGAAACCTTGTTATTTTAAAGATGCTGCGCATGTCAACCATGATGGTGCGGTATTGTTTACAGAAAAATTGGTTGGTGAATTAAAGGCACTATTTTAATGTCAGTCTTTACATTGATAAGGCAAGACCTGTATAGGTACACGGGGGGTGGATTCCTAAAAATCTACTTTATGACCCCTGGTTTCAAGTACACTTTTTTCCTTCGTTTGGTCCAAAGCGCGGGGAGAAAAGGGTACTTATTGCCTTTTGCCATGCTGTTCAAGATGAAACTGCTATTGATGCAAAGGCATTACGGCATACAGATACCGTGGAATACCAAAATCGGAAAGGGCTTTTATATCGGGCATTACGGCACTATCGTAGTCAATGGCGGTACTATAATAGGCGACAATGTCAATATATCGCAAGGCGTGACTTTGGGACAAGCGAACATGGGCAAACATAAAGGATGTCCTGTTATCGGGAACGGGGTATATATAGGACCCGGCGCCAAAATAGTAGGAAAAGTAACGATAGGCAATAACGTGGCAATAGGGGCGAATGCGGTTGTGACAAGCGACATCCCGGACAATGCCTGCGTTGGCGGCGTTCCTGCGAAAATAATATCCATGAACGGAGCAGAAGGGTATGTAAATAGGAAAGTGTAAGAAAGTTATGAGAGATTTATTATTGCATATATTGTCTGAAATACATACTAAATTGTTAGTTTTGAGAAACAAAAATATCAGTTTAGGCAAGAATGCGGTTATTCACTATAAAAGTCGCATTGTGAATAAATCAAAGGGGGGGGTAAAAATTGGAGAAAATTGTCGAATAGGCAGATCTGCAAGGAATTATCATGCAGGAATGCCTTTTTATACTGAAATTTTAAACGATGGTGAAAAAAGTGAAATTACTATTGGAGATAATTGCAGGATAAATGGCGCATATATCCATGCGCAAAAACGGATTGTCATTGGAAATAATTGCGTAATGGCATCAGGAATATCAATAATCGATTCCAACGGTCATGAATTATA
>CALUPD010000003.1 GCA_944322605.1 uncultured Bacteroidales bacterium | reverse complement strand
ATGGTCTTGAAAAACGTGACCATCGGATTAGGGGCATTCATCCACATTTCGAAAGCATAGGCCCTGGATGTTTCTTTAGGATTGATTTCGGTCATATGTCGTATTATTGAAAATGCTTGTCCGCGAGTTGCTCTTGAGCATTTTGCAGGAGCATTTATGCGGAATGCCGTTAAAATTATGCAAAAGTAAGGAATCCGATAACAATGAACGGCAATAAATAGTATCTTTGCCGTCCGGATATATTTCAAGGAGAGATGCCGGAGTGGTCGATCGGGCCGCACTCGAAATGCGGTGAACGGGCAACTGTTCCCAAGGTTCGAATTTCTGTCTCTCCGCTGAAACCTAAGATATTAGGTAGCCAAATTAATACAAGCCCTGCAAAATCAACATTTTATTGGTTTTTCTATTTATCCGGTGGACAACCGAAAGACATTAAAATGCCCACTTCTGACAAGGTTCCGTTACCAAATTTATATCTTCTCCCAATGCTGCCTGCAATTTCTCCCAATCGATCCTGCCCTCACCAAAAACTTCAGGCATAAGAAATTGAAGCACCTTAATCCGATCTTCTTTAGGAGTCTGAGAAAATCCTTCCATATATAAAAATACCATTTAGCGAAGATAGGATAATTCTCCATAAGGGGACAACTTTCCAGCTATTTTAACAGCACTTTTCTCTTTCATTTATTCCATTCTAAAGCTATTCACTCCAGCCCTTCTATTTCTTCGCCCAGAAGTCTCATCTGTTCAAGGTACTAAGCCTACACAGCGTCTAACCTGAGGGTCGTACAGCATTTCAAGTCATTGACCGACATGCTGCGGTTGCACTTGAACTGGCATCTTACATAGATGCATCCTTTTTTACTCAGAACATCCCTCCTATATCCATCGAAAGAAAATCCTCTGCGCTGATGCCGCCGTTTCCCACAATAAAGGCCGATTGCGGCTTGAACAGCTTGCGGAACTTATCCAATCCTTCAGTCCGCTTCTCCGCATTGCTTTTTACCTCGATGGCAACCAACGCTCCTTTCTTGCGCAGGACGAAATCCACTTCGTCGTCCCGTTCACGCCAATAAAATACTTCAAAACGATGCACGAAAGCCTGGCTCACTATATAAGCACCGATGCCTGATTCAAAGATCCGTCCCCATGATTTTCGGTCAAGTATCGCCTGTTCAAAGGACAATGGACTATATACCATCTTCAAGGCATTGTTATATACCTGCAACTTGGGGATGCTGGCACGCCTCCGGGCCATATCAATGCTAAACTTTTGGAGTCCGCACAACAATCCGCTTTCATCCAACAGATTGATGTATCCTGCCAAAGTCACCGTGTTCCCGGCATCTTGAAGCGAGCCTAACATCTTGTTCAATGAGAGCAATTCCCCCGAATAGGCAGCCCCTAACTCAAAGGTTTGGCGAAGCAAGGCCGGCTTGCTTATCGGCGTATCCATCAAAATGTCCTTGTTTATGGTCGCCTCTATGATGGCAGACTGGATGTATTGCCCGAAACGGTCCTCGTCGCCAATCAAGGCGGCTGCACCTGGATAGCTTCCGTAGAACAGATATTGGTCGAGAGAGAAGCCGAAGCACTCTTTCATTTCCTGATAGCTCCAATGGCTCATGCGTATCTCCTCGAAGCGACCGGCCAAGGATTCAGACAAGCCTTTCCCCAACAATACGCGGCTGCTTCCCAAAAGCAACACCTTAATATTTCGATCATGAAACGTATCATCGTCCCATTCCTTCTTCACCGCCTCGCTCCAATTGGCAATCTTCTGTATCTCGTCAATTACAAGAATAACGCTATCCCATCCCCGGCTCTCCTTCAAGCTGCGCACAGCCGCCCAGCAATCGGAAATCCAGGCACTGTTTGTAGCAGGAACATTGTCGGCCGAAAAGAACTGATAAGGCATGTCCAAGTCCTGCAACACTTGCTTGACCACAGTGGATTTGCCTATCTGACGGGCACCCATCACCACTTGGATGAACTTCCGTAGTTCTTTCATCCTATCTATAATTATCTGATATTCCGCTCGTTTATACATACTATTACATTTTACTCAATAGACTAAGTATTTTTACTTAGTTCAAAGATAGGAAAAGAGAGCTGACCGAACAACATTCAGAGCCGATATTTCTCATTTATTTTCTGCCTGCCCAAACGTCAATGGCCGCCGTGCCGTCATTCGCCATATTTTTCATATGTTTGCATTCGGTTATCCATGGCATGACGGAAACGACTGTCCTCATTATTGCAAAAAACGGATGCAAGCCGTGAAAGTCCGGACGGCCATGCATACCGCATCATAATGAACGTAAAGCCCGGCGCAGCAGGCGCGGCAGGAATTTGCCGGACAGAAACAGCCTGCATATCCAAGAGATATTTTGCGGATACCATTAACCTGATAAGAACGGACGACCATGAAAGGACTGAATTTCATAGCAATAGACTTAGAAACAGCCACGGACAAACGCGCCTCGATATGCGAGGCCGGCATCTGCGTGGTCAGGGACGGAAAAATCGAGGAGACACGCTCATGGCTTGTCCGCCCCCAAGGAAACTATTATAGCTATTGGAACATGCAAATCCACGGAATAGGCCCAGCAGACACGGAAAACGCCCCCGAATTTCCCGAAATATGGTCCGAAATCACAGGCTATCTGAAAGAAATACCGGCGATTGTCGCTCATAACGCCTCCTTCGACATAACCTGCATACGACATTCGTTAGAGTTCTACGGACTTGAAAAGCCTGATATAAAATACTATTGCTCGCTCCGAGCCGCACGCAGGATTTACGACTTCGGATGCAACAAGCTGGATTACTTGTGCGAACAGTTCGAAATACCGCGAGGAAAGCACCACCGGGCCGGCGACGATGCCGAAATGTGCGCGCGCCTTTTCCTGCGGGAAATAAAGGACTCGGGCTGGCTGACTCTCGAAGAAATGGATTATTGCAGCGGTACATTATAAATTTCTTTCCCCCGAATCCGTGCTGCCACCCTTAAAAACATCTGCGGCAATCATCTCCGATACCCGGACATACAGGACGGAAGCATTGAAGAAACGCACTGCGGAACAAAGCATTTTAGCGCAGGACGAAAAGCAGGCCATTCGGACGGACAAAGGTGGTGATAACTTGAGAAATGCTTCGAAAGGGAAGAGCATTTGCCTGCATCCTTCGGACGATAGATGAAAACATGCTGGCATAAAAATGCGTATATTTGCCGCTGACACGCCGCATAAGGCGGACATGCAAATTGGACTCTCATGAACTGGATTATTTTGATCATAGCCGGATTTTTCGAATCCGGTTTCGCTTTTTGCCTTGGCAAAATGAAAGAAGTCTCCGGCACGGCTTACTGGCTTTGGGGAGCAGGATTCATCCTATGCCTTACGCTCAGCATGGTACTTCTCGCAAAAGCGGTACAGACCCTTCCGATAGGCACGGCATACCCTGTATGGACCGGAATAGGAGCGGTCGGCACCGTCATTCTCGGAATCGTATTTTTCCATGAGCCTGCTACATTCCTAAGGCTTTTCTTCATAACGACGCTCATAGCCTCGATCATAGGGCTGAAACTCGTATCATGATTTTTAAGCCGGATGCAAAAGAGAAAAATGCAAGAACACCTGCGCACATAAATATTTCAAATTGCCATTCGCATTATCCACTCGGCCAAGCATTATTTTTCAACATTAAACCAAGAACAGATGACATCACTTATCATATGTTTTTCGCCCACGAAAGGAAGCGAAAAAATCGCAAGGGCGATACAAAAAGGAATGGACGGAGAAGACCATGACCGTCCGCTGCTCATAAACCTCACAAAAAACGATGCTGAGGGAATGCCTCCCATTGCCGACGGCGTTCCGGTAATATTCGCAATCCCTGTTTACAGAGGGCGCATGCCTGAAATTGCAAAGAAACGTTTCGACAAAATATGCAGCAAGAACAACAACCCTGCAATATTGGTCGCGACCTACGGCAACCGCGCATTCGAAAACGCGCTGGCCGACCTTGAAGAATTCGTAAGGGAACACGGATTCAATCCAATCGCAGCCGGAGCTTTCATAGGGGAACATTCCTACAGCACTCGGCAAAATCCCATTGCGGCAGGAAGGCCCGACTTTGACGACATACAGGCCGCCGAAGAATTCGGACGCCTCGCAAGGAAGAAAATCCTCGAAAAAAGGACGAACTCCATCAGCGCATCCGAATTGAAAGACGAGCCGTCCCCTGAAAGTTCCATGGCCAACTTCAAGGCATTCGGCAAGGCGAGGACAGCCGACCAGCAGACATCTTCAAAAAAGCCAGAACCGGAACGCGACGAAAGCCTGTGCACGGGATGCGGCATGTGCGCCAGAGTTTGCCCGTCAGGCTCGATAAAAGACGACCTTTCCATAGAGCCGGCCGCATGCATCGCCTGCTGCGCCTGCGTGAAGGCATGTCCTGAAAAAGCAATGTCGTACAAAACCCCGTATTCAAAAATGCTGTCCGAAAATTTTTCCATGCGAAAATCGCCTCGCTGGATTCTATAGGAAGCATATTAAATAAAAAATGAAGCCCGGCTTTTTCAAGCCCGGGCTTCATTGCGGAGAGACAGGGATTCGAACCCTGGGAACAGTTGCCCGTTCACCGCATTTCGAGTGCGGCCCGATCGACCACTCCGGCATCTCTCCTTGAAATATATCCGGATGGCAAAGATACTATTTATTGCCGTTCATTGTTATCGGATTCCTTACTTTTGCATAATTTTAACGGCATTCCGCATGAATGCTCCTGCAAAATGCTCAAGAGCATCTCGCGGACAAGCATTTTCAATAATACGACATATGACCGAAATCAATCCTAAAGAAACATCCAGGGCCTATGCTTTCGAAATGTGGATGAATGCCCCTAATCCGATGGTCACGTTTTTCAAGACCAT
>CALUPD010000002.1 GCA_944322605.1 uncultured Bacteroidales bacterium | reverse complement strand
CCCAATAATTGAAATAGTAAAAGGTATTTAATGATATTTAGTAATATAGTTGATTTGTAATAACTTGATTATTATCAGTATATTGCAGTTTTGTGAGATTTCTTGATTGCGTAAGTTAAAGTCCCGTCCGCACCGCAATCCACTTCAGATGCAAGTTCTGGAGTGGATTTTTTATTAAGTCGAATTTCTTTGCAGGCAATACAAATCATTGCAAATGAGGTTCTTTAGTTGAGTCCGATGAGGACACGGAATCCATTAAGTTGAAAGTGAGACAGTGCGCGCTTTTTTGAGGTTTAATCAAGCCGGTGTGCCAAAATACACACTGCTCGCCATCTGAAATCAGCTCATGGGGTTCATCATCTTCGGTCAAACTTAATTAAAGAACGATTATGGTGAAGCTAAAATTCATTATCCGTACTGGTGTGCTTGTCTTGCGCATCTCTGAAAACAAGGTTCGTTATTACAAAAGGGTGGGTCATCTACTCAAAGGAAGTCCTAATCTGGAAAAGCGTTGGGTGAAAGAAAAAGAACGGTTTTCAGCCTATGCCGTAAATTACGTGGAGAACAACAAAGTCCTTGACGAGTTCAAGGCAATATACTGGAAACTCATTCAAGAACATCCGGAACTTACCGCTAAACAAGTAGCTGATTACTACAAACAACAGTATTCAAATCCTGCGGCCCAACCACAAGAAAAAGTGTCTGCGTGGAGCGTTGACGAGTATAAGAACTCCGTAGAGAAATACTTGGAGACTGTCATTCTGCGTGAAAAAGCAAAGCAAGGATGTAATTATGAGATTTATTACAAGCTGCTTACACGATGCCGTGCAGACATACCATATTTTGATTCCATGCCATTTTCAACAATAGACTATAATAAAATGGTCGGTCTTGCTTATATGTTTGCAAGAAAGAAATCATACAAGCACATGACAAAAGCGTTCCGTGCATTGCTTGGAAGGGCGCACAAAGACAAAGATGTCATGTTCAACCTTGCGCAAATAGGCACATTCTGTTTTTCAGACTATAATCCTGATAGATATGATGTTTCAGAAAGGCATCCGGATGTATTGTCAGACGAACAACTGAGGGCATTTCTAAACCTTAATGTGGAATACATTACCCCATCATACAAGGACCGAGAAAAAGTGGAACTATATTATGATTTCTGCATCTTCATGTTTCACACATTCTTTGCCCCTTGTGATGTCATCAAAGTCAAAAGAAAAGACATCACTAAAAAGGAAACTCTGTTGGTCAAACGCAAGAAAACCCACAGAACGGTCGAAGTTCCAATTACCCCAGTTGTGCGTTCTATCATTGACAAGTACAAGGGTATGTCAAAATTCGGATATATATTCCCTATCATGGATGACGAACAAGAGAAAAATCATTCTACAAAGGATTACACATACAAGAAGTTTCGTGAGCATCTGAATATATGGCTAAAAGAGATTGGGGAAGAGCTTGGAACAGACTTTGATTTGTATGCCTATGTATTCCGACACACAGCAATCACGGTTGCCATCAACAACGGACTTCCCATATCTTACATCGCCAATGCAGCAGGAGCAAGTGTAGAGATGATACAGCTGCACTATTACAATGGGGAGTGTGCCAAGAACCGTGAAATGCTTACCTCTGTGTTTATGATGGCTGGAGTTTAAATTTATATACCACTGCAAAAGGTGGTATATAAATTTGCAAGTGGTATATAAAATATGTAACTTTGCACCAAAACAAGAAAATATGAAGCAACATACTATTGGCATATTAAATAAATGGCTGGAATTGAAATCAAAGCGTGATGCGGTTAAAAGCCAATTAGCCAAAAAATTTGCCATTGAGTTCAACTATAATTCAAACCACATAGAGGGCAATACACTGACTTATGGCCAGACTGAAATTTTGCTCCTATTTGGAAGAGTAATAGGTGAGGCAAAGATGTTTGACTTGGAGGAAATGAAGGCTCATGACATAGCACTCAAAATGGTCCTCGAAGAAGCGGCTACAGACAATCCGCTTACAGAGACATTCATCCGACAAGTACATAAAACATTGTTGCGTGAAGACTATGAGGTGTACCGCAATCTGCCAGGAGGTATGACAACCTCATATACCGTTCACGCTGGATGTTATAAAACAAGGCCGAACTCAGTTATCGCACCATCTGGAGAACGGTTTGAATACGCAAGTCCAGAAGAAACCCCGATGCTGATGGCTGATTTGATGGAGTGGTATCATAACGAGGAAGCCAAGAATGAGCTTTCTCCGATTGAACTTGCCGCAATGTTTCATTATCGGTATATCAGGATTCACCCATTCGAGGACGGAAACGGAAGAATTGCCAGATTAATGATGAATTTTATTTTAGCAAGGCACAACTATCCGCTTGTTGTCGTGCCTACAAAAACAAAGTCGCAATATCTGGACGCATTATCTTCTGTTGATAACAAGGTTGGTAAAATACCGTCAGAGGGAGCCAATGCCTCGTTAGAGGAAGTGAAACCGTTTGTCGATTATTTGGAACGACTTATGGTTATTGAAATGCAGACAGACATAGTTGTGTCTGAAGGTGCTGGAAACCAATGGTGGTATAATGGAGGATGGGTAAAATTCGACAACCGGAATGTAATTGAAATAATAAATCTATTGATTCAAAAGCCATCCTTGTCTATTTCAGAATTGGCAGAAATGCTCGGAATAAACCGCTCTGCCGTGCAAAAGCACATGAAATCGCTTCAAGAAAAAGGGTATATCATGCGCTCAGGCTCACGGAAAACTGGTAAATGGCAGGTGTTGCTCACGAAACTATAATATATACCACTAATGAAATATATACTACCAAAATAGGTGGTACAATACAGAATCCGCCACTTGCTATCACCTCGGTTTAAGAGGCTGTCAGCAAGTGGCGGATTCTTAATTTACTTTTTCATTGACTGGATTGCTCTTTTTCCTTTCGGCCAACGCCTTGTCGATTCAGATGTCGGCCATGAAGCAGCCGATGCGCAGCATGAAGATGCCCGACTTGTCCGTTTTGCACTGGCTTTAAACGGATAACGCATAATTACAGATTTAACACAAAATCCGTTTCTGATGCTTGTGCGGTATGCGTGGCTCGTGCATCCTTTCTTTCGGTCATGCCGAATCGCTTTTGCAAATGGGCGAATCCGAATGGAGTGTTTTTTGCAGGGATTATTTATATGGAGCATTGGCACAAGGCGTGTATTTCATGGAACCTTTCGAGGGTGCTTGTGCAAGCGTGAGAAGGCAAATGGTCAACCTTGAAAGGACGTATATTCATTTTCGAGAGTGATTATGCAATCGTAAGGCACATTGGCGCAAGGCGTGTCCTGATCCGATGCTTGTGTTCAGTATAATTAATAATATGTCATATGAGAAATGCGGTTATTTTGTTCATGACGGCTTTTTGCATGATTTCATGCGCCGGCAAGAATCAGGAATATGAAATGGTATGGATTCAGGACAAGAAGGCCGATCAGCCTGTCTCGTTGTTTCCCGATGCTGATTCCTTGTTTTTAGACAGTTTGGGCATTGAAGGGGCTGTTCCTTCATCCATCAATGTATTCCTGGCGGAAAAGGACGGGAAGGTCATGTTGTTCGATGCCGGACTTGGGCTTCCGGGAAGCGGGCTTATGATGGCTCTCGATTCACTTGGCATAAGTCCAAGCGAGGTCGATTATGTATTTCTGACTCATTTTCATGGAGATCATATAGGAGGAATGACAAGCGGGGATTCGGCCGTTTTTTCCAATGCCGAAGTTTATGCTTCAAGAGCTGAATACGAGGCGTGGATGGCAATGCCTGATGCCGTGAATTTGCAGGCGGTCAAGACAATGGCTGCTTATGGGAATCGTGTCCGCCTGTTCGGTTTTGGCGATACGTTGCCATGCGGAGTAGTTGCTATTGATGCGTCCGGGCATACTCCTGGCCATTCCGCCTTCCGGCTCGGAGACGTCATAGTGGCGGGAGACATAATGCATGGCGTTGCGATCCAGTTGATTAATCCTGAGATATGCGCGACATACGACATGGACAAGGCCTTATCCGCAGAGGCGAGAAAGCGCATAATGGAATATGCAGTAAAAAACCGTCTGCTTGTTGCAGGAATGCATTTTCCGGAGGGTTTTGTGGATTATCGTTAGGAAATCCGGGATAATTTTATTAAATTGCGACAAGTTTCAAAAATAAAATTTTAATATTATGGCCAGATTGATAACTTTTAATGAATTGAGGAGAATCAAAGATTCGCTTCCTCATGGTACTATCCAAAAGATTGCTGATGAATTAGGCATAGAGCCGGATGCGGTAAGGAATTATTTCGGCGGAGACCATTTCGATGAAGAGGGCAAATGCGTAGGCATGCATATAGAACCGGGCCCTGAAGGCGGAATAGTACGTTTGGATGATACAACGATTTTAGACAAGGCTTTATCATATATGCAATAATTGAATTGTCCGTACTAAAACAAAAAAATCATAAAACATGGCGGTCGGAAAAAAGCCGCCATGTTTCTTTTTCAAGAAAAATTATTATATTTGCACTCCGTTTGCGGAAATAGCTCAGTTGGTAGAGCATCAGCTTCCCAAGCTGAGGGTCGCGGGTTCGATTCCCGTTTTCCGCTCTGACTCGTAACATATTGCAAGCCACTCGGTTAAAAAGGCGGCTTGCGTGGCAGAAGGCCTCAAAGTGCATGGATTCCGCATCAAAAAAAACGGATTTCATGCACTTTTTTTAACTTTTTTGCATCATTATGCCTCAAAATCCTTGCAGAATCCTTGCAGGTGAAATGCGGTTTTATAAAGCAGGCACGGGAAAATCAGGTCTCCCGGGGATTTGCCGAATGAAAATGTAATCAACTCGCGCATGCTTCATGCATACGGCTAACAGGCAAATGCCTGTTCCGGCATCTGATTATACATGATAGCCGATGCAGGCCCGTCGTCGGCTGGCATCGGCTATCGTATATTCAATCTCTTATCAGTTATTCGTATCAGCCATTGGCATGGACATCCGATATTATTTCAGATGTTCGCGGAAGAACCGCTCTATCTTGTCGAACGGTATCTTGTCCAAATTGTCATAAAGGTCGGTATGTACAGCATCCGGCACGATAAGCAATTCCTTGTTCTCTCCTTTCAGCTTCTTGAACGTGTCTTCGCTGAAATAGCGTGAATGTGCTTTTTCTCCATGTACTATCAGGACCGCGCTGCGTATCTCGTCCGCATATGACAGGATAGGCATATTGAGGAATGACAAAGAATACGTCTTGTTCCAACCGTTGTTCGAATTGAGAGAACGCGCGTGATAGCCGCGTGGTGTCTTGTAGTAAGAGTGGTAGTCCTTGACGAACTGCGGAGCATCTGCGGGCACCGGGTCGACAACTCCTCCGGCCAATGCGCAGGTGCCGTTGCGGTAATCCTCTGTGCGCTGGGAGTTCAGCTGCCTGCGCATTTCGTAACGGGCATCGGCATTGTCGTCGGCATCGAAATATCCGTTTGCGGTTATGCGGCTCATGTCGTACATGGTAGATGCCACTGTCGCCTTGATGCGGGTATCCATTGCAGCCGCATTTATGGCGAATCCTCCGAAACCGCAGATGCCGAGGATTCCGATGCGTTCCGTGTCCACATCCTCGCGTGTCGAAAGATAATCCACGGCCGCGCTGAAGTCTTCCGTATTGATGTCAGGCGAAGCCACGTTGCGCGGCTGTCCTCCGCTTTCGCCGGTGAATGAAGGGTCAAAAGCAATGGTCAAAAAGCCGCGTTCCGCCAATGCCTGCGCGTACAGGCCGGACGCCTGTTCCTTTACCGCGCCGAACGGGCCGCTTACGGCAATCGCCGGGAGCTTGCCTTCCGCGTTCTTGGGAATATACAGGTCGGCGGCAAGAGTGATGCCGTATCGGTTGTGGAATGTCACCTTGCTATGGTTTACCTTGTCGCTCTGCGGGAATGTCTTGTCCCACTGTCGTGTCAAATTCAATTCTTCCATATTCTTGTTGTTTTGAATGGTTTGCGCCTGGCTTTCTGTCGAGCTGGACAGACAAAAGAAAGCGGCTGTTAAAAGGATAGTTGCTCTTTTCATAATGATGTCGTTTATGCCTGTTTCCCCATTTCGTATGCCCGTTGCAAAGCAGGATTGCCTTTGATCTCGCCTGCATGCCCGCTATCGACGGCTCCGCGCATGAATTCTTCGCACAATGTATCTGAATTTCCACCGCGACGGGGACTGGATGATAAAATCAAAACTTTCTTCATGTCGTTATCTTTTTACATGTCTGTGCCGACTGGTTTCTATTGCAAAGGTAGTTGCTGCCATAATATCGGCAGATACCCGTAAAACGGATAGAAGTACCTCAAGCGCGGATTCGGCATGCTGTGTTATGATATTGAATGTCAATAATGTATATGAATTACGGAAAAAGATGCCCGGAATAGGTTTTTTATCCGTTCTTTTTTCATGCTGTCGCGGGAAAACGTATATTTGCAGAAAAACATTAAGGACGTGGAAATCATAAAGGCAGATACCATAGAACAGTATAACCGGTTTTTCGGATTCAAGACCCAGCATCCATTGGTCAGTGTCGTGCGCTTCAACGGCTCGGAAAACCAGCCGGACGCGCATAGGATGACATTCGGGTTTTATGCCATATTCTTGAAAAAGACGGTCGGATGCACCATCGATTATGGAAAGACCAAATATGACTACGATGATGAAACAGTAGTGTGTTTTGCGCCGGGCCAGACAGTTGGCATTCACCGTATTGAGGACGGCCCTGTTCCGGAAGCCGTCGCCTTGCTGTTCAATCCTGATTTCCTGCATCGCACTCCGTTGGCCCAGAAGATAAAGCAATATTCCTTTTTCTCGTATGCTTCCAACGAGGCTTTGCATTTATCTGCGGACGAGCGCGTTATAATACAGGACTACATGGACAAGATAGCCCATGAGTTGGAGCATCCTATAGACAGGTTTTCCAAACCGTTGATTATCTCTAATATCGAGGTGCTGCTCAATTACTGCATGCGCTTTTACGAGCGCCAGTTCATTACCCGCGAGGAACTGAACAATGATGTGCTTGTGCGCTTCGAACATTTGCTGAACGAATACTGGGATTCCGGCATGGCAAAGGTTAAAGGATTGCCTACCGTAAAGTATTTCGCGGATAAGGTATGCCTGTCTCCCAACTATTTCGGGGATTTGGTGAAAGCGGAGACAGGAAAGACGGCACGTGAGCACATCCATCTTAAAATCATTGAAATGGCAAAAAACGCCTTGTTCGAGCCGGATGCAAGCATAAAACAGATTGCCGATATGCTCGGTTTCCAATACCCGCAACATTTTATGCGATTTTTCAAAAAAGAGGTCGGATGTACTCCGAAACAGTATCGGTTAATGAGTTGATCAGGCATAAGCCGGACTGCATGCTCCTATCTGTGCAGGCTATGGCCGTTTCCCGGATCGCATAAAGGCATTAATGCGGGCGGCATTATGAAAACGCAGGTTCCCGGTTTGAATGCGGCATGCGAACATGCAAATGACGATTTTCCAGGTATTGTGTTTTGCGGTATATTTGCAGGAAAATCCGTAATATATGGTTTTAATAAATATTGACTATCAGAAATGCATCGGTTGCGGAAGATGCGTGAAAATATGTCCTTCGTACCTGTTTGAGAAAAAGAATGGAAAAATCGAAGTTTCGTCCGATTCGTGCATATCGTGCGGGCATTGCGTTGCCGCCTGTCCCGTTGATGCCATATCGCATTCTGAATTCGGCGAATCCAAGGTTCATGCATTCGACAGGACCGGACTTCCGACAATAGAGCAGGTGGACCTGCTTATGAAATCGCGCCGCTCGAACAGGGCATTCTCAAGTGCGCCCGTGGACAAATCTTTTTTGGGACGCATAGTAGAAGCCGCGCACAGGGCTCCTACGGCCTCGAATCTTCAGGAACTTGAAATAGTCGTCGTGACTGACGAAAAGAAAATAAAGGAAATATCCCGTATTACGGTCGATACTTTTTATTCATTGGCATCGAAGCTCGGCAGCCCTTTGGCCAGGCCGGTGGTGAAGCTTTTCATGCCGAGGAATTACAGGTTCATTTCAAAGTTCAAGAAGATGAAGGAAGAATACGATTCAGGCGTGGACCATATCCTTCGCGGCGCAAAGGCGGTAATATTCTTCATTGCTCCGAAAGGCAGCAGGTTCGGCTGCCAGGACACTAATCTTGCGTACCAGAATGCATCGCTTATGGCTGAAGCCTGCGGAGTCGCCCATTTCTATACCGGATTCGTATGTACCGCAATTTCGATGGACAGAAAGCGCAGGATAGAAAAAATGTTCGGAATAAAAGGAAAGATACAGGCGGGAATGGCTCTTGGCATGCCTTTGTTCAAGTTCGACAAGTACATAGACAAGAAAGACCTGTCCGTTAGAGAATTTTAGCTTGTCATGAAAAAAGCCGCTTCGAGGCGGCTTCCGAAGTGATCCGCTTGGGGCTCGAACCCAAGACCCCAACATTAAAAGTGTTGTGCTCTACCTACTGAGCTAGCGAATCATCCCTTGATTTGGGACTGCAAATGTACGACATTTTTTTAATACGGCAAAATATATTTAATTTGCATGCATAAGAGGTCATAATAGTCAATGCGGTCATGGGGTTCGAGGAAGATGTGATCCGGTTTTTCAAAGAAACCGGCATTGGTTTCTGCCGGCGCGGGAACGACTTGGTTTTCTGCGGAAAGGGCATCGTGTTGCATTTGATTCCTTTTGTCTGCGAAAACACTGGAACGCGTGATTGCCGTGAATCAGAGAATGCTTCTTGCGTTTCATCTCAGTCCGATGTTTCCATGGCGTGCATTGGAGGTGACGAGTCTTTTTCAACGATAAACCTTTTCCAGGATTATTGGTACAGAGGGGGCGCGTGCCTAAAAGACAGGCTCATGGCGCATTTGGGCGTTTATGAGCCTGTCTTTGCAAGGAAATGCGAGGTCGTCAGGACGGATATGAATACCGTGTCCGCGTTCTATGCCATGCACCACAGTTACGGCCCTGCTAAATCGAAATACCATTATGCCCTTTATCATAAGGGCGAAATTGTCGCGGCGGCTTCGTTTTCGTCTGCAAGGAGAATGAGGAGGAAAATACTGCATGGCACGGGATGCATTTCTGAAACGGATTGCAGGTCCTATGAATGGGTGAGGTATGCTTCGGTTTCAGGCATGCGGGTTTCAGGTGGAATGGGGAGGCTTTTCAAGGCTTTTGTGTCGGACACGGATCCCGACGACGTCATGAGCTATGCCGACATGGAATGGTCCTCGGGCAAAATATACAGGGCCATGGGGTTCGAGGACGCCGGCTTCAAGGCTCCCGTGGATTTCATAGTCGACCTGGCTACGTATTGCCGCAGGCCTGTTTCGAGGGTGGATGAAAGGGAACTGGCTGCCGTCATGGAAAAGACGGGCATGGCGTCCTTGGCGGAAATTTCTTCTGTGCAAGGGAAAAACGTGCTGGCCTTATGCGACGAATATGCATGGATCCGTAATTTCGGAAGCCGTAAATATGTATGGACAAACCCGCGCCTGCATGGAAAAATACTGTTTTCCGATCCTTGAAGCATTCCTTTAGGGCATTGCTTGTTTCTGTGCCTGCTGTTCTTGCCTTGCCGGTAAAAAACAGGGAAAGCCGGCAATATTTAATTTGCTCATGTGCGATTTATGTAGTATCTTAGCCGACTGCATATTATTTATATAAGTATATAGGAAATGACTGAATTTGAGGATAATAACGAGAGGATTCTCAGCATAAACATCGAAGATGAAATGAAATCGGCATATATCGACTATTCGATGTCGGTTATCGTTTCAAGGGCATTGCCCGATGTCAGGGACGGGCTCAAGCCTGTGCACAGAAGGGTCTTGTACGGAATGTCCGAGCTCGGAGTCGTATATAACCAGAAACATAAGAAATCCGCGCGTATCGTAGGGGAAGTTCTTGGTAAATACCATCCTCATGGCGATTCGAGCGTATACGACACCATGGTAAGGATGGCGCAGCCGTGGAGCATGAGGTATCTTCTTGTCGACGGGCAGGGAAACTTCGGGTCCATAGACGGCGATTCGGCTGCCGCCATGCGTTATACCGAGGCAAGGATGATGAAGCTTGCCGAAGTGGTGTTGGCCGACATTGACAAGGATACCGTCGATTTCAGGAACAATTTCGACGATACCCTGCAGGAACCGGTGGTATTGCCCGCGAAGGCTCCGCTCCTTTTGCTGAACGGTTCATCCGGCATAGCGGTCGGAATGGCCACGAATATGGCTCCTCATAATCTGACTGAAGTCTGCAATGCCATAATCGCATATATCGACAACAATGAAATCACTACCGATGAATTGATGAAATACATCAAAGGTCCTGATTTTCCGACAGGCGGCATCATACAAGGCCGTTCGGGAATACGCGAAGCGTTCGAGACTGGACGGGGCAGGATCGTTGTCAGGGCGAAGACGGAAATAGAAACGCATCCGAGCGGAAGGGAAGTCATTGTCGTGACGGAAATACCGTACATGGTCAACAAGAGGGAACTGATTGAAAAAATCGCGGAACTTGTCAATGACAAGAAAATCGACGGCATATCCTATGTGAATGACGAGAGCGACAGGAACGGCATGCGCATAGTCATTAAATTGAAGATGGGTGCGGTAGCCAATGTCGTGCTTAATACCTTATATAAATATACGCAATTGCAGTCCACTTTTTCGGTGAACAATATCGCTTTGGTGGACGGAAGGCCAAGGCTTCTGAACCTGAAGCAATTGATAAAATATTACGTAAGGCACAGGCATGATGTGGTCATCAGAAGGGCCAAGTTCGATTTGAATGCTGCTGAAAAGAGGGCTCATATACTTGAAGGACAGTTGAAAGCCTTGGACTTTATCGACGAGGTGATTTCAATCATTCGGGCATCCTCTACGGTAGAGGCCGCCAAGTCGAATCTCATCGAAAGGTTCGGTTTTTCCGATATACAGGCTACTTCCATCGTGGAAATGAGGCTCAGGCAGCTTGCAGGACTGGAGCGCCATAAATTGCAGGAAGAATACGACCAGCTGATGATCCAGATCAAGGGGCTGCGCGAGCTTCTTGCAAGCGAACAGCTTCAGATGAACGTAATCAAGGACGAGCTTTCAGAACTGAAGGAAAAATTCGGCGACGAACGCCGCTCTGAAATCGTTGCTTCGGCAGACGAATTCAATCCTGAGGATTTTTACGCGGACGACGACGTGGTTATAACCATATCGCATATGGGTTACATTAAGAGGACTCCGCTTAATGAATACAGGCTTCAGAACAGGGGCGGAGTGGGAGCAAAGGGCAGCACCACGCGCGACGAAGATTTCATTGAGCACATATACATGGCCAACATGCATAGCACGATGCTTTTCTTTACGGCATCTGGACGGTGCTTCTGGCTGAAAGTGTACGAAATACCTGAGGGCTCAAAGGCCTCCAAGGGACGTGCCATACAGAATGTCCTCAATATAGAACAGGGCGACAGGGTTTGCGCATATATAAATGTCAAGGACCTGAAGGACGAGAATTACATAAACAATAATTACATAATCCTCGGCACTAAGAAAGGCCTTATCAAGAAAACTTCTTTGGAAGCTTATTCAAGGCCTCGCGCGAACGGCATAAATGCGATTACGATAAAAGACGGAGACGGCCTTATCGAAGCATTGCTTACGAACGGAAGTTCCGAAGTGCTGATTGCTGCAAGAAAGGGCAAATGCGTAAGGTTCAATGAATCTGACGTAAGGCCCGTAGGCAGGACGGCAGCCGGTGTCAAAGGCATCACCATAGACGATGACGACGAGGTCATAGGCATGATTTCCGTTGATCCTGAATCTGAGCAGCAGCCTACTATCATGGTCGTAAGCGAGAATGGCTACGGCAAGCGTTCCGATCTGGAAGATTACAGGATTACAAGCAGGGGGGCGAAGGGCGTTAAGACAATCAACATAACGGACAAGACCGGATTCCTCATTGCTATAAAAGACGTCACCGACGACAGCGATCTGATGATAATAAACAAGTCCGGAATTACAATTAGGCTTGCCGTTTCGGATGTCAGGGTCGCAGGCAGGGCTACGCAGGGCGTAAGGCTGATAAATATCAAGGAAGGAGACAGCATCGCCGCTGTATGCAAGGTTAACAAAAGCGAAGAAAAATTAGATGAAAACGCTGATAATTTGGAATAAATAGCAAAATTATTAATTAAAACAACATTCATAAAAATGAGAAAAGCATTAATAGCAATCGCCCTTCTGCTTTCAGTCCAGGCGGGCGCACAGAGTCTCTCTTCAGAAAAGGCTCAGTCTATGATAGACAAGGCAAAAGCCGCTACTGAAAATCCTAAAAAGGCATCCAGCCCAAAGACATGGATCAAGCTTGCCGACACATATGTAAAGGTTGAAGCGGCTCCTGACAAGAACCTGAATGTCGGAATGACACAGGCCGACCTTAAGACGATGATAGGCATGCAGCCTGTGCTCAGCACTGAAGAAGTGACAATCAACAATGCCTATGCGTTAAAGGAATCGTATGAAGACAAGGACGTATACTATGACGGTTCAGGAGTGGTATGCGCGATAGTCGTTACCAATCCAAGGGTGGAAGGAGATCTTCTCGGTGAAGCGTTCGAAGCCTTGAAGCAGGCATCGGAACTTGCGGAACCTGCTTCGTCCGATGCAAAGAAAATCGCCTCGAAAATGGATGAAATAAGGACCAAATATTACAATGACGCGATTTCATATTATTCGGTATCAGATTACAAGTCTGCCCAGAACGGATTCATGCAGGCAGCCGAGGTGGCTTCATTCATGGGCATGAACGATACTACCGCAATGTTCAATGCAGGCCTTACCGCTACCTTGAACAAGGATAGCGAAACTGCAATCAAATATTTCGAACAGTGCGTGGCTCTCGGTTATGACCAGAACGGTGACTTGTATTCATATCTTGGCGACGCATACAGGAGCGCGGGAAATTATGAGATGACCAAAGACGTGCTGGAACGCGGCTTTGCCAAATATCCTACGAACCAGGCTATACTCGTTTCCCTGATAAATGCTTATATGGATACCAACGACGATCCGACCAAAGTCCTCGACCTTATAAAGAAAGCTCAGCTTAACGAGCCTGGAAACCCTACCTTGTACTATGCGGAAGGAAATGTATGGAGAGGCCTTGACAGTGCAGACATGGCGATAGAATGTTATGAAAAATCGCTGTCGATCGATCCGGATTTCGTGTACGGTTATTTCAGCATAGGCGACGTGCTTTACAACGAAGCCCTCAAGATTCAGGACAAGGCTTCATTGGAAATGGACAATGCCAAATACGAAGCCATGATGGTGCAGTTCGACAAGGTTCTCAGGAATGCAATAGTTCCTTTTGAAAAGGCATTCGAGGTTACGGATGACAATGAAATCAAGATCGTGGTCGCTGAATTCCTCAAGAACATTTATTTCAGATTCCGCGACAGCGGCGAACAGTACAAGGTCAAATACGATCATTACAAAGCTATTTGCGATAACGGACTTTAGCATTCAGCTGAAAGATATTGAGAGAGGCTGCGCCTATGTGGTGCGGCCTCTTTTTATGCTTTTTTGATGAAAATGTAATATCTTTGAAGTTTCTAATATTGTTTAAAAATTAATTATGATGACCCTTGAACAGATTATAACGGATAAGCTGAGGAATGTCGTTAAGGAAATATATTTGTCAGACGCGGCAGATGGCATGATTCAATTGCAGTCGACGAGAAAGGATTTCGACGGGGATTTGACGCTGGTGGTATTTCCGCTTCTTAAATTGTCTAAGAAATCGCCTGAACAGACAGCTGAAGAAATAGGGAAGGCTCTTAAAGACAAGCTTGATTTAATCGATTCCTACAATGTGATCAAAGGTTTCCTGAATTTGAAGATTTCTTCCGCATATTGGAACGATGTTTTATCAGAAATAAGCAAGTCCTCGGATTACGGGCAGGCTCCGTCGACAGGAAAAACAATAATGATTGAATTCTCGTCCCCTAATACGAACAAGCCTTTGCACTTGGGCCATATAAGGAATATACTTCTCGGAAGCTCCGTGGCCGACCTTTTATCGGCTGCCGGGCATAATGTGATGAAAGTCAATCTTGTGAATGACAGGGGTATTCATATTTGCAAGTCCATGCTGGCATGGGAAAAGACGGCGAACGGAAAAACTCCTGAAAGTTCCGGCATAAAGGGAGATCATCTTGTCGGAGACTATTATGTGGCATTCAATAATCTGTATAAAGAGGAAGTGGACAGGCTCGTGCAGTCCGGAATGCCCAAGGAAGAGGCTGAGAAGAATGCTCCGGTGCTTAAAGAGGCCCAGGCCATGCTTGTCAAATGGGAGAACGGAGACAGGCAGGTCAGGGATTTGTGGCAGATGATGAACGGCTGGGTCTACGCAGGCTTCGATCAGACATACAGGCGGTTGGGGATAACATTCGATAAGACCTACTATGAATCGCAGACATATCTTTCAGGAAAATCCATAGTCAAGGAAGGCCTTGAAAAGGGAGTTTTCGAAAAGCACGAGGACGGTTCGGTATGGTGCGACCTGACAGCTGACGGACTGGACAAGAAATTGCTTTTGAGAGCCGACGGGACATCGGTGTACATGACACAGGATTTAGGCACGGCCAAGCAGAGGTTCGACGAATATAATCTCGACGAACATATATATGTCGTTGGAAACGAGCAGAATTACCATTTTCAGGTTCTGAAGCTTGTATTGAAGAAACTCGGTTTTCCATGGGCCGATTCGATTTATCATTTGTCCTACGGGATGGTGGAGCTGCCGGAAGGAAAGATGAAATCACGTGAGGGCACTGTCGTCGACGCTGACGATCTCATAGACGACATGTATTCTACGGCGAAGGAAACTTCATTGAAATTGGGCAAAATAGACAGCATGTCCGCCAAGCAGCAGGACGAACTGTTTGAAATGGTCGGGCTTGGTGCCTTGAAATATTTCATATTGAAAGTAGATCCTAAAAAGACGATGTTGTTCGATCCAAAGGAATCCATCGATTTCAACGGAAATACCGGGCCTTTTATCCAGTATACATATGCCCGTATAAAGTCGATTTTAAGAAAAGCCTGTGATTCAGGTTTTGTTCCTGCGATTACCAAATCCCCTCTTGAAGACAAGGAAGTGTCCATTATCAAGATGATTTCGGCATTTCCTGCCAGAATATCAGAAGCTGCTAATGCATATTCTCCGGCAATGATCGCGAACTATGCTTACGATCTTGCAAAGGAATTCAACCAGTATTATCATGACATCAGCATCCTCAGGGAAAGCGATGCGGCTGTCAGGGATCAGAGGCTGGCCCTTGTTTCCGTTATCGCGACCGTGCTTGAAAAGGCTATGGGAATATTAGGCATCAGGCTGCCTGAAAGAATGTAGGAACCAATGCTTCATTTCGACCATAATGAAAGCTTGAGGGGCGTCATGCCTCCTGTCACCGTCAAGGAGATGCAAAATCTCGGATGGGACAGGCCTGACGTGGTCCTGTTCAGCGGGGACGCTTTCATAGATCATCCTTCATTCGGCACTGCCGTGATAGCAAGGACTTTGCTCGCTTCCGGCTATAGGGTGGCCGTTGTCCCGCAGCCAAACTGGCGTGACGATCTTCGTGATTTCAGGAAATTCGGGGCTCCGAGGCTTTTTTTCGGTGTCAATGCCGGCGTGATGGATTCAATGGTGAACCATTATACCGCCCAAAAAAGATTACGCAGCAATGACGCCTACACTCCTGACGGCGCGGCAGGGCGGAGGCCGGATTATGCCGTTACTGTTTATACTAAGATATTGAAGGAACTTTACCCGGAAGTACCGGTAGTGATAGGCGGCATAGAAGCGTCTCTGAGGCGATTCACTCATTATGATTATTGGAAGGACTGCCTGAAGCCTTCCGTTTTAATAGAAAGCGGGGCCGACATCCTTGTTTACGGAATGGGCGAAAAGCCCGTAATAGAAATTGCCGGGGCATACGCGGAAGGGGCGAGGACTTACGACCTGCATCGCATACCGCAAATCGCCTATGTCTCCGATAAAAGCATATTCAGTGAAAGGAATGTGCTCGTGCTGCCGTCCCATGCGGAATGCGTGTCAGACAAGAAAAAGTTCGCATATCATTTCAATCTGATTGAAACGAATGCGAACAGGAAAGATGTTCCTGTAATGGTGGAAAAACATGATGGCGGAAGATTCGTTGTGGTCAATCCGCCGTGCCTTCCTTACAGCGAAAAGGAAATGGACGAGATATACGCGCTTCCTTTTACGCGAAGGCCGCATCCCAAATACAAGGATAAGAGGATACCTGCCTATGATATGATAAAGTTCTCCATAAATACCCACAGGGGATGTTTCGGAGGATGCAGCTTTTGTACAATAGCGGCCCATCAGGGAAAGTTCATATGCAGCAGGTCGGAAGATTCCATTTTGAACGAAGTGAGGAATTTGGTTTCCATGCCGGAGTTCAAGGGAATCATATCCGATCTTGGAGCGCCTACGGCCAATATGTACAAAATGTCAGGCCGCGATGTTTCGATGTGCGGCAAATGCGTAAGGAAATCATGCCTGTTTCCGTCGCCTTGCAAGAATCTTGACAGGGACCATTCGCCGCTCAACAGTCTGTATGAAAAGGTCTGTTCCGTAAAGGGAGTGCGCAAGGCTTTCATAGGGAGCGGCATAAGGTACGACCTGTTCCTTGATGAAAAGGGATTTACGGACGAGAATGCGAAAAGGTATTTTGAGAGGCTCGTGGAATTCCATACTTCGGGCCGCTTGAAAGTGGCTCCGGAGCATACGGAAGACCATGTCCTTAAAATCATGTCGAAGCCGTCTTTCAAATTGTTCGAACGTTTGAGAAAGGAATTCGACATAGTCAACAGGAGGAAGAGGCTGAATTATGAGATCGTGCCTTATTTCATATCAGGGCATCCCGGCTGCACGATGAGGGACATGGAACGCCTGGCGGGCAATCCGGTTTTAAAAGGCATTAACCTGGAACAGGTGCAGGATTTTACCCCTACGCCGATGACGAAATCTTCAACTATTTATTATTCAGGAATTAATCCTGACAATGGGAAGCCTGTGTTTTCCGAACATGACATGAGGAAAAAACAGGAACAGAAAAATTTCTTTTTCCGTAGCGGAAAAAAATATAATTAATGTTTTTTTTTGGAAAAAATGCGCTATTATTGCACACCGAATTACGAAAAAAATAAAAACAGATAATGAAAGATTCACAGAAGAAAAGGGCTGTCGTAAGTTATGCCAACATGTCTGAAGAGCTTGCGGCTGCATTCAAAGAAAAGTATCCGAAAGGTTATGCGGATTATATGGGCAATCTGGTCAAAGTGGACAAGCCGGACGGCTCATACTTCTATGCTGTTTCCGTTGAATTGCCTGATGCCATTTACCTTGTCAAGGTGGCGGTCAATATCGACGACTACGAGGATGTCGAGAAAGACCTTTTCGGAAGCGATGTCGACGATGATGCCGTTTCCGATGGAGAAGCTTTCCCTGACGATGTCGTAGCGGCGGGAGAGGACGAGGACGGCGACGAATAGCCCAGTTTTTAAGAACAGGAATGCGGCGGCCTATACGGGCTGCCTTTTTTTATGCCTTGGATGATGCAATTGCTTGTTTTTTAGTGGCGGACATGTTTTTATCCGGTACGGAAGGCGGCATGAATAACATTTGTCTTGTGTCCTGATTTTTGCACATTTGATTCTGTCATTCATACTGAGAATAGTTGGCGGCTGTTGCGCCTCGGCATAACAAATAAATTTGCTCTGCTCTCGGCTTCTGCGCAATTCGGCCCTCCGGTCCGCATATACTGTTGCGCCTCGGCAAAGCAAATAAATTTGCTCTGCTCTCGGCTTCTGCGTATATTTGGCCTGCGGCCACATATACGGTAGCACCTCGGTAAAGAAAATCGAACAAGTTCATTTTCTTTACTCTCGGTTTCTGCGTATATTTGTCTATTATACTTGTTTTATAATGATTCGTCGGAAGAAGATTAGGACTGCCGTTATGGCAAGGTATCTCAGGCGCGTGTCTGCCCGTTTTGCCAGGCATGCGCGCGATGCTTATGCCGGTTCTGCAATCCATGAATTCATGGAATCGAAAAAAGAATCCGCGTCCGTTTTTTTAAAAAGCATTCCTGAAAACAGGATGCTGTTGATTCTTGCGTTCGCCGTAGGAATAGGATGCGGTTTCGCGGCTGTCATTCTCAAGCATCTGATTCATTTTTTCGAATGGATTCTTACGGGATGGTTCAATACGCCTCAGGACAGCCTGTTTTACCTTCTTTATCCGGGTTTCGGGATGTTGCTGTCGTATCTTTTTGTCAAGTATCTGATAAAGGATAATATAGGGCATGGCGTAACAAAAGTGCTGCTTGCGATTTCCAAGAACGAGTCGAAAATCAAGACCCATAATACATGGAGTTCGATAGTTGCGAGTTCCATGACAATCGGATTCGGAGGATCCGTCGGTGCGGAAGCTCCTATTGTTTATACAGGCGCGGCTATAGGTTCGAACATAGCGAGGTTCTTCGGACTTTCCTATAAGCATATGACCATACTTCTCGGCTGCGGTGCGGCAGGCGCGGTGGCAGGGATCTTCAAGGCTCCGCTTGCCGGGATATTGTTCACTCTCGAAATACTGATGTTCAATATTTCGATGACGTCAATAATACCCCTTCTCGTCACAGCCGTTACGGCTACTACGGTATCCTACATATTCCTCGGCAATGCGGTGCAGTTCGAGAATACATTGCAGGATTTTTCGATAGGGAATCTTCCGTTTTACATAGTGCTCGGCATAGCGTGCGGCTTTGTGGCTTTGTATTTTACAAGGACTACGCTCAGATTGGAGGATAAAATAAAATCCATTTCAAATCCTTATAAGAGATGGCTTGTATCCGCTGTTTCGCTCGGGCTTCTAATATTCCTGCTTCCCCCGCTTTATGGAGAGGGTTACGGCGTTTTGTCGTACCTTTTGAACGGCGAGCCGGAAAAAGCCATAGAAACCAATATCTTCGGGAACATTTTCGCATTCCAGTGGATGGTCCCTGTTTATTTTATCATGGTGATGCTCCTTAAAGTATACGCCATGACATTTACGAATGCCGGCGGCGGAGTAGGGGGAACTTTCGGCCCTACGCTTTTTGTCGGGGGAGTGGCCGGGTTTGCGATTGTCAGGATTTTCAATCTGTTGAATCTTACATCCATACCTCTTCCTGAGCCTAATTTCGTGCTTGCCGGAATGGCAGGCCTGATGTCGGCAGTCATGCAGGCCCCTCTTACCGCCATATTCCTCATAGCCGAGATTTCCGGCGGGTATGTGCTGTTTATTCCTCTGATAGTGACGTCTGTCAGTGCGTTTGCCACCCATCGCACGTTCGAGTCCTATTCGATATATACCAAGCGAATAGCAAAGCACGGCGATCTTCTGACTCATGACACGGACCAGGCTGTCCTTACTTTGCTGAAGACGGATGACCTGATTGAAAATGATTTCGTGGCAGTGTCGCCGGACGGAACGCTCGGAGACCTGGTGGACGCGATAGCCGTGTCGAAAAGAAATATTTTCCCTGTGGTGGACAGCGACGGCTATTTCAAGGGCGTGGTATTTCTTAACGATGTGAGGGAAATAATGTTTTACAGGGATATATATGAGACGACAAGGATAAGGTCGCTGATGAAGGACGCTCCAGAATATGTTTATCAGGATGAAAAGATGGAAAGCGTTATGCGCAAATTCGAGGATACCTCGGCGTGGAACCTGCCAGTCCTTGATTCTTCCAACCATTATCTCGGTTTCGTATCGAAATCCAAAATATTTTCGGAGTACAGGAAGCAGCTGCACCAGGTTTCCCATGACTGACGGTATTGTCGCGCTGTTCCGGTATTATTGTTAAAAAAGTTTTGATTATGCTTGAAATATATGTAAAAGAGATAGCCGTAAGGCTTGATGTTAAGACATGGCAGGTGGAAAACTGCATAGAATTGTTGGAGAACGGTTCTACGGTCCCGTTCATAAGCCGATACAGAAAGGAGCGTACCGGCGCGTTGGACGAGGTCAAGGTCGCGGAAATCAAATATTGGTGGAACAGGTTCAACGAGCTTGAGGCGAGGAAGCAGTCCGTATTGAAGTCCCTTTCCGAGAATTCTTCCATTGACGAGGCCGCATATTCAGAGCTGGAAAAACAGATAACGCCTTTGGTGGACTTCCAGACACTCGAAGATATATATCTTCCATACAAGCCGAAACGCAGGACAAGGGCGTCAGTTGCAAAGGAGAAAGGCCTGGAACCTCTTGCCGATTGCATAATGCGCATGGATAGCGACGATGTGGATTCCGAAGCCGGGAAGTTCATTTCAGACAAGGTGGAAACCGTCGGCGATGCCATTGATGGGGCGAAAGACATAATTGCGGAAAAAATTTCTGAAACAAAGGAGGTGCGTGCCGCTTTAAGGGTTTCGTTCATGAAATTCGGCGTGATCAGATCTTCGGCGGTAAAGTCGAAGGAAAATGACGAAGGGTATTCAAAATACATGAACTATTTTGATTTCAAAGAGCCTGTCAGCAGGATTGCATCGCACCGGCTTCTTGCCGTATTGCGCGGCTCTGCCGAAGGTTTTCTTTCAATAAAGCTGGAAGTGGATGAGGACAAATCGGTCGCTAATGTAATACGCAACTTCTGCGGAAAGCAGAAATTGCCGCGCAATGCCTCTGCCGATTTGGTCGTAGAGGCTGCAAGGGACGCGTATAAAAGGCTTCTGCATCCGTCCATAGAAAACGAAGTCATTTCGTCGGCCAAAGAAAAGGCGGATACGGAATCCATAAAGGTCTTCGGCGAGAACCTGAGGCAATTGCTTCTTGCTCCTCCTGTAGGGCAGAAGAGAACGCTTGCGATAGATCCGGGATTCAGAACAGGCTGCAAGGTGGTGTGCCTTGACGAGCAGGGGAATCTTTTGCATAATGACACGATATTCCCACATCCTCCTCAAAATGAGAAGCTGAACGCCATTAAGAAAATATCCAATCTTGTGGAGTCGTACAAGATCGAGGTAATCGCCATAGGCAATGGTACGGCATCAAGAGAAACGGAAGCATTTATAAAAAAGGTGGCATTGCCGGAAGGGGTGAAGGTGTTTTCGGTCAGCGAAGACGGGGCTTCGGTCTATTCCGCGTCACAGGCGGCAAGGGAGGAATTTCCGGATTACGATGTCACTGTAAGGGGCGCCGTGTCTATTGGCAGGAGACTTATGGACCCTCTCGCGGAATTGGTAAAAATCGATCCTAAATCATTGGGAATCGGCCAGTACCAGCACGATGTCGATCAGTCCATGCTTAAGGAAAAACTCGATGAAGTCGTCGTGTCGGCGGTAAACAGCGTCGGTGTCAATCTCAATACGGCAAGCAGGCATCTGCTGAGCTATGTTTCAGGGATAGGCCCGTCCTTGGCCCAGAATATAGTGGATTACAGGACGGAAAACGGAGCATTTTCGTCCAGGCAGGAAATAATGAATGTGAAAAGGCTGGGAAGCAAGGCGTTCGAGCAGTCGGCTGGTTTCTTGAGAATTCCAGGCGCCGCCAATCTGCTGGACAATTCCGCTGTGCATCCTGAAAAATACGGCCTTGTCGAACGTATTGCGGCTGACTTGAATATGAAGATAGCGGAACTTATCGGAAACCAGGAAGCCCTTTCCAAAGTGGACGCCTCGAAATATAAATCGGAAGGCGAATATACCGTGAATGATATTTTAAAGGAACTTGCAAAACCGGGAAGGGATCCCCGTACATCCATAAAGGTTTTCGAATTTTCGAGCGAAATAAAAACATTGGAGGATGTCGCTCCTGGAATGGAATTGCCGGGAATCATCACCAATATAACCAATTTCGGCGCATTTGTCGATGTCGGAATAAAGGAGAACGGGCTTATCCATGTGTCTCAAATGGCAGATAAATATGTTTCAGATCCTTCGAAAATAGTCAAACTGCACCAGCATGTAATCGTGGAAGTCCTGAATGTGGAGCTTGGACGAAGGAGAATGCAGCTGCGTCTGGTAAAAACATGTTAATGATCCGGTAGCGTCTTGAATATCGCGCGATGCATAACCTGCATCGGTATAAATCAAGAAAGGCGCGCATCGGCTATGGATTTGCCGGTGCGCGCCTTTCGGCATAAGCATTTAAACAAACAATAACTATGGAATTTTCACAGGTTGTTCCGGTTATTCGGGGACGATTTCGAAATACAGGTTGTCCTCTCCTTCGAATCCTCCTCCGCTGGTTATCTTCAACTGCTTTCTCAATGCCTTGGCCTCATTGGCGTTTTTAGGATAAACTTGTCCTGCAAGGTCCATCATGGTAAAGCCGCTCGTGAAATTGAACATCGTCGCGCTTGCGCCTATGAAATTGTAACCCTGCCACAACTTGTCGCATTCGAACGATATTCTGAACATGCTGCCGTAGTTTTCAATGAAATTCTCGTCTATCAGGGAACTTCCGTTCCATTGGGGATCTATGGGAGCGTATTCGTAAATGCGGATGTCTTTCGAGACGGATTTGCTTCCGTATCGGGCTTTTAGAGTCACAGTTCCCCTTGTACGGTCCGTAGTGCCTTTCTGGTAAGGAACGGCCTGCAATCTGAATACTCCCCCTCCGCTTTCGTCGCTTTGCATGGTTTTCCTTGCCACGGCGTCGGCATGCGAGTCAGAACCCTTTTCATACAAGTCCCACTCCAATCCGTAATACGGATCCGCATTTGCGGGATGTATCCTTATCGAATACTCCGCATAGGTCTCTTCTCCAGTGCTGAATTCTTTGTCGATTATGTATTCTGGTCCGAGAATTTCTATCCTTTCAAGCGGAGCGTAGGAGACACTGACTTCGCACTCGTCGTAAAGTCCGCTTCCATCATCTGCAAATGCTGTTATTACGGCTTTTCCTATGTTTATCCCTTTTACCAGCCCGTTTTGGTCAACAGAGCATATGTCCGGGTCGCTGCTGCTCCATCTTATGTATTCGGCTGAGCCTAAAGGCCTGGTTGACGGCTTTATTCTCAGAGTGTCGTTAAGGAATATTTCCGCGCTTTCAGTTATTTCCACTTCCTGGGCATATGGAAATACTGTTATTTCGACTGATTCGGATACGATGTTCCTGTCTGTCGCGGTTGCCGTTATTATGGCTTTCCCTTCGGATATTCCCGTGATTTTCCCCAATTGGTCGACCTCGCATACCGAAGGATCGGAACTTTCCCATGACACTTTGTTATTGTATGTCATTTGCGGGAAAACCGCGCAGTTTATATTCGTGCTTTCGCCTGGAAGTATTTCCGAACGCATCGGAAAGAGGTAGATGAAGCTTGCATAGAATTTCAGGATTCCGTCTTCCACCCTCCATGTCATTTCATTTATTCCTGTTCCGGTGAAGGAAATGTCGATGCTGTAAATCTTGTTCCTTGCAATGTCGAAATTCTCCAGGGTGTTTTCCCCTATATAAATCCTGTAGATTATGAGTCCTGTCTGGATGTCCGAGTCGTAATCGCATTGCAGTTCGAGGTAAGTGCATGTCCCGGCCCTTTCGTCCCCGTTGGGAAAAACCTTGTCTTTTTGGTCGGTTATCCCCGGAAGCAGGTCTCCCTGCATGTTTTCGAACATGAACAGTTCGCATCCGCTTCCGTACAGCCATTCCAATTCATTTCCTGTCTTGCTGTCGCCTGAGTCGAATACGTCGTCTTTGCTTTCGGCTTTGGAAGGACAGAAGAAATTTATGCTGCGCGGGGAATTTTTCAATGTTATCTTCTTTACGTTTATTTCAACGCCGGGGTCCAATTCTGTCGTGTCGACACGTACAAGGATTTTGCTGATGCACCTTTTCAGTTCTATCGTGATGCCCTGGTCTGAATCGGCAGTGAAAGTGCCGTTCTGTTTTCCGCTCATTATGGCTCCGTTTGACGCGCTTGCGATTTGTTCCGGAGAACTTATCGTGTGCCTTAGCTTTTCGATATCTTCTCCGTATCTGACATTTATGGACTTTCCGGTATTTGCAATTGCATATGCGGAATACTCTTTCCCGTCCTTGTTCAATGTTATCTTCCCTGGTGCTCCATGTTCGAAATACTTGTGCTCCACTATATTGCCTTCCTTGTCCGATATGTAGACGTTCATGTCGGAGATTTCCTTGTCGTCTATGGAGATTCCTTTGCTTGCAGGGGAGTCTTTTTCGAATACGAAATTCAGGAAGATGCATGCCGAGTCCCTGCAGGCATTATTGTCCGGGTAGTTGCCATTTTCAATCTTCATGCATCCGGACAGAAAAATGAAAATCATGAGGATCGTTATGGATTCTTTCATCGTCTGCTTTTTCAAATGGTTATTTCTAAACGTTCTGTGCTTTCCCATCCGTCGGTAGATATTGATACCAGCCCTTCCGATACATCTATGGACAAATCCACGGACGGAAGGATTTCGGCTGTCATATCGTATCCGTTTTTCATGAGTTCGAGGCCGATAGGGTATTCTCTTATCAAAGTGCCTTTTTCAGATGTTTTAGAAGCTCCGGCTTTTCCGGCATATATTCCGATTGACAAGGGCGACAGGTCCTTTTGGCGCAATATGTTGAAATTGTAGTCGATGCCGGAACCGGATACTATGCCTTCCGGAATAATGACCGCCGTATTTCCTATTTCATCGCGGTTCACGCGGAATCCCCTTCCTGCTCCTGTGATTTCAACATATATCCCGTTCTCTCCGCAGCCTGTTATTGAAAGGTTCACGCGTGCGAATTCCTGTCTGAATCGTACCATTCCGTAGGCCTCTTCCTCTTCCGGCCCGATTTCCATGAGATATGAAAAAATGGAATCGGCCGGTTGTCCGTCCTTTTTTATTATGCAGGAAGGAGGGCCGTTGTCGATCAGGGTCGCTTCTCCGATTCCTGTCCATGCCATGATTCCGGTAATGTCGCGGTCCACAGGCAGTGTAATCATCCCGTTTTTCGGACATTCTTCCTGAATATGGAATTCTTCGGTTCCGGAGCCGGAACCCCATATGTGTACGGGGCCCGGCACGGCATACGAACCGAAATCCAGGTTAAGATAACGGGGACAAGAATCCCTGTCATCGTATATCATGCTGCATGACGGCAATATCATTAATAGAAGAAAATATCTGATTTTCATGGTGTCAGAAAATAATGTCCGCTCTAGGGACGGTTTCCCAGTCTTGAATAATAAGGTCCATGTCAAGGGTCCCGTGCGTTACCGGAACGTCAGGGTCGGCAGAGCCGGGGCGGTTGATTGTTATTCCTATGGTGTAGGACGTGTTCCTTTTTACTCCGTAATGTCCCGACGATTCATCGTGTCCTGCCCCTTCCTGGTTGATGTTTACAGGGTAATAATATGTTTCGCCGTTTAATTCGGCCTGTATTACGAGCCTTGTGAATTTTTCGCTGCCTGTTTCAGAGCTGATAGCGTTTTCGTAGCAGTAAAAATAATGCTTGCCCGCGTAAGGCTCGTTTTGTGATATTTCCTTGCCTATGTTTTCGTGAATCAATCCTTTCATCGCGTTTCCGGCAGTGTCGGATTCGACAAGTCCTCCGTTGTTAAGGATTGTTTTTTCCTCGCAGTCGCTTCCGTCAAATATGATCTTGTTGCCGGTCACGTTCGCGAGGTATGCCTGCACGTTGGTCAGTTTCATTTCTTCGTAAGGAGAATCCTCGAAATTTATGCTGATCTTGTCAAGGCATATCCTGGCTACCATTCTTGACAGGTTTAGTGAAACTTCCGTTATTTCATCCAGTTCCGTGTCTTTTGAGCCCGTCATCAGGAAATTCTCGGCATTTTCTTGCTTTATGGATGTTTCCATAGCCTTGAAATCATCCATGCATGTTATTCCGGACCAGTTGTCCCTGTGTGCGTTGGCAACGGCCACTATTGTCTTTTTCCCGGTCGTTGTCTTGATCTGCAATCCGGTAAGGGAACCGAGTTCTTCTTTGGAAAATCTTTTGTAGGTGTCAAGGCTTCCGTTGTCTTCTTCCTGGTTGTTCCTGAAAATGAAGATGTCGAGGGTGTTTACGGTATTGTCCTTGCTTTGGTCTCCGTGGCTTGTTCCGGAAGCTTTGGTCAAGGCCTGTTCTATGGACAGGATCAGAGTGCTTTCCCGGCTTTCCTTTTCCGGGCCGTTATCATGCATCATGTCTTTCTGGCAGCTTGTAGAAGCAAGCGCGCAGGCGGCGACGGCCGCAATCAATTTGAATTTTTTCATTTAATGAGTGTTTTTTAATTAATAATTAGTTTAAAACATAGTATTTGCCTACTATGCTGTATATTTCCGGGTCAAGGTTTCCCCTGAACTTCATTGACGGGTCCGAATTGACGGACTTGCCGTAACATTCGACCGCCTTGTCTTTGTTTCCATTCCTTGCATGCGCTACCGCAAGCGCGTAATTCTTTTTGGGAGAATCCGGAAGCTTTTCCAGAACGCCTATCGCCTCTTTGTTCCTGCCTGCGCACAGGTATGCCACTGCTGTGTTGTAGTCGCAGTATCGCTCAAGCCTGGACAGGGCTTCCGCGTACTTTCTTTTTTTCAATGCTTCTACGCCTTTTATATAATTGCTGTCTGCTGCCGGAGCCGTGCCCGATGTTTCAATGCGGCATATGCTTTCATCGGCAAGGTCTCCTATGGACGATATGTGGAATACAAGAGGGTCGGATGGCGGAATCCTGCATATGAGCTTCCCGTTCTCGTAGATGCCCCCTTTTATTTCCACTTTGATTTTTTTGATTCCCGGTCCGACAGCTATGCTTTTGTCGTACATGTATCTTATGTCCGATTCGTATGCCGTAAGCACGGAATCTTTTTTCAAATCCGTTTCGATTGGGCTTTTTATGAATTTCTTGTGCATTTTCCCTTTGTCTGCCTTGAGCTTTTCATTGAACCTTATTTTTGAATGCCTGCTGTAATGCCTTATCGTGCGGCTTGCCGATATTCCGAAAAGTCCCGAGGCGTCATTCCCCGAAGAGTCGTCCATAAGCGCGAATGATTCGGGCATGTTTCTGTCTATGAAATTTTCAAGAAGCCTCTGATGCGTGAAATTCTCAATGAAATCCGCACTGTCCGGAATTATCTTCGAAAGGTAATCCTCATAGAGCCTGTATCCTTTCATCTGCTTTTTCCGGTATTCTTTTCCTGTAAGGTGCAAGGCACGACCCCTTACCGTGTCCGATTGCATGTAAAATACAGGATATATGCGTGTTTGCCAATTGCTGCCGGTGTAGGAAGAAGGAATGTCGATGTCGAACGCTATCGATACTTCGCCTCCGCGTTCCGGTATGTTCCTGAACTTTGCAGTTATGATTACCGGATTGATTTTTTCGACGGCGACCATTTCGCCTGTGGATTCGTCTATTTCTGCATCAAGGACATATGCTTGCTCGTTCCGGCTGCTGTCTTTGCTGTCTTGCTCGACCGGCCTTATCGTTGTTCCGGAAGATTCGTCGACATCGGATTCCGTATCGTGATTATCGCAGACGGATGTTTCTATGAGCGTATGGCCCGATCGTATCTCATGCAGCTTGCGGCTGGCGGCGCAAGATTGCAGCATTGCCGTCAGGAGCAGGAGGCACGATGCGTAAATTGCTTTATTTGTCATGTGGCAATGTTTTAGAATATGTACACTATTTGGACATTGAATTCGTCCGGCCATATCGAGAATCCCGATCTGCGGCCTTTGAATCTTCCGCAATCAGCGCATTCGTATGTCCTAAAGTCAGAATATCCTGTAAAGAATCCTATTCCGAATTCCATGTTCCAGTGCTTGCTTAGAATCAGAGAATATCCTCCCGATACGGAGATTCCGGCAGCGTATCCCTGCTTCGACAAGTTTGAGAATATTCCCCCTTTATTGAAAACGGAATACTTTCCGCCGGTTTCGGCGAACCATCCCGAATTTGAAAACCAGAACCAGTACCTTGCTCCTGCCGATATTGTGAATTCCTTGTTCGCCATGTATCCGTTGCCTTTGTTGTATTTCCATGGATTAAGGCCTGCGCTTGCAGTCACCGACCAGTTCTTATTAAGGGCGTAGCCTGCTTCAAGGTTCATTGTTCCCAATTCCGCCCAGGAAAGTATGTCCGTTCCGAGGCTCAGCCTTTGGGCCGATGCTGTCAGCGGCATCAGCAAAATCATGATTAAAAAAATCCGTCTCATTTTGTTTTTTCGGCAAATCTATGCTCATTTCCGCCGGAGCTGCTGCCAAAAAGTAAAAACCGTATTTTGATGTAATATTCAGATATTCAATATATAATACTGCAAATGACGTTGCGCTGAGAATTAATTATTTTATTTTTAAATTTGCAGGGTGTAATTTTTTAAATGATGAAGAAATTTTTATTCCTGCTGGCAGCCGTCATGGCGTTTTCCTCATGCAAGAAAGAGGATATGGACGGCAAATATTATGTGACCCTGCTTTCTTCAATCGAAGAAACATACGAGGACGGCCGCATAATAAGGAATTACATAGACTATACGCAATATGACGATGACATGAACGAGGTTCCGCTCGGTAACGACGGGGTCTATGCGTATATGCCCAAGATAGCGCGCCAGACAATTTCAGGCGACACCCTGCAATTCGTGACATACAGCTTCTTGCCGAAGGATACTTTGATAATCCACATGGAAACAAGAAGCAGCGCGTTCGATTCCGTTTACGTGCTCAACAGCAAGGGCCTTGTCAACAAAGTGAAGAGAGGGGACGAATTCTCCAATGTCAGCGAACTCATAGCGTTCGATACTTACGGCAAAAGGACCGTGTACGGGGATTACGTTTACGAAACCGATGAAAACAGGTATCTTTCCGTGACAAAGGGAGGCCAGCCGTATGCCGAATATGAATACGTTACGGCCAATGATACATTGCAGGTGAGGAACATGTTTTCTTTCCAGCAGTCCGAGACGCCAGGACCTAGGCATATATGGGCAAGCAAGGTTTTCGGCTCGGGAGGAAGGTATTTTTACAAAAGGGCCGTCGTCATGGAGGATGGCGTAGAAACCGAGTATTTGCATGATTTCACGATGGATGAGCTCGGGCTTCCGTCTGAAGACCGCGTGACGAAGGACGGGAAGCCGTATCTTACTATAAGATATGCGTATGTGACTGTTTTTGTCAATGAGAAGCAGTAGCGGCGGCTCTTTATAAAGGAATGGCTATGCGGACATGGTGCGTGACTTTTTGTCATGCACTTTTTTTTGGTATGCCTTTTGACCTTTCCGTTAACGTTAATATCAGACAAATAAATAAAAAATTATATCATGCAACAAGGTAAAATTGGAGTAACTACGGAGAATATATTTCCGATTATCAAGAAGTTCCTGTATTCCGACCATGAAATATTCCTGAGGGAAATAGTCGCGAATGCCGTGGATGCAACGCAGAAACTGAAGGCTCTTGCTTCGAAAGGCGATTTCAAGGGCGAGATAGGCGATGTTACGGTAAGGGTGGAAGCCGATCCTGACAAGAAAATACTAAGGATTACGGACCGGGGCATCGGCATGACTGAGGAAGAAGTTGAAAAATACATCAACCAGATTGCATTTTCGAGCGCAGGGGAATTCCTTGAAAAGTACAAAGACCAGCTTAACGGCATAATAGGACATTTCGGTTTGGGTTTCTATTCTTCTTTCATGGTGGCGGACAGGGTGGAAATCAATACTTTGTCCTATAAGGACGGAGCGAAGGCCGTGAAATGGGAATGCGACGGGACTCCGGAATATAAGATATCGGATTCTGACCGCACGGAAAGGGGGACTGAAATAATCCTTTATCTTGACGACGAGTCTTCCGATTTCGCGCAGGCCTCCAAGGTATCGCAATTGCTTGCGAAGTACTGCAAATTCATGCCTGTGCCTATAGCATTCGGCAAGGAACAGGAGTGGAAGGATGGCAAATACGTTGATACCGGCAAGGACAAAATAATAAACGATACCGAACCGATTTGGACGAAGAAGCCTTCAGAACTTAAAGAAGAAGACTATATGTCGTTTTACAGGGAACTTTACCCTATGCAGGACGATCCCCTGTTCTATATCCATTTGAATGTGGATTATCCGTTCAACCTTACTGGCGTGCTGTACTTCCCTAAGATAAAGGACCAGATGGACATAACGAGGAACAAGATACAGCTGTACTGCAACCAGGTTTTCGTGACCGATTCCGTGGAAAACATCGTGCCCGATTTTCTTACATTGCTTCACGGAGTGATAGATTCTCCGGACATTCCTTTGAACGTGTCGAGAAGCTATCTGCAATCCGATTCGAATGTCAAGAAAATATCATCGTATATTACAAAGAAAGTGGCCGACAGGCTTGAGGAAATATTCAAGAACGACAGGCAGAAGTTCGAGGAAAAATGGGATAACCTCAAGCTGTTCATCGAATACGGAATGCTCAGCGACGAGAAATTCTATGAACGCGCCGAGAAATTCGCGCTCTTCAAGAATACTGACGGAAAATATTTCAGTTACGAGCAGTACAGGACAGCCATCGAGCCTCAGCAGACTGACAAGAACAAAAAGGTCGTATACCTTTATACCAATGATCCGGTGGCGCAATATACGTATATCCAAGGTGCGAAAAGCAAAGGGTATGACGTGCTTGTGTTCGATTGCCAGTTGGACGCGCACTTCGTCAACCTGCTTGAATCCAAGTTCAAGGATTCTTCGTTCGCAAGGGTGGACGCGGATTTCATCGACAAGCTGATCGAAAAAGAGGAAATGGCGAAGCCTGAACTTTCAGAGTCGCAAATCTCAGACATATCCGAAATGTTCCAGCATGTGCTTCCTAAGGATGCGAATTATTTCGTCAGGGTGGAAAACATGGGCGAAAATGCAGGACCTGTCCTGATTACGCAGTCCGAGTTCATGAGACGTTACAAGGAAATGTCAGCTTTGGGCGGAGGAATGAATTTCTACGGGCAGATGCCGGATTCATATACTATTACGGTCAACTATCAGAACCCTCTTATTGCCAAGATTATGGACGATAAGAACGATAAAACGGCCAAGGACGTAGAGGCGATAGAGGCGGAACTCGTTGCTCCTGAGAAGGACCTGGCTGCCTTGAAGGAAAACATAAAAGACAAGAAAGAAGAAGATATAGACCAGTCGGTAAAGGATGCGAGGAACGATCTCGACAAGAAGATAGACTCTCTTAAAAAACAGCGCAAGGAGGTTATTGACAAGTTCGCAGGCGAATGCGACCTTCTCAATCAGGTCGTGGATCTTGCCCTTCTTTCCAATAACATGCTAAAAGGCGAGTCCCTTAGCAGGTTTGTAAAGAGAAGCCTCGATCTTTTGAAATAGATTTGGAAGCCGGTCCGGACAAAATCCGGCAACGGCTTTAGCTTAGGCGAGTCCCGGAAGCTTTGCGGCTTTCGGGACTTTTTTTTGCAACGCGGTTGCGCTTTGCTTTGCTTAATTTTACAATATAAAAATTCGGATATGGATATTAGCGGACATAAGGCGGAATACGGTGCCGTCAGTCATGGACATTCGGGGAATGGCGGACATCATCACCATCATGTGCAGAAGATTGCATCGCTGAACGGGATTTTCATATCGGCGATAGCCCTTAATGCGGCTTATGTGATAATCGAGGCTGTCGTCGGATGGAAGGAAAATTCATTGGGCCTGTTGTCGGATGCCGGCCATAATCTTGGAGACGTGTTCAGCCTTCTTCTTGCCTTGTTCGCCTTTAAATTGTCAAAGGTCAAAAGCAACAGGAAATATACTTACGGATATAAGAAAAGCACCGTGCTGATATCATTGGTCAACGCGATAATCCTTCTTGTCGCGGTGGGGGCCATTGTCATAGAGAGCCTGCATAAATTCAGTGTTCAGGAACACGTAAATGGTTCAGCCGTGTCATGGACGGCAGGAGTAGGAATAGTCGTGAACGGGATTACGGCCATGCTTTTGATGAAGAGCCAGAAGAAAGACCTGAATGTGAAAGGAGCTTTCCTGCATATGGTATCAGATACCCTCGTGTCGGTCGGAGTAGTCATTTCCGGCATAATAATGACGGCCACAGGATGGTATATGGCCGATCCTGTCATCAGTCTCGTGATAGCTGCGGTCATCCTGGTTTCGACCTGGAAGCTGCTGTCGGAAAGCGTCAGGATGTCGCTTGACGGAATTCCCGGGAGCATCGATATCGAAAAGATAGATGCTGTTTTCAAGGAAAACGCCCATGTGGACAGCGTGCACCATCTCCATGTTTGGGCAATAAGCACTACGGACGTGGCTCTTACAGCCCATGTGGTCATAGACGACCTGTCGCGCATGGCTGAAATAAAGGACAGCTTGAAGCATGAATTGCATGAAATCGGAATCAATCATTCCACTTTGGAAATCGAAGGCCGCGGAGAGCATTGCCATAGCGAAAGTTGCGATTGCGCCGGGGATTCGGGCCTGTAGGGGAATCCGCAGCTGAATAATATGGCGCGTGTTTCGAGCAGAGGTATTGTTTTTTGGATTATCTTTGCCTTTTTGAACAGTCAACGGCATGTTAAGTTATGGACGAAAATCAGATATTCATAAACAAATTGCAGAGCAGGGGAATAAAGCCTACTGCCAATAGGATATTAATCATAAAAGCCATAGAGGAGGCATCGCGCGCGGTGTCAATCCATGAGTTGGAAAAGATAATGTATCCTATGGACAAGTCCAGCATCTTCAGGACATTGAACCTCTTTTTCAAGCATCATCTCGTCCATGCTATCGAAGATGGAAGCGGTTCGTTGAAATACGAGATTTGCGACGGGGAGGACGATTGCTCGATAGACGACATGCATGCCCATTTTTATTGCGAATCCTGTCACAGGACAATCTGCCTTAAATCCACTTTGATACCGGTAATCGGCCTTCCTGAAGGATTTTCCATGCATTCCATCAATTATATGGTCAAAGGCATATGCGACCAGTGCATGCGAAAAAGTGCAGGGAAATGAGTATGCATTTTTTGCATAGCTGTCGTTCTATTCTGTCATTGTTCAATTAACGCCTGCCTTTACGGAATTCGCGCGGTGTCATATTCTTTGACCTTTTGAACGCATGGCTGAGATGGCTATCATCCGTAAATCCGAGAGAAGCTGCTATCTCGCTGATATTCATGTCAGTTTGCGCTAATAACCTTTCCGCTTCGAGCAAGCGGCAGCGTATGATGTAGTTTTGCAGGCTTTCTCCGCAGCAGGCCTTGAAATATTTTCCTATATAGTTGCCGGATAAGTTGAACTGTTCTCCCAGGTTTTTAAGGCGGAGCAATTCAGGCTGGCGCAGGTGCGACTGGATATATTGCATAATCAACATGGATTTCCTTTCTTGTTCCGCTACGGTTTCCTTGCCTGCCATGTCCGACCGGATGCGGCGCATGCAGATTCTGATGATGCTGTAGCCCACTATTCACTAATTATATTCAGTAGAACCTTGTTTTATTAGTTGTTTTTGTATATCAGTTATTTGTAGATGTTTTCATTTGATTGAAATACGCACGGAATTTCACAGTTTTAGAAAATATTGG
>CALUPD010000001.1 GCA_944322605.1 uncultured Bacteroidales bacterium | reverse complement strand
TTAAAAATAAACACATTTCGTTTTTATCTCACTTTCCCTCTATTGTCGTTCAATTAACTATGAATCAATATAATCCCTGAATAACCATCTAATCTTTATATACACATTTCGTTTTTACCCCCATAATGGAAACGGCAGACGGCATTTCCAACCTCAACGGTTATTACATAGACTATACGATACCTCAGATAGGGAAAGAGTTCGATTTGCTCCGGTTCGGGGAAGACAGCATAATAAACATCGAGATAAAGACCGAATGCCCTATCGAAAACATTCTGAAGCAACAGGAAAAGAACAAATACTACCTGAGTTTCTTAGGGAAACGGCTTCATATCTATACTTTCATTTCAAACAGCAACAAATTATACAGGCTTGAAGACGGAGCCGGAGGAAATGAAATAGCGGAAGCCTCCTTTGCCGAGCTGCGCCGGAATCTGTCATCCCAAAAGCTATGCGGAATAAGCAATATCGACGACCTGTTCGATCCGTCCGACTACCTTGTCTCCCCGTTCAATTCACCTGAAAGGTTCATGGCAGGGGAATACTTCCTGACAATGCAGCAGGAACAGATATGCAAAAGCATCCAAAAGGACCTGTCCGATAAAAACAGGAACTTCATCGCGCTCACCGGCGGCGCAGGCACAGGCAAGACTTTATTGGCCTACCATATCGCAAAGGAAAACATGAGAAGCGGAAAGAAAGTGCTGGTCCTGCACTGCGCCCAATTAAACGGAGGACAGGAATGCCTCAAAGGAGAATACGGCTGGAATATCCATATGGCGAGATACGCCCCTGAAACAGACGGATACGACATAGTCATAGCGGACGAAGCGCAGCGCATGAATCAAAGCCAGTTCGCGGAATTGACCGGAAAAATCCTCTCCTGCAATAAAAAATGCATATTCTCATATGATGAAAAACAATACCTGAGCGAATATGAAAACCGCTGCAACATAAAGGAAAAAATCGAAAACGACTTATCGTGCGCACCGTACAGGCTGACCGGCAAAATCAGGACGAACAAGGAAATCGCGAGATTCATAACGCAGCTTTTCCGGCAGGACAAAAATTTCCAGGGACTGTCTTATCCGAACATAGAACTCCTGTATTGCAAGGACTACCCGTCTGCAAAAAACATATTGCACGATTTGCGCAATAACGGATGGACCGTCCCGAACTATACACCCGGAACACGCACGGCATTTTATTACGAAAAGTACTCCATAGCAGGGAAGGAATGCGCGCACTCTGTAATCGGACAGGAATTCGACAAGGTCGCAATCGTTTTGGACGGACATTTCGGATACGGGCCGTCAGGAGCATTGACGGCAAGCAACATCTACTATTCCCAAAAGCAAATGCTTTACCAGATAATCACCCGGACAAGGAAAAAGCTCTGCATAGTGATAATAAACAATCCTCAAATGCTCGAAAGATGCATCGGCATCCTCGGCCGCCCTATTGACAAAACCGCAGAGGACTGATCGACATTAGCATTTTAAAAGCGCATGCCGCATTATTGCCAAAAAACAGGAACAGGCCGCAAATGGCCAATAGGCCGTGCTTGCGCAGCAGCGAAAAACCGCGAAAGCCCGCCTAAAAACAGCCGAAAACCCATGCTTTTCATTTTGATACGTTACGGCAAAATCCTATCTTTGTAGTAGAAAAAGGGCCGGGCTGACACAAGGCCCGCGCAGCATTATGTCAACGATAAAAATCGTCCCATGGCAATGAGAAAAACATATGCAGCATGGATTATCTATTTTGCGGCCGCAGCTGCATGCCAGCTGGCATTGGGAGATTTTCCTGCAAGGATTTTCGCCTTTCCGGTAAACGCCGCAATATTATTGCTATGGATAACGGCATTATCCATTTTCTTCAATGAAAAACCGCGATCATTTCTCATAACGCTGCTCTCATCCCGCCAGACCACTTTCATATTGCTCGGAATATTCACTGCCTCGTGCGTTTTCCAAGGGTTAAGCCCTGAAAGCATCACAGGGACATGGTGGTTCTGCGCGACAGTCCTGGCTCTTCTGAGCCATTTGTTCATTGTCATTTTAAAAGGGGCAGGCCGGATCCGCCGCTTCAAGGCAAGATTCATGCTCAACCACGCGGGAATATTCCTCGCAATAGCAGGCGGCTTTTTCGGAAGCCCGGACACATACGACTGGAGAATGCCGGTAAGCAAGGAAGCGGCATCACGGGAAGCAATCGACAAGCATGGTAACATATCCTATCCGGGGTATGAACTACGCCTGGAAAGTCTGAGCACGGATTTCTATGACAACGGCGTTCCGAAAAATTACGAAGCACGGCTGACGGTAAATTCGGAAAAGGAAGCCGTATTGAAAGTCAACCATCCCTACCGCCTGTCGTGGATGGATGATTTATACCTTTCGGCAACAGACAACGCCGGCGGCTCCGATTACTGCGTGGTGCAGATAACAAGGCAGCCGTGGAAATATATGCAGTTCGCAGGGATATTGATGCTCCTTGCAGGCAGCATGCTTCTCTTCCTGCAAGGAGCGGCTGCAACACGGAAAAAAGGAGGCTGGAGATGATAGGTTGGGACAATTTCATAATATTCGCCGCTGTTTCGGTCATTCTTTGGATTACCGGAGCCATATGCGCATGGAAAGGGAAAAAGCCGTCAGCAATAGCCTTTACAGCCTGCGGGATAGCCGTATTTGCCATATTCATCGCAGGGCTGTGGATTTCCTTGCAGAGGCCGCCAATGAGGACACTCGGGGAGACCCGCCTTTGGTATGCAGTCTTCATGGTCGTAGCGGCCCTCGCTACATATGCGAGATGGGAATACAAATGGATACTGTTTTTCTCCGCGATAATGGGAACCGTATTTTCGGCAATAAACATATTCATGCCGCAAATACACGACCAGACACTTATGCCTGCACTGCAAAGCGGCTGGTTCATACCGCACGTGACCGTTTACATGTTCTCGTATTCCCTCATGGGATGCGCCTTCATCATAGCGATAGCAGGATGCATCCAAAATACCGGCAAATACCTCGAAACAGCCGACAGCTTGGTTTACGCAGGAACTGCATTCCTCACTTTCGGCATGCTGAGCGGAGCCTTGTGGGCAAAACAGGCATGGGGAATTTACTGGAGCTGGGACCCGAAAGAGACATGGGCCGCAATAACATGGGGCATATACCTGCTTTACATGCATGCAAGGATATATGAGAGAAACAGGCATGCCGTCGCAAGCATCCTGCTGATATTAGGATTCATATGCCTGCAAATGTGCTGGTGGGGAGTAAACCTGCTGCCTGCGGCGCAGGAAAGCATGCACGTGTACGGGCAATAGGCGGCAGCGGCTTTCCGAAATGCATGAAAGCATAGAAACGAAAATAAGGCATTCCGCATGCGGGAAAGGCATCGGAACCATACCTGACAAATACATATTACACTAATACATAAAGACATGAGAAAGATTTCCAAAACATTGCTGCTCATAGTCTCGGCGATAGTCATACTGGCTATCATCTACCGGGCCGTGAACAAGGCTCCGTCGGAGGAACTTCCTGCCAACGAGCAGCTGCTTGCCATTTTGAATGACGGAGGGTGCGCGGAATGCCACTCTGCAAACCCGAAAATGCCATTCTACGCAAAAATTCCGGGGGCTAAAGGCCTTATCGAAAAACATGCGAAAAACGGCTACGCGGCATTCGATGTCATTCCGCTTGTCAGCGCGTTGAAAGAAAACGCCGCTCCAAACGAAGTAGATCTTGCAAAAACAGAACGCTGCATCGCAGACGGCTCGATGCCTCTCGCACAATACAGCCTTATGCATTGGGGTTCGTCCATAACCAATGAAAAAGAAAAAATCGCGATGGATGCGATCAGGGAACTTCGCGCGGAATTCTACCCTAATCCGCTCGCAGCACCTGAATTCGCGAACGAGGCGATAAGGCCAGTGCCTGACAGCGTGGAATACGACCCTGCAAAAGCCGCATTGGGAGACATTCTTTACCATGACACGAGATTGTCAGCCGACGGCACGGTTTCCTGCGCCACATGCCACGGGCTGAATACGGCAGGTGTAGACAACAAACGCTACTCTGAAGGCATAGACGGGCAATTGGGAGGAGTAAACGCGCCTACGGTATTCAATTCATGTTTCAACTTCGTACAGTTTTGGGACGGCCGCGCCGCTACCCTTGCCGAACAGGCAGGCGGACCTCCTTTGAATCCTGTGGAAATGGGATGCACGTCCTTTGATGAAATAGTGGAAAGGCTGTCCAGGGACAAGGCATTCGTGAAAGCATTCACCAAGGCTTATCCGGAAGGATTGAACCAAAATACCATAACCGACGCGATAGCGGAATTCGAAAAAACGTTGGTAACCCCGGATTGCGCGTTCGACCGCTACCTTAAAGGCGACAAAAACGCGATGACAGCCAACCAGATTGAAGGATACGACCTTTTCAAGGAGTACAACTGCGCGACATGCCATGCCGGAGTCAACATGGGCGGACTCAGCTACGAATTAATGGGACAAAGGGCCAATTATTTCGAAGACAGGGAACTGACATTGAAATCAGGACTTACGGACGGCGATAACGGAAGATGGGCCCAGACGAAAATAGAGCGCGACCGCTACCGCTTCAAGACCCCGTCTCTAAGGAATATAGCACTGACATACCCTTATTACCACGACGGCAGCGTAGAATCGCTGGACGAAGCAATCAGGATGATGTCTAAATACCAGGTAGGCCGGGAAATGCCTGACGAAGACGTAGCAAAAGTCGAAGACTTCATGAACGCGCTTACAGGCAAGTATAAAGGAAAAGAACTTGCCAACGACAACATGTAGATTCTATTAAGATGCAGTCTGAGCAGAGTCCGAGACTCTCGCGACTCACCGAAGACAACACGTGGATTCTATCCTGATCTATCGGACGCAAGGGACTGCACATTTATTTGAAATGCCTCCAAAAAGCAGGACATAGGACTTTTTGGGGGCATCTTCATTTTGTCGAACTTCCGCCTTGCAATTCCAGAACAAGAGGTTTTCCCAATTCCGCGACAAGAATATCCGCATCGCAGCTGTCCCTCAGGCGTTTTTCATTTTCAAGAGGCTCGTCCCAGGGATGCCTTGCAAGGGCGTACTTGGAATGATGGACTGTCAGAATCTTGCGCGCCCCGAGCTCGACGGCCTCCTTTCCAAGATATTCAGGCATGGTATGGATATTCTTCCACTGCACATTGTATTGCCCGTTCTCAAGAATAGCCAAGCTTATGTCGCTATAAGACTTGCCTATTTTGGAAAAATGCGAGCCGTAACCGCCGTCGCCGCCTATGAATATGTTTCCATAAGGGGTCAGCATCATGTATGAAGCCCATAATGTATTGTTCCTGCGCAGGGACCTTCCTGAAAAATGCCGCGCCGGTAGGCAATCTATTTCAAAGCCGTCTCCGGCCGCATATGACTCGTCCCAATCCAGTTCAGTCACTTTCTCTGGAGCAAAGCCCCATCTCTCAAAATGCGCGCCCGTCCCCAAAGGACATACCACATGCCCTACCCTGTCTTTCAGGCGCACAACTGTCTGATAATCGAGATGGTCGTAATGGTCATGCGTTATCACAAGGAAATCGATGGCATCAGGCATATCTTCGGGAAGATATTTCTCAGTGCCTTCGAACGGCCTGTTCACGAAGCGGAAAGGAGCGGCGCTGCAAAAAACAGGATCCACAAGAACGCTCGTCCCGTGCAGGGATAGAAGATAAGACGAATGCCCGAACCAAACATAAATATCCTTGTCCGCAGGCAAGCTTTTAAGATCCGCCTTGACCATATGCAAAGGTTCGGCAGGGCGAAGCGAAGACTTGTCCCCGAACAGGAATTTCCATACCGTTTTCAACATGCCGGATTTCGTCACGTCTACGGAGATTTCCGCATCGATATTATGGAACCGGCCATCGCGGTAATTCGGGGAATTCTCCATCCTTTCCAGACGATTTCCGGAAGGGATTCCCCCGAATACAGGCATGGACAAAACGATTTTGGCAGCCACCAGCAAGATAGCCGCCAAAACCAATACGGACATAAGCAGAACCGTCATTTTCCTTTTCATCAGAATCCGGCATCAAGATGTCGCGGACAATGCGCAAGCTTGTCCGGACAATACCTTAACCTATCTTCTTTACCAGATTGACCATTTCGATAGCCGTGGTCATGGCATCGAAGCCTTTGTTTCCCGACTTAGTTCCGGCACGTTCCACGGCCTGTTCTATCGAATCGGTGGTCAGCACCCCGAAAATCACAGGAACGCCGCATTCGAGGCCCACATGGGCTATGCCCTTTGTAGCCTCATTGGCGACCATGTCGAAATGAGGCGTAGCTCCCCTTATTACGGCACCGAGACAGACTACGGCATCGTACTTGCCTGAAGAAGCCATTTTCTTTGCTATGAACGGTATTTCAAAAGCCCCGGGGACCCATGCCACTGAAAGGTCCTCGATATTGCCTCCATGACGGACGAAAGAATCCTCCGCTCCCCCGAGGAGCTTGGATGTTATGAATTCATTGAATCTTGCGGCTACAATGCCGATTTTCTGGCCGGAAGCCAACAAACCGCCTTCTATTGTTTTCATGATTATTTATTTTTTATCTGTGTTATTTCCATTTTGTGGATCATCCGCATGACGTGGTTCCCTCACATGCAGTATATGGCCCATTTTCTTATATTTCGTATAAAGATAGAATTCATTCTTCTCGTTGCTTGAGACTTCGATCGGCTCTCTTCTCACAACCTCGATACCGTAACCGTCAAGCCCTGATATTTTAAGCGGGTTATTTGTCATCAATATCAGTTTCTTGACACCGAGATGGGCCAATATGGAAGCGCCCGTGCCGTATTCCCTCAAATCGGACTTGAATCCGAGAGCGAGATTCGCCTCTACGGTATCCATTCCTCCGTCCTGCAACCTGTAAGCTCTGAGCTTGTTGATAAGGCCTATGCCGCGCCCTTCCTGCCTCATGTACAGCAAAACGCCTCTGCCGGCCTTCTCTATGCGCTTCATCGCTTCGACAAGCTGGTCGCCGCAATCGCAACGCAAAGAACCGAAAACATCACCTGTCAGGCATTCGGAATGAACCCTGCAAAGGACAGGCTCGTCACCGGAAACATCGCCTTTGACAAGGGCCACATGATGCTCGCCGGTTATCTTGCTCACATAACCGTAAATCCTGAAATTCCCGTATTTGGTGGGCATGTCCGCTTCCGTGACCCTTTCGACAAGAGTCTCGCTCCTGCGCCTGTAACGTATCAGGTCGGCTATGGTCACTACTTTAAGCCCGAATTTTTCAGCGAATTCAAGAAGTTCGGTAGTACGCATCATCGTACCGTCCTCCCTCATTATCTCGCAACACAAGCCGCATTCCTCAAGCCCGGCAAGCCTCATGAGGTCCACGGTCGCTTCAGTATGCCCTGAACGCACAAGGACGCCGCCTTTGCGGGCCTCCAAAGGGAACATGTGGCCAGGCCTCCTGAAATCGGACGGCTTCGCATACGGATCAACGCATTTCATCGCAGTGATCGAACGCTCCACGGCGGATATGCCTGTAGAAGTGGAAATATGGTCTATCGACACTGTAAAGGCGGTAGAATGGTTGTCCGTGTTCTCGGCCACCATTTGATGCAAGTCGAGCTTATGAGTCATTTCGCTGCTCATAGGCATGCAAATCAAGCCTTTGCCGTATGTAGCCATGAAATTCACGTTTTCTGTCGTCGCATACCTTGCCGCGCATATAAGGTCGCCTTCGTTTTCGCGGTCGGGATCGTCGATCACGATAATCATCCTGCCTTGCCTCAAATCAGAGACAGCTTCGTCTATCGTATTGATTCTGTTTTTATTATCCATGATTTTACAATTTATGTTTATTTGCAATGTTCAAAATCCGTTTTCTTTCAGGAATTCAAGGCTGAGTCCCTGCTTTTTACGGTCCTGTCCGGAATCCGAAGTCGCTCCTGACGAACAGGCGGCATCCGTGTCCGTACAGCAACCGGAAGAGAGGAGCCTGTCGACATACCTCGCAAGCATGTCCACTTCTATGTTCACGTAATTGCCTTGCCGCACTGATTCAAGGGTCGTGGACTTTCTCGTATGGGGGATCAACGACACCGTAAACGTTCCTTTGCCTACAGACATCACGGTAAGGCTTATGCCGTCTATGGCAACAGAGCCCTTTAATGCTATGAACCGGGATATTTCCTCAGGCACAGCCACTTTCATAAGCACCGCATTGTCATCCTTCTCCAATGAAACGACCTTGCAACAGGCATCCACATGTCCTGAAACCATATGTCCCCCGAACCTGCCTCCTGCCATCATTGCCCTTTCAAGATTGACGGAAGACCCGGATGAAAGCTTCCCGAGAGAAGTGCGGTCCATCGTTTCAGGCATCACGTCTACGGTAAAATGCCCGCTTCCCATGGAAGTGACCGTAAGGCATACTCCGTTGACGGCTATGCTGTCGCCAAGCCTTGTTCCTTTCATTACCTTATCTGCGTATATGTCAAGCACGGCACTGTGCCTTCCCCTTGCAATATTTTTTATTACGCCTGTTTCTTCAATTATTCCGGTAAACATGACCTGTAATTATATTCAACAATTTTGTTCCGCGCCGTACATGCCTGCCGCAATGGCGACGGAATTGTCCGTTTCACTCATGGCCGGACCTGCCGGCCTCCGGCAACAAATGCCCGTTCTTTTTGGAAAACGCATGCATAAGGATGTCGTTCCCTATCTTCCTGACCGATTCGAACACAAGTTCTCCTGCGTCTCTCATGAGAGGGAAGCCCTCGCCGCCTACAGGGGTCTTGGCAGTCCTGCCGCCGATTATCTTAGGCGCGATGAAGAAATAATATTCGTCCGCCAATCCTTTTTCCACAAAGCTCCAATTAAGTTCCGAGCCTCCTTCAAGCAATATGGAATCGATTCCGGCCTTTCCCAATTTCGACACCATGTCAGAAATATCCACCTTTCCGTTTTCAGAAAGGCAAGCCATCGGCTCGACTCCGGCCTTTTCCAAAAGGACTATGTTTTCCCGCGAAGCCTCCTCGCCATGCGCCACAATTGTCCTGTAATCTTTCGCCGTATCCAGTATGGCCGAACCTGCCGGAAGCGATGCCGACGAAGACACGATTATCCTTATCGGGGATTTCATTCCTTCTATCCTGCAATTCAGCATCGGATTGTCGGCCCTGACAGTACCGGAACCGGCCATGATGCCCATATGCCGTCCTCTCAAAACATGCGCCGCATGCCGCGACTGTTCCGAAGTCACCCATTTCGAATCGCCGGTAACGGCAGCAATATGCCCGTCCGCAGTCATGGCCGCTTTCATAGAAATCCATGGCTTTCCGTCCGTAATATATTTGAAAAACACACGGTTCAGCATCCGCATCTCTTTTTCCATCAGGCCGCAGCTGACTTCTATCCCATGCTCGCGCAATATGGAAAGGCCCTTGCCGGACACAAGCGGGTTCGGATCTCCGGAAGCGGCAACTACCCGGCTGATTCCTGCCGCGATTATGGCATCGGTGCACGGAGGACGCTTGCCATAATGGCAGCAAGGCTCAAGAGTGACGTACATGGTCGCGCCGGCAGGGTCTTCCGTACATGAAGCCAAAGCATTCGGTTCCGCATGAGGACCGCCGTAGCGCATATGGAATCCCTTGCCGATTATCCGGCCGTCTTTCACTATGACCGCGCCGACCATAGGATTCGGATTCACGAACCCGGCCCCCTTTCCGGCAAGTTCCATGGCAACGGACATGTATTTCCTATCTGTTTCGCTCCACATAACGACAATAAAAAACCCGAGTACATCAAGCACTCAGGGCAACTGTAAATGTAAAAACCAATAAAAACGCCTCGGCATTTCTATCCTATCCCGTTCTTCCATCCGGACTTTGACCGTCGGTACCGGAATCTCACCGGTTCTGTCCTTCAACCGCGCAGAAGCGGCCTCGGGAGTCGCGGACTTTACCGCCGGTAGGGACTTTCACCCTGCCCTGAAGAGATATTTTTGCAAATATAGCGAAATATGTTTACAAAAAGACAGAAAAATGCAGTCCGTCCGATAAAATCGGCATAACCGGCAAATTTCATGATGCGCCAAGAACAAATATTCCATAGCCGGAAAAAAACATGACAATTATGCCAACAGGACATAGCCAACGCGCAAGTGCGGCACGGAACGGAATCAGGAAAAATACAAGGGCATCGAGGATAATAAAAAACACAACCCTGAACCATGTGTCCAGAATTGTGTTTATCCTTTGCAATAGATTGGTTATCAATCTTATTTGTGGAGATGGGCGGACTCGAACCGCCGTCCAAACAAACCATCCGAAAGTTTTCTACACGTTTATCCGGTCTTTGGTTGTCGGAATAAAGCTGCCGTCCGGCAGGCCACTTTAAACTTATCCTCTGTTACTTGACGTGCATTAGAGGAGTCCGCACGGGCATCCGTCTTGATCGATACCCCGTATACCTGTGCATAGACGGCATAAAGCCAGGCGGGATACTCGTCGCCCGGGCAGCCTTGGCCAAGGCGATTAAGGAACTAAGCTTTGCTTAATTACGCAGCGAGTGCATAGTTAGTGTTGCCACTTAAAATTTTGAGTACTGAGATTAACGAGCCAGTATCCCGAAGCTCGGCGTGCTTGCATTCCGATAAATCTGATGTCAAAACCAAAACATCCCCGGAACAAAATGCAAAAGTACAATAAATATGCCACCCGGCAAAAGGCATGAAGATGGAAACCGTTTTGGAAATCGGTTGGCAGAGTCAACGGCAGAGCCGACGGGCAAGTGTCGCGCTTCGACATTGAATCCGCAATGGAAACCGCTCATCCTCGCGAGAAAGCATGCCTGCAAACAGGCATTGTCAAAGCGATCCTATCTCTTCCTGTCCTTGCGCTCCGGATAAGCTATCCTCGCATGATATATTTGGACAAGGTATTTCTTGAACACATCCTTCACTATGTCGATTTCTTTAAGGGAAATCTCGCACTCGACAAACTGGGAATCTATGATCTTCGCGTCGCACAACCTGTCCACCATCGCGGATATGCTTGCTTCGGAATAATCCTTCAAAGAACGGGACGCCGCTTCCACCCCGTCGGCCATCATCAGAATCGCATGTTCTTTCTTCGACGGAAGAAGGCCGTTGTACGTAAACTTGTCTATCATTTCAGGATCGCCACCCGCATTGCAGAACTGGTTATAGAAATACAGTGTCTGCGTATGCCCGTGATGAGTCCTTATGAAATCCACAATGACCTCAGGAAGTCCCGCTTTCTGCGCTATGGCGACACCGTCGTCCACATGGCTTATGATGGCCTGCGCGCTTTCAAGAGGAGTAAGGTTCGCATGGTAATTCACCCCTTCCGGCTGGTTTTCTATGAAACACTGCGGATTCTGTATCTTGCCTATGTCATGGTACATCGCGCCCACCCTGATAAGCAGGGCGTCGGCATCGATTTCCCTCGCTGCGGCCTCGGAAAGATTGGCCACCTGCAATGAATGCTGGAACGTGCCAGGGGCCTTCTTGGCAAGATCCATGAGAAGGTGGTTGCTCGTATCGGCAAGATCCATAAGGGTCGCGTTCGAAAGGAATCCGAAGACCTTTTCCAACAGATATACTATAGGATAAGCGGCGACTATGAAGAACGCGTTGCACATGAAAAGCAATATGGTCCTGCCGTTGACAGAATCAAAGCTTCCTTCTTCCATAAACCTGAACGTAAGATACATCATCAATATCGCGAGGAATATGAACGACGCGCTCAAAAACTGCCTCCAGCCTTTGCCGAAATAATGGAATGAAATTATTCCCACCGCTCCAGCAAGCACATTCATGAAATAAAGCTCGATTCCGTTGTCCGCGAACACGAGAAGCTGCATAAGAGAGACCATGTATATCGGGAAAACGAACTTCGGCTTGAAAAACGCGGCCATGTAAAGCGCGAACACGGCATACGGGACTATGTTGAACAACATAGGATCCGCATTGCGCACTATTCCCGACAACAGGCCTATCACCAACGGCATGAGAAGGATGAAACATATGCTTCTGTACTGCTTGAAAAGGAACGGGTTATAGAACAATATCAGAAGGTATATCAGAATGACTATCGCGAGCGCAAGCAGGAAATGGGATATGTAAAGGAACACCTTGATTCCTGTATAACCGTAGCTCATCTCATATTCTGCCTTGTACGAATCGAGCATCTGCTCTATGTCCGCCGTGACGATTTCCCCCTCGTTCACAATCAGCTGCCCGGAATATATTATCCCTTTCGTAGGCGATATGTAATCTATGGCGTTCTTGTGCATGAGCTCCGTCGTCTTTCTGTCATACGACAGGTTCGGAACAAGGAACCTGCGGAACTCCATTGCAGAAAGCAGGGAGTCGGCCTCGGTATACGAAACAGCCGTTGAATCGTATGACAGGGCGGAACATACATAATTATACGCCTTGTCCATGTCGTACAACTCGCTCACGGGAATTTCCCCGACCCTCTTGCCTTTTTGGACGAAGATTATGCCGCTGCCGTCCGAAATGTTTTCGATCATGCCTGAAACGATGCCCCTGTCGTACACGTCCACCATGATGGAAGCAAGCCTGTCTATCAAGACTTTTTCGGCCTGGGCCGCAAAAGCCGAAGACGTGAACTGCCTTATGGCATTGTCGGAGACATTATTGTCATATACATAATACTGAAGCACGCGCGAAATCCTCGACTCCCTTTCTTCTATAAGCTCGGCATCCGTTTTCAATACCGGTATGTCGAAAGGAGCGAACAGGGTCTGGTATGTCCACGGCCTGCCTTTCTGGTACTCGTACTTGAACCTGCCTTCATTCGGCAGCAGGAGGCAAAGAGCCACGAAAAGCACGAAAAAACTTATGTATATCCTGTATTCCTTTAAAAATGAAAAATTATGCATAATCTTGATTTTTATTCCAATATGAATCCGTTTATTCCGTCTGCCGCAAGGCCGGCAGAAACAAGCAGGCCGAACAGCAGCATATTGCGGGAAGTATCAGCAAGGGCCAAGTTCAGCATCCTGCCCTCTCCTATCCTTTTAATTTTAACATATGCAAGGCAATGCGGCAAAAGGTACATCAGCGGAAGCAATGCCGAGAACCTTGCGCCGAAGAACATGGAGGACAGGCACAATGCCGCGCCCGCAATTCCGGCAAACAGGTAAAGCCACTGCCCGAAACGTTTCCCCGCAATGACCACAAGGGTATTCTTTCCTCCGGCGCGGTCCTGCTCGCAATCCCTTATGTTATTGACAAGCAACAGGGTGTCTATCACGGCTCCGCATGCCGCAGCATACATGACAGCCCCTGGACCGATATTTCCGCACATTATATAATAAATGGTGCAGACAGGAACTATTCCGAAAAACACAAAGACAAGCAAGTCTCCCCAGCCATGATACGCAAGCGGATAAGGACCCGCAGTATAAAGGAAAGCGAACAGCATGCAGCACGCCCCTATGGCCGCAAGCTCCCATCCTCCATAAAACAAGAGCACGCATCCGGATGCCGCAGCAGCGACAGTAACGGCGGCTATGCCCGCTTTCATCGCCCCGGCGGTTATCCATCCCTGGGCGCATGCCCTTTCCGGACCGAGACGTCCTTCATTGTCGCTTCCTTTAAGGAAATCAAACAAGTCATTGACAAGGTTCGCGTCAATCTGCATGAGAAAAGCGAACATGAGGCAAGCGACAGCCGGAATCCATTCGAAACATCCGGCATTATATGCCAAAGCGCAGCCAACCATGACCGGAACAGCCGCTCCGCTCAATGTCTTTGGCCTTGCCGCCAAAACCCATGCCCTGACGGAATTTTTCCTGACTTCCATAGCTCAATCGTTAATTTGCGGCAAAGTTACACAAAATAGCTCAAATAGGGATGCAAAAAGGCCGCGCCGGCAAATCCCGGCACGGCCAATCCTGACATTAAATTTCCAGAAATTGCCGATTATTCGCAAACTATCTCGAATTCATCCATATAAAGCGCGCTTCCGCCGGCCCCGTTGAAAATATTCCCGTCCTTGCTCGAAGACGAAACTATCGTGAATTTATATTCAGCGGCAGGATCATATTCCACGTTGTACACGAAATCCAAATCGAAATATGTCCAGTCCGTTTTTTCAGTCCCGTCGCCAAGGGCGGCAATCGCCACAATGTATTCGGAAGAGCTTATGTCATGTCCTGTCAGGACGATTTCATTTCCGGAATCGTCCTTGGCCTTGTACAATACAGCCGACAGGGAGCATTCGTCTTTTTTGTCCAAAGTCTCTATGTTTTCATAATCTGAAGCGTCCAGATAGGTTTCTCCAGGCATGTATTTATAGTACCCTCGGAATTTCAAAGGTTTCGACGTGATGCCGACGCTAACGGCAGGCTTGCCGAACTCCGTACATTTGAGACGGTCCGTAAACGCGGCTCCCAAATTGAAATCTCCTATATAAATGGAGCCTGAAGTGATTTTAGGAATAAGGCTGCTCGGAGTTCCCTCATATTCCAATGTCGTCACCTTAGCGCAATTTCCAACGTAGCCTTCCGCTATTTTCTCGGAAAGGGTTCCGCCCAAAATAGCCGCGCCTGAAGCGCTTGAAGACCATATTTTGTCTGCCGGTTCCAAAGGATACCCGTTAGAATCCTTGCTCCAGGCCTCGAACGGAAAGCTGACTATCTTCAAAGAGCCTTCCTGGTATACCGACCATACCCTGACCGCGCCGGATTCGGCCGTCACGGTATATTCCACCCTTTTTCCGCCTGAAAAATCCTGGGCCGCTCCTGATGCAGGATCTATCGTAGCCTTGTCGGAAACCGTTATTACCGGAACAAGGGCCGACAGGTCGGCATTTTCCTCCGCGACAAACGTAACCGAAAATTCATCCTTGTTTATGCTTACCGATGCTATTCCGTCGCCGTTTTCGAATTCAAATCCTGTTATATCGCACGCGGAACTCAACCTGCCGCCTACATACGCGCTGTAGACCTTTGACGAACCGTTTTCAGCCGTCACCATATAAGTCACTTTTTTACCTGCCGAGAAGTCCTGGGGAACGCCGCTTGCAGGAGAGACCGCCGCGCCTTCCGAAACCTTGATGGTAGGAGCGAGAGACGATAGCTGCTCGTCCGTCACGTCGTCGCCCACCATGAACACGACCGTCCCTTTTTCATTGTCGATAGTGGCCACAGCCGAAGTGACATCGCTGTTTTCGAACCTGAAGTCAGTAATCAACGCGTCGGAGGATTCTTCCCCGGTCATCTTATGGCCTGAAAAATCCACATCGAACCCTGCCGAGGCGGAAGTAATGGAAATTTCGGAATCTATGTTCCCGTCCAAGGACAAAATACCTGTAAATATGACGGAAGCGTCGCCGAGAACGCCGACGTTCATGCTTTCGCTTTCATAAGAAAACATATACGCGCCGTCATAATTCAAGACCATGCAATCTTCGAATTTCAAAGAGCTGACAGCTTCAACGCCCGCAATCGAAATCGGATTGGTCGTTATGGTCATCGTCGATTCGGATTGTCCGGCCGATACGCTTATCCGCAACGGCAGATCAGAAACGACAGTGTCTTTTCCGCTTTTCACGACTACAGTACCTGAATAGTCGCCGAACAGGCTGTCAGGCAATGATGTTTCCGGCTCCTGCCGCCCATTTTCCGTACAGGAAGAAGCAAATGCAGCCGCGAGCACGATAAAATAAAGTATTCTTCGCATAACCATTGTGTTAATTTTGTTTTTACTTTGTCCGGCAAATTAACATCAATCATCGTGCCCCTGCAAGGTCAAATCATTTCAAATACTGTCCTATTCATAAATAAATTTACTAATAAGCCATTTTACGCCTTTTGCATGCATATGGAAATTATGTCCTTTTCATTAAATAAAACATAAAATTCATCGTTTTCGAAAGCTTTTGCATGCTTTTTACTTAATCGCGATTTTTGATTATTTTTGTACCGTTAATAAAACGGACAATAAGACAAGTTCTCATCCTAAACTGAAAACCGACAATGAGAGAATACCCGATCCTGGACATAGACACGGACTACGTAATAGGGACAGGCATAGACATAGCCGTCCTGAATCTATACAGGAATTACCCGTGTTGCCTGAAAGCCACGGTAATCGTCCTGTGCAGGGGAGGAAAGATCGAAGGTCTTTCCAACCTGAACAAGCTTGAAATAAAGAAAAACGACATCCTCGTCCTGCCGGCTGAAAGCATAATCCAAATTGAATCGATCGAAGCGAGCCCGGACCTGTATGTCATGGTGTTTTCGTCAAAATTCATAAAAGGCATAAATTTCCCGAGCAAGCTCGTAGACTGCCAATACCTTTTCAAGGCCTATCCCGTCGTGCACCTTAGAGAAGAGGAAGGGGAGGCATTCGAGGACCTTTTCAAATCGATGCTCAAGTTCTTCAGCATAAACAAGAGCATGAAACCGGAAATCACCGGGCACATGCTGCTTGCCATCCTTTACAAGATTGTCGAAACCGCAGGAGCGAACCACGATTTCAGCACGGAACCGGTAAAAAACAAGGGAGAACTGATCTGCAAGAAATTCTATACGCTCGCGCTGCAATACTACGCGACGGAAAGGAACATCTCTTTCTATGCCGGAAAACTGAATATAACGCCGACCTATCTGAGCATAACGGTAAAAAACATCATGGGCCGCACGGTAATGGACATAATTGCAAGGCTTGTCATCAATGACGCCAAGTCCAAGCTCAAGTCCACTGACATGCCCATAAACAAGATCGCCGAATCCCTGAATTTCGCCAACGCTTCATTTTTCGGAAAATACTTCAAGCGCCATGTCGGCATCGGCCCTCTCGCATACCGCAGCAGCGACAGGACCAGGCAAAATGACTGACTTATTCTCCATGCCTGCTTCCTCGCCTGATGAAGACGCAGCGACAGGACCAGACAAAACGACCGGCCGCCGATCCTCGAAAACCGAAGGCATGGAAATTGCACATATTTTGTAAAAAAGAACTTCATTTATAAAAATAATTGCTATTTTCGCGCTGTTTAACGAAATTTTAAAAATTAATTAAAATACTTATCATGAAAATCAAAAGCTATCTGTCGTTTGTATCAGCATCTATTGCTGCCATCGCGACTCTTTCATTCGCATCATGCGACAATGGAGAAGGACCTGTTATTCCGGGAGGGGGTGACGGATTCACTGGAATGACGGTCACTCTTTCCGTAGACAACTCCTCTATCAGCGAAAACTCAGTTTCAGTAAGGGCTGAAGTCGATACTGCGAATGTGACCTACTATCTCGACTGCATCCTGAAGACCGAATACGACAAAATAGGAGCAGACTCGGTACTCATGAAACAGGTTGCTGCCGATATCGCCAATCCGGACGTGCTTGCAAAAATATACAGCGGGAACCAGACAGTGGAATTCACCGGACTCGAACCGAATTCAAACTACTATGTCTATGCTTTCCAGCTCGACAACAAAGGGAACATGGGCAAGAGGCTTTTCAAAGCCCTCTTCAAGACCGACAGGCATGTGCCTCTTCTTGAAGCATACATCACTCCTATGAACATAATCCCTATAGGATGCATTACAGCAGTAAGCGTGAACGACGATTCTCCGATGTACTGGTGCTCGCAAATGACAACTGAAGATTTCAATGCCACCTTGGGCGACGGCAACGGCAACGGCGACCTGGCGAAAATACAGGCATACATCGATGAAGCCGTAGAAGAAACCATCGACGCGAATCCGAGCCTTACGGTAGAAGACTGCATATACTCTATCGCAAACAACTACGGCGACAGGCAGATTTACAATCTCGGAGCATCCCCTGATACCGACATGACTATTTTCGTTGTCGACATAACTGCCAAAGGAGTAGTAAGGTATTGTACCACTACAGAATACCACACCAGGAGCTGGGATACGTCTCTCAAATTTGAACAAGGATACAAGGTATACGATCTCGATGAGCTCTCATCAAGATTCAGCGAGCTCCTTCCTACTGCGACAGTAGAACAGCAGAAGACCCTCCAAAGTTTCATCACCGGATTCAATTCGAACAAGCAGAACGGTTCCGATGCCGTAATATGGACATCTTCCGAAAACAATTGGAACGAATTCCCTGGAAGCTCATTCAGTTATCTCATGGGAATATGCATGATTACAAACGACATACAGGATATGAACAATGACCTTATAATATCCAACCTTATCATGTCGAGCGTGCAGACAGGCATATTCACATTGCTCGAAGGCCCGACGGTAGTAAGCGCAGTCTCAGGACATTCATACTGGCTGGCTTCTTACTGTGAAAGATACGAAGACAATACTTACCAAAACAGGTTGGGAGAAAACTCGCATATCGCCCAGGTTGATATAGTAAAAGGCCAATACGATGATCCTTCTGCCATAGAACTCGTGGACATCTTCGGTGAAGAAACCGGAGAATCAGCAGCGAAACTGGCTCCTATGTACCTTCCTGCAAGATAATTCTTCGTAAAAAATGACATATCAGACAAAAAAGCCGCGTTGCTTACGCGGCTTTTTTGTTGTTGTTTTTACAAAGGCAGGCTATGCCATTTGAAAATCAATGTTCTGACAAGGCATGCGCCCGCGCTATATGGAAACACCTCCCGGCATCCGCCGGAGTTCGGCACGCTGTCATTGCAACGTCGACATAAAAAGTCCCATGCTTTCCGGCCACAGCCTTCTACACGCGGCACGCCCGCATATGCGCAGTCATGCAGATTATACATCGAATGAAACACTGCCGAATGGAAAGCCGGAGTTTCCCGCATATGCAGTGTCAGCAGGTTCTACCGCCCGTCACGCGCGGCTTGGACCAAATGAGAGTCCGCATAGTGCCGCAGCCAAAAACGTAATGCGGATAAAATTTCCTTTACAAGGACGGCAAAAAACATAATGGTTTTCGGACATGAGACGAACACGAGACAAACACTTACACTTACTTTATAAGGACAGTATCCAGTCCGCAATCAGTTCCAGTACTTCTGGAGAAATGGTTTCCTCGATGTCTTTATACTCTGACACAAGACCTGTTGAACAATGCTGGAAAAGATGATTGAGCCCGGGAAGCTCGATTACCGTCACATTGCTGCCTCGCGGCGCATTTTCCCGTATGGCGGCAAGGTTCGAAGACGGATCCACCTGGGTGTCCTTGCTTCCGTTAAGGGCCAGCACTGGACAGTCCGTCTTCCTGATATATTCCGCAGGGTCGCTCGCTATGAAATAATCTATCCACGCGCTTTTGCGGGCAAGGACATTCTTCAGATTGCTTATCGCAGCGGCGGGCAGGCCGACCGGTTCTTCTTCCATGATTTCATCGACAACAACTGAAGCAATCAAACCGTCGATCCGGTCTTCCGGATACATTGAATACTTCTTCCTCAGTTTTTTATAGCCCTTGACACATTCCGGAAATCCGAGAGCCTTTATTTCCAAGACCTTGCCTAATACGCGCACGTATCCGTCGATTATTTCCCCGTCAACTCCGGAAAGTTCGAGCATACGCCTGTTCTGCCAGACAAGGATGCTGTCGCCGCCGACCGCGCCGCCTGCAAGGCTTATTACGAAATCCACATCGTCCGATTCGGCAGCGGCCATGAACGCTATCGTGCCGCCTTCGCTATGCCCGAGAATGCCCACGCGGGAAAACCGGCCTGTCTGCTTAGCGAACCTTACGGCAGCAAGGGCATCTCGCATGAAATTTTCAGTGGTGGCATTTTCCACATCGCCTTTCGAGCCTCCTGTTCCCCTGTCGTCGTACCTTAGCGAAGCTATGCCGTTTTTCGCAAGCCAGTCCGCTATAACAAGAAAAGGCTTGTGCCCGTAAATTTCCTCGTTCCTGTCCTGCAAGCCGCTTCCCGACACCATTACCACCATGCAAGGCCTGCAATCCTGCCGGGCCTGCGCAGGCCCGCTTTCCTGCTTGCCGCCAATCCGCAGGCTTTTGTCCGGACGGCGTGCCTTCGGGCCTGAACCGGCGTCATCCGGACATACGTCCCCTGCCGGACGGCAGCTTTCCATGCCATGTCCATAGCCGACCGGATAAGAAATGGTTCCGGCAAGAGAGGCCCCGTCTCTGTCATTTTCAAAAACCACGTCTTCCGTCGTATACCCGAAAGGAAGCACAGGAGTCTGCGGCCTTCCGGACGGCGTGAACCCGCGCCGGAGAACAAGCGGGAAATCCATTCCGGACTGCCTGAATGTTCCGCATATGCTGTCATTTCTGAAAACGCCTTCGTACTCGGCCATAAGGCGGCTTATCCTGATAAAAACGGTGTCGTTCCTCAATGAAGAGCTGTCGGCCGCTATGCCCGAAACGTTCTGATCAGGGCTATCCAACAATGAAAACAATTTCCCGTCTTTTTCGCAGATGTGAAAAACTATATTGAGAGAAGCGATTCCTGCCGAAATCTTTCCGGACCATGTTCCCGAGACACCGTCGCCCCCATTGCCTGATTCGCATCGTGCATTGCCGGGTAAGGAAAACGGCAAAAAGACAAGAGCCGCCACAAGAGCGGCATACGCTGTATTTTTCATATTCATTGATATTTAAAATGTCCCCGCTTCACTAAGTTCAAGCCATCTTGTTTCTTTTTCGTCCAAAACGGCCGAACATTCCGAATAGCGCAATGAGGCTTCATTCAGTTCTTTAGCGGAAAGCAGGCCGGAAGACAGTTTTTCCTCGATTTCCTTTTTTTCAGCCTCTAAAGCCGCAATTCCAGCCTCTAATTCTTCTATCTCCATTTTCTCCTTGTACGAAAGCTTCCGCACGGACGGACGGCCTGCCCCCTTTTCATTGAATGACCGGTTCTTGCCTTTCTGATTCGTGCTTTTAGACGAGGATGCATTGTCGGCCCGGCCTGTATCAACGCCGCTATGGGCTGACATGGCCGTTCCATAATCCTTCAATCCGTTTGCTTCCATAAAATTGCGGAAATCGGTATAGCTTCCCGGAAAATCCCGGACTTCTCCTCCGCCTGTAAACACGAATATGTGATCAGCTATCTTGTCCATGAAATACCTGTCATGGGAAACCACGAGCACCGGACCTTCGAACGAAACGAGATAATCCTCCAATATATTCAATGTCAGAATATCCAAATCATTCGTAGGCTCGTCGAGCACGAGGAAATTAGGATTCCGCATAAGGACCGTAAGAAGGTAGAGGCGCCTCCTCTCGCCGCCGCTTAGCTTGCCGATCTTCACGTTGTAAGAAGACGGAGGAAAAAGGAATTTGCCGAGGAACGACGTTACCGAGACGACAGAACCGTCCGAAAGCCTTACCGTTTCGGCAATGTCCCTCACGGCTTCCATTACGGTCTGATCCGGGTTGAAACTCATGCCTGCCTGGGAATAGTATCCGAACCTGATCGTCTCTCCTACGCTTATCGTTCCCGAATCCGGTTTCAGTTCCCCGATAAGCAATTTTATGAACGTGGATTTCCCTATCCCGTTCGGGCCTATTACGCCTATCTTTTCGCCACGCGCGAAATTATATGTGAATCCGTCAAGAATAAGCTTGTCCCCGTATGAATAAGTGGCATTCCTGCATTCGATTATTTTCTTGCCGACCCTTGCCATCCCAGAGTCTATTTCCATGGACCTTGCGGAGGCTGCATTATCAAACGCCTTGCCTTTTAGGACATGAAAGGCGTCCACCCTGTATTTGGCCTTCGTTCCCCTCGCGCACGGCATGCGCCTCATCCAGTCGAGTTCAGTCCTGTAAAGGTTTTTCGCCCTTTTTATTTCGGCAGCGCGCATGTCTTCCCTTTCCTGCTTCTTCTCAAGGAAATAGGAATAATTGCCGCTATAGTTATATATGCCGTCCTTATCGAGTTCGATTATATGGTTGCATACCCTGTCGAGAAAATACCTGTCATGGGTGACCATCAAAAGGGTACACCTCGACTTTCCCAAATAATCTTCAAGGAATTCTATAGTATCGAGGTCCAAATGGTTAGTAGGTTCGTCAAGCACGAGGAAATCGGCTTTGGACAATATCATCGCGGCTATCGCTACCCTTTTCCTTTCACCTCCGGAAAGGACGGATACCTTTTTCGAGCAATCTTCGATGCCGAGCGACGAGAGCGACGATTTTATATCCTGCTCGATTTTCCAGGCCTGCAATGAATCCATAAGGTTCATAGCATTTCCTATCCTGTGCATGTCTCCGGAAGCCACGGCCTGTTCATATTGCCTTATGGCAGCCGAAACGTCGTCAGCTCCGTTGTACAATATATCGAATATTGTCGAATCAGGGTCGTAAAGCTGGTCCTGTTCAAGAAAATGGACCTTTATGTCCTTCAGGAATTTGACTTCCCCGCCCATGTCCGAACTGTCCTTTCCGGCCAGGATGGAAAGAAGCGTGGTTTTTCCGGTGCCGTTCGGAGCGATGAGGGCTATTTTGTCTCCTTCATTGATATTGAACGAGACATTTTTGAAAAGAGTCCTGTCCCCGTAAGACTTGGATATGTTTTCTACCTGTAAATAACTTGCCATTTCGTTTTCCCGTTTCTTTTAATGGTCATCAGCCGGATTTCCATGCGCCGGTCCGCATGCCGGGCGACTCCCCGGCGCGGAAAAGAGGATTCCAGCCGTCCATTCATGTCCGCCGCAATAAATCGGGCCCGCATGCGCGTTCATCGCACAAGCCCGAGTTTTTCCATCAAGGCGTCAGGCTGCGGGTCGCGTCCTCTGAAACGCCTGTAAAGGACACCGGCGTCTTCGATGCCGCCTTTGGAAAGTATGTTCTCCCTGAATGAGGCAGCCGTAGCCCTGTCGAACACTCCGTTTTCCAAAAACAATGAAAAGGCATCCGCCTCAAGTGTTTCCGCCCATTTATACGAATAATATCCGGCGGAATAGCCTCCAGCGAATATATGATTGAAATTGGTCGCCACAGACGTGCAGTCCACCGAAGGCAGGACCCTTGCCGGTTCTACGGCTTTCCTTTCAAACTCAAGGACATTGCCTTCAAATGGTTCGGAAATGCAATGCCATGCCATATCCTGCAATCCGAAAGACAGCTGCCTTGCCTGATAATAGCCGCTCAGAAAATTCCTGCTTCCTATTATCCTGTCTACATATTCGGAAGGAATCTTTTCCCCTGTCCGGTAATGCCTTGCGAACGAATTCAGGTACTCCGGCACATATGCCCAGTTTTCCATGAGCTGCGAAGGAAGTTCCACGAAATCGCGGGCCACATTCGTTCCGGTCAGCGATGCGTACCTGCCTTTTGCAAAAGCCCCGTGCAGGGCATGCCCGAATTCATGCAGGAACGTCGTCACTTCTGAGAACGATAGCAGCGACGGCTTTTTTGAAGACGGCTTGGTGAAATTGAACACAAGGCTTATGAACGGCCTTTTTTCTTTTCCGCCATCCACCGATGTTCCACGGAACTCCGTCATCCACGCCCCGCTGCGCTTGCTCTCGCGCGGAAAATAGTCCATGTACAGCAACGCGAGGAAAGAGCCGTCATTATCCGTCATTTCAAACACCCTGACATCATTGTGGTATGCAGGAATCCCGGCAGCCGGCCTTATTGAAATTCCATAGAGCCTGCCAGCCAGCCCGAATACAGCGTCCTGAACGGATTCGAGGCTGAAATACGGCTTCAGCAGCTCGTCGTTAAGATCGAATTTCTCATGCCTGTACATCTCGGAATAATACGGGAAGTCCCATGGCATGAGCTCTCCTTCAAGGCCCTTTCCATGCGCGAAATCCTCGATCAGCCCGAACTCTTCATTCGCGAAAGGCATAGTACGTTCCACGAGTCCTGAAAGGAATCCGTTCACCGTCTCCTTGTCCTTTGCCATGTTTTCTTCAAGGACATAGTCCGCATGCGTGCCGTAAGAAAGCAGCCTTGCCTTCTCCAGCCTGAGGTTCACTATGTTCCTGACAATCTCGCGATTATCGTAATCGCCTGAAACGGAAATGGTATTATAAGCCATCCACATCCGCTTCCTCAAATCCCGGTTAGCGGCATATTTCATGAAAGGACCGTATGACGGGGCATGCAGGGTAAAAAGCCAGCCGCTTTTCCCTTTGGAGCAAGCCTCTTCGGCAGCGGCTTCCTTCACGTATTCAGGGAGTCCGTCCAGTTCTGATTCGTCGGTAATATTCATAGAATACGCGTTTTGCCCGGACAGCGCATTCTGACCGTATTTCAGGACCGCCAAAGAAAGCTTTTCTTCAATCTCGCCGTACTTTTTCCTGGCTTCGCCCTTGAGTTCAGCTCCGTTCCTCGCAAAAGACTTGTAGGTCTTTTCAAGAAGCATCTCGCCTTCCTTGTCAAGAGACAGGGCCTTCCTATTGTCGTAGACGGCCTTCACCCTGCCGAACAGTTTTTCATTCATGGAGACGTGCAGGCTGAATTCTGTAAGCATCGGGGTAACAGCCTCTGCCGTCCTTTCCATTTCGGGAGAAGTGTCCGCTTCCTTTATATTGAAAAACAGGTTAGAAACCTTGTCTAACAAAGCGCCGGACTTTTCCATCGCTTCGACAGTATTGCAGAAGTCCGGGTCTCTGTTATCGGAAGCTATCGAATCTATCTCTTTTTTGGCTTCTTCTATAGCCTTTTCAAAAGCCGGCATATAATCCCCCGGCTTTATTTTGACGAAATCCGGAGCGCCGCAAGGCAGTCCGGATTCTGTCAATAAAGGATTTGCATCGTTCATTTTTTCCAATAATTTGCATTTCCCGCCTGCTCCCGGGCAGGGCTGCCGGATGCATACCGGCAAACAGCAGCACGCCCGGAAAGAACAGCCCGTTTTTTAGTCTTTAAGATATTTGTCGAACCACGCAAAGAATTCCCTGTTCCAATGAACAGAATTCTGAGGCCTCAATATCCAATGGTTTTCTTCAGGGAACAGGAGCATCCTCGATTCCACGCCCATCATCTGAGCCGCATTGAAAGCGGCCATTCCCTGTTCGACAGGAACCCTGTAGTCCATTTCCCCGTGCGTTATCATGATAGGAGTATCCCATTTCTTGATGAATTTATGAGGGGAATGCGAATAATGCCTTGCTGCGACAGGATTGGTGTCCCATGGAGCTCCGCCGTTATCCCATTTAGGGAACCACAATTCTTCGGTCATCATATACATCTGTTCCTGGTTGAAGATTCCTGCATGGGCAAGGAACGCATCGAACATGCCATTGTGGGTCCCGGCAAGATAATATATCGAATAGCCGCCGAAACTTGCGCCGGCCGCGCCTACCTTGCCTACGTATTTTTCCTTCTTCATTTCATTCACAGCGGTAGCATAATCCCTCATGCACTGCCCGCAATAGTCACCGGAAATCTCGTCCGTCCAGTCCTGGCCGAAACCTATGACCCCGCGCCTGTTAGGAAGTATGACAATATATCCTTGGCTTGCCATGAGCCTGTAATTCCATCTTGTCGAGAAAGACTGGCTCATCGTGTTCTGAGGACCGCCGAGGCAAATTAGTATGGCCGGATATTTCTTTTCCGGATCGAAATCAGGCGGGTATACCACCCATGTTAGCATTTTCTTGCCGTCAGTGGTAGGCATCCACCTGTCTTCTATCCTGACATCCTTCAACTTGGACAGGATATCGTCGTTTTCATGCGAAATCTGCGCGAACGACCCGTCCGATATGTTTACGGAAACGAGTTCGGAAGGCATCTTCATGCTTGCATAAGTACCGATAAGCCTGTCGCCTGCGACTTGCACGCCGCTGAAATCGAACCATGCGTCTTCAGGAGTTATGCGCCTTACGGAATTATCCTCCATATTCATGCTGAAAAGGCCGACAAGGGCATTAACGCAGGAATTGAAATATATGGTGCTGCCGTCGTCGCTCCATGCATAGGAATCGACATTGTAACCGAACCCTGCCGTGCAGTCCTTCATGTGTCCGGACTCGATATCGTAAACGAAAAGCCTTCTCTTGTCAGCCTCGAATCCCGGCCTTTCCATGCTTATCCATGCAAGGGTTTTTCCATCAGGGGAGTATGAAGGCTCGGTATCATACCCGTCCATTCCGTCGGTTATGTTCTTCACTGTCTTTCCCGAAGCCACGTCGTATATGTATATGTCCGTATCGGTCGAAAAGGCATATTCCTTGCCGGTAACCTTCCTGCATGAATATGCTATGTATTTTCCGTCCGGGCTCCAGCTCAGCTGTTCCAGGCCCGAGAACGGAAGGGTCGGCAATTCGTAAGGCTCGCTTCCGAGAATGTCGACGCCTTCGCCTACCCTGTTTCCGTCAAATGAAGCCACGAAAGAATGAGGCACGGTTTCGACGAAATGATCCCAATGCCTGTACATCAGATCAGTGATCGTCCTTCCGGAGGATTTGTCCAGGTCCGGATAATTGTCTGTCGGCTTGATGCACGCCTTCACTTCGGAAACATAGATCAGCGACTTTTTGTCAGGAGAGAGCTTGAATTCGGATATTCCGTTTTCAACGTCGCTCACCTGCTTCGCGCCTGAACCGTCGGCATTCATCACCCATATCTGGCCGCCGCGTATGTACATTATGCGAGTATCGTCTATCCATCTTGCGCATGATTCGCTTTGCGGAGTCCTTGTTATCCTCGTATTTCCCGTACCGTCCGTATTCATGACGAACAGTTCCCTGTTGCTTTTGTTCTGTCCGATGTCCGTGTACGAGACCCCGTACAGTATCTTCGATTTGTCCGGAGAAAGCTGCGGGTCGCTCACCTTGCCCAACATATGCATTATTTCAGGTGTGAACAGCCCGTTTTCGACCTTGATGTCCGTTTTTTCTATAATCGGCCCTTCAGCAGAAGAAGAGCACGCGCCTGCAAAAAGGGATGCAGCCATAATGATTGGTGTCAGTTTGAATTTCATATATTTTATAATTTGTTTCAAATTCCGCTTCGCGGCTATTCAAGCTGCGCCTCGGCATAGTCCAAGCTTCGCTTGGCCTCTGCGCTCGGCTTGCATTGAATTTCCGCTTCGCCTTATGCATTTTTGTGCTTTCGTTGTGTTTCCGCTTCGCGGCTATTCAAGCTGCGCCTCGGCATAGTCCAAGCTTCGCTTGGCCTCTGCGCTCGGCTTGCATTGAATTTCCCAGCACATCTTGGAATTTGTAAAAATAGAGTATATTTGCCAATTAAACAAAATCATGTGCACGCACATATAAAATCCAATTATATATAAACATTATGGTATACTCACACGAAGTTGAACATCAATGCATTGTAAGAAAAGGCCCTAACCATGGGCCAGCTCCCATACCCGAAGAAGGAAAATGGGTAAGGGCTAAGGAAATCACGGATATTTCAGGCCTCACGCACGGAGTCGGCTGGTGCGCGCCTCAACAGGGAGCATGCAAGCTAACCCTCAATATCAAGAATGGGATAATCGAAGAAGCCTTGGTGGAAACCCTCGGATGCTCCGGAATGACGCATTCGGCTGCCATGGCGGCCGAAATACTTCCAGGCAAGACATTGCTCGAAGCCCTCAATACGGACCTTGTATGCGACGCCATCAACACGGCAATGCGCGAACTTTTCCTGCAAATAGTTTACGGACGTACCCAATCGGCTTTTTCGGAAGGAGGCCTGCCTGTCGGAGCGGGTCTGGAAGATTTGGGGAAAGGTCTCCGCAGCCAGGTGGGAACGATGTTCTCGACGAAACTCAAAGGCCCGCGCTATCTGGAAATGGCGGAAGGCTACTGCCTGAGGATGGGACTGGACAAAAACGATGAAGTCATAGGCTATGAATTCGTCCACCTCGGAAAATTCATGGAAATGGTGAAAAAAGGCGAGGATGCCAACGCCGCCCTGAAAAAAGCGACAGGCACATACGGAAGGTTCGCCGAAGCGGTAAAATACATAGATCCGAGACAGGAATAACAGAGCTGACGGCAGAAAGGCCAGGAAGTCAGGCAGAGGACTACAGGCGGACTGCCGCTAACAAAATTAAAAACAAGTTAAAAATTCATATATGGCATTATTTGAAAGTTACGAAAGGCGCATCGACCAGATCAACGCGGCCTTGAACGAATATGGAATAAAAGACATCGACCAGGCCAAGTCAATTTGCGACGAGAAAGGCCTCGACCCTTATAAGATATGCAAGGACATACAGCCTATCGCATTCGAAAACGCAGCATGGGCATATGTCGTAGGAGCAGCCATAGCCATCAAGAAAGGATGCAAGACGGCAGCTGAAGCAGCCGAAGCGATCGGAATAGGATTGCAGGCTTTCTGCATCCCGGGTTCGGTAGCCGATGACAGAAAAGTCGGCATAGGACACGGAAACCTTGCAGCGATGCTACTTCGCGATGAAACCAAGTGCTTCGCGTTCCTTGCAGGCCACGAATCATTCGCTGCCGCCGAAGGCGCGATCGGCCTTGCAAAATCAGCCAACAAGGTGCGCAAAGAACCTCTCAGGGTAATCCTCAACGGGCTTGGGAAAGACGCTGCAATGATCATTTCCCGCATCAACGGATTCACATACGTGCAGACACAGTTCGACTATGCCACGGGCGAGCTCCATGTAGTCAAGGAAACGGCATATTCCGACGGCGAACGCGCAAAAGTAAGATGCTATGGCGCAGACGACGTGCGCGAAGGTGTCGCAATCATGTGGCATGAAGGCGTAGAAGTTTCAATCACCGGAAACTCCACCAACCCTACGCGCTTCCAGCATCCTGTCGCAGGAACATACAAGAAAGAACGAGTGCTTGCCGGAAAACCGTATTTTTCAGTGGCATCAGGCGGCGGCACGGGAAGGACCCTGCATCCTGACAACATGGCCGCAGGCCCTGCTTCATACGGCATGACCGACACCATGGGCCGCATGCACTCGGACGCGCAATTCGCAGGTTCTTCGTCAGTTCCCGCGCATGTTGAGATGATGGGATTCCTCGGAATGGGAAACAACCCTATGGTGGGAGCAACAGTCGCAGTGGCCGTCGAAGTAGCACAGGCGATGAACAAGTAATCCGAAATAGCCAAAAAGGTGATTTCCACGTTACGCTAATTCTTAAAATCCTAATTACCAACAGGCAAGCCGGGTGTTTAAGAATTCAGCAAGCTTTGAAATCCCTCCTTTTACCTGATTTTGCAGATAAGGGCATATTTGATACAAATCCCTGTAACTTTGATAGTTGCAGGGTTTTTCGCATATATAGGCATTTGGAACGTGCGGTGACTGGATAACGGTTGTACAGTGAAATTCCGGATATTTTTTGTGAGCTAACGACAGAATTTCGAGGAGATTTCACTGTGATTTCGGACTAAGCTTTGCTGAAGATTCTGTCTGCCGAGGGTCTTCACTGGGTTGCCGACAGTTGCGGATTCCAAAATAACCTGGAGCAGCAATCAGAATATGTTCACTTTTTTGTGAATTTTAATAAAATGATTATATTTGCAGAAATAACGATATAATGGATATAATTTTTGACAAAGATTATCTGAAAGAACTGTATGTCACAGGAAAGACAAGTGACAAGAAACATAGATACCAGCCGCAGATAATCAACAAATATGTCCGAGTGATAGATATTATGATGAGTTTACCCGACACGTTGTCTTTAATGAGGATAAACCCGAATATGATAGCAAACAACCTTGAGCCTTTCCGGCCGACACATCCCGGGGAAGTGCTGAAAGATGAACTGGAGTATAGAAAAATATCCCAAAGACAATTGGCGGCAGAAATGGGAATTTCATACACGCTGCTTAATGAAGTACTGAACGGCAAGAGACAGGTAAATACAGAACTTGCATTGCTTGTCGAAGCGGCGTTGGACATTCCAGCAGAACCACTGTTGCAGATGCAGGCAAGATACAATATGCATACAGTCAAACGGAATAAATCGTTTATGGAAAAGTTGCAGAAAGTCCGTAAGATTGTCGCAGCATTTTAATTGCCTGTCATTTATAGAAGATAAATCTTCCGATTTGATTTCTGACGGGATTGAATTGGAATCGTGCCATTAGATATGCCTATCTGCATCCAAAATCAGCATAGGTCAAGCACACGCCCATAGACCTATCAAAAGAGCCCATGCGCGGTCTCAGAGAAAAACAGCGGCCTCGAAAGCAGGTCATTCCTGCCCATTGGCGTTGCCGGACGATTTTCCGGACTCCAGTATCTCGCGCGCCATTTTGCGCCTGTACGCCTCCTGCCGTTTCTTGCTCCAGAAAATGCGCCTGTACAATTCATCGAACGTGTTGAATTCTTCCTGGTAGACTATGCCTATCCCCTGCCTTTGGCTGTCATCCAAGTAATTGGAATACTGGTCAGCTGAATGGGAGAACAGATTAAGGCGCAGCCTGCCTTTCTTTTCTATCTTTATCTCTATGTCTATGTCGCCAACCACGCTGTTTGCCTTGTCATACTGGCCGTTCCCTATATTGCCGTTCACGACGACCCTGTTGTTGAAAAGCTGCGTGGATATGGCCACGTCGAACAGGTCCTGCCCCCGTTCCGCACCGGGCTGGTAATTGAAGCCGAGGTCCAAAGGTATGTCGAGCTGCCTGAACACATTATTCAACTGATTGGAAATCATTTCGCTCGCGTTCGAATACAGCAACGATGAATTGTCGACGATGTTGGACTGTTCATCAGGCACGAAATTGCCCGAAACCAAGAGGGAAGCGAACTGCTTCTGGACCTTGTCGTCAGAGCTTAATGCGCTTTCCACCCTCGCTTTCGTAGTCGGTTCAAGATCAGGGATATCTATGCTGAACCTCAGTTCCGGATTGACCAAAGCACCGGACATCTGTATATTGCAATCAACGGTCCTCCTTGTCGAAATCGAAGTGGTATCCGATATGAGCGTGTTAAGGGAAGCCTTAGTCCTGTATGACGCCGCAAGATTCAGGGTGCTGTTCATTATGTTCCCGTTGAAATTGATCTGTCCTCCTTCCTGCAATTCGAAGTCCTTGGACGTTATCCCCAATATCACGAAACGGTAACTTCCGTCAGAGACGGTATAATCGCCGAAAATATTGAACAGGTCGTTTCGAGGATTCACCTCCAACGAGACATTGCCGGTCCCGGTGGTACGCAATATGTCGCCGAGGGATTTGTTTATCTCGATCTGGATATCCGCATCGGGATTGACCGCCGCGTTCATCCGCACGATTATATTCGGCTTCTCCTCCATAGCACGCGCCTTCTCCACGACATCGTCCGAAGCGAACGGATTCACGAACTTGATTATGTCAGTATTGGAAGCGTTCGAAGATGAAGATAACGGTATATGAAATGAAGAATTAGGTCCTGTGCTGAAATTCATGTCGAGGACAAGCTCGTTGAAAGGGCCTGTCATGTCCAAAGCCCCGCTTCCCGTGACATTCCCGTAAAAAGCGGAATTATCCGTCTCCGCCGTATTAAGGCATTGCAGGTTGTCGAACAAAAGGTTAAGGTTGACCTTGAAATCCTTGAAAAACTCATATTCAAGCCCGCCGTTAAGAATGCCCCTTCCGCCGCCGCCATCCGTAATCACGGCTTTTTTGAAGCTTGCGCCGGATGAATTGACAGAAGCGTATCCGTCCAGCACATACGGAACTTTGGTATAATCGATCGTGAGGTTCATGCCATTGAACCTTACGGCAGGGCAATCCGCAACAGGCGACTGGATCGTTCCTGAAATCTTCGCCCCGCTGAATGAGACCGAACCGCCGAGATCCGTCACCACCGATGAAAGGACAGGCTCGAAATATTTGACAGGCAACGAATCCGCCTCCAAATCGAACCCTATCGATTTTGTCGAAGGCGCATAAAAGCCTTCGGCGTAAAACTGCCGTCTTCCGTCAAGGACATTGCTCATCATGACATCGAGCCTTGAATAATCGGAATTCCACCTGCTTGTCAAATCCAGTCCGCCTATTTCAGAGCCGGATATGCTTAAGGAATCCCCTTTCACGTCAAGAAGCAGCCTTGTCTCGCCGCCGATCTTTCCCAAGTCCGCACCTCCGGTCAGAAAACCCTGCAAATCCATATTCTTTTTCATCAGCAGGTTCAAGATGGAGATGTCGAACCTGTTCATGGCGAGCGACAGCCTGTCTGCATCGTCCTTGGACAACGAGCCGTCTATGCCGAAACTCTGGCTGCCGTTCAAGATCGAAAATCCGTCGAATACGAGCCTGCCTCCATGATAATCCACGGAAGAAGGAAGAATATCCCATCTTGCGGACTTGAAATATACATACGAACTGTCGAAAGACGAATAAAATCCGATGCCGCCGGAGCTGTCGCGGACTATTTCGCTGTTTATAAAGATGTCAGCATCAGGCCTTGCAGAGCTTGCATATGCAGGGATGCCGTACATTCCCTGATAAAATCCATCCCGGACCGATATTCCATCATGGGCCGTGCCTTGGAAAACTCCTGCTCCGTAATCGGAAGCATTGCCGCCAAACCTCAATTCCGTAGCCAATGCATTATTGAATATCCTGCTTTCAAGCAATACGTCGGATATGTTCATCTTCCATAACGAAAAACCGTCCCATCTCATGGCGATTTTTGCGACGCTGTCCTTTTCGACAGACAAGTCTATTCCTTCCAATGCCGCGCTTCCCCATCCGAGGCTGTCGCTCGTGAATCTGAAATCCGCATTCCGTCCGGCAATCCTGAAATCGACAATGCTGCTGTCAGCAATCCTGACGGACGGGAACACGGCATCCAGGACGTTGTCCATATCCTTCATTACGACCTTCATTTCATAAGAATGCCCGCAATCTATCGAATCGGAAGGGAATTCCTCCTTTTCAATGCCTTTGACGACAGCAGGCAGCATTTCTCCTATCACTTTGCGCTTGACATCGTCGATGCACGAAGACAACGGGGCGTCGCCCCTGTAATCGGCGTCGAGAAACGGCGAAGCTATACGGATGGAATAATCTCCTTCATGGGACACGGAATTGTAATGCAAATCCCCGAACTTGTATTTTTTCCATTCGTTCTCGTACCTCATGCCGCTTGCCTCGATATTTCCGAAAATGTCGCCTTTCCCGTTAGAAACGAAATTCGCGTGCAATGCCGCGCTCGCGATCGAAACGCTGTCCCTTTTGTTGATATTGATAGCCGAAAGATTCACGTGTTCAAGATCGGCAGCCACGTCCAGCGAAGAAAGATCGGAAGACCCTTTGCCTTTCAATGCCAGTTTCAAGTTAGGATCAGACACTTCAAGGACTCCGTCGAAAATATTGCCCGAGTAGGATGCCTCGGCCGTTATGCCGGTATAACCGTATCCGTTGATTTCTATATTGCCTACATCGAGCCGCCTTAAATCAAGGTCTATGTCCTTGCCTTTTATAGTAGCCCCGAATGCGGCATATGCAGTCGCGTTCCCCAAAAGACCGATGCCTGAAAAATACCTCAAATCGGTATCCGTCAACCCTGCGAATCCCTTGATTTCAAAACCCTTTTCCGGCTCGGCGGCATTTATGACCACATCCGCTTCAGCAAACCCGTATTCCGATTCGAGAGCACCCTTCAATGCGAAATCGGTAAGAAGCCCGTCTATCTCGCCGCTGAACCTGTACACGTCGAAAGGATTGAGGGACTCCAGGAATTCAGGGCTTTTCCCGTTTCCGAACCCTGCTATGATTTCCGATATGTCGGAAGACGTGAACGACGATTCCTTTATCTTTATATTGGATATGGTCTCGTCCACGTCGGGAAGGCCCTTTATAGAAGCATCGAGGTTCAGCGAGGTAAAGCCGGAGAGCATCGTGACATAAAGGTTATCTCCCCTCATATTGTCTACCGGACCGCTTACATGCCCGGTAATATTCACGGCGAGACTGCAATTTTCAAGGCCGGGGGACATCTTGCCTATAGTCCTGAAATCCAACGTTGTATTATTAAAAACAGCCGCCATGTGCACATCATGCACATAATCCGCGAACGATTTGGTCGACTCGTATTTCATCGAATAATACAAGGCCCTGACCGTCGAATAATTATCCTTTATGAAAAGATTCGATATGCGTGCTTCATGCGACGAAACTTCCGCGTTCCCGGTCAGGCGGGAAATGAAATACCCGCTCTTGTCCATGGCCGAAAGGTTGCGTATTTGGGCATGAAGGACATTGTCGACATAGCGCAGGCCCTTCAGATGCACATAAATTCCGGACAAGTCCAAATCATTGAAATCGATGAATTCCGGACCGTGCTGCCTGTACCTTGACGATGTCTTGTTTACCAGTCCGAACCTGAAATCGTTAAGCCTCAAGTCATCCACGGACAGCACGAAATCATTATTCCTTTTATCCTTTTTCTTTCCTTTCCCGAAAATCCTTGAAACATTGTTCTTCCCTCCGATTCCTTCCGTGACGAAATTGAAAACGCCGTCTTCAAGGATAAGCCTGTCCGCATGAAATCTTCTATTCAGCAGGGACTGGGGCTTGATGGAAATAGACAAGGTCTTGCAGGCCAACAAAGTATCGCTGTTTCCGAGAGGAGTCGGGGAGACTATCGAAATATCCTGTATCACGAGTTTGTTGAAAAAACTGTAATACACATGGCCTATATTTATTTCAGCGTCCGCATGACTTGACAAAGCACCGACAGCCCGGTGTATCAGATATGTCTGCACACTGGGAATCTGCACCGTTATGAGCAGCGCGGAAGGAAGCGCTATCATAACGATAAGCAATATGGCCGATATTTTCTTTAAAAGCTTAATATCCTTTCTTCATTTTCATCTTTCAAAGATACGCATTTACTACCAACAATAGGCTTTTTATAATAAATTTGCGGTTCATACAGCATTTGCGCATGCATTAACACAAACGGAAATGGAACTTACCATATTAGGAATAGAATCATCCTGCGACGACACGTCCGCAGCTGTAATAAGGGACGGAGTCCTGCTGTCAAACATAATGGCAAGCCAGAAAGTACATGAAGCTTACGGCGGAGTCGTACCGGAGCTTGCATCCCGCGCGCACCAGCTCAACATAGTGCCGGTGACCGACCAGGCCTTAAAGGCAGCAGGGATTTCCATTGATGAAATAGACGCCATAGCATTCACGAGAGGCCCGGGCCTTTTAGGCTCGTTGCTGGTAGGCACATCCTTCGCGAAGGGACTGTCCCTGTCAACAGGGAAGCCGCTTGTGGAAGTAAACCATCTTCAAGGGCACATACTGTCCCATTTCGTAAAGGAAAAGGGCAAGGACAAGAAACTTCCCTGTTTTCCGTTTCTTACATTGCTTGTTTCAGGAGGGCACACGCAGATCATACGTGTCGACAGCCCGCTTGACTTCACGGTCCTCGGGCAGACGATAGACGACGCGGCAGGCGAGGCATTCGACAAATGCGCCAAAGTCCTCGGGCTGGGGTATCCGGGAGGCCCGGTAATAGACAGGCTGGCGAAAGAAGGAGACCCGAAAAGGTTCAAATTCGCCAAGCCACATATTCCAGGATACGATTACAGCTACAGCGGAGTCAAAACGTCGCTGCTCTATTTCTTGAGGGACATGCTCAAGGAAGATCCAGACTTCATGGAAAAGAACAAGGCCGACATTTGCGCTTCGTTCCAGAAAACGGTCATAGACATACTTTTGGACAAGCTCGTGAAAGCGGCAAAAGATACCGGAATCAGGGAAGTGGCAATCGCAGGCGGCGTATCCGCCAACTCGGAGCTACGTTCGAGGATAGTAGAAGAATCCGGGAAAAGGGGCTGGACATGCCACGTGCCGGAATTCAAGTTCACGACAGACAACGCGGCGATGATAGCGATTACAGGCTATTACAAATATATGGCGGGATTCAGGACCGGGCTTGACGCCGCGCCTGTTTCACGCGCAGCCAACTATTGCAGCGCAACGCCGGGACAATCCGCATCCGGAAAGGCAGCTGCCCTATAACAGAAATATAGTCTTCGCCGGGAGGCAGCCAGCAAAGGCATGGCCGTCCGGCAGGCATTGCATGCTGACAGGAAAAATGAAAGAATTCGAACTCACGCTATCTCCCGATGAAAGGCCGACAAGGGAAATGATCATTTCCGCAGCGGCGGCGGCCATGCACGTGCCGTGCTCGTCCGTAGGAGAATACGACATACTCAGGCGTTCCCTTGACGCAAGGGGCGGCATACGTTACAGATACCTGATCCGCGCCTTCAAGGCAGGCGAGCCTGCGACAGGAAGATACGCCCTGCCGCCATACAGGCATGCCGACAGTTCCAGTCCTGCCGTAATAGTCATAGGAGCAGGACCGGCCGGAATGTTCGCCGCGCTCAGGCTTCTGCGCTACGGCATAAAACCCGTGATGCTGGAACGCGGCAAGGACGTGCATAAAAGAAAATTCGACATAGGGGCATTGTCCGCCAAGGGCATATTGAACCCCGAATCCAATTTCTGTTTCGGCGAAGGAGGGGCGGGGACATTCTCGGACGGGAAATTGTTCACCCGCTCCAGCAAACGCGGGGACATACGCGAAGTCCTCGCGCAGCTTGTCAATTTCGGGGCAGACCCGTCGATCATGTACGAAGCCCATCCCCACATAGGAAGCGACAGGCTGCCTTCAATCGTGGAAAAGATCAGGAACACCATAACCGGATTCGGCGGGGAATACCATTTCGGGGCAAAAGTCATCGACCTGCGCCCCTCAGGAGGCCGGCCGGGCCATGGACGGCAAGAGGGAAACGGCACGGAATGGGAAGCCGAATGTTCTGACGGAAGGGTTTTCCGAGGAAGCGACGTCATACTCGCGACCGGGCATTCCGCAAGGGACATATATGAAATGTTCGACAGGAAAGGATGGAAGCTCGAAGCAAAAGGATTCGCCCTCGGAGTACGGGCGGAACACCCGCAGGCCCTTATCGACAAAATCCAATACAAAGGCAAATTCGAAGGAATCCTTCCTCCGGCCGAATATTCTCTCGTGACACAGATAGACGGACGGGGAGTCTTCTCCTTTTGCATGTGCCCGGGCGGCTTGCTCGTGCCTTCCTCTACCGGAGAAAATGAAACTGTTTTGAACGGAATGTCCAATTCAAAAAGGAATTCCCAATGGGCCAATTCCGGAATAGTCGTTTCAGTAAATCCCGAAGACGTCCCGGAATACGGGAAATACGGCGTTTTCTCCGTTCTTGAATTCCAAAAAGCCGCAGAGCAGGCAGCATTCACGGCTGTCAACAGAATGAGGGCGGCAACAGGGAAAACAGGGAATCCGTTTGCCGCTCCGGCACAGCGCATGACCGATTTCGTAAAAGGAATAACTTCTTCCTCCCTGCCCTCTTCCTCATACAAGCCCGGAACGGTCTCCTTGCCATTGCACGAAATCCTCCCTGCCATCGTGTCGTCAAGAATGAGAAAGGCCTTTTCCGAATTCGACAGGAAAATGCACGGGTTCTTCACAAGGGAAGCCTTGCTGTTGGGCGTAGAATCAAGGACATCGTCACCGGTAAGGATTCCGCGCGACCCGTCCACATTGCAACATGCAGGCAACGAAGGCCTGTATCCGTGCGGAGAGGGGGCCGGCTATTCCGGAGGAATCGTATCTTCCGCCATAGACGGAATCAGGGCCGCGCAGGCAATAGCGGAAAAACGCGGCCTCGAAAAATAAGAAAATGGCTATCGCATATGATTTAATTCGTTTTTCTTGCATCAATAAAAATATTTTCTTAGCTTTGACATCGGATAATTCGTAAAAGCATTTGATGAGAAATTCATTTTCCATATTCATGATGTCAATGCGAATGCATCGCTCAGATGCATAGATTATTCTTTTGCCCGGCCGCGAAGGGTCTTATCGCGGAGGCATTCCAAACAAAATCATACAAGCCGACAGCATCTTAAAATCTTGAAACTGCATACAGGTTCACGCCTTAATGCATGAAAAGCCTTTAAACGCTTATCGGCAAAGCCCCATCCTAAACGCAGCCAATGCGGCAGGAAGGAGCTTGCAGGACTGAACCGGTCCTTGCCCGCATGGCGGCCAATCGCATTCCGACTGGCAAGCGCATGACGGACAGCAGGACGGGATGCGACAGCCATATCCTTCCGGATAGCCGTATTATCACGACAACTCACTGTATACAAACAATTTCACAAATCAGGAAACCGGCAGCCCGCGACCGGCATAAAACATCAGGACAAATATTAAAGCCATGGAAAAAGAAGAGTACATACTCGGCTCGCCTTTCGAATGCGAATCTGGAGAAATCATAGAGAATTTAAAAATAACATATCATATATCACGACACGAAAGCAGCAGTGTAATATGGATATGCCACGCGCTTACCGCGAACTCGGACCCGTCCGAATGGTGGCCGGAACTTGTCGGAAACGGCAAGCCGATAGACACAGGAAAATACACGGTAGTATGCGCCAACATGCTTTGCTCGCCATACGGTTCTTCCGGCCCTTTGACAGGACCGTCGTACCTCGGATTCCCGAAAATCACGATCAGGGACATGGTAAAGGCCGAAATCCTACTGAAAAGGCATCTTGGCATAAAAAGCATAGACATTCTCATCGGAGGGTCGATAGGCGGATTCCAGGTCCTCGAATGGGCGATCATGGACCCGGACTCCATAAGGCACGCCGTGCTTATAGCATGCGGCGCAAGGGTCACGCCGTGGGCCACAGCCTACAACGAGGCCCAAAGGATGGCCATTGAAGCCGATCCGACGTTTTTCAAACAAAAAGACGCCGGAAGCGGAAAAGAAGGATTGAAGGCCGCAAGAGCCATCGCTCTCATTTCATACAGGAGCTACAAAGGATACAATTCGACCCAGCACGAGGACGACGAGAATGCTTTATTCGCCCGAAAAGCCTGCTCCTACGAAAGGCATCAGGGGAAAAAGCTCTCGGACAGGTTCGATGCATATTCATACTGGTATCTCACGCACGCAGTGGACAGCCATAACGCAGGACGGGACAGGGGCGGCATACAAAAGGCCTTAAACGGAATCAGGGCCGAATGCACCGTAATCGGAATAGACACCGACAACCTTTTCCCCACAGAAGAGCAGAAGGCCATGGCACGCCATATTCCGAACGCCGGATACAGGGAACTGCATTCAGATTTCGGGCATGACGGATTCCTGCTCGAATACGAACAGCTGATACGGATATTGGAGGAACGCACGTTCCTCCGCCCGGCGGCGCACAAACATGCCGCACAAAATGGAATTCAAATCATAAATCATTAATATAAAACACTATGCAAGTATTGAAATTCGGCGGCTCGTCAGTCGCCAACGCTTCGAACATCGAAAAGGCCATAGGCATCATCGCCAAGGCCGCAGACAATGACAGGACAATCGTGGTATGCTCCGCAATCAGGGGATTCACGGACGCATTGATCAGAATCGCCGGAATGGCTTCTTCCAAGGACGAGAAATACAAGGACCTCATATCGGAATACCGAGACATCCACCATCAGATCATACGGGAGCTGCTGCCTGTAGAAAAACACGAGGATACCCTCGCATTCTGCGACGGCATATTCGACTCACTTGAAAAGACAGCCTACGGGGTTTACCTTTTGGGCGAACTGAGCGAAACATCCCTTGACACGATACAAGGGTGCGGCGAATTGCTCTCATCGAAAATAATTGCCGGAAAAACGGCCTCGATGGGAATAGAAACAAAATGGGTGGATTCAAGAGACGTCATAAAGACGGTCAAAAACGGGAAAGACAACATAGCGGACCTGGCAGCCACATGCCATAACGTATCCTCCGTAATAGAATCCAACCCGATATGCACCCTTTTCGTTTTTCCTGGATTCATCGCCTCGGATGAGAAAGGCAGGACGGTGACATTGGGACGCGGAGGCTCCGATTACACGGCTTCATTGCTCGCCGCAGGATGCAATGCGAGGATACTGGAAATATGGACCGATGTTCCCGGAATCATGACCGCCGACCCGAAAATCGCGCCTTCGGCAAAAACCATCAGCAACATATCCTACAGGGCGGCGCAGGAGCTTTCGCATTTCGGGGCCAAGGTCATATACCCGCCTACGATATATCCTGCCGTATCGAAAAACATTCCGATTTATGTAAAAGACACTTTCCATCCGGATTGCAGCGGAACGCTGATAGAACAGAACCCGCCGAGGCAGAAAGAAAAGATAGCCGGCATATCCAACTCCGGGGACATCGCCCTTATTTCGTTGGAAGGAAACGGAATGGTCGGAATACCTGGATTTTCAAGCCGCCTTTTCGAAACCCTGAGCAGGAACGGAATAAACATCATCCTCATAACGCAGGCATCCTCCGTGCATACCATGTGCATAGCCATTTCCGAGAAGGACGCGGAAAAGGCGAAAAAAGCGGCCGATGCATGCTTCGCCTACGAAATATCGCTCGGAAAGCTCAATCCCTTGAAAGTGGAAAAAGGATACTCGATAGTATGCATAGTCGGCGAGGACATACTTAACCAATGCGGAACCACGGGAAAAATGTTATCGGCATTGGGAAGGCACGGCATTTCCATAAGAGCCACGGCCCAAGGCTCGTCGGAAAGGAACATATCGGTAATCGTCAGATCTTCGGACACCGACAAAGCCATACGGCACATACATGACGAATTCTTCGAAAATGATTCCGTCAAGGAAATAAACCTTTTCATAGCAGGCTACGGGACTGTCGGAAAGGCATTGGTGGACATTATCGGGAAAAATGCCGGCAATATCGAGAAAAGGACAGGCAAAAGGATCAGAATCGCCGGCATATCGAACAGCAGGAAATACACCATAGACACTGGAGGCCTGAGTCCTGAAAAGATAGAGAAACTGCTGTCGGAAGGAAAGAACGCGTCTTCGGAAGCATATTTCAAGGAACTTGCGGAGATCCGCCTTGAAAATTCGATATTCGTGGACTGCACGGCATGCTCGGACATCGCGTACAAATACATGAACCTGTTCAAATACGGGTATGACGTGGTGGCATGCAACAAAATAACATTTTCCTCCCCTTACAGCCAATACCGCAAGCTGAAGGAAACGGCGATTGAAAACGGAGCGGCCCTCAGGTACGAGACCACGGCAGGAGCGGCACTGCCAATACTCGAATCCATCTCAAGAAGCGTAAACAGCGGGGACAGGATACACCGCATAGAAGCCGTCCTCTCAGGCACGTTGAATTACATATTCAGCACTTATGACGGCGGAAAGACATGCACGTTCGCCGAGACGGTCCGCAAAGCCAGCTCGTTGGGATACACAGAACCCGACCCGAGGCTCGACCTGAGCGGAAGGGACGTATTGCGCAAATTGCTGATAATAGCAAGAGAGGCCGGAGCACGCATAGATGAAAAGGACATTGAATCCGAACCGCTCCTGAGCGACAGCATACTCAATGCGAAAAAAGAAGATTTCTACACGAAGCTTGAAGAAAACGAGAATGTTTTCGCAGGCATATACGCCAAAGCGGCTTCTGAAGGGAAACGCCTCAGATACATAGCCTCAATAACGATAGACGGGAATTCCGAGCCGGGATACAAGGCAAAAATGTCGCTTGAGAGCATAGGAAGCGACCATCCCCTCTACAACCTGTCCGGAACGGACAACGCGGCGATAATAACGACCGACTTCTACCCTTCCCCGCTTGTCATACAGGGAGCAGGCGCAGGGGCATGCCAGACGGCCTCAGGCCTTTTGAACGACATATTGATCTGAACAGATTATCCGCAAAACGCCTCGTTTCGACAGGCCGCAAATGCGGGCAAGCATATATTCCGATAACAAACAATAAAAACCAAAAAATCATGAAACGCAACTACAAATTCGAAACGCTACAGGTAAGGGCAGGACAGGAAATCGATCCTGTATCCAAAGGCACCGCAGTCCCCATTTATCAAAGCACGGCTTACGTATTCGACGACATGCAATACGGAGCGGACCTGTTTTCATTGAAAAAGGCAGGCAACATCTACACAAGGATAACCAATACCACGAATGAAGTATTCGAGAAAAGGATGGCGGCCCTTGAAAACGGCGTAGCCGCCACTGCCACGGCCTCCGGGCAATCGGCAGTGCTGCTCAGCCTGCTTAACGTGGCCAAAAAAGGAGACAACATCGTTTCGTCCCCGTTCCTGTACGGAGGCACGTTCACAATGTTCGCCATCACGTTAAGGGACATGGGCATAGAAGTCAGGTTCGCGAAAAGCGACAGGCCGGAAGACCTCGAACCCCTCATAGACGGGAGCACAAAAGCAATCTTCATAGAAAACCTTGCGAACCCGGCATTCAGCATCCCGGACTTCGAACCGATAGCGGACCTTGCCCGCAAAAAGGGAATATGCCTGCTGGTAGACAACACGTTCGGAATGGCGGGCTATTTATGCAGGCCCATAGAATACGGGGCAAACATAAGCATACATTCAGCCACAAAATGGATTTGCGGTCACGGGACCGCGCTCGGCGGGGTAATCGTGGACGGAGGGAATTTCAAATGGGACATAGGCAAGTACCCTCTTTTGGCAGGACCTTCGGAAAGCTACCACGGAGCCGTCTATACGGAAATATTCGGGAACGCGGCATTCGCGGCACGGGCAAGAATCGACGGATTAAGGAATCTCGGACCTGCGCCGTCGCCTTTCAACTCTTTTCTGATGCTACAGGGACTGGAAACGCTTTCCCTGCGCGCGGACAGATGCTGCGGCAACGCGCTCGAAATAGCGGAATTCCTCGAAAGGCATCCCAAAGTCGAAAGCGTGAATTATCCCGGATTGCCGAAGAACCCGTATCACGGCTTGGGAAAGAAATATCTCAGGCACGGTTTCGGAGGAGTCATGACATTCAAGGTCAAAGGAGGATTCAAAGAAGCTGCGGATTTCGTCAGCAGGCTTGAGCTCATACTGCATGTGGGAAGCGTAGGAGACACGAAATCGCTCATAGTGCATCCTGCATCCACCACGCATTCCCAACTCAGCCCGAAAGAACAGATTGCGGCCGGCGTTTATCCGAACACGCTGCGGCTGTCGGCAGGGATAGAAAACGTAGACGACCTGATCTGCGATTTGGAAAGCGCATTGGGATAAAACCGCGCAAGCCCCTTTTTGAAGCCGCACCCCGAAAGTCAGATACAGTACTTTCGGGGTGCAGTTTATTTTCGGGACTTATGCCCGCTACATTTCTCCTTAAAGGACGGCCAATCACATTTTCTTCAACGAGAACATGAATTCAAGGCCTCCGCCGGCACGGTTTCTCGCCGAAATGTCCCCGCCGTGGAATTTCACGGCATTCTTGACAATCGACAGGCCCAGGCCGGTTCCGCCGTTCTTGCGGCTTCTGCCCTTGTCCACCCTGTAAAACCTGTCGAACATCTTCGAAAGATGCTCTTCAGGAACCCCAGGGCCTGAATCATAGAACCTGAAATAATGGAATTTCTCATCCGTGGCATAATTGACTATGCCTATTTCGCTTCCGGGAGCGGCCGCATACACCAAGGCGTTTTCCGCAAGATTCCGGAATATCGAATACAGCAGAGTATAATTGCCGTTGACATACACTCCCGGCTTTATGCCGGCAACTATCTTCGCCCCGCTCTCCTTTATCTTCTCGTCTAAGTCCGAAAGGACGTCGGAAACCACGGAAGCGACATCGAGTTTTTCCATGTCGAACATGCTGGAAGCCTCTTCTATCTTGGTAATCAAGGCAATATCCTTTATCAGAGCCGACAGCCTCTGGACCTGCGAATAAGTACGCTGCAAATAGAACCTTTTCCTTTCCTCGTCGCCTTCGCCCATTTGCAGCAAGGTCTCGATATATCCGCTTATGGTACTTACCGGAGTCCTGAGCTCATGGGCTATGTTTCCTGTCATTTCATGCTTGATGGCCCTGTTTTCTTCGTCCGTGGTTATATTGGACAACAGTATTTCAAAGCTCCTGTCATAGAAAATAATCAATTTGACAAGGAAATAATTTCCGCCCTTGCTGATTTTCCCGTACCAGCGCACAGGATAATTATCGAATGCCTCGGTATCCTTCTTTTTGAGGAATTCGAGCATCTGCGAAAATTCCACAGCCTCGAATACCGACTCGGGAGCGAAAGTAGCCTCGTCCAGTATCATGTTCATATGCCTCATGTAATGGCTGTTGAAATATATGCATTTCCTGTCGGACGAGAAAATGGCTATCCCTTCATCGATATTGTTAAGATGCTGTATAAGCTTGTCTTTCTCGTTTTCGATTTCGTGATTCTTCCTTTCCACTTCCTTGTACACATCGACGATTTTCGAACCTATCTCGCCTATCTCCGTAGCCGGGAATTTTATATTTCCCAAATCGGACGGATTCTTCTCTGCAACCGAATTGATGAACTTGTTAAGGCCTGCTATCGACTTGCCCAATTTGTCGGAAATGAACAATATGGAAGCCAAAGCGACGAAAAACAGGAACAGTATCACATAGAGGAAATAATTGTCCGCCTTCAGGAAAGAATTGAGGGCTATGTTGTAAGGAAGCGCCACGCGGGAATAGAACCCGTCGAACGCCTTTGCAAGATAGTAATATTCCGTTTTCTTCGTGTCGGAATACCTCACAGCCGTGCCTATGCCGTCTTTGCCGGCCACTGCTATCTCGGGCCTGTAGAAATGGCTTTCGAGAACACGCTCCTCCTCGGTGGTCAGGGTATTGTCGAACACGACCTTTCCATCCTCGTCTATGATCGTAAGCCTCATGTTTTCCGGCAAAAGCCCGGCCACTATGTGTATCGAATCCATGCCGTACTTCTCGACGAATTTCCCGACCACATTGGAATAATCCTCAAGGTCCATTTTCAAGGTATCGGTCTTGTATTCTTCCTCGATCTGTCTCTGCACGTAAACGATAAGAGCCGTAAATACTATAAATACCGCTAAAAAGTAAAAAAATATCTTCTGTCTGTACTTCATAAGTTCTGAACGGTTTTGGAAACGGTTATTTTTAATGCCTGCCCGCATTCATGAAACATCGATGCGGAATAATCGACTAATAAAACATGTATCCGTAATTGGACCTGTTTACAATATGCTTTCCATAATCGCCGAGCTTCTTCCTGAGCCTCGTGATATGGACATCGACCGTCCTTTCCAGCACGAAAACATCGTCAGGCCATACATTGCCGAGTATCTCGGCCCGCGAATAAACAGTACCGGGAGAAGAAGCGAGCATCGAAAGTATCTCGAACTCCTTTTTTGTAAGGTTCACAGGCACGTCCTCGACAAATACAGACTTGGAACTTACGTCTATCCTGAGATTCCCGACCTGGATATCCTTTTTGCCATGGGCCTTGTCCGGCTTTCCGTCATTCGCGGCAGCATTGTCCCTATGCTGCCTTTCGACAGAGCCTTCGTACCTTTTGAGCACTGCCTTGACACGGGCCTGCACTTCCTTTATGGAAAACGGCTTGGAGATATAGTCGTCAGCCCCGACGCTGAATCCGGTAAGCATGTCGTTTTCCGTATCCTTTGCCGTAAGGAAAATTATCGGAACATCGATTTTCATGTCGTTTCTCAGGGTCTCCGCCATGTTGAACCCGGACATCCCGTCCATCATCACGTCCAACAGGATTAGCGAATATTCGTTTTCCTTCAATTTGCCGAGAGCCTCTTCGGCAGAATAGGCCACATCGACATCGTAGCCTTCGCCTTTGAGATTGAACATGAGGATTTCGCACAAATCCTCTTCGTCATCTACTACAAGCAATCTTTTCAACTGGTCCATATCATTGCTGGTTTTTATTTTCCGCATGCATGATATTCTTTCCTTCCATAAGATAGACAGTAGATTCCGCTATGTTGGAAGCGCTGTCGCTTATCCTTTCGATATTATAGGCTATGCTGTTTATGGCAAGGACATCCATGCTTTCCTTCGCGTCGAGAGTCTTGATCGTAGGGAACACCGCAACCGCGTCCACTATGTCCGCGAACAGCATGTCCGCCTTGTCGTCCAGGTCGATGGTGCTCCTTGCAAGTTCCGTATCCCCGCATGTAAAGGCTATAAGCGCGTTTTTCGACATTTCTTCCGCCACGTCGAGAAATTTCTGGACCTTGTCGTGCATCGCGGTATAGATCTGTCCGTCCAGATCCGATTTTCTAAGGTATTCGAAAATATTAAGGAGATGGTCCCCTATCCTTTCCAGGGAGGTGGACACGTCATAGCACGCCATAAGCTTTCTCAAATCGCCGGTCCTCGGACCGTACAGCACTATGGCATTAACCACCTCGCCTTTAAGCCTGACCTCGATGCTGTCGATTATCGTTTCATTGTTATTGAATTCATTGACCTCCACAGCCGCCTCTCCGGCAAGGCAGTCCTTGACATATTGCATCTGCTTGAAAACCACCTTGGCCATCACGCTCAGATTTTCCGACACATTGTTGAAAATCCTGTCTCTTTTTTCCAATATCATGACTTAAGATTTTAATTCATCATAAAACAACCAAATATATGAAAATACGGACGAATTTCTATCCGAAACGTCCGTTAAGGTATTCTTCGGTACGCTTGTCGTTAGGATTCGTAAACATTTTCTGCGTACTGTCGAATTCGACAAGGTCGCCGAGATACATGAACATGGAGTAATCCGAAATCCTGGCGGCCTGCGACATGTTATGGGTGACTATGACTATCGTAAGCTGATCCTTGAGCCCTACAAGCAGATCCTCTATCCTGTTGGTCGCGATAGGGTCGAGAGCCGACGTAGGCTCGTCCATAAGAAGCACGTCCGGTTTCAGGGCCAGGGCGCGGGCAATGCAAAGGCGCTGCTGCTGCCCTCCTGACAAGAACGTGCCTTTCTTGTTCAGGGAATCCTTGACCTCGTCCCACAATCCTACATTCCTAAGGCATTCCTCGACGATCGCGTCTTTTTCCTGCTTGGGGAGATTTATCCCGTTAAGGCTGTAGCCTGCAATCACGTTCTGGTAAATGCTCATCGTAGGAAACGGGTTAGGCCTTTGGAACACCATGCCGGCCATCCTCCTGACCTTTATCGGATCCGTCTTCAGTATGTCTATCCCGTTGATCAGGATTTTTCCGGTGGTAGTTATATGAGGATAAAGCTCGTGCATCCTGTTCACCGCGCGGAGCAAAGTGCTCTTCCCGCACCCGGAAGGGCCCATTATGGCAGTTATGCTGTTCTTCCTGATGTCAGCGGTCACGTTTTTCACCGCATTCACTCCCGGAGTATAGGAGATGCTGACATCGTCGAATTTTAGAATGATATTATTTTGTGTTTCTGCATCCATATGCATTATGTTTATGCCGTTCTACGTTTATTGACAATTGCTTTCGCGGCAAGGTTCAGCAAAAGCACTATGACAAGAAGAAGAAGCGATGAGCTCCATATCATGTCCACAAGGTTAGGGTCGTTATAGAATTCCCAAATCAGCAATGGCAGCGCGCTCGTAGGAGCTGTCACATCCCAGTTCACAAGAGTGCTGCCGAGAGCCGTAAGCATAAGAGGAGCCGTTTCTCCCATAACCCTCGAAATTGCGAGCAATACTCCAGTGAACAGTCCTCCTGCCGCCGAAGGAAGCAGGATTTTCAAAATTACGGATTTATAAGAACATCCCAAAGCAAGCCCTGCCTCTTTCAATGAAGACGGAAGCATCTTCAATGTCTCCTCGGTAGATCTTATCACAAGGGGAAGCATCATTATCGCAAGCGAAACGCCGCCGGCAAGAGCCGAATAGCTTCCCAAAGGAAGGACTATCCATGAATATACGATCATTCCGACGATAATCGAAGGTATGCCCTGGATAAGTTCCGAAAGGAACCTTATAAGTCCTGAAAAGGCCGCCTTCGGCTTTTCGGACAGGTACACGCCGCACATTATGCCGAAAGGTATGGATATCACGGCGGCTATGCCTACCATTATGAGAGTACCCGTCAAGCCGTTAAGCACACCGCCGGGAATCAGGCTTCCGGAAGCTTTTGCTATCATGGCCTCGAACGTGGTAGGGGAAGTTTCCGTAAAGAAATCCATGTTCAGCTGCTTATAACCCTTCATCACGACCTTGACGATGATGGCGACCAGCGGGACGGCTGCAAGAGCGGAAAACGCGCATACGGCAATAAAAAATGCCTTGTCCTTGAACTTTCTTATTTTCAACTTGTTTTCCATGCCTCTTTTATTTTGTGAATTTCTTTATTATCATCTTGCCCAAAAGATTGATAAGCGCGGTTATTATGAAAAGAAGCAAGCCTATCGCAATGAGCGAGCTGAGCTTCAGTCCGGACGCTTCGCCGAACTGGTTCGCTATTATGCTGGCCATGGTGTTTCCGGTATCGAAAAGGGAGGTCGGAATGTTGTCGGTATTCCCTATAAGCATCGTAACCGCCATCGTTTCGCCGAGGGCCCTTCCCAATGCAAGCACATAGCTTGCGAATATGCCGGACCCGCACGCCGGGAAAATGACGCTTTTTATCACTTCCATGCGGGTCGCCCCAAGGCTGTAGGCGCCTTCTTTAAGCTCGTTCGAAACCATCGATATGAACTCCGTACTCAATGACGCGGCATAAGGGATTATCATTATGGCCATTACCGCCGAAGCCGTGAATATGCCCAACCCCTGTTCCGACAGGCCCAAAGAGGAGACTATCGGCCTCAGCACGTAAAAGCCCCACAGGCCGTAAACCACAGAGGGTATGCCCGCAAGCAGGTCTACCACCGTGCCGAGGACTCCCGCGATTTTCTTGCCTCTGAAATATTCCCCGTTGAAAAGGGCGACCGGCAATGAAAAAGGTATGCACAATATCAAAGCCACGAACGATGTAGCTATCGTTCCCGCGATGAAAGGCAATGCGCCGTACTGTTCGTTGCCCGGATTAGGATTCCATTCCCCGGAAGTTATGAATCCTATTATCCCGAATTCGTCGAAAGCCTGGACGGAACCGGAAAAAAGGGAATAGAATATGCCGCCCGAAATGAACAGTATCAACAGGGATGACAAAAACAGCAAAGATTTGAATATCCTGTCACGCATAAAAAGACGTTTGCTCCGTTATCGTATCTGCTGTCCGTTGTAAGTGACTTCCGACAATGCCTTCATGGCCTTTTCCCTGACCTGTGCAGGAAGCGGCGCATAATGCACTTTTTCCGTAAGAGACTGCACATCCTCGCTTATCACCCATTTCATGAGGTTTACAAGTTCCCTGGCCTTTTCCTCCGGCCTGCCGTCGTAAGCCTGCTCCTTGTAAATAAGAAGCCATGTAAAGCAGCTTATCGGATACGCGCCCGCGTTTTCAGGATCGGTTATCATGAACCTGAGATCATCAGGAACATCGCCGCTTGCAGCGGCAGATATCGATTCGGTAGAAGGAGATACGAATTCCCCTGCCCTGTTGCGGATAGATGCCGCCGGTATATTCAGGGCGAAACTGTATTCGGAGCCTATATAACCGACAGACCCTTCGGTGCTTGCTATTATGCCTGCAACTCCCGGATTTCCTTTCGCGGCTATGCCGGCAGGCCATTTCAGGGATTTGCCCGTGCCAGGGCCTTCAGCCCAGTCCTTGCTTGCCTTGGAAAGGTAGTCGCTGAACACGAACGTCGTGCCGCTTCCGTCGGAACGGTAAACAGGGGTTATCTTCAGGTCAGGCAATTCCATGCCCGGGTTCACTTCTGCAATCGCAGGGTCGTTCCAGTCGGTTATCTTTCCAAGATAAATGCCCGATATTATTTCGCCGGTAAGGTTCAAGGCCTTGCATCCCGGAATATTATAGGCCATTACCACCGCGCCCATGCAGGACGGTATATGGACCACTTCCGGCATCGAAGCCATTTCTTCCTCGGAAAGATATGCGTCGGAGCCTGCGAATTCCACGACTTTTTCATTAAGGCTTTTTATTCCTCCGCCGCTTCCTATCCCGCCATAATTCACATTGATTCCTGAGGAATCCCTGTACTCATTGAAAATCATATTATAAAAAGGAAGAGGAAAAGTAGCTCCCGCGCCTGTAATGGATTTTTCAGATGAAGAGCATCCGGAAATCAGCAATAATGCCGACAATGCAATAAGAATCTTGTTCATGATTTGTTTTTATTCTATTAATCCGGCAGCAAAGCTATGAACACATAATTAAACCGCCGTTACGCAATTGTTACGATTTTGTTACGATTTATTTTATGTTAAACGGTGATTTTTAGGCGTTTACTAAAATGACATGCATGCAGTCGCAAATATCACGCCCGGCTTTTGCACCCTTGCAAGATTGAAAGAAACGATTCACGGGCCGCAGGCACGGCCTGGATTTTCCAGCCCGGCATCCAAAGGCCGCTCGTTTCGGGACGATAACGAGGACCGGAACCGGCATCAAAGGTCGAACAGGACATTAAGGTAGACGTAGACCGAAGGCTTGAAGCCGTGCCTGCTGCATATGTACGCATTAGGGGAAACGGCAAGCTGCTTTATCGGCCTGTATTCCAGCCCGGCCCTTATGTAATTGCCCTCTATTTCCTCGTCTCCTTTGAAGAAGCCGTCGTACCTTGCGAATATATTGAGGTTGTCAAGAATATCAACGGTAGCGAAAGCGGACATGCCGTGAAGCTCGTTATTTTTCAAATGTCCGTAATTCGAGGCATAATAATATTCCGCGCCTATGTTGAAATGGTCGGCCTCGTACCCGGCGAATATTGAAAATACGTTTTGGCTGCCTTTCCCAGGCCCGGATTCGGCAGACGTGTACAAATCGTAATAGGCCCTGATTTCGAAATCGTCGAACGGCTCTACAGCAATCCCCGCCCCGTAACGGTAATTATTGTCGAGGTCCAGCTTCTTATAGCCTTCCCCGTTGGTAAACGCCACGTCCACGGAAAGCCAGTCCGCGAATTCATATTCCACGTTCACCCCGAAATCCGCGCTGGGAGCAATGCCGTATTCGTCCGAAAACACTTTCATGATGTACCTGTGTCCCCAGAAACTCTCCTGTTCTGAAAAATTGGAAGTCTTTATAAGTCCGAAATCTATCTCGAACCCGTATTTTTCCCATGACACATAAGCGTTTTTGACGTACATGACAAAATCCAGCGCCGAATAGGAAATCTTAGTAGAACCGGCGTCGAGGACTATTTTCCCTTCCCATTCTTCGCCCATTTCGAATTCATAACCGAGATAGGCCCTGTCCAGCCCGAATCCCGAACCGTCCTCGGCTCCGGACACCCCGGCATGGTAATTGGCGAACAGCGTGACTATCGGTTCTCCTTCGAATTTTTTCTTGGATGTTTCATCTCCGGCAAACGACATGGCCGGAAGGCACATGAAAAGCGATAGCGCAAAAAAAACTGGACTGATTTTTTTCATTGCGCAAAAGTATTCCCGTGCCTGCAAGGGACAAAGAAAATGCTGTTACGATATTGTTAATTTTGACTGAAGCTCCTGCAATACCCGGAAATCCCGCATTCCCCGCATTTCGGCTTTCTCGCCGTGCAGACATAGCGCCCGTGCAGGATAAGCCAATGATGGGCCTTGGCCCTTTTTTCAACCGGGATATTGGCTGTAAGGTCTTTTTCCACTCCTTCGACGGTAGAGGCGTCCGAAAGGCCGATTCTCCTCGAAACCCTGAACACGTGGGTATCGACAGCTATTACCGGCACATCGTACATTATGGAAGCCACGACATTGGCCGTTTTGCGCCCGACACCGGGCATTTTCTGCAATTCCTCGACCGAAGAAGGGACGACCGAGCCGAAATCGTCCGCAAGCATCCTGGCCATGCCTATCAGGTGGCGTGCCTTGTTGTTTGGAAAACTTATCGATTTTATAAGACCGTATACTTCTTCGAAAGATCCCCGGGAAAGGCTCGATGCCGTCGGAAACCTTTTGAAAAAACCCGGAGTCACCATGTTGACACGCTTGTCCGTGCACTGGGCGGACAATATCACGGCCACGAGCAATTCGTACCCGTTCCTGTAGTCCAGTTCCGATTCAGCCGAAGGAGCGTTCTTGCCGAACCAGCCGAGAACCCCGGAATACCTGTCTTCAAGAGAAAGCCCAATCTTATCTTTCATTCTGAAAATCGTTTTCGGAAGCCATCCTGCATGTCTGGTTTTCGCATATCATCATTTGAGCCGGATATTTCCTGAACAGCGACCTGTTATGCGTTACCATTATGACAGACGTGCCGGTTTCCCTATGGAGCCTCATGAACAATTCCATGATTTCATCGGTAGTATCCGCGTCAAGATTGCCGGTAGGCTCGTCGGCGAGGATTATCGACGGATTGTTCAGCAACGCCCTCGCTATCACTATCCTTTGCTGTTCTCCGCCGGAAAGCTGGTGAGGCATCTTATGGGCTTTCGTGTTCATGCCGACAGCCGACAGGACCTGCTCTATCCTCTCTTCTTTCGCCCTTTTGTTTTTCCAGCCCGTCGCGTCGAGGACGAACATCAGATTGTCCTTCACGCTCCTGTCCATCAGCAGCTGGAAATCCTGGAACACGACCCCGATGCTCCTCCTGAGATAAGGAATCTGCCTTTTCTTCAGTTTCACAAGATCGAAATCCCCGACCCTCGCTATTCCTTTCTTTACCGGAATTTCGCCGATCAGGGTTTTTATTATGGATGTTTTCCCGCTGCCCACTTTTCCTACTATATAAAGGAAGTCCCCTTTGTAAAGCTTCAGGGATACATCCGACAGGATCAGGTTCCCGTCGTTGACTATGTCCGCCGATTCAAGTTCGGCTATCAGTTCCTTGTTGATGCTGTCAGAGCTGTCCATATTCTTCGGGTTTCGGTTCACTGCCTGCAAACATAAAAAAAATAGACGGATTATCCGAACGGCAAAACAGGAAAGATTGCATTTTTTCGTATCGTAACCCGAAATGTACTCAAAAATCAAGAAGCGTTCAAGATAATATTGGAAAAAAACGGAAACTGTATGATATTTGCACCTTATATTATCATAATAATGCATACAGCCATGCAGTACAGAAAAACAGTCATATGCCTATTAGCCGCCTTCTGTCTCCCGTTATGCATACGGGGCCAGAAAAACGATGATGAAAACATCCTCAACCGCTACATAATGATAACAAGGATGGTCACGGACGGCCAGTTCACGGCTGCCGAAAAGGAACTCGAAGAGCTGATCCCGCTCCTGAATCCGGAAAACGGGCTGAAAAGGATAAATGCGGAATCACTGTTGCTCGAATGCAGGATCAGGAACGCAAGGCCCGACATCGACGGCCTCGTATACGCTTTCATGACCGAATACCCGCAATGCGAAAGGCAGGAAGAGCTGATGCTGCTGTACGCCGGCCACTATTTCGACAGGAAAAATTATGAAAAGGCGTCTGAAATACTCGAAGGGATAAACACCGAAGAGCTTTCTCCGCTGCATGCCACGGAATACAAGTTCAAAAAGGCATATTGCCTCATGAGGACCGGAAGGAGCGAAGAAGCCCTGCCGGTATTCGAAGACATAATCTCGGGACAATATACCGACTACACTGCCCCTTCCATCTACTATTCGGCATATATCCATTACATAAACAAAAGGTTCGAACAATGCATTCCCCTGCTCGAACGCATAACCGGGAACGACATTTACGGAAAACTTGCAAGATACTACCTGCTCGAAGCCAATTTCATGCTTGACAATTACGACTATGTCATCCTGAACGGAAGAAGCCTGTACGAAGAATCCGACAGGGAATACCAGCTGAAAATAGCAAGGCTGCTGTCGGAAGCGTACCTTGAAAAGGACATGCCGAAAGAAGCAAGGATGTTCTTTGAGATATATTCGGCTTCAGGGATAAACCTGACAAGGAACGACACCTACTATGCAGGAGTCATTTCCTACAGCCTCCAATCCTATCTGAGCGCGGCGGACGCCTTCAGCGAAACGGCAGGAGATTCAGACCTCATCGGGCAAAGTTCCTACATGTACCTCGGGAACTGCTGCCTGAAACTGAAAAACAAGATAGCCGCGCTCGATGCATACAAAAAGGCATCGGAAACCGATTTCGACCAGGACATTAAGGAGAACGCATTTTATAATTATGCAAAGCTCGCCTTCGACATACATTCCGACATAGCGCCGTTCAACTCGTATCTCGAAAAATATCCACAAAGCGGCAAATCGGACGAAATCCACAATTACATAGCGGAGTCCTTCCTGCTGTCGAAAGACTACAAGTCAGCCATAGACGCCCTGTCGAAAATCAGCTCGCCGAATGCGGAAGTCATAAGAAACCTTCAAAAGGCCGCATTCTTCATGGCAATGCAACTGCTCGAAAAAGGGGCCTATGAAAGCTCGGAAAGGTATTTCAAGCTGTCGATAGAAAACAGTTCGTATGACAGAAGCCTGTGCAATCTTGCCAAATTCTGGCTTGCAGAAGCCTTATACAGGAACGAAGACTACGAAAACGCCATATCGCTCGAAAAGGAACTTCTCGAAGACCCCGGTTTCAGGCTTACGGACGAAGCATACCAGGTCCTGTACAATCTCGGATACGCCTGCATAAAAAGCGGGGACTATGCCGAGGCTGAAAAATGGTTCGGAGAATACCTGGCCCTCGCCCCTTCGCAAAGATACCATACCCTCGACGCGAAAATACGCCTTGCCGACTCGTATTTCATGCAAAGCAAATACGACAGGTCGGCAGAACTGTACGAAGAAGCCTCGAAGTTCCTGAACGATTCATACGAAGTATATCCGATGTACCAGGGAGCCCTGTCTTTCGGCCTCATATCCAACAACGGAAAGAAAATAGAAATGCTTGAGGACATACGAAAGAACTACAAGGGATGCTACCTCTACCCGCAATCCGTTTACGAGCTCGGGCGCACATACCTGCGGACAGGAAAGAACGATAAGGCCATAAAGACATTCAAAGGACTGCTCGAATACGACGACAGTTCCTATTATGCCAAAGCGAAACTCGAAATAGGCCTCACGTATTTCAACATGGAAGACAGGAACAAGGCGCTTAAATACTACAAGGAAGTGGTACAGGATTATCCGGAAACCCAGGAAGCCTACGACGCCCTTGCCGGAATCGAAAGCATATACCAGGAGACGGGAAGGCTCGACGACTACTTCGCCTACCTCGACACCATGGGCCTGACAGGCACAAAAACCGAGGAAGAAAAGGAAAACATGTATTTCAATTCGGCGGAACGCATGTTCCTCTCCAAAAACTACACTAACGCCATCGCCGCGTTCAGGGACTTTATGGAAAAATATCCTCAAAGCGCGCATTCCGTACAGGCCGACTTCTATATGGCCGAATCCTTGAAAAACACAGGAAACCCGGAAGCCGCATGCGAGCATTTCCTCAAGGTCATGAAAAACGGCACAGGATCGTTTACCGAAATCGCAGCATTGAATTACGCGAACATATCCTACGGGCTTGAAAATTATGAAAACGCCCTCGGCGCATACGAGTTCCTCAGGGACATGGCCCGGTTAGACAACAACCGCAACGATGCCAAAGCCGGAATCGCAAGGTCGAAATACAGGCTGAAGGATTACGCCGGAGCCGTCGCGGAAGCAGAATCAATCCTAAGCCAGGCCTGGGCTCCGGAAGGATTGAAAACAGAAATGGAATACATTGCCGCCAAATCACTGTATGCGGACGGGAAGCGTGACGAGGCCAAAAAAATATTTGAAACCCTTTCGGAAGATCCGCTGTCCGCAGAAGGGGCCGAAAGCGCATACCTGCTGATCCTGGACGCTTTCGAATCAGGAGATTTCGAATCGGTCGAAAGCATGACCTTCTCCCTTGCGGAAAGCAGGACAGGACAACGATACTGGTTAGCCAAGAGCTTCATAGTACTAGGAGACTCCTATGCCGAAAGAGGAGAATGGAAACAGGCGGAAGCCACGTTCAGAAGCATACTCGACGGCTACGAACGCAGTAGCGACAATGACGACGTGACAGAAAACGTGAAAATCAGATTAGACGCCATCGCAAAGCATTATTCAGACAAAGACTCGACAGTACTCAAAACACAGGATTAAGATGAAAACGCCACTCAAAATATTTCCGCTTGCATTCGCGCTGTTGTACGCAGCGACATCCGGAGGACAGGAAATTGACCCGCAGGTCAGGGTATCGAGGGATTACGAAGCGAACATAATCAACATGGTGAAGCCGGTCCCGGACTACAGGGTTAACGATTCCATTTACCGGTTCGACATAAAATTCGACTACGCCCTCTCCTCCATACGTTACGAGGACATGTACGAATTCACGCCTCTTCCTTTTCTGGAGATTCCCGAAGACAGGAAAGGGACAATCCCCGTTTTCTACAGCAGGATAGGCTTTTCCTATCCTACGAATCCCTATGGCGAGATTTATTTCAGGCCTGACCTGAAAACAGAAAAGACGGACCTGCTGATTTACGGCAAACATAATTCTTTCTGGCACAAGATAAACGGGAAAATAGCCGATTACATGGACAATTCAGCCGGAATCCTTGTAAGGCACGCATGGAAAACCGGAAACCTGTTTTTCAAGACAGGATACACGGGCGGATATAACACGTTCTACGGATTCACGGGAAGCGGCTACGACATATTCTCCGACCAATTCGCGAGCAGGTCATTCATGAAAGACAACATGTCGGCGGAAAACCACGGAGTCTCAAGCATATTCGGAATATCGTCTTCGAATACGGAAAAGACAGCCGTGGACTACAAAGTCAACATAAGCCACAGGTACATGCACGTTTCCCCGTCCATATCGCTGCCGGGCCATGAGGCGACCTATCCGGAAATGGATGAGAATTACCTGCGGGTGAACGGACTTTTAGGAGCCACGTTCGCAAGCCATCACAAAATCCACGTCGGTTACGACATGGAAATGGCGTTTTACGGAAACGGGAACACGTACTGCCTCTTGCAGCTGAATCCCGAATACCGCTACGAGCATGACAGATGGAGGCTCAACCTCGGCCTTGGCATTTCCGTTCCGTTCGAGGACGCCGCCCCGGGAGAAAAGCTCGGCGGAAGCAGGCAGATCTTCTTTCCCGACATCGAAATATCGTTCCAGGCCATAAGAAAAGCCCTTGTCGTCTATGTCCGGGCAACAGGCGGCGACAAGATGCTCGATTATGCAAAATTGTCCGACACCTACAGGTGGATCACGCCTGCATGTTCAGTTCCGTCGATTTCCACGGAAAGGATAAACGGCAAAATAGGAATAACCGGCACTGCAAGCGATGTTTTCAGCTATAACCTTTACGGCGAATACAGCAAAATAAACGACGGCGTATACCTCATGGGAGACGGGAACATTTCTTCCCTGCAAAACATAATGCACCAGAATTACGACAGGATCGGCGCAGGCCTTGAAATGGCAGGAAGAATAAAGAACGTGACCCTCGGGGCCGACTTCAAATACAATTATTATTTCGGCGACACCCCGTACATGCAGGTTCCGTTCTCCATGCTCCTTTACGGAAAATACAGCTGGAAAGACAGGATAGTGGCAAGGGTGGACGTAGGCTACAGAAGCGGCACGCAGGCATGCTATTATACGGACAACGGAATCCGGACCGATGCCAGAATCAAAGGATTCGTAGACGTAGGCATCAACCTCGCGTACATGATAAACCATAACCTTACCGTATTCATCGAAGGGAACAACCTTACAAACAGCACGCAGCAGTACATCTACGGATACGACCTGCCCGGCATCAATTTCGGGGCCGGACTTTTTATAAAGTTCTAACTTTTTGTTATCTTTGTATGTTTGAAATTGAAGGAAAATGAGCGATACCAATAATCAGAACAACAGCTATTCAGCTGACAGCATACAAGTGCTGGAAGGATTAGAGGCCGTAAGGAAAAGGCCGTCCATGTACATCGGCGACATAGGGGAAAGAGGACTGCACCATCTCGTTTACGAAGTCGTGGACAATTCCATAGACGAAGCACTCGCCGGATTCTGCAACAACATAGAAGTCACGATAAACGAAGACAATTCGATTACAGTAAAAGACAACGGGCGAGGAATTCCTACCGGAATGCACGAAAAGGAAGGCAAATCGGCTCTCGAAGTCGTGCTTACCATACTTCACGCGGGAGGAAAATTCAGCAAGGACAGCTACAAGGTGTCAGGAGGGCTTCACGGGGTCGGCGTATCCTGCGTAAACGCTCTTTCAACGCATCTGACGGCGGAAATCCACCGCGAAGGGAAAATCTTCAAGCAGGAGTATTCCAAAGGCGTTCCGTTATATCCGGTGAAAGTCGTAGGGACTGCGGAAGACACCGGCACCATCATAACATTCAAGCCGGATCCGGAAATATTCACATACACGACAGTCTACAGCTTCGGCACTCTTGAGGCAAGGCTCAGGGAACTCGCATTCCTGAACAAAGGCGTAAGGCTCACCCTGACCGACCTGAGGCCGGACGATGCGGCGAACGCCATGTCCATGGACAAGGCCTATGACGAAGACTCGGACGAAACCGCAGAGACGGAAGAAGCGGCAGCGGAAAGCAAGCCGTCAGGAAGAATAAAATCGGAAACCTTCTATTCCGAAGAAGGACTTAAAGAGTTCGTCAAATTCCTCGACGGCACAAGGGAAAAGCTCATAGAAAATCCGATTTACCTCGAAACGGACAAGACAGGCATACCTATCGAGATAGCGATGCAGTACAACACCGGCTATAGCGAAAACATACATTCCTACGTAAACAACATCAATACCATAGAAGGAGGAACACATCTTTCCGGATTCAGAAGGGGGATAACAACCACCCTCACCAATTATGCCGAAAAGGAAGGATACCTGTCCAAGCTAAAATTCAAAATCGACCCGTCGGATTTCAGAGAAGGCCTGACTGCCGTCATTTCAGTAAAAGTGGCAGAACCGCAATTCGAAGGACAGACCAAGACCAAACTCGGAAACGGCGAAGTAATGGGCGCGGTATCCCAGGCCACCTCGATAGCATTGGAAACATACCTTGAAGAAAACCCAAAAGACGCCAAAAGGATCATAGAGAAAGTCATAACCGCTGCGACAGCGAGGATAGCGGCCAAAAAGGCAAGGGAAACGGTCCAAAGGAAAACAGTCATGTCAGGATCGGGGCTTCCCGGCAAACTCGCGGACTGTTCCGACAGGGATCCTGAAAAATGCGAGCTGTTCCTCGTCGAAGGGGACTCCGCAGGCGGAACGGCGAAATCAGGAAGGGACAGGACTTTCCAGGCCATTCTCCCGCTGAGAGGAAAAATCCTCAACGTGGAAAAAGCCATGGAACACAGGGCATACGAAAGCGAGGAAATCAGGAACATATACACCGCCCTCGGCGTGACGATCGGAACGGAAGAAGACAGCAAGGCCCTTAACCTTAGCAAGCTGCGTTATCACAAGGTAATAATAATGACCGATGCCGACGTGGACGGACGGCATATCACGACACTCATACTGACTTTCTTCTTCAGATACATGATAGACCTGATAAAGAACGGCTACGTCTACATAGCGACCGCGCCGCTCTACAGGGTCGAAAACAAGAGGAACAAAAAAGACGTGAAATACTGTTGGACGGAAGACGAGCGCATAAGCACGATAGAGGAGATGGGAGGCGCGCAGAAGGTCGAAGTCCAAAGGTACAAAGGTCTCGGCGAAATGAGCGACCACCAGCTTTGGGACACGACCATGGACCCTGAAAAAAGGCTGCTGAAAAGGGTTTCCATCGAAAACGCGGCAGAAGCCGACAGGATATTCTCCATGCTCATGGGAGACGAAGTCCCTCCGCGCAGGGAATTCATCGAGGCAAACGCGAAATACGCAAACATTGACGCTTGACAAACATAATACACACTCATATGGATATTTTTGAAAGAATAAAAAAAGATGAAGGCGGTCCGCTGGGACAGTACAGGAAACAGGCTCACGGATATTTCATGTTCCCTAAGCTGGAAGGGGAAATACAGCCTTACATGACATTTAACGGAAAGAAGGTACTGGCATGGACATTCAACAACTACCTCGGACTTGCCAACCATCCCGAAGTAAGGAAAGCGGATGCGGAAGCAGCTGCGAAATACGGCCTTGGATATCCTATGGGCGCAAGAATGATGTCCGGACATACATCGCTGCATGAAAGGCTCGAAAGGGAACTCGCCGACTTCGAAAAGAAAGAAGACGCATATCTGTTCAATTTCGGCTACCAGGGCATGATTTCTACAATCGACGCCCTCGTCACAAGGCATGACATAATAGTCTACGACTCCGAAGCGCATGCCTGCATCATGGACGGAGTACGCCTGCACATGGGCCAAAGGATAGTTTATCCTCACAACAACATCGAAAAATGCGAAAAGGCCCTTGAAAGGGCTACCAAGCTGACCCAGGAAACAGGAGGCGGAATCCTTCTGATAACCGAAGGGGTATACGGCATGACAGGTGGCCTCGGCATACTCGACAAGATCGTGGCTCTGAAAAAGAAATATAACTTCCGCATACTCATCGACGACGCGCACGGATTCGGGGTAATGGGTCCTAACGGCCGGGGAACATCCGAACATTTCAATGTCATGGACGGCATAGACCTCTATTTCGGGGCTTTCGCCAAATCAATGGCTGCAATAGGAGGTTTCGTAGCAGGAGACAGGGACATAATCAACTATCTCCGATACAATCTCAGATCCCAGATTTACGCGAAATCGCTTCCTATGGCCTTCGTGGAAGGCTGCCTGAAAAGGCTTGAGCTGATAAGGAACGGCCATGCCCTCAGGGAAAAATTATGGACCATAACCCGCGCCCTCCAGAACGGCTTGAGGGAAAGAGGTTTCGACATAGGCGTTGCCGAAGCTTGCGTGACACCTGTATTCCTGAAAGGAAATATTGCAGAAGCGACGAACATACTTATAGACCTGAGGGAGAACTACAACATATTCTGCTCGGTAGTGGTATATCCTGTCGTTCCTAAAGGGGTCATAATGTACAGGCTCATACCTACCGCAATGCACGAGCTCGAACATGTCGAATATACCCTCAACGCATTCGCCGAAATCAAGAAAAGGCTTGAAGCCGGGGAATACAAGGGAGACAAGGTCAAGGACATGTCGATAGACTAAAAGAGAAAATGAAAGGAAAAACGATAATCGTGACAGGAGCCAGTTCGGGAATAGGACTGGCTTCTTGCGCTATATTCGCACAAGCCGGCGCAAAGGTCGTAATGGCCGCAAGGAGCATAGAAAAATTGCAGGAAACGGCAGAGGACTTCAAGAAAAGGTATTCCAATCCCTGCATCCTGCCGGTAAAATGCGACGTAAGCAATGAAGCAGACTGCAAAGGCTTGATAGAAGCCGCAGTCAGGGAATTCGGAGGAATCGACGTGCTTGTGAACAACGCCGGAATATCCATGAGGGCATGGTTCAAGGACCTGGACCTCGACGTGGAACGCGAACTGATGAACGTGAATTTCTGGGGAACAGTCTACTGCACCAAATACGCCCTTCCATGGCTGCTGCAAAGCAAAGGACAGGTAGTCGGAGTAATCTCAATCGCAGGATACATAGGGCTTCCCGGCAGGACAGGCTATTCGGCTTCGAAATTCGCCATCAGGGGATTCCTGAACACCCTTAGGATTGAACACCTCCATGACGGCCTGAACGTGATGATTTTCGCCCCGGGGTACATTGCCACGAACATACGCAAATCCGCGCTCCTTGCAGACGGAAGCAAACAAGGATCTACGCCGAGAAAGGAAGAGAAGATGATGACTGCGGAACAGGCCGGGAAAATACTCCTTAGAAGCCTCGAAAAACGCAAATCGGAAGTCGTGCTCACTGCGCTCGGAAAACTTACGATTTTCGTAAGCACGAGATTCCCGAGGCTCGCAGACAAGCTGATCGACAAGTTCATAGCCAAAGAAGGCTGATTTCAGGGCATTATAAAAATTATTGCGCTTCCGCTTAATGAAAAGGGCCGTGCCATGTGGCACAGCCCCGATTTCATATTATTGCTCTTATGCTACTTGACATAAGCTATGATGCCGTTCTTGTTCTGCTTGTCCCAAAGCCACACCATCGTATCGGAAATCTTTACGACATTGAATGTTCCGCTATAGCTTGAAAGCAGGCCGAGCCCGCCGGTAGAATACCCTACCGTTATTTCTTCCCCTTCGGCAGAAGGCCTTGAAGAAAACGAGCATGACACATACTGCTTCAGGTCGTCTGACTGGATACGGAAAGAAGTTCCAGCCTCGTTGCGTACAAGCTGATGAGCGTACTTGTCATAAGCCATGGACTGCATCCCTTCCATATAAAGGCCGTAATTGCTGTTCATCATGAAATTTTGCTGTTCCATTGGCATCGTCTCCGATTTCTTGCAACCGGACGACAGGACGGCCAACGCCATGACTACAGATGCTATTATGTACTTTTTCATATCAAATTACTCCACTTTCAAATATTTGGTTATTATTTCGGTATTGTCGGCCGTCTTTATGGTCAGCTCGATTTTGTACTCCGAATTATTGAGCACAAGTTCCGTTGAAGCATAAGGAGCGTCGTCGATCGTCCACGATATTTCCGCGCCTTCCGGCAAATTGGAAGCCTTGAGCAATAATGTTTCCCCTTTAGCATACGACCTGTCTATTACGATGCGTGACAACGAACCTGCCGATTTTGTAGTAACGAAAGATACCCTTCCGGAATCACCCTCGATGATTTCGGTCATTTCAGAAACCACGACATAATAATAGGTTTCCTGCTTGAGGCCGGTCACATCGAATTTAGGTTCTTCAGTTTCGGCAGTTTCCACAGAAGATGTGTTATTCGCCTCATACCATTTGACGATCCATTTCTTTACGGCAGGATCCGTGCTTTCCCATGTCACGTATGCCGAGCTTTCATACGGTTCCGCGTTCAGCTCGATAGGGTAATATCCCATCTTGAGCTCATCGTCGTTCAACACCCTGTATTCGAAAAGGCTCGCGTTTTCTATCACGTTGATAGCCTTGCTCTGTTCAGGATATGCATCCGATACTATCGTGACAGTGCCTGAACCTGCAGGAATGCCCTCGAATGAAACCATGCCGGTCCTGTCCGAAGTCGCGGTATAGTCTGAACCGTCGATGGTTATGGTGACTTCCGCACCAACGACATTCGCACTGCGGCTGTCCGTCAGCTTGCCCCTTACGAGCTGGCCGCTTGCGACATTCAGGCTGAAATCCGCTGATATGCTGCCATCGGCCGATTTGGCAGTTATGGTTGCTGATCCTGTTGAAAGACCTGTAACTACGCCTGCCGTGTCTACTGCCGCCACGGAACTGTTAGATGAATACCATGTCAGTTCCCTTTCGGTAGTATTCCAAGGAGTGAACAGCACGTTCATCTTCAGCGTATCGTTTATTATAAGCTCGGTCCTGTCTGCTGAAAGCTCGATGCCTTCCAGTTCGACAGGTTTTTCCTTGGATGTCTTCGCGCTGAAATATACAATGTTGCCTTCTTCCCTTATCGAGAACAGTTCGGCATCGATATTCTTGCCGGACCATGCGGTATTTGCCGGATTCGAGGTTTTCGAGAATTCCGTAAAGCCTCCGTCGCCAGGATACGGCATGAAAGACGTGCTTGCCGAATTTGCCCCTGCCAAAGAAGAAACTATCCTGTAACACATATGTTCAGGGTTGTTGTTCACGCTGTTTCCGTTGGCTTCATAGAAAGACCACTTATTCAAGGCAGGGTATCCGTTGACTATGTTCTGGGACCTGTCCACATGGAATATCATAAGCCCTCGCCCCGGAAGATAGGCGTCCCACCCCTCATTCTGCCTGTTTTCCAGCATGAAGAACTCGCCTTCGTTGCCTGTTTCAAGCATATATGCCTTATTGTCCTCCTGTATAGGGGAAAGGGCGTATTCTCCGGTATATTCAAGGACTTCTGGTTCGAGCCAGCCGAGAAGATACCTTTCCGTCGCGCTGAGATACGGAGGGGTGCGGCTTTCATTATTATAAGAGCCTATGCCGAGCAACGAATAATTGTACACGCCGTCGGTAGTGCCGCCGCTGTTTGCATTGTCCGTATCGTAAAAGTCAGGAAGGCCGAGAACATGGGCGAACTCATGAGTGAAGTTTCCTATGCCGGCCATTATCATGTCATACGGATTGGAACCTTTCAACTCAGATGTGCAGGCGTAGTCGTAAATGGTAACCCCGTCCAGAACAAGGTCTTCCTGCAACACCCACCTGTGCGGCCATATCGTATCTTCCGAGCCGTGTTCAGCCTCGTTGACACCGGCGAAAAACACGAACACGTTGTCCACCTTTCCGTCATGGTTATAATCGTATTCAGAGAAATTGACAAGGCCTTCGTCATGGGCCTTGCGGCATGCGTCCGCTATCATTTCAGCTGCGCCGTAAGCGTCCGATCCTCTGTCGTTGTTGCCATAATATTCGCATGTCTGGTCGAGCGTCACAGGACCTACGACTACGAACTCAGGCTGGAAAGAATCATACGAGTTATCCAGATAATAATCCCTCGCGCTGCCTGTTGCTCCGTTTTCGCTATAGCCTTCCTGGTTCAACAAGTCGGTGAACTTTTGGTTAGGATTGTCGAGCCTGAAACTAACATCGCTGAATTCCACGAGAATCACGAGAGACTTGACCTCTCCCGTCGTAGGGAAATCGCTGTTCATGTTACCGCTGAGCAGCCTCATCTTGTTTTTGCTGTTTTGAAGCAGGGTCATCCTGGCATTCTTCGCTATCTGCGAAGAAACGCCTTTCGCCTTGAAGGAAAGCATGCTTTGTTCATCGGATGTCCTGCTGCCAGGGTTATGCGCCCTCACGCCGGTAGAAACCAGTTTTCCGTCATTCGAAACATTCGCATGGTAATAGATGCCTTTCACCTCTACCACAGGATATCCGTCCGATGTGGTACGGTAATGGTAAAATTCATCGCCGTATGACCGGACCGTAATATACGTTCCGTCAGCCTGGCGCACATCCACGCTTTTCGGATAGGCAGGCATCGCGTCAGCATTGACAAATGCAGTCATGGCCATCAGCAATGCAGCCGCCGTCAATAGGATTTTTCTCATAATTACTTAACTTATTACAATTTTTTCTCGCAAATATACAATTTATTTATTCACCACTACTTTCTCTATCAAATCTTCAGTATATGAATAAGAGAAGTATGCAAATGACGGCATAGGCTTGGTAATAACGAAATTCGCTTTTTCTCCTTTCAATATCTGGCCGTATTTTCCTGCCAGTCCCATTGCATAAGCCCCGTTCACGGTTGCCGCATTGAGAGCCTCGGCAGGAGTCAGCCTCATCATTATGGAGGCGAGGGAAAGAACGAACTTCATGCTCGCCGATGGAGACGAACCCGGATTATAATCCGAAGCAAGGGCCACGGACAGACCGTCTTCTATCATTTCTTTAGCAGGCGAGTACGGCATTCCTAAAAAGAAAGCAGCACCCGGAAGCACGGTAGCCATGGTCTCGCTGCCGCGCAATGCGTCACGTTCGGCTTTGCCGACATATTCGAGATGATCCACGGAAAGCGCGTTATGCTTCACTCCGACCTGTATTCCTCCCGAAAGGGCCAGCTCGTTCGCATGGATCTTCGGCCTCATGCCGTATTTCGCGCCGGCTTCCAGCATCCTGTCCGTCTGCTCCACTGTGAAAAAGCCCTCATCGCAGAACACGTCTATGAAATCGGCAAGGCCCTCGGAAGCGACAAGAGGAATCATCTCGTTCACTATGAGGTCCACATAGCCGTCATGATCGTTCGAATAATTGCGCGGAAAAGCATGGGCAGCAAGGAAATTGCTCTTGACCGCAATCGGAGCCGTCTCTTTCATCCGCCTTATCACGCGAAGCATCTTCAGCTCGTCCTCTGTCGAAAGCCCGTATCCGCTCTTTATTTCCATCGCGCCAGTGCCGCCGGAAACGCATTTGTACAGGCGTTCCATTGCGGTTTCATAAAGTTCCTCCTCGGAAGTCCTGTGCAGGAGATCTGCCGAATTGAGGATTCCCCCTCCGCGCTTTGCGATTTCAACATACGAGAGACCCTTTATCTTGTCTTCGTATTCGGTTTCCCTGCTCCCGGCATAAACTATGTGGGTATGCGAATCGGCAAAAGCCGGAAAGACGAACCTTCCCGACAAGTCTTCTACGGAAACTCCTGATTCCGTGTCTATGCGATCCCTGTCCCGGTCCGGCACGCATGCGCTGTTTTCAAAAAAAGAAGAAGGCATGTCCTTCATCCGCCCGAATCCCGTGACCTTGCCGTCTTCTACTGAAAGCCAAGCATCCTCTATGACCGGAACGACCGACATTTCCTTCCCTTTCAAACGCATGACAGGGGCATCATATGCCCCCATCAGCGATTTGATATTTTTATAAATCTTCTTCATCCGTAATGAATATTTCTCAGAAATCGTTCTTTTTCAAGAATTCCACCGATTTCGCCATGTCCGAATACATGACCCTGTCCACATCGACGAAAGGAACCACTTCCCTGTAGCGTGCAAACAGGTCTTCTATTGCAGGGGAACTCTTCAAAGGCCTCCTGAATTCAAGTGCCTGGGTAGATGCCATAAGTTCTATTCCGAGAACTTCGTATGCATTGACAACCACCTTGGCGCATTTGGTCGCGGCATTGGCTCCCATGCTGACATGGTCTTCCTGCCCGAGTGACGATTCTATCGAATCGACCGACGCCGGCGTCGAATATTGCTTGTTCTGGCTTACGATGGAAGCGGCCGCATACTGAGGTATCATGAAACCGCTGTTAAGCCCCGGCTTTGCTACAAGGAACGAAGGCAATCCCCTCTTTCCTGAAATAAGCTGGTACATCCTCTGCTGAGAGATGCTTGCAAGTTCGGACAATGCTATCGCAAGGAAATCGTTGACAAGGGCAAGAGGTTCCCCGTGGAAATTGCCGCCGGAAATGATCATGTCTTCTTCCGGCACGACAACAGGATTATCAGTCGCGCTGTTTATTTCCGTTGTAACCACTTTCTCGACATGATCGATGGTATCCTTCACGGCCCCGTGCACTTGCGGCACGCATCTGAAAGAATAAGGGTCCTGAACGTGTTCCTTATGCCTTAATATTATTTCCGAGCCCTGAAGCAGTTCATATATGTTCCTTGCCGTATCGATCTGGCCTTTATGGGCCCTAATCGTATGGATAGGCATGAGGAACGGGCTTATCCTGCCGTCGAAGGCGTCTATGCTCATTGCCGCGATCCTGTCCGCCCATGCCGAAAGCCTCTTCGCGCGTATGAGGTTCCATACGGAATACGCGGACATGAACTGTGTGCCGTTAAGCAAGGCGAGCCCTTCCTTGGAAGCAAGCCTTACAGGCTCCCATCCCATTCGCCTGTTGAGTTCCTTTCCAGTGATCCTTTCGCCGTCAAGCCATGCTTCGCCCAAACCAAGAAGAGGCAGGCACATGTTGGCAAGAGGAGCGAGGTCCCCGGAAGCTCCGAGAGAGCCTTGCTGGTACACCACAGGAACTATCCCCTTATTGAAGAATTCGACGAGCCTTTCCACCGTCGAGAGCTGCACTCCCGAATAGCCATAGCACAAAGACTGTATTTTAAGGAAGAGCATGTACCTTACGATTTCGGCAGGGACTTCGTCTCCCATGCCGCAGGAATGCGACATGACGAGATTCCTTTGAAGATCGGACAATGAATCCTTGTCTATGGAGACATTGCACAACGAACCGAATCCTGTAGTAATCCCGTACACGGGTTCTTTCGAAGTTTCGATTTTTCTGTCGAGGTATTCCCTGCATTCGACGACCCTTCTTTTCGCGTCCTCGCTGAGAGCTATCATCATTCCGCTCTCAATAATGCGGGCAACCTGTTCGACGGTTATCTTCTCTGATGATATGTAATGAATTTCCATGTTTGCAAAATTTAAAATTCCAAAGACTCTATCAAAGAATCCTCCACGAGATTAGGCATTGTCACCTTGAGTTCCGGAGTACGCTCCATTTCACGCCTTATGGCATCCATCGCCCCTTTGTTGCGGGCCCAGCTCCTGCGGGAGATTCCGTTGTTCACGTCCCAATGGAGCATCATCCTGATATTCCTTTCAGCCTGTTCGCTTCCGTCTATGACCATTCCGAAGCCTCCGTTTATGACTTCTCCCCAGCCGACGCCGCCGCCGTTATGGAGAGACACCCAGGTCGCCCCCCTGAAAGAGTCGCCTATGACATTCTGCACGGCCATGTCTGCCGTAAAGCTCGAACCGTCATAGATATTCGAGGTTTCCCTGTAAGGCGAATCCGTTCCTGACACGTCGTGATGGTCGCGGCCGAGAACAACAGGCGCCGAAAGCACGCCGTCCCTTATGGCCTTGTTGAAAGCGAGGGCGATCTTCGTGCGGCCTTCGCAATCCGCATAAAGGATGCGGGCCTGCGAGCCTACCACAAGATGGTTCTTGCCTGCTTCCTTTATCCAGTGTATATTGTCGTTCAGCTGGCCGATAATATCTGCCGGCGCAGTCTTGGCGATTTCCTCAAGGACTTCCGTGGCTATCATGTCCGTCTTGGCAAGGTCTTCAGGATCGCATGAAGAGCATACCCACCTGAAAGGCCCGAAGCCGTAATCGAAGAACATAGGTCCCATTATGTCCTGAACATAAGAAGGATATTTGAACGAGCCGTCGGCTTTCATGACATCCGCGCCGGCGCGGGAAGATTCCAGAAGGAATGCGTTGCCGTAATCGAAGAAATACATGCCTTTCGCGGCAAGCTTGTTTATCGCGGCTATCTGCCTTCTGAGCGAAGCCTGCACTTCTTTCTTGAACCTTTCAGGATCGTTGGCCATCATTTCGTTGGACTGCTCGAACGTAAACCCGGCAGGATAATACCCGCCTGCCCAAGGATTATGAAGCGAAGTCTGGTCCGAACCGAGGTCCACTTTCATATCCTCTTCCACGAGCCTTTCCCACAAATCGACTATGTTGCCCTGATATGCAAGGGAAACCGCTTCCTTGCCAGCAACAGCCTTGCGTATGCGCGGAATGAGTTCGTCAAGGGAGGTATATACTTCGTCGACCCAGCCCTGCGAATAACGCGTATGGACAGCTTTCGGGTTTATTTCCGCGATCACCCCTACAACGCCGGCTATCACCGCCGCCTTAGGCTGTGCCCCCGACATTCCTCCAAGCCCGGAAGAAACGAACAGCTTCCCGCCTATCGAGCCGTTTTCAGACGAATGCATCCTTGCGGCGTTAAGCACGGTTATGGTAGTTCCGTGCACGATGCCCTGCGGGCCTATGTACATGTACGAGCCTGCCGTCATCTGCCCGTACTGGGAAACACCGAGCGCGTTGAAACGTTCCCAGTCGTCCTGCTTGGAATAATTAGGGATGACCATTCCGTTGGTGACTATGACCCTCGGTGCGTTTTCATGAGAAGGGAACAGTCCGAGAGGATGTCCTGAATACATCACGAGAGTCTGGTTGTCCGTCATTTGCGCAAGAAGCTGCATCGTAAGCCTGTACTGCGCCCAGTTCTGGAACACTGCCCCGTTTCCGCCGTATGTTATAAGCTCGTGCGGATGCTGCGCTACCGCGTTGTCGAGATTATTGTTTATCATCATCATTATCGCAGCCGCCTTCCTGGACTTGTGAGGATAGTCATCTATCGGACGCGCATATATCTTATAATCCGGCCTGAGCCTGTACATGTATATGCGCCCGTATTTCTTCAGTTCATCCATGAATTCAGGGATAAGGGCCGCATGGTGCTTCGGGTCGAAGTACCTGAGGGCGTTCCTCAAGGCAAGCTTCTTTTCTGCCGGAGAAAGTATGTCCTTTCTTTTCGGAGCGTGGTTGACGGATTCGTCATACGGTTTCAAAGGAGGAAGGACATCGGGAATCCCGGCCAATATTTCTTTTTGAAAATCTGTAAGTTCTGACATATCGAATTTATTTATTTCCCATAATGATTTTTTCTACCTTTTCCATCAGTTCGGCTTCTTTGGCTTTTGCCTTTTCGGCAATTTCGTTCGCCTGGCCGACCAAGCTGTCGGCAGCCTGCCTGTCTTTAAGGCCTGCCGCGTTTATCTTGACATTCAGCATTGCTCCCAATACAGCCGCCCTCACGGCAAGCGCGCCGACGCCCGCGTCGGATACCGAATTAGGATTTCCGGACTCTACCATGGCTTCAAGCACAGGGAACGCGCTGAATGCGCATTTCATGGTCCTCAAAGGAACTTCCGTCGCATAAAGCGTAGCTTTTTCCATAGCGGCGGCCCTTGCCGCCTTTTCTTCAGGAGTGGATTTCGGCATTGCGAATACGCCCATTATTTCATTGAATGCCGCCGTGTCCTCGTCTACAAGATGCAGAAGCTCTTCCATTATGGCATGGCCTTCCTCTGCATATTTTGCGAAGAACTCCCATTTTTCGTCCCAGCCGGGCTTATGGGCGGACAGGTTGGCGACCATCGTGCCGAGAGCGGCTCCCAAGGCTCCCATGTAGGCCGAAACGGATCCGCCGCCTGGAGCCGGAGATTCGCTGGCCGTTTCTTCTGCGAATCCGGAGCATGTCATGTCCACCAGCTTTTCGGACTTGTCGGCGATAAGGTATTCGATCACCTTTTCTTCAGGCTTGAACGGGCAAAGGTCGTCCAATCCGAGGGACTTGACAGCGATCTTTATGATTTCGCTTTCCGATATGCCTGCGGAACGCTGCTGCTTCGCAAGGAAATATTTACCGGCATCGACAAGCACCTTCTTAGGCACGAGGCCGACTATTTCAGTTCCGGTAACGCGCACGCCCCTTGCGGCGGCTTTTGCGGAAACTTCTTCGAACGCCTTATGGAGAGGTGTGGCGTACATGTCAGTAATATTCATGGAAACCTGGGCTATCCCGTATTCCTTTATGAACCAGCCTATGGCCTTTGTACCTTTCAAAGTGCCAGGTATGTAGACTTCCTTTCCGTTTTCGTCAAGAACTTTCTTTCCCGTTATAGGATTGCCTTCCCTCTTTACACGCCCTTTTTCACGCACGTCGAAAGCGATGGCGTTGGCCCTCCTTGTGGACGTGGTATTCAGGTTATAGTTCACTGCAAGCAGGAAATCCCTTGCGCCGACTGCCGTAGCTCCGCTTTTTGCGACCGACTCGTCCAAAACGGCAGGGCCGAAATCAGGCTGCATTTTAGGATCTTCGAATTTCTTTGCAAGGCCTTCGTATTCTCCGGCACGCACTACCGCGAGGTTCTTCCTTGCAGGAGAAGTAGCTGCCGATTCGTAGCAATAGACAGGTATCGAAAGCTCTTCGCCTATCCTTTTCGCCAAGGACCTGGCGTATTCCACGGTTTCTTCCATGGTTATGTTCGCTACCGGAACCAAAGGACATACGTCGGTAGCCCCCATGCGAGGATGCTCTCCGTGATGGCCTCTCATGTCTATAAGTTCCTTGGCTTTTGCAACTGCCTTGAAAGCAGCCTCGCATACCAGCTCAGGCTCGCCTATGAAGGTAACGACCGTCCTGTTGGTCGCAAACCCGGGATCCACGTTTAACAAAGAAACGCCTTCTACGGATTTTATTTCCGAAGTAATCTGATCGATTACAGCCATATCGCGCCCTTCGCTGAAATTAGGGACGCATTCTACCAATCTTTTTTTCATCTATTCAATATTTTATTATCCATTTACTTCATAAACACGAAATACACCGCAAGGACCAAAAGGGCGAAAGCCACGAAATGATTCCATTGCAGAGTTTCCCCGTTAAAGAAAATTTTTGTAAAAATACAAAAAATTACGAGAGTAATCACCTCTTGCATGACTTTAAGCTGCAATAATGAGAAGGGGCCTCCGTTGCCCGAAAACCCTATGCGGTTGGCAGGCACCTGGAACATGTATTCGAACAAGGCTATCCCCCATGAAAAGAAAATCACCGCTATAAGCGGCCAGTTGGACGAGATCTTCATTTCCTGAAGCTTGAGATGCCCGTACCATGCGAATGTCATGAAAATATTCGATATTATCAGGAACAATACGGTTAAAACAGCTTTCATATAAATTTTATTGGATTTGTATACCGATTCGCAAATCTTCGGCCAAAAAATGTATATTTGCCGATTATATTATGAAATCAGGAAAACTAAAAATATACTTCATATTATCGTTATGCGCTTTCGCGGCAGCCGTGGCTCTATCCTCGCGCAACGCCGAGGCGGCCGAAACCGGCACGCGGTTCTTCACGCAGCCGCCATTGCCAGACGAGAGCATCGCGGCAGGCAGGGATTCCGTCGGCAGCCCGGTAATGGAAGCCAAAGATACTGCTAATCCTGAAATTTTCATACAAAAAGATTCATCCTCCGCCGCTGGCAGCGCGTTCCTTTCCAACAGCCTTCCTGCAGCGGACTCCGCGATCACGGCAGACAGCCTTGCCGCTGCTTCCGACAGCCTCGCAGTCCTTGACAGCATCGCCATTGCCGCAGCGGACAGCATAGCCAGGGCCGACAGCATCATGAAAGCGCATGCCGACAGCCTTGCAAAACTAACCCCCAAAGAACTTAGAAAATACAAGAGGGACAGTGCCAAGACCGCAAGGAACGCATTCAGGGACAGCCTCATGATTAAAAGATGGGCCAGGCAGGACAGCATAAAATACGTCAAGGACAGCATAAGGTACATAAAAGACAGCATAAGGGCTTCCAAACCGAGGATCCTCGAATCGCCGGCCGTCCCGGACTCCCTAAAATACAAAAGGATAATCAAATGGACGAACAACGACTATTTCAATGAAATGACATTTCAGGAAATAGATACGACTGCCAACTACTACTATAGCGAATACCCGTTCCAAAGGGACGACGTGGACGCGGTATACCTCGGGGTGATAGGCTCGGCCACATTATCGGCAAACTATTTCAAAAGGCAGGAGATGAGGGATTTCGAATTTTTCAGCCCATATCTGATGTATTCGTACACGCCGCAGACGATGCCTTTCTACAACACGAAAACGCCGCACACCGAACTTGCATACTGGGGAACGCTGTTCGCCAATACAGAAAAGGAAGAAAGCGACGTGAAATTCATGAGCACGCAGAATATCACGCCGGCACTGAACTTCAACGTGCTTTACCAAAGGTTCGGCTCGAACGGAATGCTGAAAAGGGAAGACACGGACAACAGGACACTGGCAATAACCCTGAACTACCTGGGGAAAAGATACACCGCCCAGGCTGGATACATTTACCAAAGCGTCAAGAGGTCGGAAAACGGTGGCGTGGCTGATCCGTGGTTCATTACCGATACCGTCATGGATGTAAGGACCCTTGCCGTAAACCTGTCGGACGCGTCCTCGACCCTGAAAAGGCATACAGGCTTCATACACCATTCTTACGGGCTGCCTATCCGCTGGAAAAAGACGGATACGTCCGAAGCCGGAGAAGGCACAATCACGTATTTCGGACACAGCGCGGAATTCTCCACCTACAAAAGGATATACACCGACGTCATAAATCCCGGGAACGATGTAGAATACGGCTTTTACGACAATTATTTCATACATCCTACGACAAGCTACGACTCGGTCAGAGTCATGAGCCTTGAAAACAAGCTGTTCATAAAAGTGCAGCCATGGGCCAGCGACGCGATAATTTCAAGGATAAACGCAGGTGTCGGGCACCAGTACATAGAAAATTTCGCATTCAGGCCGGAATTCTTCATGGAAAAGCTACGGAGTTCCTCGTACAACAACCTGTACGCATATGCGGGGGCCGAAGGGCAATTGAAAAAATATTTCGCATGGGACGCCTTCATGCAATATTATTTCGCAGGATACAGGGCAAACGACTTCAACTTAGACGTCAACGCAAGGTTCTCCATGTTCCCTATCCCGCAGGGCATCCACCTGAAAGCCAATTTCCATTTGGAAAGCCGGAGGCCGTCATGGCATGAAAATTACTACTATTCGAACCATTACAGATGGTCAAACGACTTCAATAAGGAAACCACCACCTCAGTGCAGGCGGAACTCGACATACCGAGATACAAGCTGAAAGCCTTTTTCGGATACTCCCTTATAGACCAGAAGACATATTACGACACTCTCGGAATAATCAGGCAGAGCAACATTCCGGTAAGCGTGATGTCGGCATACCTCCAGAAAAATTTCACTGTATGGAAGCTGCATCTCGACAACAAGATACTCTTCCAGCTTTCATCGGACAGAAACGTCGTGTCATTGCCTCTGCTGTCCCTCAACCTGCGGTATTATTTCGAGTTCAACTTGGTCAAAAACGTCCTCACGGCGCAAATAGGAGCGAACATGATTTTCAACACGAAATACTATATTCCTGCATACAATCCCGCGCTCGGAGTATTCCAGTCGCAGAATGAAAGGGAGATAGGAAATTTCCCGTACATGGATTTCTTCCTCAACCTGCAATGGAAGCGCGCTACCATTTTCGTAAAATACGTGAACGCGTCCCAGCAGTGGTTCAACAGGGAATATTTCTCGGCATATAATTACATAAGATCCCAGCACGCATTCAAGGTAGGCATACATTGGCCGTTCTATATCAAATAACGCAGGAGGCATGAAAATACCACGTTCCATACCTGTCCTGCTGACAGCCGCCATACTCATGCTTGCATGCGCTGATCGCCCTTCGCCATACCTGAGCATCTATAAGGACGTGCATGGCTTTGGACAGTATGATTCCTGGCAAGCCAGGGCAATCCCGCACGGCCTGATTCCGGACACCCTGAAATGCGAAATAGCCATGAACAGGAGCATGTACATGAAATCCAACGGAATAGGCCTCCAATACGAGCTTCTTAAAAAATTCGGGAAATGGGCAGGAGCGAAAATGGACATAAGGCCTTATGAAAACGACAGCACGCATTGGGAAAACCTGCTTAACGGGAATACGGACATACTGGTCCTGAACATGGACATAGACACCCTGCCCAAACGCATCGCGGACAATGTAATAACCGGGAAAAACGACGACGGGATAAAAGGCAATTTCTACATAACCATGAAAGGGAACAGCCGCATCATGGAATTGCTGAATTATTGGAACTCTGCATATTTGTCAGGAAATGAATACCCTGCCCTTTACAGGAAATACATGACGGACTATAACCGCAAACGCAGGAAACTGTCCCAGATATCCCCTTACGACGAAATCATAAAAGAACAAAGCAGCAAGTACCTTGGATGGGACTGGAAAATAATCGCCGCGATAATCCAGAAGGAATCGAGGTTCTTCATGGGAGTCGAATCATCCCGGGGAGCAACGGGGCTCATGCAGATAAGGCCGAACATAGCGCAAGCATACGGGATAGACAACATCTTCGATCCGGAACAGAACATACATGCCGGAACTCTCTATCTCAAAGACATATCAGACAGGCTGTCCGACAACGGACTCGAAGGGGAAGAACTTATAAAATTCACCCTTGCGTCGTTCAACGCGGGAGAAGCACGGATAAGGGACTGCCGCAATTTCACAAAATCGCTCGGGCTCGACCCGGATTCATGGAGCGATGTCGAAAAATCCATACCTCTTATGAACCTCAGGGAATACTATACCACCGACGCCATCCGGTTGGGCAGGTTCAACGGAAAGGAGACCATAAATTATGTCAGGGAGGTCATGGAAACCTACAGGCTGTACTGCTCCGTTTTTTCCTGAAACGAAAACAACCGCCTGTCCACTTTTGGAAAAATCGTTTGACTGAAAATTTTCCACGAGTCTACTTTTCCGTGCTGGTACAAATGCCAATAGTCTCCGAAGATTTTAAACTGACGCAGGATATTGCATATTCCGGCCATGCTGTCCGCGATGAAAGCCATAAGCGCGGCATTGAATCCCTCCTGCGAACGGCATTCCGCATAAGAAACAGGATGCAATGGCATTTCAAAATACCGGTCTATTTCTTCTTTTTCCGGTTCGTATCACGGATTCTGCTTACCGACTGGACAAGGGCCTCGTCCCTCGCTATGCCTATATAGGCAAGAACGGACAATATGACACAAACCAAAGGGAACACGGCCGTAATCGAAAACGCGGTGCCGTCAGGCTTTGTGAAGAACCAATACCCTATCCATATCTGGAAAGCCAAAAGGACTATGGCGTCTATCATTACGAGCCTCATCTGCACGATCCTGTGCCTGTAAAGGAATATCGAAACGAAAGCCAATACGAAAGTAACGGTTATCAATATCGCGAAAGCCGCGCTCGACACATATGATATGCTCCCCGAGGAAGTAACCATCATATTGCTGAAAAACATTGAAAACAAAAGTCCTGAGACAATAAGCAAATAAAGCGACTGTATTCTCTGTATCATATATCCTACTTTTAGGCTGCTAATTTAATAAAATCCTAAAAATTGCATAACTTTGCTAAGGCAACAAAAACAGAAAGAATGAAAAGAATAATTCCTGAATCGGAGCTTATAATAAATCCTGACGGCTCCGCATTTCACCTGCACCTGCTTCCGGAAGACATAGCCGACACCGTAATCCTTGTAGGAGACCCGGGACGCGTGGATACGGTGGCTTCATTTTTCGACAACCGGGAATTCAGGAAAGCGTCGAGGGAATTCGTATCCGTCACCGGATCATTCAAGGGGAAAAGGATGACTGTCCTGTCGACCGGAATAGGCACAGACAACATAGACATAGTGCTGAACGAGCTGGACGCCCTTGCCAACATAGACTTCAAGACAAGGACCGTAAAAGACAGGCTGAGGCAGCTGCGCATATTGCGGATGGGGACGACAGGCTCCATACAGCCCGACATTCCTCTCGGAAGCATGGTGTTTTCAAAATACTCGATAGGTTTCGACGGGCTTCTGAACTGGTACGCGGAAAGGGACAAGATCACCGACAAAGACATGGAAGACAAATTCATTTCATCTACCGGATGGCTCGACATCCTTCCGAGGCCATATGTGGCAAAAGCCGACGATTCATTGGCCGGACTGTTCTCAAAGGAAGCGTTCATGGGTGTCACCATGTCCGCTCCAGGATTCTACGGCCCGCAAGGAAGGGTGCTGCGCATGCCGCTTTCGATGCCGGACATGCTTGAAAAATTCGAAGCCGTAAGGTTCGGAGACCTGAAAATCACGAATTTCGAAATGGAAAGCTCGGCCGTAGCCGGACTCTCCGCCCACCTCGGGCATAAAGCCGGCACCGTATGCTGCGTCATAGCCAACCGCTACGCGAAAGACAGCAAGCCTGATTACGGCGAATATGTACGCTCCATGATTGAAAAATCCCTCAACCTGCTCGCGGAATAACGAAATGAATCTCCCCTTATTCATAGCCCGCAGGATAAAAGACAACGGTAAAAAGGCCATATCCTCGTTCAGCAACAGGATTTCCGTCTTCTCCGTTGCCATAAGCTTTGCGGTAATGCTGGTCGCACTGTCCATTTCGTCAGGTTTCAGGAACGAGATAAACAACACGGTATCCGGCTTTACGGGAGACATATTCCTCGTCCCTCCGGGCGTAGAACTTTTCGACAACGCCCGCCCTGTCGAAAAGCACCTGTCTTACCTTGGCAAGCTGTCAGGAAAGGACTATGTCGAAAACGTATCACCGTTCATTTACACATATGGCATAATAAAGAGTTCCGAAGGCATGGACGCCCTGCTGTTCAAGGGAATGGACAGCAGTTTCAGCCGAACGTTCTTCGAAAGCCGGATGGCAGAAGGGATACTGCCTGAATTCAAAGGCAGAGCATCCAATTCGATAGTGATTTCAAAACGCATGGCGGAGAAAAACAGGCTCGAAACAGGCGACAAGGTCACGGCATATTTCATAAACGACGGAACCAAGGCAAGAAGGCTTGAAATCGCAGGAATCTACGACGCCCGCTTCGAGGAACTCGACGAAAAACTGATATTGTGCGACATACGGATGCTGCAAAGGGTGCTCGGCTGGAGCGAAGATTATGTAAACGGATACGAAATACACACTAATTCCGACCCCCTTTCGAAAAAAACAGAATACGACATACAGGAAATGCTGTATAACGCTTCGGACGACGACCATTCATTGATTCCAGGCTATGCGTCAGACCTTTTTCCGAACATTTACGACTGGCTCGTCCTCGTGGACATGAATTTCGTGCTAATACTCGCGCTGATGATAATAGTATGCGGATTCAACATGATTTCCGGATTGCTGATAATCCTTTTCGAAAGGATTTCGATGATAGGAACGCTGAAAGCCCTCGGCATGACGAACGGGAAAATCAGAAAAATATTCATTTACAAAGCATCCATGATAGTCGTAAAAGGAATGGCCATAGGCAACGCCGCAGCCTTGGCAGTATCCGCGCTGATTGCCGGATTCAAAGTGCTGCCGCTCGACCCTGAAAATTATTTCATATCTTACGTGCCTGCCGTAATAGACCCTGCGGCATGGATTGCCACCGACATCGCAGCCTTCGCCGCCATACTGCTGATACTTTTAGTTCCTTCCACATTCATCTCCAAAATTTCTCCCGAAAAAACCATGAGGGTAAAATAACCCGCAAGCCTCGGCAGAGCTTCAAGCAGCTTGAAAGCTCTGCCGAGGCGCAACGGTTATTGCCGCGAGCGACAGCGAAGCGGAAATGAACTGCAAGCCGAGGGCAGAGCCGCGAGCTTGCTCGGGAGCTTTGCCGAGGCGCAGCGTTCCATTGCCGAAACGGCTATTCGGAATCGCAATACTTTTTAATGACAGGATAGGCCTCCTGTATTCCGAGTTCTCCGGCCCTGCTCAAATCCATGCATCCTTTTTCATTGTCTTTCAGGAATATCTGCACAAGTCCCCTGTTATAATACGCCTCTGCGAGATACGGATATATTTCCAAGGCCTTAGTATATTCGAGAATAGCCTCCGGCATATTGCCCGACATGCATGACAGGTTGCCCATATTGTAATAAATATAAGGAAAATCAGGCATGATCTCCGCAGCCTTCTTCAAATCCTCCATAGCCGGGGCATAATCGTAATCGACACTCATGGCATTTTTGACCTGCGCCGCCGTACTTCCGCTATTATCCAAGGAAAGGACCTGCACGCTGCTGCCTACGGAAGAAATGAAGCTTATCATGTCGGACCGCAATACGGACCTGTTTATATAATAGAAAGCCGAGTTCTCCGTTCCTGTTCCTGCGCCGAGAGCCATTCCGTACATAGACTCGGCCGCATTGTAATGATTCATGGACGATTCAAGCAATGCCTTCGCGAAATAATAACGTCCTGTCCCTTTATTCCTGACAGCGGCATCGAGACGGCTTTCGTAATCGCCGGCAAGGGACGCGCCCGCGCCGGACCCGTTGTCGACACAAGCCTCGAAATCGACAGGAAACGGCATCGACCTTATGAATGACTCAAGATCCGCGCTATAGTAAACATTATCCATGGCCATGACGATCCTTTCCGATTCGGCAGGAACGAATCTGTAAGACGGAAGCAACATTATGTTCACGGACTTGTCCTGCAACAGCTCGTTATTGAAATCATTCTGGGCGAAATCCGCGTCGAAAGAAAGAAGATGGCTGTACGCCCTCGCCGTATCCGCAAAAGCTCCGGCAGAATCCATGTTGCCTGTCTTGGACTTATACTCAAGGATTTTCCTGTTGGCAGTAGCATAATCCTTCTCCGCGTCCGCATAATTCCCGAGTTCCCTGTTGACTATCGCCCGGTTGAGGTAGGCCTTGGCAAAATCAGGATAAAGGCCGATCGCGGTAGTATAATCTTCGAGGGCGTTTTCGTACATGGACAATTCTATAAATACATACGCCCTGTTGAAATAAGCAAGAACATTTTCAGGATTGATATACACGACCCTGTCGTAATCGTCCAAAGCCCTTCCGTAATCCCCGATTTGCGAACGTATCAAAGCCCTGTTGTACAAAGACAGGGAATTGCCCGGCTCTATTTCTATCACCTTGTCCAAATCCGAAAGGGCTCCCATTATGTCATGTTCGCCGTACCTGATCAAAGCCCGGTTGAACAACGCGAACGTATTGAGGCTGTCGAGTTCCACGGACCTGTCGAGATCCGCAAGCGCGGCGGCGGATTTCCCCTGTTGGGCGTAAATGCGCGAACGGCGTATATATCCTTCCGGATCGTAACGGTTCAACGATATGGCCTTGTCGTAATCGTCAAGGGCGCGAATGGTGTCGCCTATGCAAAGATACGAGGCCCCTCTGTTCAGATACGCCTCCGGCACATCCGGTTCCCGCCTCAGGAAAACATTGAAATCATCTATGGCCTGCCCGAACTGCTGGGAAAGGAAATAGACCACTCCTCGGCTGAAATACAAGCCGGTATAGCCGGGCCGCAAATCCAAAGCGCGGTCGAGATCGGCTATCGCAAGATTATATTCCCCCCTGCGGCTGTACGCCATAGCCCTGTAATGATATGCAGGAGTGTACAACGGATTTATGGACAATGCCTTATCGAAATCGGACAGCGCGCCTGCGAAATCCTCAAGGCTGTATTTCGCTATTCCCCTGTAAAAATACGCCTCGTAAAGTTCGGGGTCTATCCTCACAAGCACATTGAAATTCTCTATGGCCGAAGAATACCTTCCCTCGGCAAGGAATCCCCTTCCCGAATAAAGGAACTGCGTCTTGTCGTATTGGGCTTCGGATGAATGCGCAAATGACAAGAACGCCAGCACAAGGCATATTTTGAAAACCGATAGTTTCATTCGGGGAAATCCATAAATTTGCATCAGTTTAACTTGCAAATATAATGATTACCACAAATCTTGCCAAAATCCTGAAATACGCCGCATACGCCGCAAAAGCATTATGCATCATGGCCGTACCGGCTTTGGCGGCCGAGCCTGCGCATGCACAGGCCCTTGACGACGAAAACCTCGGAGACATTATCTACCGCGCCAAACTCGAAAGGATCATAACCTATCTTTCCGACAGCAGCATGCAAGGCCGCGCAACCGGAAGCAAAGGCATAATGGAGGCAGGAAGATACATCACAGGGGAATTCAAGAAATACGGGCTGCTGCCTGCAGGAGAGACATACACTGACGGATTCATGGCCGGAACAGCAATAGGACGAAACATAGCCGGAATGATCCAGTCGCGTGAAGGAAACGACGAATACATAATAGTCACGGCTCATTACGACCATATCGGAATACTTGACGGAAAGACATTTCCAGGAGCGGACGACAACGCCTCAGGCATAGCCGCGCTGCTGAATATCGCGGAAATATTCTCAGCGATGGACAAAGCAGGCAAGGGTCCGGGCAAAAACATAGTATTCGCCGCGCTTGACGCCAAGGAACTGAACATGGCAGGCTCCGCGCATTTCATCAAAAACTCCGGAATACCTGCGGACAAGATCATATGCAACATCAACATCGACCAGATAGGAAGCGTGCTTGCCCCGCCGCATGCCGACAGCAACTATGTCATGGTCCTCGGATGCGAATCATTCAGGAAAACAGACCTTAAAAAAGTCCTTTCGCTCCTGAACAACAAATACGGGACTTACTTGGACATAGACCACAGTTTCTACGGCAGCAGGACTTTCTACAAAATATTCTACAGGCTTTCAGACCAAGACAATTTCACAAAGGCCGGAATACCTGCCATATTGTTCACCTCCGGGATACATGAACGGACATACAAGACCTCCGACACTCCGGACATAATATCATACCCTATTCTCAAGCGCAGGACAGAACTGATATTCAGACTAATCCAATACCTGTCGGAAAATCGGCCATAAACCATGCCTGAATCGTGCAATCGCATGACAGCCGTAATGCAATGCCTGTCCGAAAACACCCTTTGACATGCTGAAAAGACGAGTCCATGCCAAAGCGATGGAAATACGGCACGCGGACCGCACCGCGAAAGGAGCAGGCGCGGACCAATCCGCAAGCTGTCGAGGGGCAATGCAACATGCAGTCCGTACCCGCCGGAGATTTTTGCCAGACAGCAATCAATCATAGATAGCTTGCCGCGCGGCAGCTTAAAGTGCCTTCACCGAGGCAGGCGGTAAAGCCGCAATCATAAATACTTTGCCGTGCAGCTGTCCTTCACTCCTTTCAGGCCGGAGACAGGTCCTTGGTATACTATCCTTCCTCCGTCTTCTCCGCCCTCGGGACCGAGATCCACGATCCAGTCCGCGCATTTCACTACGGCCATGTTGTGCTCGACCACCACGATTGTATGCCCTCTGTCCAAAAGAGCCCTGAACGAATTCATCAGATTCTGTATGTCAGAGAAATGCAGGCCGGTAGTCGGCTCGTCGAATATGAAAAGCGTCCTCTTCTGCTTCACATCCTTGCTCAGGAAATATGCAAGCTTTACCCGCTGGCTCTCGCCTCCGCTAAGGGTAGTGCTGTTCTGCCCGAGCTGCACATATGACAGGCCTACGTCCATGAGCGGTTGCAACTTCTCGGCTATGCGCCTTGCAGCAGGTTCGGGCTGCGAAGAAAAGAAAGCAATCGCCTCTTCCACGCTCATGTCGAGAATGTCGCTCACGTTCTTGCCCTTGTACTTCACCTCAAGTATGTCCGGCTTGAATCGTTTCCCTCCGCAGCTTTCGCAGACAATCTGGACATCGGCCATGAACTGCATGGGAATCCTTATGACTCCTTCGCCCTGGCATTCGGGACATCTGCCTCCGTCTATATTGAAAGAGAAATGGGAATGCCCGTAGCCGTTTATCTTGGCATACGGCTGTTCGGAAAGGAGCTTGCGTATATCGTCATAAACCTTGAGATAAGTCACGGGGTTGGAACGCGAGGACTTTCCTATAGGATTCTGGTCCACGTATTCGACAGCTTCTATGGCTCCGTCCGGCATATTCAGCTCATGATACGAAGTAGCCTTCATTCCGAGCTGCTGCACGATCCTTTGCATGCCGGGATACAAAGTGCCTCCTACAAGGGAAGACTTGCCCGACCCGCTCACTCCGGTAACCACCGTAAACGCGTTTAACGGGAATCTGGCATCCACGTTTTTCAGATTGTTCTCGACAGCCCCTTTGATTTCTATGAATCCCGAATCGGGCAATTCCCTCGCAGGATAATCTATCTTCAGCCTTCCGTTGATATAATCGAGAGTAAGCGAACGTCCGTCAGACAACGGGCTGCCCTCGTACACCACGTTTCCTCCGAACCTGCCCGCTCCAGGGCCCATGTCTATCAGATAATCGGCAGAACGTATTATTTCATCGTCATGCTCGACTATGACGACCGTGTTGCCGAGATCCCGCAATCCTTTGAGTATGCCTATAAGCCTGTCGGTATCGCGCGGATGAAGCCCGATGGAAGGCTCGTCGAGAATATACAACGACCCCACAAGCGCGCTGCCGAGGGAACTGACAAGGTTTATCCTTTGGCTTTCGCCTCCGCTGAGAGTATTGGAAGCCCTGCTAAGGGTAAGGTACGAAAGGCCCACCTTGTCCATATATTCGAGCCTTTGCCTTACCTCCGTCAAAGCCCGCTGCGCGATTTTATAATCATGTTCTGACAAGGAAAGACCGTCGAAAAAAGATATAAGTTCCTTGATGCTCATGGACAAGAGTTCCGCGATATTGGCAGAATGCCCGCCTTCGCCTATCCTGACATAAAGGGCCTCTTTCCTGAGCCTGCTGCCCTGGCATTCCGGGCAGACGCTTTTGCCGGTATAGCGGCTGAGCAGATACTTGTATTGCACCTTGTACCTGTTGGCCTTCACTATTTCGAAAAACCTGTCCAACCCCGTAAAGTACTCGTTGCCCGTCCACAGCAGGTTTTTCTGCCGTCTTGTCAATTCGTTATACGGCCTGTGCACGGGAAAATCGAAATAATGCGCGTTATTGACAAGCTCGTCATTGAAATAACGCATCGTATCGCCGCGCCAGCAGGCTATGGCCCCGTCATATATGGATTTCGTAATATCCGGAATCACTAATTTCTCGTCGATGCCGTCCACTTTCCCGTATCCCCCGCAATGAGGGCAGGCTCCTATCGGATTATTGAAACTGAAAAGCAATTCGTCAGGCTCTTTGAATACCATGCCGTCAGCCTCGTACAAGGCGGAGAACTCCCTTATCGTGTCGGAGCCGTTCCTCTCCTGCCTGTATGCGGCGGCAATGCGGCCCTCGCCGTATGAAAAAGCCTTTTCTATGGAATCAGACATCATCACGACCTGCTGCCCGGTCAAAGGGCCGTCGATTACGAACCTGTCCACCAATAGTTTAAGGTCGCTGTTCTCGAAATCATGCATGGACGAAAGCACGGCATCTATCTTTACAGTATTGCCGGAAGAGTACAAACGCGTAAATCCGGTCTCTTTCAATTCTATGAGCTTCTCGACCCTGTACTCGTTCCTATCCCACCCGAAATCAGCCAGGACATGAACATAAGAGGGCACAGGAAGAGACGAGATGAACTCTATGACTCCCTGCACGGTATCCTTTTTCACAAGCCGCCCGCTTACAGGCGAATATGTCTTGCCGATTTTCGCAAAAATCACGCGCAGGTAATCGTATATTTCCGTAGTCGTCCCCACTGTCGAACGCGGATTCCTGCTGTTCACCTTCTGCTCTATCGCGATTGCAGGAGGTATCCCCTCTATTTTTTCGACTGCCGGCTTGGACATCCTGCCGAGAAACTGCCTCGCGAAAGAAGAAAGGCTCTCGCTGAACCGCCTTTGGCCTTCCGCGAACAAAGTATCGAAGGCAAGGCTGGATTTGCCGGAGCCGGAAACCCCGGAAATCACGACAAGCTTGTCCCTCGGTATTTTAATGCTGACATTCTTAAGATTGTTTTCTTTCGCGCCTGTTATTTCTATATACTTGTCATCCATAATCATCCTGATATTTATATCCCCTATGCGCAGGGTCGTTTTTTCAGACATCCATCCATGCCGCTGCATAACCCTGCAAACCGTAACATGGCAGCCATGAATCCGCCGTACCGCAAGTTCCGTGCGCAGATTGCCGCAAAGAACCCGCATCGTTTTCCGGAAACAGGGTCATGACTGTTTCACCCTGACCACATTCTTCACGCCGTCGAGCTTTTTCAGCCCGGACACGAACCTGTCGAGATGCTGGTTGCTCTTGACGGAAACCTGCATCTTCACTACGGTGCCTGACTTGTTTTTTCCGGAATAATGGTCCTCCATTGAAAACGAACGTATCGAAACGCCATGCTTTCCGGCTTCGTCAAGAATATACTGCCCGTTAGTCAGCTCGTCTTCCGCAACAATCTTCAGATTGACCTGGAAATTGGCAGCCGGGGCCGTATCCTTCCATTTCACCATCTGTATCCTGTAAGGGTAGTTCTCGATAAGGCGCGCCGCATTAGGGCAGCTCATGCGATGGATCTTCACCCCGCCGTTCCTGGTCACGAAAGCGAACACGTCGTCGCCATAGATCGGATTGCAGCATTTAGCGAACGAATAACCTATGTCGTTCAATTTCCCGATTGTTATATACCCGTCTCCAGAGCCGTTGCCTCCTTGAATGTCCTCGTTTCCATGCCCGCCGGATTCCGCATTTTCAAGAGCATCGTGCCTTGAAGCATCTTCCTCGGATGAAAAATACTCGTCCAAAAATTCTTTCAGGTCCGCTATGTCGAAAGATTCAGTGCCGAGGGCCGAGAGAAAATCAGTGGAGGTCTTATAGCCGAACCTCTTGCATATTTCATTCATAAGGTCGTCGTCCACCTCTTTTTTCCAGTTTTTCAGCCTCCGTTGCAGAAGTTCCCTGCCTGCCGCCGCGTGCTTGCTTTCCTCCTCGTTAAGCTTTTGCCTGATTTTCGCCTTGGCCTTGGGAGTAACCACGAAATTCAGCCAGTCCGCAGCCGGCTTCTGGTTCTTGTTCTGCATTATCTCCACAACGTCGCCCGTGTGCAAAAGCTCCCTTATCGACATTATCCTGCCGTTCACCTTCGCCCCGCAGCATTTAAGTCCGAGATTGGAATGTATCTCGAACGCGAAATCCAGCACGCAGGCTCCTTTCGGAAGCCTCCTAAGGTCGCCTGCAGGAGTATATACAAGCACGTCATCGATTGACTTTATAGCAGTGCCGGATACTGAAGGATCAGGGTTTTCAAGCAGCTTCTTGACGCTTGCAAGCCATTCGTCCATCGACTTGGCCCTTTTTATGCCCTTGTACGCCCAATGCGCCGCGAATCCGTTCTCTGCTATGTCGTCCATCCTCCTCGTGCGTATCTGCACTTCTATCGCCTCGCCCTCCTTGTTTTTCACTGTCGTATGCAAGGATTCGTAACCGTTCGGTTTGGGCTTTGAAAGCCAGTCCCTGAGCCTCGACACATCAGGCTCGTATTCCTCCGTCACGAGCGAATACACCCTCCAGCAAAGATCTTTTTCCGTATCATGGTCGGGAGGGGAATCGATAATGAACCTTATGGCGAACACATCGTACACGCCTTCGAAAGGCACGGACTGCGCCTGCATCTTCTTCCATATCGAATAGGCCGTTTTGGTCCTGGCCTTCAATTCGTATTTTATGCCGCATGCCGTCAGCTTGTCCTTCAACGGATTTATGAAGGCTGTAACGAGATTCTGCCTCGAACGTTCGGTAGCCTTTAGCTTGTTGGTAATTTCCCTGTAATGGACTATGTCCGAATACTTGAAATAAAGGTTTTCCATCTCGCTTTTGAGCCTGTACAGGCCGAGCTGGTGCGCAAGGGGGATATAAAGCATAAGGGTTTCCGTGTTTTTCCGTTCCCTGCTCTGTTTGGGAAGAAGGTCGAGGTTTCTCATGACTTCGAGCCTGTCCGCAAGCTTTATCAACACCACGCGCGGGTCGGACGAATAGGATATTATGAGTTTTCTGTAATTCTCGGCTTCCAGCCTCGTATCCTTGGGACGTATTGCCGATATTTTGTTCAGGCTGTCAGCCATGCCGGCAATCCTGCTCCCGTAATCCTTTTCTGCGTTGGCAAACAACCCCTTATCAAACCGTGTCGCCTCGTGCAGGAGGTATGCAGTCACCGAATCGGCCCCGAGGCCTACTTCATCTACAAGTATGCGGACAACTCCTATGGGATGCTCTATGAAAGGCCTGTCATTTCCCCTTTTCATGCCCTCTACGCTCTTCATGGCAAGGCCGAATGCAGACATTATCTTCTCCTTTTCGGAATCCGTGAACATGCCGCACAATTGTTCCATTTCATTTTTGTATTCCATGGTCATTTCCTGCTTTCATATATTTTTTTAAGGTTATTCATTTCATCGCGGAATCTGGCGGCGCGGAGAAAATCGAGTTCCGCAGCCGCTTTTTCCATTTCGGCCTTCGCATTGAGGATGGCGTTTTTCAGCTGCTGCACGCCCATATGCTCTATGACCGGATCCGACACTGCCGTCGAAGGGAATTCGTCCATATCCGCGTACTGCGCCGGCTTTTGGCCCGCAAGCACGTTATGCCCGCTCTTGGAAACCTGGCGCGGGATTATCCCGTGTTCCAAATTGTATTCCTTTTGCTTTTTCCTCCTTCTTTCCGTTTCGTCGATAGTCGCTTTCATCGACCCGGTAATAGTGTCGGCATACATTATCACCAGGCCGTTCACGTTCCTTGCCGCGCGGCCCGCCGTCTGGGTCAATGCCCTGTCCGAGCGCAGGAAGCCCTCCTTGTCCGCATCTAATATGGCCACTAACGACACCTGCGGCATGTCAAGCCCTTCCCTCAAAAGGTTCACCCCGATAAGCACGTCGAACAGGCCGTTCTGGAAATCCTCTATGATCTGGACCCTTTCGAGCGTATCGACATCGGAATGTATGTACCTGCACCTGACGCCTGCCTTGGAGAGGTACTTGTCGAGTTCCTCGGCCATCCTCTTTGTCAGGGTCGTCACAAGGACCCTTTCGTCCTTTTCCGCCCTTATGTTGATTTCTTCAAGCAAATCATCCACCTGGTTCTTGCTGCCGCGCACTTCTATAGGAGGATCGAGAAGTCCCGTAGGCCGCACCACCTGCTCGACTATAAGGCCGCCGCAATCTTCCAGCTCGTAATCTCCCGGAGTAGCACTGACATATACCCTTTGGCCTATTATCGACTCGAACTCTTCGAATTTCAACGGCCTGTTGTCCGCTGCGGCCGGCAGCCTGAATCCGTATTCTATGAGGACCTCCTTTCTCGACCTGTCCCCGCCATACATCGCGCGTATCTGCGGCAAAGTCACGTGGCTTTCGTCTATAAAGGTAATGAAATCTTCCGGGAAATAATCAATCAGGCAGAAAGGCCTCGTTCCCGGCTTTCTCCCGTCGAAATAACGGGAATAATTCTCTATGCCCGGGCAGTATCCTATTTCCTTTATCATTTCGAGGTCGTATTCCACCCTTTGCTTTATCCTTTTGGCTTCTAACTTTTTGCCTATCGATTCGAAATATTCCGTCTGCCGGAGCATGTCGTCCTGTATCTGAGCGACAGCCGATTTTATCCTTTCCCTTGTCGTCACGAAATTCGTAGCGGGATATATCGACACCTCGTCGGCCTCCGAAACGGTAGCCCCTGTCTGGGGATCGAAATACTCCATTTCTTCTATTTCGTTTCCCCAAAAGACGATGCGGATGGCCGTATCCCCGTATGCGGGATAAATGTCCACCGTATCTCCGTTCACCCTGAATTTGCCCCGCTCGAACTGGGCGTCGCTCCGTCCGTAAAGCCCGTCTATGAGGCCGTAAAGAAGCTTGTCCTTGCTCAGCTGCTGGCCCACGGAGACATGCAGCGTGTTTTCATGGAAATCGTCAGGATTGCCTATGCCATAAAGGCATGACACGCTCGATATGACTATGACATCCCTCCTGCCGGACAGCAGGGCGGAAGCCGCGCTAAGCCTCAGCTTGTCGATTTCATCGTTTATGCTAAGGTCCTTTTCGATATACGTGTCAGTCACCGGCAGATAGGCCTCCGGCTGGTAATAGTCGTAATACGACACGAAATATTCCACGGCGTTGTCCGGGAAAAACGACTTGAATTCGCCGTACAGCTGCGCGGCAAGCGTCTTGTTGTGGCTGAGAATCAAGGCTGGCCTTTGCAGCCTCTGGATAACGTTAGCCATGGTAAAAGTCTTGCCCGAACCGGTCACCCCGAGAAGAGTGACCGCCCTGTTTTTTTCATCTATGTCCCGGCACAACTGCTCTATGGCGGAAGGCTGGTCCCCTGTCGGCTTGTATGGTGATTTTAAAGAAAATTGCATTGCCATCGTCTTACACCCGTAATGCAATCAAATCTTGAACCAAAACGGAAAATTATCAAACAAGCATTGTACAAAATGGCCATCGGGATTATCACGTCCGACAGGCGCGCCACGCTAAGGCCCGCCGGGCGAGATTCCGGCGGCCTATACGAGGAAGCAGAACTGCAAGAGCGGAAAAACATGCAGGCCGGAACATCCACGGCACGCATGCCCAAGTCGCGTGCAGCCCGGCGAGGCAACCGCTGGCAGGGTCCGAAACATCTGTGGCATGCCCACGGGCATTTTTTGCGGATAACCATTTTACGGCCTCCGCCTGTCACGATCTGTCTTATTTTGGAACGGATTATGCAAATAAATAATGCATAAGAAAACATTTAAATCATATCATATGAAAATTCAATCGATCAAAGCAAGGGAAATCCTCGATTCAAGGGGAAATCCCACAGTAGAAGTGGACGTTATTCTCGACTCAGGCAAAATGGGAAGGGCTGCTGTTCCGTCCGGAGCGTCGACAGGAACCAACGAAGCATTGGAACTGCGCGACGGCGACCCTGAAAGATATTCAGGAAAAGGAGTGCTGAAAGCAGTTGACAACGTGAACGGCATAATCGCCCCCAAGCTCATAGGCATAAGGGCCGACAGGCAGGAATACATCGACGAAATGCTTCTCCAACTCGACGGGACGACGAACAAGTCCAATCTCGGAGCGAATGCGATGCTCGGAGTTTCGCTCGCGGTAGCGAAAGCGGCTGCGGCAGAATACGGCATGCCTCTTTTCAGGTACATCGGCGGCATAAACGCTTGCGACGTGCCTGTACCGATGATGAACATCATAAACGGAGGATCGCACTCCGACTCCCCTATCGCGTTCCAGGAATTCATGATCCGTCCGATAGGAGCTGAAAGCATGGCGGAAGCCGTGCAGATGGGAGCGGAAATCTTCCACGCCCTCAAAGGCATTTTCAAGAAAAGGGGACTCAGCACGGCCGTAGGCGACGAAGGCGGATTCGCGCCTGTGCTGAAAGGCGTAAACGACGCTCTCGACTCCATCATGGAAGCCATCAAGAAGGCAGGCTACGAACCTGGAGAGGACGTGACAATAGCATTGGACTGCGCCTCGTCCGAATTCTACAGGGACGGCATTTACGACTACTCCGTTTTCGAAGGCCATGAAGGCAAAAAGCTCAGCGCGAAGGAACAAATCGCCTATCTCAAGGAACTGTGCGAAACCTACCCTATCGATTCGATCGAGGACGGCATGGCGGAAAACGACTGGGAAGGATGGAAAATGCTCACTGACGAACTCGGCGAAGACGTGCAGCTTGTCGGGGACGACCTGTTCGTGACCAATGTGGAATACCTTGAAAAAGGAATCGCGATGGGATGCGCGAACGCCATACTGATAAAGCTGAACCAGATAGGAACCCTCACCGAAACTCTCGACGCGGTCAGGATGGCCCAGCAGGCTGGTTACGAAGCAATCATCTCCCACAGGTCAGGCGAAACCGAAGATTCAACCATAGCGGATATCGCAGTAGCCACGAACGCAGGCCAGATCAAGACCGGCTCTATGAGCCGTACAGACAGGATGGCAAAATACAACCAGCTCCTCAGAATCGAAGAGATACTGAACGATTACGAAGACTGAACGCCATACGGCCAAGCCGTCAGGCATGAAAACGGCCTGTGTCAAAAAGGCACGGCTGCAACATAATCAGGAAATACCAGCAAAGAGGCCCAAAAGGGTAGTTTCTGCGTTATGATTAATAAAAAACCGCATGCGCGATAACGCTATGCGGTTTTTTCATCTTCGCAAACCTTGAAATTCCTCCTTTTGACGCCTACAGCTTCACGAACCTTGCGGTTTCCGTGCGGCCTGACGAGGTAACGGACACGGAATAAGTCCCGGCCGCAAGGCCTTCAAGTCCTATCCTGCAAGGAGACGACATGCTTATTTCCACTCCTTCGGCAGCATAGACGACATGGCCGAGAGGGTTCACCAATTTTATATCCGCATCATCGGAAGGAACAGACACGCGCACTTCCACATAATCCACGGCAGGATTCGGAGAAACGCTCACGCTTCCGCTTCCGGGATCTATTCCGGTATTGACGGTAAACGTATCTTCCGCATAATCGCCCTTGCTGTCGGAAGCCCTGACTGTAACATCGGTGATTCCTTCTTCAAGCTTTCTTATTATAAGATTGTCGGAATCGATTTCGAATTCCACTATGCCTTCTACCGAAGCCGTTGCTGAATATGACAGGATTTCATTGTCGGCGTCCTTGAAATATTCCGAAAGGTCGAATCCGACCTGCTTCATGTTGCCTGTCATCCTCACATCGTTGAATTCCTTTATAAGTTCGGGAGGATATATTCCGGTTATCGTATAAATTATATCGACGGAAGAAGACGCCCCGTATTCATCCGTGACGGTCAGGCTGCCCTTATGCGTTCTTATCGCAGCCTTGCTTCCGTCGAAATGAAGGGTTATTTCATCATCGGAGGTCTGTTCCACCACAAGGGCTTCCGATGCCCTTACGGCATCCCAGCTGAATGAATGCCCGTCCGGATCGGAAATTGAAAGCGCAATGTCCTTCTTCTCGTTCTTGGCAATGGAGACATCCACGGATGACGGTTCGATGACAGGTGCATTGTTTCCGCCGGTCCTTATTTCCTGAACAGGCGAAAGCGAGGAACAGTTTCCGCTAAGGTCGTATGCGTACATCGTGACATAGTAATCCGTATCGAATCCTGCCACTGCATGCCCCTCCGCTTTCTCTCCTTCCGCATAATTCTCCGATTCGAACCTGGCAATCGCGACACCGGCCGGAAGGTTTTCCGCTCCTGCGGACACATCTATCGGACTTTCACTGTAACACAAGGCGAAGCCGTAAGCCATGCCCTCGTCCGGGTCTGCGGAAGGAGTCCACTCCGCGTATATTTTGTTAGACTGCGTTTCGAGAGAAAGGTCGCCGACAGGATAAGGAGCTTCTTCGCTGCCGGTCCTCAATACCGCATTATATGCGTTCACAAGGCCTCTGCCAATCAATCCTTCATAAACTTCGCCACGGTTGTACATATCCACGTTCCGCGAAGAATTGAGAAGCTTGTCACGCAATTTGTCCGGAGTAAATCCCGGCTCTTCATTATTCGCTATTATCAGGGCCGCTATTCCGGAAACCTGCGGGCAGGCCTGGGAAGTGCCTGTCATCTCCCCATACTTTCCCGCCGCCGTCGTTATCGTGCTCAGTACGGTATGGTTCTTAGGAGTATCCCCTCCCGGAGCCGATATGTCGGCCCAATCGCCGTAATTGGAAGTCGAGGCCTTTTCATAATCCGCCGCAAGAGAAGCGACGGCAAACACCTTGTCGTATGCCGCAGGATAGCCTATCGACTGGTCATAATTTCCTGCCGCGAAAATCACTATTCCGCCATGCATTCCGCTATCCGGATCGTCTTTCCCGGCAGTCTCGATGAAATAATCTATAGCGGCCTTGTCGGAAGGCCTGATCTGCGTTTCACGATAACCGTAGCTCCAGCTGTTCTGGGCTATCACAGCACCGTTGTCGGCAGCATATGCCATGGCGTCTGCGAAATTGCCGAACTCGTTATTGCTTCCGAACAACGCGCATGACATGATCCTTGCGCCTTTTATTCCTTCCTTGGCGTCGCCTCCGGCCACTCCTGAGACTCCGATGCCGTTATTGTTCACAGCCGCGACTATCCCTGCGACATGGGTACCATGGTCATGGTATGCAAGGATGGCATTATCGGCGTAAAAATTATATCCGTGAATATCGTCAACATAGCCGTTATTGTCATCGTCCACGCCGGGCAGTCCGTTCAATTCCTCCTCATTGACCCACATGTTGGCGGCAAGGTCCTCATGCTCTGCATCGACGGCCCCGTCTATCACAGCGACTATGACATCGGCTCCTTTTACGCCTTCATTCCACAAAGGGACTATGTTTATGTCGCATCCTGCCGCAGAGCCAGGCACTGAACCGTCATTCCTGTAATGCCATTGATCTGCAAGCATAGGATCGTCGAAAGGCAAGTCGGAAGATTCCGCATGCTGTTTCATTGCATCCCTGCCCGCAGGCCTTGCCTGCCCGTCCAGTTTCCCGACAGGAACAAGCTCTATTATCTCAACCCCCTCCGTCTCCGAAAACAATGACTGGGACTTCGTCAATGCGGAAGCATTGTCCAAATAAACGTCATACCACAAATGAAGGCCGTGGCTGCGCCTCCTTTGTTCGTATTTTCCCCCTTTGTTGAATGTCCTTTTCACATAAAGAATATTCGGGTCTCCGAAAACGGCAGACGATTTTACAGACGTGACAACGCCGTCGCTGCCCTCCAACGAAGCCAAACGGTCCGCATATGGCGCAGACACCTTGATTCTCAACATATTTTCCTTATATAACGAAGGGTCGGCCATAATATTCCCGCTGCCATGGGAATCATCGCTTGGCAGCCTGTCATCCATCTTGGTGCATGACACGGCCAAAGACAAAGCCATGGCCGAAAAGATTACAAATGCGTATTTCATGTATGCAATTTTATGATTCTTATTATATTACTATCGTTTTAAACTCCGGATGCCTTGCTTCAATGCCGGAAAAATTCGCACGGACCATGTCCTCAAGTATTCCGGCGTTGCGCCCGGTCGTGCAGAACATCAGCCTGCTGCCAGGAGATGAAAGCGAATGCTCCCTTACAAGATATTCGCATCTCGACGCTATGGCAGGAGCAGGATCGACAAGCCCGACCGAATCCCCGTACAGTTTCCTTATGGTTCCTGCAAGGAAAGGATAGTGCGTGCAGCCCAACACTATCTTGTCAGCACCGGTGTCAATCATAGGCCCGATATACTTGCGCAAAAGCGATTCGGCCTTTTCAGATGAACATTGCCCGCTTTCGACTATTTCCACAAGGCCTTCACCTATCGTCTCAACTACAGACACACCGGAGGCGAAACGCGCGAGCGTATTGTGGTACAGTTCCCCGCACAAAGTGCCTTTTGTTGCAAGAACCCCTATCACGCCGCTTTCTGTCGATGTGGCGGCAGGCTTTACGGCAGGCTCCATGCCGACAAACACGGTATCGGGATAATTTTTCCTTAAATAGCTTATGGCCGCTGCCGTAGCCGTGTTGCAGGCAGCCACTATCATGCGGCAGCCGGACCTGATGAGGTATTCGGAAATGCGCGCCGCCCTTTCCGTTATTTCAGAAGCAGGCTTGGACCCGTAAGGGCAATGCGCCGAATCGGCTATGTAAATATATTCCTCCGCCGGCATCAGCCTGTATATTTCCCGAAATACGGAAAGGCCGCCTACCCCGGAATCGAAAACTCCAATCATCGCAACAGAACTAATCCAACGGGCCGCCGCGAAATCCGCCAGAGCCCATTAATCAATATTTGATCCATTTCCACAAATCCTTCCATGAAGGCTTTTTGCCGTACATCAGTATTCCCGTGCGGTAAATCTTCGCAGACAGCCATGTGATGCCGAGGAAAGTGACGGCAAGCAATCCGAGAGACAATGCGTATTCCCACATCGGCACCCCGAACGGAACCCTCGCCATCATCACCATAGGGGAGGTAAACGGAATTATCGAACCCCAGAACGACAAGGAACTGTCAGGATAATTGAACGTGTGCATCATCATGACAAGCCCTACGATAAGAGGTATCGTGACTGGCATCATGAACTGGTTCGTATCGGTTTCGTTTTCGACCGCGCTGCCGATTGCCGCGAACATTGACGAATAAAGCAGGTAGCCCAAAATGAAATACAGCACGAACGACAGGAATATGAATCCGAAATTTATATCCCCTATCATGCCTATGATTTCCATCATTTCAGGATCGCCCGCCAATTCCTGCTGTATGGACGAGAGAGACTCCATCCCTACGACCTGTTCCGTACCGGCGGCCTGCTGCGCCGCAAGCACTTCCTGCACCTGGTCGAAGCCTATGAAAGACTTCACTCCAAAAACTATTATACCTATGAATACCACCCATATGCAGCACTGCGTAATCGCTACCGAAGCGACCCCTATGATTTTGCCGAGCATGAGTTCTACCGGACGCACTGAAGATATTATGACTTCTACTATCCTGTTGGTCTTTTCCTCTATGACACCTCGCATGACCATGCTTCCGAACGAGAATATGAATATGTATATAAGGAACGTGGCAACATACGATATTGCCATGTAAATTTCCACTATGTCGACCTTGTCTTTCCCTTCATCGTCGATCGTTATTGTCTTCAATGGAACGTCGTACCTTGCATCCGAAAGCAGATCGTCCACATTTTCAATATCGTACTTGGACAGCTTCAAATCCCTGAAAACCTTGGAAATATTCTCCGTCACCAACCGCTGGAAGTCGACGTTCACCTTGCTGCGGCTGTAGGAGACCGCAGTGACATTGCCGTTTTCGTCCATCGGGGAGACTCCTACCAACGCATATACGCCGAGGCTGTCGAACATCGAACGGGCCTCTTTGATAGTAAAGTATTCCTGCACTATGAACCTGTAGCCGTCTATCTCCTCGCGGCCTTCGAAAGCGTTTTCCAGGCAGCCGGATTCGTCCACTATCATGACTTTCTTCACCTCTCCCGTATCTTCCGAATAAAGCATGACCAAAGACGGGATGAACATAAGGGCGACAAAAAGTATCGGAGTGACTATTGTCGTTATTATGAATGATTTTTTCTTCACTCTCGTGACGAATTCACGGGATATGATAACCGATATTTTTTTCAGATCCATTTTATTTTCCTTGTGTTACGAGTTTAATAAATATATCATTCATCCTCGGCATCAGCTCGCGATAGGACACGACGTCTATATTGTTGGAAACCAACAGGCCGAGCAGTTCCGAAGAAACTATTTTCCCGTCCACGCCAAGCACCATCCTCCTGACGCTCTTGTATTCCTCGTCGCTGATAACGCTTACCTGCCCGTTCCCTGATATTGCAGCCGGAGACTGGGAGCGGTAAAGCACTTCTACATGATTGTTGCCGTATTCGCGGCGTATCTCATCCACGCTTCCCTGAATCACGACATTGGACTTGTTGATGAGCGTTATGTTGTCGCAGAGTTCTTCCACGGATTCCATGTTATGGGTGGAAAGTATTATGGTGGAACCGTTTTCCTTCAACTTGAGAATCTGGTTGCGCACTATCTGCGCGTTTACCGGATCGAATCCCGAAAACGGCTCGTCGAGAATCAGCAAAGAAGGCTTGTGCAGCACCGTTATGATGAACTGCACTTTCTGCGCCATTCCTTTCGACAGTTCCTCCACCTTCCTGTTCCACCAGCTCTGTATGCCGAATTCCACGAACCATTTTTTCAATTCTTCCATGGCGTCGTTGCGACTCATTCCTTTCAGGCGCGCGAGGTATATGGCCTGCTCGCCTACTTTCATTTTTTTATAAAGGCCGCGTTCCTCAGGAAGGTATCCTATGTCCAGCACGTCCTTCGACGTAAGGGGGTGCCCGTTGAAAACGACCTCGCCTGAATCCGGGACCGTTATATGGTTGATAATCCTGATCAATGTCGTCTTTCCGGCTCCGTTCGGGCCGAGAAGCCCGTATATTTTGCCTTCCGGAACATCCACGTTTACCGAATTGAGCGCGGTATGGCTTCCGAATCTCTTGACAACATTCTTGCAAGAAATGATGTTGTTCATATTGGTTTATTGAATGGTTGTTTTTAACGCTTACAAAGATATACAAACTCGGACAAATACGTATGGATTCGCAAGGAATAATGCACGAGCCGTCCGCCTTCCGGAAATCCGGCAAAACCCTCGCGCAGGATTATTCGAAGATTTCCAGCAGATAGGCGGCTTTGTCAGTGACTATGACATCGTTTGCAAGAATGTCCTCCATGCGGACCGAATCCTTTCCATGAGACCGCATGTAGGATATGAAAAACCTTATGGCCCTGTACCTGTAACCTCCTATGTACGGATGCGCGGCCATGAACGCCGAATCGGCGGTCATAAGATTTATTTTCGCGAATTCCGAAACCGTTATCCTGTCCCGCAGCCTTTCAAGACGTTCTTTTCCGAACCCTTCGATTTCCAAAAGCTGGTCCGCAGAAGAGAAACCGCCGAGCCTGCTGCGGTATTCCATTATTTTAGCAGCAAAATATTTCCCTATTCCCGGAAGGGAGTCCAAAGCCTCCGCCCCTGCGGCATTTATGTCGACAGCGGCGCGGCGGGACGGAGTCCTGCCCGACGATACGCTTCCGCAACCAGCGCCCTCCGTTCTCCATCCGCCTTCGGCCCGCATGTCAAAATCACGGCTCCGGACTCCCGGATCATGCATGCCGCCACTGCCAATGGCCCTTGCCTGGAGCGAACCATCCCCGCTCCTTAAAAGCCATGCGCCTTTGCGCGCGGCGCCGTCACGGACGACCTGCCCGCCAGGCTCCTTACGGACAGGAATTTTTATATAAGATTCCAATTCACGGTATTTCCTTTCGCTTACGACATAAAGCCTTGAAAAGTCCTCGGGCTTCCTGAAATTTCCGCCTTTCCGCCTGTATTTGATGATCGACGACGCCTGGGCCGGAGAAAAGCCGAGCTTCAAAAGCCCGGAACTGTCTATGGAATTAGGATCGAATTCGAACAGTGATTTTTCAGGCGCCGGCTTTCCGGCGGCAGGCAATGAAACAATGCTGTCAGCAGAACGGCCTGCAAAGGCATCGCCGCATGCCTTGTTTTTCTCAGGGACGACCTTGAAAACATATACAAGTACCTGTATCAGGACAAGCACAGCAATCATGAGCGCGGTCGCCCTTTTCACCCCTGAAGGTTTTCCGACCCGGGAATATCCGTTCTCTTCCGCGCATTCCCCGCTTCCGCAGCTGCCGGAATGTCCGGACCGGGAATCCGGCATGCCGATACCGGAAAACAGGCCGGCATCGACATGCCGGACATTATCATCGCATTCTCTTTCCTTTTCCCTATTGTTCTTCCTGATCTTCGGTTTCATAGCCTTTCCCCTTCTCGTCCTTTCCTTCCACTACCAAGACTATTTCTCCTTTCGGAGCGTTCTTGCCATACCACGCGGCAAGTTCGGCAAGCGTTCCCCTTCTGTTTTCTTCGAATTTCTTCGTAAGTTCCCTCGACACGCAAGCGCGCCTTTCAGCTCCGAAAACATCGGCAAGCTGTTCCAGCGTTTTAACAAGCCGGTAAGGAGACTCGTAGAAAATCATCGTGCGCGCCTCTTCCGCCAATATCCTCAACCTTGTCTGCCTCCCCTTCTTGACGGGAAGGAATCCTTCGAAACAGAATCTGTCGCAAGGGAATCCCGAGTTCACGAGAGCAGGGACAAAAGCCGTAGGACCTGGCAATGTCTCGACCTCGACACCGGCGTCGCGGCACGTCCTTACAAGAAGGAATCCCGGATCGGAAATCCCCGGGGTGCCGGCATCGCTTATAAGGGCCACAGTGAGCCCTGAGAGTATCTTTTCGCATACCGCTCCCGCCGTCTTGTGTTCGTTGAACTTATGATGCGATTCCATCCTCGTCCCTATGCCATAATGCTTGAGCAGCACGGAACTGGTGCGCGTGTCTTCGGCAAGAATCAGATCCGCTTCCTTCAATATCCTTATTGCCCTGAGGGTCATGTCCTCAAGATTGCCTACAGGGGTAGGCACTATGTATAATTTCGACATATCAAGCCCTTAATTTTCGTCTTATTGCCATATAGAAACCGTAAACGGCATCGGAATCCGGATTCCACTCGGGAAACCTTGCATTAAGATACGATTCCGCTTCCGCAAAAGCCGGCAATTCATCCAAATGCCCGACCACTTCGCGGTAAAGCGAAGAATCGCCTCCGAACAATTCGTTTATATAGCGTATCTTGTCATTTATGCTTATGCCATGCGATATGTGCGTGATATAAGGTCCGGGCATGTCGGTCTTCCATGAAGGGGACGATTCCGGACCGGGAATGTCGAACAGGGAAAGCTCTTCGTACCTGAGCCTTTTCACCGGCTGCCCTTCCGCCGCCTGCGGGTCCTCATCAGCATGGCTTCCCGTATCAGGGCCTTGGCCGTCACCTGATTCCGGCTCATCTGATTCCATGTACCCGTCCTGCATGCCACGGGCATGCGCAGGCTCAGGTTCTTCATGCAAAATTCGGCCGGCACGGGTTTCAGGGCCGCGCATGCCGTCTTCGACCGCTGAAACATCTTCAATCACGGGACCGCCGCAGGCTGCATCTTCATAAACCATGGTCCGGGAGTCTTCAGGAACGTCTTCATCCCCGTCTTTCTGTTCCTGGATCACGCCGTTTATCACAAGCGGTATTCCGTCCTCGTCATCAATGACTCCGTAATCCGGCATGCCGGCAGCTCCGGCCTCGTCCGTTTTCCTTTCAAGCATGCTCACCGCATTTTCAAGGGACTCGACCCTGAGCAAAAGGTTTCTTATGACATTCTCAGCCAATTTCAACCTCGATTCATAATCCTTCGCGCTTTTGGAAAGCAAGTCGGCAATCTTTCCGGCAAGGATCTTGAAATCATCTTCTTTTTGCGCGTTCTGCATAAATTCAAATCAAAATTTCTATATTTGCAAGGAACAAATTTACAAAATGTTTTTATTATGGCATCTGATATTGAAATTGCGCAAAGCGTAAAACTGAAACCCATAACGGAAATTGCCGCAAAATTAGGCGTGGACCAGGACGACCTTGAGCTTTACGGCAAATACAAAGCGAAGCTTCCTCTCAAATACAAGGACGACTACGACAAGCACGGATCAAGGCTCATATTGGTATCGGCCATATCCCCTACTCCGGCCGGAGAAGGAAAGACGACGATTTCGATCGGGCTTACCCAAGGACTTAACAGGCTCGGCAAAAAAGCGACCGTGGTGCTGAGGGAACCATCCCTCGGTCCTGTATTCGGCATAAAAGGAGGGGCGACCGGAGGCGGCTACTCGCAGGTGCTGCCAATGGAAGACATCAACCTCCATTTCACCGGAGACTTCAGCGCGGTTGAAAAAGCCCACAACCTGCTGGCCGCTCTCATCGACAACAACATCCAAAGCAAGAAGCACTCGCTCAACCTCGACCCGAGGACCATATCATGGAGAAGGGTGATGGACATGAACGACCGTTCGCTAAGGCATATCGTCGCCGGATTGGGCGGAACCACTTCCGGAATACCTCGCGAAACGGGATTCGACATCACGGCAGCATCCGAAATAATGGCCATACTCTGCATCTCCAACAACATAGACGATCTTAAAGAAAGGTTAGGCAACATATTCATCGGCTACACTTACGACAAGCAGCCGATTTATGCAAGGGACCTTAAAGCGAACGGAGCAATGGCGGCCCTGCTCAAAGACGCCATAAAGCCGAACCTCGTGCAGACTCTCGAAGGAACGCCTGCCATCATACACGGAGGCCCTTTCGCAAACATAGCGCAGGGAACAAACACCATAGTAGCCACAAAAACGGCAATGGCCCTCAGCGACTATACCATAACGGAAGCCGGATTCGGATTCGACCTCGGAGCCGAAAAATTCTTAGACATAAAATGCCGCTTCGGAAACCTTTCGCCTGACGGAGTAGTCCTCGTGGCCACGGTCAGGGCATTGAAATACCATGGAGGAATGAGCATCAAGGACCTTGCAGTTCCGGACATCGCATATCTGAAAAAAGGTATCGAAAACCTCCAGAAACACATAGAAAACATAAAGATATTCAATCTCGCTCCGGTAGTCGCAATCAACAAGTTCGCGAACGACACTCCGGAAGAAATCGAATATATCAAGGACTTCTGCAAACAGCTCGGAGTTCCGGTAGCCGTAGCGGACGTGTGGGCAAACGGCGGAGAAGGAGCCATAAGCCTCGCCGAAGAAGTCCTCAAAATCGTGGACAACAACAAGTCCAAGTACACTCCGCTTTACGACCTTAACGACAGCATAGAAGAAAAAATAGAAAAAATAGCCAAGAAAATATACGGCGCGACTGCCGTGGATTACACTCCCAAAGCCAAGCAGCACCTCAAACGAGCATACGACCTCGGCCTCGGAAACCTCGCGGTATGCGTCGCGAAAACGCAGAAATCCCTGTCGGACAACCCTGCCCTCCTCGGAAGGCCGAAAGACTTCATCATAACAGTGAGGGAAATAGAGATAGCGTCAGGAGCAGGGTTCCTGATACCTATCACGGGAGACATCATGCGCATGCCGGGTCTTCCTGAAGAACCTTCTTCGAACAATATAGACATCGACGGCGAAGGAAACATAACCGGGCTGTTTTAAGCCTGCATCACGCCTATGGCATGCCTTGGGCCGCATGACCGGGAAAACCGGCCCGGCCCGGGGCTTTGTTCTTAAAACGCAAAACGATTTACGCATGAACAGGAAACTGCTGAATTCGGAATTAGGGCGCCTTTCCGTAGAAGAGTTCAAGAAAACGGAAAAGATGCCTTTTTCCGTAGTGCTCGACAATGTAAGAAGCCAGCACAACGTAGGGTCTGCATTCAGGACAGCCGACGCGTTCCGCGCCGAATCCGTGATATTATGCGGGATTTCAGCCGTGCCGCCAAGCCCGGAAATACACAAATCCGCCTTGGGAGCCGAGTTTTCGGTCGACTGGTCGTATTTCAGCGACACGATGGAAGCCGTCCGCTCTTTAAAATCCCAGGGCTATGAAATAATAGCCGTGGAGCAGGCGGAAAATTCGGTCAGCCTCGACGAATTCCGCCCGTCGCCAGGAAAAAAATACGCTTTCATCTTCGGCAACGAAGTCAAAGGCGTCCTCCAGGGCGCGGTCGACATGGCCGACACAGTGGTGGAAATCCCCCAATACGGCACCAAGCATTCCCTTAATGTCTCGGTCTCAGTGGGGGTGGTGCTTTGGGACTATGCGTCCAAAATCCGCCATGCCTTATGATTTAAAAGGCCGGCATTGCCATGCCGCCCGGATTGGAAGACAGCAGCCTGCGGCAATGGACGGACTACCGGAGGCATCATGGGCAGGAAAATATTTTTTCCGACGAAACATATTTTCACTATCTTTGTGCGAATCGTTTGTATTCGAACAAGCTAAAGACTAATTTATTTTAATATAAAACACGATGAAACAGGATATTCAAATATCTGAACTTATCAAAAAAGAAGAAAACAGGCAAGTTCACGGCATAGAACTCATCGCTTCCGAAAACTTCGTTTCGAAGCAGGTGCTCGAAGCCCTCGGCTCTGTTTTGACAAACAAATATGCTGAAGGTTATCCGGGCGCAAGATATTACGGCGGATGCCAGATAGTAGACCAGGTTGAACAGCTCGCAATCGACAGGATAAAGGAACTGTTCGATGCAGAATACGCAAACGTGCAGCCTCACTCAGGCGCACAGGCCAACATGGCGGTATTCATGGCATGCCTCAAGCCCGGAGACACATTCATGGGACTCGACCTCGCGCACGGAGGACATCTTACCCACGGCTCTCCTGTAAACATGTCAGGAATCCTCTACCATGCCGTTTCATACGGAGTAAATCCTGAAACAGGCTATGTGGACTACGACGACATGGAAAGGAAAGCCCTTGAATACAAGCCGAAACTCATCGTCGGCGGAGCATCGGCATACTCAAGGGAATGGGATTGGGAAAGAATGCGCGCCATCGCGGACAAGATAGGGGCGATCCTCATGGTCGACATGGCGCATCCGGCTGGACTTATCGCGGCAGGACTTCTCAAGAACCCTGTAAAATACGCCCATATCGTGACTTCGACGACCCACAAGACCCTCAGGGGACCGAGAGGCGGCATCATCCTTATCGGCAAGGACTTCGAAAATCCGTGGGGAATCAAGACTCCTAAAGGCGAAATCAAGAAAATGTCAGCTGTCATAAATTCAAGCGTATTCCCTGGAATACAGGGCGGCCCGCTCGAACACTGCATAGCAGCCAAGGCAGTCGCATTCTTCGAAGCCCTACAGCCTGAATTCAAGGAATACCAGACACAGGTCAAGAAAAACGCACAGGCAATGGCTGAAGCATTCCTCAAGAGAGGATACAAAGTAGTATCGGGAGGAACTGACAACCACCTCATGCTCATCGACCTCAGGACCAAATTCCCTGACCTTACAGGAAAAGTCGCTGAAAACACTTTGGTAAAAGCAGACATCACAATCAACAAGAACATGGTGCCTTTCGATTCGAGATCGCCGTTCCAGACTTCCGGAATCAGGGTGGGAACGCCTGCCATAACCTCAAGGGGACTGGTCGAAAAAGACATGGAATCGATAGTTGACATGATCGACAGGATTCTGAGCAACATCGGAAACGAAGATGTAATCAACGAAGTCCGCGAGCAGGTTCGCATGAAAATGCAGGGACTTCCTTTGAATGCATGGTAGTACTCTTCCGCCAAAAGCGGACAAGCATATCAGGACAAAGAGGTCGTGCCGGAATGCCGATTCCGGTCACGGCCTTTTAAGGTGTCTTGAAAAACGCATCGCGGACAGCCATTCTCACAGGACTATGCTGCCGCAATAACTATCGCGCCGGAACGCCGCAGGCCAGCCCTATCATTGCCACGGCCTCATGCGCACCGGCATTTAAACGAATACGGCATATGGACAATATCGCGAACACGCAACATTTCCCGGCATATAAAAGGATAACATCTCCTGACGCAGCGTTCAGGAGATGCATGGAAATCTACGACTACAGCTTTCCCTACGAAGAAAAGAGAAGCATGGACAATATGGCCCTTTCCTTAAAGGACGGCAGATTCCATTTCCTCGCATTATATGCCGACGAAGAAAAGGCAAAAGAAAGCGTCCCGACCGGGCTGCTTACGTTCTGGGACATGGGAGAATATCTGTACGGAGAACATTTCGCGATAGACAGGGCAGCCAGGAACGGCGGAATCGGAAGCCGAATCCTGGATATTCTCAAATCATTCGGGAAACCGATAATATTGGAGATCGAAATACCCGATAATGAAACCGCCGCGCGCAGGCAGAAATTCTACGAACGCAACGGATTCATATTGAACGGGCACAAGCATTTCCAACCTCCCTACCACAGCGATTGCCGTTTCTTAGAAATGAAAATAATGACGTGGCCGGAAACGATAACGGCTGCGGAATACGAAAAATTCCGAAAAGAACAATTAACCATAATGCCATCAGATAAATGACAGATTTTTCAACATCAGGGCTCAGCCAAGAAACATTAAAAGCAATCGAAGACCTCGGATACGTCAAACCCACGCCTGTGCAGGAGCGCGTAATACCGCTGCTGATGAACAGCTCGGAAATCAAGGACATAGTATGCCTTGCGCAGACCGGAACCGGAAAGACGGCGGCCTTCGGCCTTCCATCAATAGAGCATATCGACAAAAACGACCCTCAAACGCAGATACTGATCCTCGCGCCGACAAGGGAACTTGCAAAACAGATAGACTCGGACCTTAAAAACTATGCCAAATACAAGAACGGCATCACCATCGTCCCTGTCTACGGAGGCGCAAGCATCGAAACGCAGATAAGGCAGCTGAAAAAGGGAGCGCAGATAATAGTAGCGACTCCGGGAAGAATAATAGACCTCATGAAAAGGCGTGTCGCCGACATCAGCAACATCAAGGCCCTCGTGCTCGATGAAGCCGACGAAATGCTCGACATGGGATTCAAGGACGAAATCGACACAATCTTCAGCTCCGTGCCGGAAAACCGCAGGACCATGCTGTTCTCCGCCACAATGCCTGACGAAATAGAAAAAATCATCAAGAATTACATGGATTCCCCCGAAATCATAACTATCGGGACAAGGAATTCCGCATCGAAAAACGTCAAGCACTATTACGTCGAAACCAGTTCGAAGAACAGGTACGCAGCCTTGAAAAGGCTTGTCGACTACAATCCTGACATATACGGCATAATATTCTGCAGGACAAGGCAGGAAACTCAGGATGTCGCTGACGCCCTCATAAAGGACGGATACAATGCCGACAGCCTCCACGGCGAACTGTCCCAGGCCCAAAGGGAAATCGTAATGAAGAGGTTCAAGCACAAAAGCCTCAGGCTGCTCGTAGCGACAGACGTGGCGGCCAGGGGAATCGACGTGAACGGGCTGAGCCATGTAATCAACTACAACCTGCCCGACGACCCGGAACAGTACACGCACCGCAGCGGAAGGACCGGAAGAGCCGACAAGACAGGGATTTCCTACGTGATAATAACCGAAAAGGAAAGAAGCAGGATAAGGAGGATAGAGAAATCCGCGAACATCCAATTCGAAAAGACGAGGATTCCCGATGGAAAAGACGTATGCCTTAGAAGGATCATGCATTTTTCCGATTATCTCGCAGAAATGGAGACTTCGCAGAACATCGCCGAGTTCATTCCTGTCATAACCGAAAGGCTTTCATGGATAAGCAAGGAGGAACTTATCGAAAAAGTATTCACTCTCAAATTCAACCGGATCATCGAATACTACAAAACCGCACCGGATCTGAACGTGGTTTCCGAGAAGAAAAAGAAAAAGGAAAAAGAAGCCAAAAAAGCCGACAAGCCTGAAAAGAATACGCAAAGGCCTGACGAATCAGGATTCATCCATGTGAAAATCGACAACATAGGAGACAGGCAAAGCGTGACAGCAAGGCATATCCTAAGGCTGGCGTCGGCATGCGGAATAGGCAAAAAGAATATCGGAAAGATAGACATCCGGAAATCGCACGTGATTGTCGCCGTAAGCAAGAACTCGGCGAAATTCCTTGTAGCCGAACTTGACGGAGCCGTCTATAAGAACCGGAAAATAACCGCTTCCGTCATCGACTGAGAATACATCTGATATTTGCCCAATGCATATGTGATTTTAGAGATGAAACGCAAAATCCTGACAATCATTATTCCGGCCGCAGCCGTGATATTAGCCTGCCTCGTCTACTTCAAATTCTATTTCGTGTTCGGAGAAGGCGTAAAGGCCGGGGAACTGAATTACGTAGTCTACAAAGGCTACGTTTTCAAAACTTATGAAGGAAAGGCCATACAGTCCGGATTCACATCGAAGTACAACACTGCTTCCCTCCAATCGTATGAATTCGAATTTTCAGTGACCGACAAGGAAATAGCCGATTCGCTGATGAGATGCGGAGGACGGCAGGTCGAACTGCATTACAAGGAATACCTCGGGGCATTGCCGTGGAGGGGAATGCAACGCTACGTAGTCGACAAAATAATATCCGTAAAATGACCATAGGCGAATTCCAGAAACTCGTAGACAGCTGGATAAGGACATACGGCATACGATATTTCAATGAATTGACCAACATGGCAATTCTCACGGAAGAAGTCGGAGAGGCCGCAAGGCTCGTATCGAGAATCTACGGAGAGCAGTCTTTCAAGCCTGGAGAAAAAGGATCGGAAAGCCCGGAAGCCGCAAAAGAAGCATTGGCAGACGAACTTTCCGACATAATTTGGGTCGTCGCCTGCCTTGCGAACCAAAGCGGAATAGACCTTGACTCGTCATTAGCCAGGAATATTGAAAAAAAGACAAGCCGGGACAAGGAAAGGCATGCCGGCAATACGAAAATAAACCCGGGCGGACTTCCTGAAAAATAAAGGACGCCCGCATTTTTGAAGCCCCTGAAAAGTTTCATATCAGACTTTCGGGGGCTATTCATTTACATGGCTGCCGCAAGATCAGCCACGACAGCACCGGCCGCGCCGACCAGATCGGACGGGGATATCCTGATTTGAAGCCCCCTGATTCCCGCGCTTATGTATATGGCATCGAAATCCATGCATGAGGAATGGATGAATGTAGGATAATCCTTCTTCATTCCGATAGGAGAGCATCCTCCCCTTATGTATCCTGTCAGCGGAAGCAGCTCTTTCACGTGGAGCATCGACGCGCTCTTGTTTCCCGACACCTTTGCCGCCGCCTTCAAATCCAGTTCGCATCCGCCCGGTATCACGCAAACGAAAATCCCGGTCCTGTCCCCCCTCAGCACAAGCGTCTTGAACACCTGCCGCAAATCCTCGCCGAGCTGCGAGGCCACATGGTCCGCCGACAAATGTTCCTCATCGCATGAATAAGGGATCAGCTCGTACTTTATATTCTTGCGGTCGAGAATCCTCGCCGCGTTCGTCTTACTGATTTTATGCATTCCTGTTCGTTTTATTTACAAAAATACCATATTACTTATATATTTTTGAGATTTTATCTAAAAACGGTACATTTGAAGAATCAAACCGACAAAAACCATAAAAACGTAAAAATGGATCAGATAAAAGTTCAAGTAAACAGAATGCTCAACGACAGCGCGATCGCCCGTTGGGCAGCTTTAATTCTCATCGCATTGATGATGTTCTTCGCATACATGTTCGTCGATGTGATGTCTCCTCTCAAATCCCTCGTTGAAAGCACAAGAGGATGGGACAGCGGCGTGTTCGGAACATATGCCGCAGCAGAATACCTTCTCAACGTATGCGGGTTCCTCATTCTTGCAGGGATCATCCTTGACAAGATGGGAATCAGGTACACCGGAATCCTGTCGGCATCGCTGATGGTAATCGGGGCAAGCATAAAATACGTAGGGATAAGCGACTGGTTCCAGGGTACCGGATTCTGCGAATGGCTCAATTCATGGTGGACAGCCATGCCTGGAAGCGCGAAGATGGCTTCGCTCGGGTTCATGATCTTCGGATGCGGATGCGAAATGGCCGGGACCACGGTATCGAAATCCATAGCAAAATGGTTCAAAGGCAAGGAAATGGCGCTTGCAATGGGACTTGAAATGGCTATTGCAAGGCTCGGCGTTTTCGCGGTAATGTGGATATCACCTATAGTGGCTGATAAATTCGACGGATCTGTCGTTGCCCCTGTAGCTTTCTGCACCGTCCTTTTGCTCATCGGGCTTTTGAACTTCATCATATTCGCAGTAATGGACTCGAAGCTCGACAAGCAGCTCGTTGCGGCCGGAATGGCGACGGAAGAAAAATCGCCGGAAGACGAATTCCACATCAAGGACCTCGGAAAGATATTCACAAGCAAGATGTTCTGGCTCGTAGCCCTTCTTTGCGTGCTTTATTATTCGGCCATATTCCCGTTCCAGAGATACGCGCCGAACTATCTTGAAGTAACATTGAACATTGACGCAAGCACGGCTTCAAGGCTGTTCAGCTTCTTCCCTATCCTCGCGATGTGCCTGACTCCCCTGCTCGGCATATTCCTCGACAGGAAAGGAAAGGGAGCGTCCATGCTCATGCTCGGAGCGATAATCATGATAGTATGCCATCTGAGCTTCGCATTCGTGCTTCCTCAATATCCCAAGCAATGGTTCGCAGTGGCTCTGATCGCAGTGCTCGGGGTAAGCTTCTCGCTGGTTCCCGCCGCGCTTTGGCCGAGCGTTCCGAAAATCATAGACGAAAAAATCCTCGGCAGCGCGTACTGCCTGATATTCTGGGTCCAGAACATAGGGCTGTGCCTTGTTCCTCTGCTTATCGGAAAAGTGCTCAATGCCACCGGAGGATACCTTGTCCCTATGATGATATTCTCGTCATTCGGAGTCCTTGCGCTGATATTCGGGCTTTGGCTGAAGAGGGAGGACAAAGTGAAAGGATACGGATTGGAATTGCCTAACATAAAATAGGACCAGCCACGAATAAGGCATCAAAAAGACGCTTCTGCTTCGCGATTGATTCGGAAATTCATGCATGCGCCTGCGCACCGTGATTCCCCATCTTCGCAAGCCTTGAAATTCATCTTTTTGGCCAACACACATGACAACAATCCCTGTTGCAATTAAAACCCGCAGCAGGGATTGCCGCGTTTTATACGGCAATCCGGGCCATATTCCGCCTGCCTTAAGAACCGCTCCTCCTCCGAATCCGGAAGAGATTTTCGCGGATACCGGTTAATTCCATGATTATCGGCATGGTTTCGAATACTTATGCATGCTGAAAGGCCGGCATGCCTTTGTGAACGGGAGAAGCCCTGCCGGCAGGCGTGGAAGTGATGCGCCGCCCGGACATTCACAGCCGGCATATCCAGCAGGGATTTTGCGGATACTGATTATTTTTTATAAATCTATTGCTTTTTTTCACTATTCTATATAATTTTGGTGGAATAAACTACTTATTACTTATTAAATTATTGTCATATGATTAAAAGATTATTTACGGCATGCGCCGTGACGATTGCGGCACTGGCATTTTTCTCCTGCAAGCCGGGTGAAGACAGTGCCAGCATTTCGGTTTCCGAGAGCCGCCTTGATTTCTCTGCCGATGGCGAAACATTGAGTTTCATAATCGAAACAAGCGACCAGAACATGACATGGACAATCACTACCGACGGACAGGACTGGTATACCGTTTCCCCTGAAAGCGGAACAGGCAACGCAAGGGTGGAAGTCACCGCCGAAGTCTACCTCGAATCGACAACACGTGAAGCATTGCTCACTGTTTCAGCAGACGGAGCGTCAGACCAGGAAATAAGAATACAGCAGCTTACTCCTGTCGATCCTACGATGGTTACATTCTACAGCCTTACCGAGGCAGAACAGGAATCCATAGGCATGATCAACTCGCGCGTGACGGCAGTCTCGGGAAACGGCAAGTGGGCCGTAGCAGTAGATGAAGACATGGGATACCAGGCAATGCTCTGGAGCTATGAAACAAGGGAATTCATGGACCTCAACGACGGTTCTCAGTCTACATGCAACGCATCTGACGTATCCAACGACGGCATGATAGTAGGCGGAAGCGGCTATTATTCCGACGGGGTATGGTCTGATTTACCGGATGGAAACCCGCGCTTCATTTCGGATGACGGACACGTGGTAGGCGGAACTTCCGCCGGAGAACCCACTATATGGATAGACTTCGTAAAACAGCCGCCTCTCGAAAACCTTCCTCCTGAAGAAGACAGGGGACAGTTCGGCCTGATGATGCTCGGCATGTCGGAAGACGGTTCCGTGATCTGCGGAAAGACCGAATGGCCTAACGGCATGGTTTCCCCTGCCGTACATGCCAACGGAACCCTCACCAGGATTTATGGCGAATCGATGGAAGCCGAATACTTCTACTTCGGCGAAGCTACGGCTGTAAGCAAGGACGGCACGAAAGTAGTCGGATACTTCCAGGAAGACGGAGTTTCCGTATCCAACAATTTCGTCTACGATGTCCCGACAGGAACCCTTACAGAAATCGACGTTCCTCTCCCTGCATGCGTAGGCTATGACGGAACCATTTACGGACAAGGCTCTATGCGGACTCCTGCCGGAGAAACAGTATCGTACTACGACTACATCGACCAGTTCGTAACCGGCGAAAGCAATGTCGACTTCCAGTATCCTTACATCGTATTTTCCGTATCCGACAACGGAAAAGTATGGGGAGGATATTACACAATTACGGAAGGAACAGGCGTGACATACATGATACCCGGAATCTGGGTATTCGAATAAAAAATACGCATAAACCGATTCGACAAAACATTGCTGCTGAAATTGCAGCAATGTTTTTTTTATTACTTATCCGGCAGAGGTGCGATTAAATTTGATATTTGATAATAATTATTTATCTTTATAGTCATAAACTACTTATTAAATTATTGTCATATGAAAAAATTGATTACGGCATTCGCCACAGGCGCAGCCCTGCTGGCGATGTTCTCCTGCAAGACGGATGAAGGAGAAAAGAGTTTTTTGAATGTTTCAGAAAACAGGCTTGAATTCTCGGCCGACGGGGAAACCAAGAGCTTCATAGTCGAAACGGGTTCCGACACGCAATGGAACATCACTACGGACGGGCAGACATGGTACACGGTAGTTCCTGAAAGCGGGACGGGCAACGCCAAAATAGAAGTGACGGCCGAGGTATGGATTGGAGAAAATTCCCGCGAAGCGGCCTTGACTGTCAATGCGGACGGCATTGAAGAAGAAATCAGGATTCAGCAGTTTTCCCCTGTAGAACCGACCCATGTGACTTTTTACAGCCTTACCGAGGCAGAACAGGCATCGATAGGCATGATCAACTCGCGCGTGACGGCAGTGTCCGGAAACGGCAAATGGGCGGTAGCGGTAGATGAAGACATGGGACACCAGGCAATGCTTTGGAGCTATGAAACAAGGGAATTCACCGACCTCAACGACGGTTCTTCTTCTGAATGCCATGCGAAGGACGTTTCGAACAACGGCCTTGTAGTAGGCGGCAGCGGCTATTATTCCGACGGAGTATGGGAAGCCTTTCCTGATGAAGGATCTCCTGTATTCATCTCCGACGACGGGCATGTGGTAGTAGGCTCGATAATGGAACAGCTTCCTGAAAAAAGCATACCTATTCCTTCGCTTGCCGTGTGGATAGACTACGTGATGCAGCCGGAACTCGAAAACCTGCCGCGTGAAAATGTAGGACAGTACACCATGATGGCACTCGGCATGTCGGAAGACGGCACCGTAATCGCCGGAAAGACAGAATGGGGGAACGGCATGGTATCTCCGGCAGTCTATGCAAACGGCAACCTGATAAGAATCTACGGAGAATCCCCTGAAGCTGAATGGTTCTATTTCGGAGAAGCTACCTCGGTAAGCAAGGACGGCACGAAAGCAGTCGGATATTTCATGGTAGACGGACAAAGCGTTTCCAGCAATTTCATGTACGACATTCCAAGCGGAACTCTTACCGAAATTCCTGTAAACATGCCATCTTTCATAGGATATGACGGAACTGTTTACGGACAGGGAAAGCTCATGACTCCTGAAGGAGAAGTACTGTACTATGCAGATTATATCGACCGCTATGTATCCGAAGACAGCACTGCCGAGGGATTCAAATACCCTTACATCGTATTGTCCGTATCCGACAACGGAAAAGTATGGGGAGGATATTATACCGTCAGCGAAGGATTCGGGGTAACGTTCATGGTTCCGGGAATTTGGGTATTCGAATAATCGAAGGCCGAAAACGCCATCCGACGACTGGATTATCAGCATGGACAAGCCTCAAGGGCTCGTAAACACGGATAATACGGACCATATTCACAGCAAGAAAAGCCATGGGGTCTGGTGTTCTCAATGTGCTTTCTTCACATAATCCGGTCAATATCCGCAGCAAGAAAGGGTTCGCCTGATTGGCGGATCCTTTTTCATTACCTGCCGCCATGCTTCGCATGCCTGCCGGCAAAATAGAAAACGGCTATGGACAACGATGTCAGCAACTCGGCCACCGGCATGGACAGCCATATCCCGCATGTGCCTGCGACCGACGGCATAATGATAAAACTCGGGACAAGAAAAACGACTCCGCGCAAAAGAGCGAACAAAGTAGCCGGAAGAACCCTTTCCACGCTTTGGAAATAGCCGACAGCCGTAATATTGAAAATAAAGAATACAAATCCCAAGGCGAAATAAGGAAATCCCGAAACCGCTATGCAGGCCGCATCCGTCCGCAAATCCACGAAAAGGCCGACCAGAATCTCCGGCAAGCCTATGAATACGAATGTCACCGCAAGCCCGCACAACAAAGCCGTCTTTATCGCCACGGATTCCGCCTCGCGTATCCTTCCTGTGTCCCCGAGGCCGAAATTATAGCTGATTATAGGCTGCGCGGACTGGGCTATGGCATTGCCGACCATGAAAATGAAAGGCATATAATAGCACGCTATGCCGAACGCGCCCACCCCGTCGTCGGAAAGATAACGCATGAACACTATATTGCCGGCAAACATCAGCACTGCCATCGTAGCCTCGGCAAGCAAAGCCGAAGACCCGACACGGCACTGGTAACCTATGTTCCTGATTGAAAGCCTTATGCTTTTCGCGCTCGTTTTCAACGGATACATCCTCAAATCCTTAGCAAAGAACAAAAGATAAGATATGGCCATAATCCCTCCTGCGGCAGTAGCTATCGATGTCGCGAAAGCCGCTCCCATAAGCCCCCAACCGAAAGGGAACATGAAAAGCCAGTCCAAGAAAATATTCAGAACCGCTGAAACAAGGCTGCATGCCATTGCAATCTTAGGAGAGCCGTCCAGCCTTATTATAAAAAGAGCCACAGCGGTCCACATCATGAAAATCCATGAAGGGACATACCATACCATATACTCCTTCACCATAGGAAGAAGATATTCCGAAGATCCCAAAAGCCTTGCCGTCCTTTCAGGAAAACATAACATCAGGGAAACGACAAGAACCGCCACTGCCGACACGAATACTACCGCCTGCGTGACATTCAGCCTGGCCACCTTCAACCTGCCCCGGGACAGATGTATGGACGATACCACGGAACATCCCGTGCCTATCATGAGTCCGATGCCGGTAAGAAGCATGAGCATCGGGCAAACTATATTGATAGCCGCTATCCCGTCGCTTCCAACGCTATGTCCGACAAAAATGCCGTCTATCGCAGTCATCGCCGACATGCCGAGCATCCCGAGCAAAGTCGGGAAAAACAATTTCCTGAACAAAGAGGAAACCTTTACCTTTCCGAAATCTATAGCATCTTCTTTCATGGCCGCAAATGTGGGCCAAAAGATTTTAGCATCCAAATTTTATGCGGCCTGATTCAAGCATTTCCTTTTCGGCAGCAAGGTCGTCAGCAGTCATCTGCGGGGAAGGGATGTTGCAAAGCCTCAGGCTGTCATTCTCCATGCATGCATACTCGTAGTACTTGCGTTCGATGCCGTCAAGCTCCCCGCCCTCCTTCATTCCGCCGTGCATGTCCTTGAAAAGCCCGGCCGCGTCCCCGCCTTGCATTTTCACAAGCAGTATCCTTCTTGCAACAGGATTCGAATTATAGTCAAGGCACATGTAGAGCCCGCGCAAAAATGGGGGATTGTCATACATCGGGATTTTCAGGCATATGTAAAACAGGGAAAGCTGCATTCCCGGATTCTCGTTGAAGCATATGTAAATATGGCTCATCCCGTTCATCATGACAGTACCGCGATGGACTACGCCGTAAGCGCTTTTATGCAAGGCTTCCGCATATGTTCCGTCTTCCGACAAGGATATAAGATAAGGCTCCATCTTCATTTTTGCGCAATTTGAAGAAATGCTGTAACTCATATAAGCCCCGCAAAAAGGCGAAACTAACCTGACGGCTTCCGCCATCCCGTGTCCCACGGCGGACAAGAATGAATTCCCGGCATCCGCCCCCATGCCGAATCCCCTGCCGTCATCCATGGCCGCCAACGTGCTCATGATGGACGGCAGAGCGGAGACCAATTTCTTCTTGGACACGTTATTGACCCACACAAGGGCATGATCGAGGGCTTCTTCCTCATTCTCTCCCATCGAGACATTCTTGAAATACGAAGGCAGCACTGTCGAATAGATTGAAGACAGCATGCTCGGCGAAAAGCCGATCGCCTCCGCTATGTCTTTCATCTTCACTCCGCTGTTCCTTAAAAACGAAATCCGATCATATATCTGCTTCAATTCTTTCATATGGAAAAACTTCTGAAAAGCCGGCGCCTGAGCCAAAAGGCATTGCAAACGCATGGCCTGTTAAACCGGAAAGTAAAATTAATGAATAAATCATGCCGCCATTCCATAACGGAGTTACAAAACTGTTGCGTTTTTGTTAATCCGCATTTCATTTCTGTAACGCTTTGGTTTATGAATATTTATTAAAAATTTCCAAATCAAAATTCATTTTTCGCCGGAAAAGGCGAAAATATATTTGCGCCGTAATCGAAAAAGAAAACGACTATGCGCGATATTTTCCATAAAACAGAAACGAGCCATGGCATAAACGCATGCACGGCATCTATTAATCCGAATCCGCCCGCAGAAAGGGCAAACCAAGCCGCCGGCAAGCGCACCTTGCCGGACTGGCTGTTCATACTATGGGCAGGAGGAACCGCGCTGCTGTCCTACTCCTTGGTGTACGCATTGAGAAAACCGTTCACCGCTGCGGAATTCGAAGGCCTCACGGCATGGGGAATGGACTACAAGGTCGCCGTAAGCATAATCCAGCTCATAGGATACGCGGCATCCAAACTGCTCGGAATAAAATTCATATCCGAACTTAAGCCCGAAGGAAGGCTTAAATTCATAATAGGATCCGCCGCAATGTCCGAAATATCCCTGATCGCATTCGGAATCCTTCCGCTGCCGTACAATATAGCCGCGCTGTTTTTCAACGGATTGTCATTAGGGTGCATGTGGGGAGTGATTTTCAGTTTTCTTGAAGGACGGCGCACGACGGACATGCTTGCCAGCATAATGGGAACAAGCATGGCCCTAAGTTCAGGAATCGCTAAATCCTTAGGGCTTTACACCATAAACGAACTGCACGTAAGCGAATTCTGGATGCCGGCCCTCATAGGGGCCGTCGCATTCCCGCTGCTATGCCTTGCGGGATGGATACTGACAAGGCTGCCGAAGCCTACGGCATCGGACATGGCGTCACGCTCGGAAAGGGTCTCCCTCGACAAGCGAGGAAGGATGGAACTGTTCAAAAGGTTCATGCCCCTGTTGACGATGCTATTCGCCGCGAACCTGCTCCTTACGGTCCAGCGCGACATAAAGGAAGACTTCATCGTCAGGATAATCGATGTAGATACGGTATCGTCATGGGTATTCGCGCAAACAGACAGCATAGCGACATTGTTGATGCTTGGAATATTCGCAATACTGGCATTTTCCAACAACCACGCGAAGGTCCTTTGCTCCCTGCTTGCCCTTTCGACAGCGGGAATGTGCGTTCTCGCCCTTATCGGGGCTAATTACCACAGCCTCGCGCTTCCGGCCGGAATATGGCTTCTGCTCCAAAGCGTATGCCTCGACATCGCATACCTGAGCTTCCAGACCATATTTTTCGAAAGGTTCATCGCATGCTTCCGCATAAAAGGGAACGTAGGATTTTTCATTGTAACGATAGATTTTTTCGGATACGCCGGCACATTGGCCCTGCTGCTGTTCAAGGAACTGCACGCTACCGGAATCGACTGGCTCACATTCTATAACGGGATGAGCACCTGCATAGGGACCGCATGCTGCATGGCCTTCATAGGCTCCATGATTTACATAATCAGGGAAAAACGCAAGACAGGCCCGGGCAAAAATCCTGTTTGGGAGACAGGAACGGCATCGGTTCCATGGAAGACGACATGCTTTTGAAAACAAACGCGATATAAACAAAATTCCAACGATCATAATCATAAAACATAGATAAAATGAAAAAGATAGAATGCATCATCATGGACTGGGCAGGAACATCGGTGGATTACGGATGCTTCGCCCCCGTGGCTGCTTTCATGGAAAGCTTCAGCGAAATAGGAATGCCGGTGACCGTGAACGACATACGTTCGCACATGGGCCTTACGAAAATAGAAGAAATCCGGGCGTTGTTCAACGTTCCGGAAGTCAGGGAATCATTCCGCAGCAAATACGGGAAAGACCCTGACGAAAAAGACGTGGCTCAAAGGTACGAGTCGTTCCAAAGGACATTGTTCGCATCGCTTGAAAAATATTCCGAACCAATACCCGGAGTCGTGGAAACGATAGGGAATCTCCGCAAAGCCGGAATAAAAGTCGGCTCGACGACAGGCTATACGGGAAAAATGATGGAGACCGTAATTCCTGCCGCCGCCAAAAAAGGATATGTCATCGACAACTGCGTGACTTCCGACAACCTGCCCTCAGGAAGGCCTGCGCCTTACATGATTTACAGGAACATGTGCGACCTCGCCGTAAAATCGCGTTTTTCCGTGATCAAATACGGCGATACCATTGCAGACATACGCGAAGGCGTAAATGCAGGGGTATGGACAATAGGAGTAATTATCGGAAGCAACGAGCTCGCACTGACACAGGAAGAGGCCGGGTCGATGCCGCTTCCCGAACTCAAGACACGCATGACAGCCGTGAGGAACAGGATGTACGCGGCAGGAGCCGATTACGTGGTAGACTCCATAACGGAACTTCCGGGCTTGATCGACAGCATAAACCAAAGGATGTCCAACGAATAAAATGCGTAAATCCGCAATTTGCACTGAATAAAATTAAAAACAGAAATTGACATGAGACCTTATTTATTATTGACTCCAGGACCGCTTACCACATCGGAAACAGTAAAACAAGCAATGATGAGCGACTGGTGTACATGGGACGATGACTACAACAAAGGAATCGTCGAAGAAATACGGAAAAAGCTGACCGCGCTTGCAACAAGCCGTCCTGAAGAATACACTGCAATCCTGATGCAAGGCAGCGGGACATTCAGCGTGGAATCGGTCCTCGGCTCGGTCGTAAGGCCGGAAGACAGGCTGCTCATAATCGCCAACGGGGCTTACGGAAAAAGGATGGGAGCCATATCTTCTTATTACGGGCTGAACTACGAAATGATGGAATTCAGCGAAACTGCCCAGCCGGAGCCTGAAAAAATAGACAAATACCTTTCAAGCTATCCAGAAACGACCCATGTGTCCGTCGTGCACTGCGAAACGACAACAGGAATACTGAATCCGCTCGAAGAAATAGCCGGGACCGTAAAGAAACATGGAAAAACATTGATCGTGGACGCGATGAGCAGTTTCGCCGGAGTGCCTTTCGACATGCACGCGCTCGGAATAGACTTCATGATCAGCAGTTCCAACAAATGCGTGCAGGGAGTTCCGGGGTTCGGACTTGTAATCGCCCGCCGCTCGCTCATGGAAAAATGCAAGGGAGTCTCAAGATCCCTGTCCCTCGACCTTTTCGACCAATGGGAAACCATGGAAAAAGGACATGGCAAATGGAGATTCACCTCGCCCACCCATGTAGTAAGGGCATTCATGCAGGCTCTTGCCGAACTTGAAGAAGAAGGAGGAATACAGGCACGTAACACGCGTTACCGCGAAAACCACGACACCCTCGTCAAAGGAATGCGAAGCCTCGGGTTCGAAACGCTTTTGGACGACAGCATCCAGTCCCCTATAATCACATCCTTCCTTTACCCTGCAAAGGATTTCGACTTCAAGGATTTCTATCTGAAGCTGAAATCGAAGGGATTCGTGATATATCCGGGAAAAATATCGCAGGCCGACACGTTCCGCATAGGCAACATCGGGGATGTCCGTCCTGAAGACTTCACGCGCCTCACGGAAGCCATAAGGGAAATATTCCATGCCTAAAAGACTTGCAGGACCGCCGGCTGCCTTCATCGCCTTGCTTTTTTCCATAACGGCAATGCAGGCAGCCGGCAAGGACGGTCCTGAAATCGTACTGCGTTCAAGGGCTTTGGCTGACATGACCGTCTCAGGCTATGAAGGAAACGGGCCGAAAGCATATTTCAGACTGGAAGATTTCAGGATAGGAATAAAAGCGTCCTATAAAACATATGAAATAAAAGCCGACTTAGGATACGGGGACGGAAAAGTGAAAATAAAAGACCTTCTGATGAATTTCCGTCTCGGGAATTGCATCCTGTCCGTAGGAAACGCTTACGAGCCGTTTTCCATGGACATGCTCATCAGCACGGCCGACCTGCGTTTCCACCAGTCGGCGGCATCGGTCCTTGCATTCACAGACGGGCGCAAATTGGGCGCGGCCATTCATTACCGCACGGGAGGCTGGTATCTTGCCACCGGGCTTTACACATGCAACGACATAAACAACCTCGGAAACGAAAAGAAAAATATCATCGTATCCACATCGAGAGCCGCGTGGAGAAAATCGGCAGGCCGCAAGCTACTGCATGCCGGAGCGGCTTTTTCATACCGGAGCAGGGAGCTGCGCAAGGGAGAAGGCATGCCCGAAAATGCAGCATCAAGGAAAATCAGCAGCACAGGAATCACTTCCATGTTCGCCCGGCCTCTGCTCGAAGCAGAAATCCCGGACTGCGGCAGCCAATTGAAAGGCGCGCTGGAATTCCTTTACATGTCGGAAAAATGGATGATCCAGGCCGAATACTATCTGAACCGAATAAACCGCCTCGCCGGAGGAAAATGCTATAGGCCGCACGGCGGATACGTGCAGGCCTGCCTGCTTGTCAAGGGAAAAGGATTCGGTTATGACATGGATTACGGCATACCGGAACGTCCTGCGGAAGAAAGAGCCTTGGAACTGGCCGTGCGGCTGAATTACACCAATCTCGACGACCATCTCCCGGGAATATTCGGAGGGGAAGAAACGGACTTGTCCTTAGGGGTCAATTTCTACATTGACAGTCATATCGGAATAAAATTCAATGTCGGCTACGTATGGCCGGGACGGCATTGCACCCCCCTTTACAGCAAAAACCTTTTTCTTGCGCAAGTCCGGCTGCAATACATCATTTGAAAGACCGGCTATCGCAAAATCGCATTTTGACATGCGTTTTGAACGAAGCGGCAGACCGTCAAAACAATCCTGCCATCATGCAAGCGAACGCCCGGGAATGTCACCTTGCCTCCGCGCTCGCAGCTTCGGCACGCACGGCACGCGGCCTTGCATGCCGAAACCTGCACGCAGAAAATGAGGCATGCGCGAGCCTCCTTTTCCTTGTTTCTGCCATCTCCGTCTCTTGTCTTTTGGGCGGATGCCCCGTCAGCCGACCATTTCCGTCCTAAGCCTCAAGACCGAGCATGCAGCCCCGCATATGGTAAGGATTCCTGCAAGGAACATGGCTTCATGAGGGGCGTCGTTTCCGAACAGATGGAACATCAGGGCGACCAAGGCCGTGCCGGTGGTCTGCCCGACAAGGCGGGCGGTCGCAAGCATGCCGCTCGCGCTTCCTGTCCTCTGCGCCGGAGCCGAAGTCAGGAGTATGTGATTATTCGGAGACTGGAAGAATCCGAATCCCATCCCGCACAGCATGAGCCTCCATATCAGATCCGCGTACCCCGCATCTTCAGGAACGAAAGAAAGCAGGAAACACCCGGCGCTCATCGTCAAAAGCCCTGCGCATCCCAATATTCCGGGATGCACTTTCCCTATCAGCGAACCGGCTACCGGAGCCACGAATACTATCACGAGCGGCCATGCAGTCATGATAAGCCCAGTCTCCACAGCATCGTAACCGAACGTATGGACAAGGAGAAAAGGCATTGCGACAAGGCCGAGCATCTGGGAAGTGAACGACAATACGCTCGTGGCCACAGACATGCTGAAAATCGGAATTTTCAGCAAATCCACCGGCAGCATCGGATATTTTTCCCCTGTCTGTTTCCTGAAATACGCGATTCCTGCAATCAGGGCGGATATGGCGCCTATCGTGACTATCTTCAACGGCACGTCGTGGGAATACATTTCTATGGTTCCTATGAACAATCCGAAAAAAGCGATATTATAAGCCGTGTCTTTCCAGTTGAACTTGCGCCCGGGAGAAAAGACGGGATTGTCAGGAAGGAATTTGCGGCCCATGACGAAAGTCGCTATCCCCACAGGGATATTGACGGCAAAAAGCCAAGGCCAATTCGCGAACGACAATATGCCTGCCGCCACGGTAGGTCCGGCAACGAAAGCAAGAGCGACAATCATCGCATTCAGGCCCACTCCTTTGCCGAGATGCTTTTTCGGATATATTATCCTGAGCAGAGACGTATTGATGCTCATTATCATAGCCGCCCCGAACCCTTGGAAAACCCTTGCCGCCGCAAGCAACGGAAGAGTATGGGACAAAGAACAGAAAAGGCTTCCCGCCGTAAAGACCGCAACGCCGCCGAGATATACCTGCTTGTAGCCAATCAGCTCCCCGAGCGAAGCGAACGGAAGCAATGTCATCATTATAACGAGCTGGAAAGCGTTGACTATCCATATCGAATCCGACGAAGATATGTTCATTTCCTGCGATATGCTCGGAAGGGCCACATTGCATATCGACCCGTCGAGCACGGCAAGGAAAAGCCCGCAAAAAGTCGCCGCAACGGCATAATATATCCTCGGCCTGTCCAAGCCGTCCCACTGGCTTTTTTCTGTTTTCCCTTCTTCCATGTCCAATAAGTTTTACATGCTTGTCGTATCCATGATTCCTGCACGGTTGCATGAATCAGAGGGCTGCAAAATTATAAAATTCATGAATCCGTTTAACAAAAACTTCACATGCCGCGCATTGCAATTTGTCAACATTCATTATCTTAGCGGTTTTGAAAAATATCACCATCCGTACAACTTGAATTATGGAATTCATAGAATTTATAATAGACTTCATCCTGCACATAGACAGGCATATGGTGGAAATAGTCCAGCAATACCATATGTGGACATATGCAATCCTTTTTCTGATAATATTCTGCGAGACCGGGCTCGTCTTCACGCCGTTCCTTCCGGGCGATTCGCTCCTGTTCGTAGCCGGAGCCATCTCGGCCCTGCCGGACATGCCGATAAACGTGCACCTGCTCGTGCTGATCGTCTTCATTGCGGCATTCCTCGGGGACTCGTGCAATTACATGATAGGCCATTTCTTCGGCAAAAGGCTTTTCTCCAATCCGGATTCGAAGATATTCAAGCAAAGCTATCTCGAAAAAACGCATTCTTTCTATGAAAAATACGGCGGAAAAACCATTATCATCGCACGCTTCGTCCCTATCGTCAGGACTTTCGCGCCGTTTGTCGCCGGAATGGGAAAGATGCACTATTCGTATTTCATATTTTATAATGCAGTCGGAGGAGCGGCATGGGTAACGCTGTTCTGCTATGTCGGATATTTCTTCGGGGATCTTCCGTTCGTGCAGGAGAACCTGAAAATACTGATAGTGGCCATCATCTTCATCTCCATCCTTCCGGCCGTAATCGAAGCATTTAGAGTCAGGCTGAAAAGCAGGAAAGCCTGAAAACACCGACTTAAACGTCTTATTAACAGCGCATCCCTTTAAAATAAAAAAGCAGGAAAACATGAGGGTGCCGGCCCGCCATGCCCGAACGGCATGGTTTCCATGCATGGAATGATCTCCAAATGGGCACGCCCTGCCAAAACGGAATGGCATCATCGCAGGCATCACGGCACCGCCTGCCGGTTTACCTCAAAAACCGCATTCCGCATATCTGCTGCCCGGTAGCCGCATCGCATGATGCGACAGGCATCTTACATATCCTGAGACAGGTATTCCTTTGCCTTTGCAAGAGCCGGAACGATATGCGGGAAAATGAAATCCTCTCCTATTTCCTTGTCCAAGCCCACTTTCTGGAGAGAGGCGCGAACATGAGGGTTCACGCCTGAAAGTATGACACGGATGCCTCTTTTTTCGGTACGCTGGCAAAAATTGCGCAGGTTCCTGATTCCTGTAGAATCCATGAAGGACACCTTCCTCATCCGTATGATGCGGACCACGACCCCGGTCTTGCGGCCTTCTTCCAACTCTTCAAGCCGGCTCGCGAGCCCGAAAAAGAACGGCCCGCTTATTTCATAAACTTCCACTCCTTTCGGAATGTCAAGGAACTCCGTATCATCGGGATTAGCAATCTCCTCATTTTCAGTTGCAGCTATGCGGTCTTCATCCAGGACCTCGATTGAAGACGTTTCCATGACACGCTTGACGAAAAGCACGACAGCCAGCAACACCCCTACTTCTATGGCCACGGTCAGATCCACAAGTACAGTAAGCAGGAAGGTTATTATAAGCACCGCCACGTCAGGCCTGTCCGCCTTGAGCAGGTATCGGAAAGTACGCCATTCGCTCATGTTATACGCGACAACCACAAGTATGGCGGCAAGGCAGGACAGCGGGATATATACCGCATACGGCATAAGGAACAGGTAAATAAGAAGCAGCACGACAGCATGCACTATGCCGGTCACAGGAGATTTTCCCCCGTTGTTTATGCTAGCCATAGTCCTTGCAAGGGCTCCGGTGGCAGGTATGCCTCCGAACATCGGAGTAACTATATTCGCTATCCCCTGCCCTATGAGTTCCGTATTGGAATCATGCCTGTGCCCTGTCACTCCGTCAGCGACCATTGCAGCCAGAAGCGATTCCACGGCGCACAGCACGGCTATGGTGAATGCTGGAGACACAAGTCCCCTTATCGTATCGTAATCGAACTCGGGAGCGACAGGCCTTGGCAACGGAAGCCCTCCGGCAAGCTCCGGGAATTTCGTGCCTATGGTTGCAAACTCCACTCCCGCGAAACGGCTGAGCAAAATCGAAGCGGCCGTGCCGAATATCAAGGCTATCAAAGAGCCCGGTATCTTCTTGTTGAATTTTCCCCAAAAGACTATCACTGCCAGGCAGCAAAGGCTCATGGCCGTTTCCGCAAAATCAATGGATCCGATATTCCTGATATAACATGCCCACTCCGGTATGAATCCGGACGGCACCTCCACGTCCAATCCCAAAAAATCCTTGACCTGCGTGGAAAATATGGTCACTGCGATGCCGCTCGTAAATCCAACTACTATGGGATAAGGTATGAACTTGAAAATGGCCCCCATGCGGCAAAGCCCCATGACGACGAGCATCACGCCCGCCATGATAGTGGCTATGATCAGGCCCTGCATCCCGTATTGCGACACTATTCCGGCCACTATCACGATGAAAGCCCCAGTCGGCCCGCCTATCAGATACCTCGACCCTCCGAATACAGAAACCAAAAGGCCTGCGACTATGGCCGTTATAAGCCCCTGCTGCGGAGTAACGCCGCTCGCTATGCCGAATGCTATGGCAAGAGGAAGAGCTATTATCCCTACAATCACCCCGGCAGCAAGGTCCGAGGCGAAAGCCGCCGTGCCGTAATGTCCTTTCCTGAATAATTCGAAAAATTTAGGCCTGAATGTGTTCCCGATGTTCAAATTCATGATTCTTATGATTTTCAGGCCGCAAATATATCTTTTATTCTCCAATTCGCGGCATCGGACGCAAAATATTCATCATTGGCGTAAAATTCCCTGTTTTTGCACAGGGTTATTAGAATTCCAAGGAAATGCGAATAAGATTATTCCATATAACATATATGCTGTTGCCGCTGATTTTCATCTCATGCAGCGGGAAAAACGAAAACATGAATCCGTATCCAAAATCGGAGCTGGGCGAAAGGCTGGACACCATAAGCATTCCGGCATTGCAGAAATGGGTATCGGAACATCCTGAAGACATAGACGCATTGAGCATCTTGTGCAACAAATACGCGCTCGGCGGGGATTATTCATCGCTTGTACAGAACATAAAACCCATATTCAACAAGGCATTGGACAATGGGGAGGACATGACGGCTGTCTTTGCAGGCACCTATATGGGGCAAGCCTACAGCATGATATTCATGCCCGACTCGATGGACAGGTACTTCGACCTGATTTACGACAAGGCCAGAAAGCTCGAACTGAACTTTCCTCTGATGGTGATAAACAACCAGTCCGGAGTCAGCAACCTGATTTACGCCATGAACTACAGCGAGGCATTGTATTTCTTCTACGAAGCCCTTAAATACTGTCCCGAGAAAGATTCGAGGAACAGGCTCCTCATACTTTGGAACATAATAAACACATATTACCTCAGGGAAGACAAGGAATCGATGCAAAAGGATTCGGAGGGAATCGGCTATGCGAACGAGATATACGAATACGGCGTAAGCCATAATGACGATTACCTGCACTATATGGGATGCATCGCATGCGGATACATGTATTATCTCAAAGGGGAATATGAAAAAGCCCTTAAATATGTCGCGGAGACCGTCACCCTCGAAACATACAAGAGCGGGATAAACAATTCGGACACATTGCACGGGGTCATACTCGCCGCTCTCGGAAGAACAGCAGAAGCCGAGCCTTATTATAAAATGGCCATAGAAAAATCGGCCAAGGACCATTCCACGCTAATCGAATCGTACATGAGCTACGGGCAATTCCTGTATTCCCAGGGAAGATACGACGAGGCGATTGAAAACTATCTCAAAGGACTGGAAATAACGGAAAAGCATTCCCTGTACTTTTACGGGCACAAAATCTACGACGCCCTTTCCGCCGCATATGCAGCCACCGGAAACGACAGCCTTTCCGTAAGGTTCATGAAGAATTACAGGCAGATCACCGACAGCGTGTTCAATGTCGAGAAAGAACGCTCTTTCGGTGCTCTCAGGCGCAATTACGAATTGACCAAACATGAAAACGAAGTCCTTTCCATCGAATATTCGGCAAAGAAGAAAATCCTGACAATAATTTCCGTCACCGTCATTGTCGTCGCCGCCGCCTTAGGCATAATGCTGTGGCAGCGCAAGCAAAAGCTCATGTACAAGAGGCTTGTAAAGAATTACGACCAGTATATCCACACCGACGAAATGCGAAGGAAAATCTCCGCCATGGAACATGAAAATGCGGCTTCGCAGCCCCGTCCGCCAGTACATGATGCGCCAGAAATCGAAAATGCCGATTCCGAGGCCGTCCATGCAGGCAATCGGCATGAATGCATTTCAAACATCGGCGAAGGAGCAGCCGCGCAAGATACGGGAAAAGGCATGCCGTCCATGACAGGAGAGGCCCGCTCCGAGCAGGAAAACACGGACAAGACAAGCCAGGACCCGGACAAAAAGCTGTACGCCATATTCCGCCTTGCAGAACAGAAAATGGGGGAAGGAGAACTTTTCCGAGACTGCAACCTTTCCTTGGAAAATCTGGCGGACATTGTAGGGACGAACAGGATGTACCTGTCAAAAGCGATAAACATATACGCGAAGACGGCTTTCACGAATTATGTCAACAGTTACAGGATACGCTACGCAGTCAAGCTCCTGTCGGACCTTTCGCAGGACCATCCGATAAAGGACGTGGCCTTCCGGGCAGGATATTCCAACCTCCAGTCATTCTACAAAAATTTCAAGAAGGAGACAGGGGTTCCGCCTTTGCAGTACAGAATATACCTCAATGAATTAAAAAATCAGCAAAACGATTTTAAAGATTCGTCAAATTAACGTTTTTTGATAATGTTTTGTCGAATCTTTGAAAAGATGAGGTTCGCATGATGTTTTACGGTTAGTAATTTTGGAGTAACAAAAACAACGGAACCTAATTATTAACCATAAAAAACAAACATCATGAGTAAAATTGCGAATTTTACATTTTTGGCAGTATTGCCGCTTCTCTGCGCGGCAGGATGCAACAAATCGGAATATGCCGACCCGATTCAAGGTACTGCGACAGTCGCTATCGATGTCGACAGGAATTTCGCCATCGACTCGTCATCCGTAACAGTCACATTCACCCCGTCTGAAAACAGCACAGGGCTGCGCTACGCGATAGGCCTTGCCGAAGACATTGCAGGATTCAAGGACGGATCTCTCAATTCCACCACGGTCGAAGGCAACCAGCAGCAGATCGTCACATTCACCGACCTTCAGCCAATATCATTATATACTGTCTACGCGGTAGCTACCGACCAGTTCGGAAAAGAAGGGGAAATCGCTTCCGCCAAAATCGTAACGGACGACAGCGGAATCCTTATCGAGAATTCCTTTCTTCTTCCCACTTCAGCAATCTTCAACATACAGCTCTCCTCTAATTACCCGAGAGCCTATTATTACTTTGGGCAAGATGGCGATTTTGATGCTTTCCTCTCAGGAGAACTATTAGCCGACTCTGTCGAATACAGCGGGAAAGGCCTCTACTGGCTGAATCTCGAACCTGAAACAGATTACAAGTTTTTCGCGAAGGTAATCGACCGCAAGGGAAATACGGCAAAGCTCGTAAACATGCCTATCCACACTCCTGCCGTATCGGAATGCCCTGACATGGACTTGGAATTCGTCAACAACGTCTACACCGGGACATACACTTTCACTCCGTCCAACGGATGCGGAAGGTTCTCCGTCCTCCTTGACCAGAAAGGGACAATGGACGCGATGATCAACAATTCCTCCAGCTGGAACGGGCATATCGTGGAAATGATCCAGACATGGGAATACGAAGACGAAATGATAACCAATGTTTTCGAATCCGAAGGAGAAGTCCTCGACGTGGTCCGCACTACCCCGAGCCTTACATGCGAAACCTATTTGGAAGCATACGTGCTTATGTACGATGAATCGGGAGAGCCTGCCGGAATAAAATACTTCACCTTCAACACTCCTGAATTCGATGAAAACGCGCCTGAAGCGAAGGCCGCGATAAAAGTCGAAAACATAAGCACGGCAGGAGCAATCTACTACTACTCGGTAGATGAAAACACCTTGGGCTGCATGTACGACACGGTAGACGCCGAGTGGTACGATGAACAGGCGGCATCCGGAGACTTCACGGAAGACTTTCTCGGAAACACGCTGTTCTCTCAAGGCTATTATTTCCATTACAACGACGGCACAGAATCAGGCATGAACTGGACATTCGCTGAAACCATCGGGCAGCCTGGAACAAGGTATTACGCTGCGGCATGCCCTATGAACGCCAACGGAATAGACGGCTGGGGAGAAACAGTGCTTGTCGAATACACTACGCTTGCAGAATAACATGCGCAGGCCGTGGATAGAGCATGGCGAAATCCTTGACAACATTTGAACGTTCTCCTGCCATATCAGGGACAAATAAGGAAAAGCCATACACAAGCCGACAGAAAAGGCAAACACTTCGGCACAAGCAAAAGAATCCATGGCCGGACAACAAACAGTACCGATAAAATATATAAACCGAATAAAAAAAAGATTAGTCATGAAAAAGATAAACATATTATCCGTTTTGACATTGCTCTGCTTCTTCGCAGCTTCATGCACCGAAGAAATCCACAGAGACCAGATATACCCGTCTGTATCTTCGTACACGTTTAACTCCGACGGAGAGACATTCGCATTGGAGGTAACCGCCGTAGGAGAATCGAGCGGAGAATGGGAATATTCAGGAGGAGACGACAGCTGGCTGACCATCGAAAGGACGGAAACGGGACTCAACCTCACCGCTTCAGCGAATGAGACCCTCGAATTCCGTGAAACGACGATTACCCTGACCTACGGAATCGCATCGGCCGACGTGAAAATCTCGCAGCTGTCAAGCAAATTCGACGGCTCGTTCGTGGAACTGTCGATGAACGACTACGGCGACAACATCGTATTCTCGATAAACTCGAAATTCGCGGCAGGCTGCCCTACTTTCGAAAAGGACAATGAAGTCTGGGGCACGCCTAAGATAGTAAACATGGAAACAGGCGAGACCACAGTCTTCGAATCCGCTTTCAACCACACCGGGGCAAGAGCCATAAGCGATGACGGACGGTATGTCAGCACCATAGTAGGATCTATCGGATGCGACCTTTACATAGACGGGGTTTCCACCGAAATCAGCCTGCCTACAGGATATGAAAACCCTGTAATCGAAGGTTTCAGCTCCGACGGAAGCATATGGGTAGGATACTGCAAGGTATCTGACGGCTATGCATACCATCCTGTGAAATGGCTCAACGGAGAGCCGCGCATACTTGACATGCCTCAGACGGACATGCAGGGCGAAAATTATTTCCAAGGCACAATGGCACGTGGATGCTCGGCTGACGGAAGCATAATCTACGGTTCCGAATTCGACACCAGAGGCCTTTGCATGTGGGACGAAGAAGGCTTGCATTTCGTAGCGGAAGAGACAGCAGTAGCTGATACAACTTGGTACGAATACATGGGAATGCAGATTCCTGTTCCTACCCCTCATTATTTGCAGAAAGACGCGAACCGCACAGGAATAAGCCCTAACGGCAAATACATATGCGCCCAATGGGAAGGCAGCACGGCTGCGGCTTACAATACAGAAACGGAAGAATTGGTAATCTACTCCGGATACCAGGCCCAAGGCGTTGACAACAACGGGAATGTATTCGGCACAGGCGCCGTAAATATTGCCGACTCGCCTGACTCGCCTTCTGTCGGAGTTGCGGAATGGCTGCAAAGCAATTACGGAGTAATCGTCACAGGAGAAAAATACCTGCTCCGCATAAGCGATGACGGAAAGAGGATGTGCGGATGGACCAAGCACACGAACTCATCCAATGTCTCTGCGTTCTCAGGTTGGTATTATGTAGAATAATCATTTGCCGGCACGGCAACGGCAGCATGGCTGCTCAGTTGCCACGCCATTCATCCCTGACATTTTCAGCGTTCCGCCTCTTCCAAGGAGGCGGAACGTTTGTTTTTTTTAATGTTTTCCTGCATTCATGCGCCCTTGCTTTGACAGGACATATTGCCATTGACGGTAAATCCCTCCCGCCGCTTTTTGCGGCGGGCCCCTCCCGTTCACGAGGCCACGGGCGGCCTGGCCGTCCTGGCAATTATGTCCTGCCAACCGGCAAGGGCATTTTCTAAATCCGACACATTGTCAAAACAAAGGGCGATCCTGATTCCTTTCACGTCAAGACCGCTAAAATCAAAACTTCCCGTTTTTCGGCATGAACGTGTCCTGCCGGCCCAAGTGCGTATCTGCCATATTTTCCAAACACATGAGTCTTTTCTCAGAAATTCCGCCTCCTTGGAAGAGGCGGAATGACTTATTAATAATTAAACAACAATATTTCATGAAAAAACTTATGGTATTGCCGTCCTTGGTGGCGGCTGTCGGAGCAATCGGACTGTTGCAAGGATGCTCCGAAAGTCCCGGAAACGGGGATGTGTCGGAAATCGTGATAAGAAGACTATCAAGCGATGATTCTTCTTCGGTAAGGGTGATGTTCATTCCGAGCAGCAACACGGAATGGTTCGATTACGGCATAGGAAAAGACCGTGATCTTTCGTCATTTTTAGACGGTTCCCTGCCGGGCATGGAAAGGGCGGAAGGAAATGACACGTTGGAGATAACATTCAACGGACTCGAACCGAGCGAAGAATACACCGTATTCGCGCAGGGCATGTCCTCAAGCGGACTTACGGGAGGAGTATCCCTTTTGGGAGCGTCCACCCCGGACAACAGGATAACGGCAACCCTCGGCTACGTGACTTCCAACAGCTGCGGGTTCAGGATAGAATTCACCACGGATTATTACGAATGCATATATTATCTCGGAAAACCTGAAGACAAGCAGGCATTCCTTGCCGGAGAACTGGAAAACGGCAGGCTGACAGAAGTGGACGGCTACGGATGCGTGAACTATTTCGAAGGGATAGAACCTGGCAGCGAACTCGTATTCTACGCCATAGGCCATGACCGATACGGCATGGAATCCCGGCTGTTCGAAATCCCCGTAAGCATACCTGAAGAAGGAAGCGACGAGGTGCCGGACGTGGAATTCGTTTTGGAATCCATAGACATATACAAAGGGACATACCGGTTTATCCCTAACGCGGCATGCGGAAAAATAGCATGCTCCATAGGCGAAATAGGAGACGTATCCGGCATGCTTTCCTCCAGCACTGTCAAGGGGGACATCGCCCTGCTTCTCGATTCATGGGCGCTTATTCCCGAAGAAACCAATTCCCATATTGCGGAAGGGGAAGAACTCGTGTTCGACAATTACACGGAAGACATGGCGACAGGGACCGTTTTGGAACTATACGTGCTGACATACGACAAAGAGGGGAATCCGGCAGGGGCGAAAGCATACACGGTCAGCACGCCTGAAACGGACGAAAGCCTTCCGGAAGCCAATATAACGTCAATAAAGCTTGAAAACATAACAAAGGCCGGGGCCACATACACGATTACGCCGGACGAAAACACGTTCGCAATCATGTACGACACCTACGATGCAGGATACTACGACCAGATTACAAGTTCTTCCGACTGGCACGAATACTTCATCCACAGCGAACTTATGACAAGCGGGAACGGCAAATTCCATTACGGCTCAGACCCGGTAATATATTCCGAAGTACAAGGAGAACCGTACACCGAATACTTGCTTTGCGTTTCGCCGATGAACGGAAACGGTCCTACCGAAGCAGGCTGGGGGCCTTTGGCAGTAAGTGAAAGATACAGGACCTTGTCGGAATAAGAACATGAAAAACAAGCCCGCAACCATCCGGAACGAAACCGCAGCCAGACTACGGAAACCGGAAAAGGATCGGGCGATAAAAACGGACAAATATGAAAAAAGTAACAATATACGCAATATTAGCGGCCGTCCTGAGCATAACGGCCTCATCATGCACCAAAGAAAGCATGTCTTACCTCAACCTTTCCGTGAACTCCTACACTTTCGGATTCGCGGGCGACGACACGTTGGAAGTGACCGTAAGCAGTTCTGAAAGCGAATGGACGGCCACGCCCGGCAACAACCTCGTAAGTGTCGAAAAAACGGGAAAGGATGTTGCCGTAATAACAATGCTGCCTAACGAGACATCGGAATATGTAACTTCAGAAGTAGTATTCAAGGCAGGCGGAATCGAAAAGAAACTATATATAGACCAAAGGCCCAAATCATACAGGGGCATATCCAAGGATTTCCAGATATACACGCGCGGAGCCATGTCGCGCAACGGAAAATGGATAGCCTATATGACAAACGAGCACGAAGCATGGCTGATCGATACGGAAACAGGGGAAGAAACGGCTCTTGAAGAGCCTCCTTATCCGGGATCGTCAAGCTCGCATTACAACGGGTTCAGCTGCATAAGCGACGATGCAAGGTACATAGTCTTCGACCATGACGGGAACGCCATCACGACAATGACCATAGACGGGGAAGTACACGAAATAAAAGTTCCGGACGGCTACAAAAAAGGCAGCGTGGAATCCATGTCCGCTGACGGAAGCATATGGGTAGGACACGTAATGAAAGAAGGAGCAGTAGGATACTGGCCATGCCGCTGGATCAACGGAGAGCCTGAAATACTCGACAGGCCCGAATACCAGATAGACGGAGTCACGCCTACGTTCGCAGGATGCCTGGCACGCGGATGCTCGGACGACGGCTCTGTAATCTACGGCTCGGAATGGGACGCCATGCTTCTTGTCTACTGGAAAAACGGAAAACTGTTCAACATCGGGGAAGAGACCGGAGAAATCATCCCCGGTGAGAATTATGCAGCCATAAACGGCCTTACCATGTATGCGACGAACACCAACATCAGCCCGGACGGCAAATACATAGCCACCGAATACAAGATGAGAAAAGGCTCTACGACCATGCCGGCCATAGTCAACACGCAGACAGGGCAATACCAGACATTGTCATCCGAACAGAACTGCATATCCACCACCGTCGGGCCGGACGGAACCGTATTCGGGACATTGTCGGCCATGCAGGGATATGTTTTCGATTTCGAGAACGGAACTTCTATCGCATTGGAGGACTGGGTAAAGCAGGAATACGGAATCACTATCGGAAGCGGAAGGACAGTCAACCGCATAAGCAACGACGGAAAAGTGCTGTTCGGCTACAGGATGCAGTCGAGCGGAGGATTCCAGCCTCAATACCCTATCTGGTACATGAGAGTGAAATAGGCTTGAACCATCAAATTCAGATGCTCCTGTAAAATTTTCATCAGACCGGCGTGCCGCATAAGCAATGCACGGCATTTTAGGGCGGCACGCGCGGTTTCCATCAAAAACAACCGGTTACCGCAGAATATCCCCACGGCAGGAAACAACTATTCCATAAGGGGCATAAATGCGGAAAACCATCAAAAAAACATGACATGAAAAGACAAATCAATACGATAATATGCGCTTGCCTGTCCATGATTATCGCGGCAGGCCTGCAATCCTGCAAGGAGGAAAGCAAAGCGGAAGAAGCGACAATAGCCTTGAAAGTCAAGGGGACGGACGCATCAAGCGTAACTTTCGAAATAACGACAGAAAATGCCGTTTCGTATTCCTATGCCATCGCCGAATCTTCTAAAATCGCCAATGCGGAATACGTGACCGAAGATGCGGAAAACGGCAAGCCCGTAGAAATAACACGGAACGGGCTTGAATCCGAAACTGAATATGCCATAAAAGCTTTCGCCTCCAATTCCGATGGAAAGAAATCCATCGAAGTTTCGGAGAAGGCCACAACTACCACGGCGGCCTCTATCGAGATAGAGCCGATTTCAGCAACTCCTAATTCAATATCGTTCAAACTATTGCCCGTCAATGCCGTATCATATTCATATACGGTGGCAGGCCCGAATCAGGACGCGGAAACGGCGGAACTTGACAAAGATGTCGATTCATCTGAAACCGGAGAATTCACTGTGGACGGATTGGAAGAGAACACAGGTTATACCATTATCGCCGCAGCTGCCAATGCCGCCGGAGAAGAATCGGAACGCGCTTACCTCACCGTGCAGACAGACATAGAACCGTCGATCGAAATACTGTCCATCTTGCCTGAATCGGACCAGGCCAAAGTGACAGCCAATATTCTCGACGCCGTGCAGTTCGCATGGGCGTATTCGGAAAAGGGCGCGGCCGTCCCTGAAAGGGATTCTTTTGCCAAGACAACCATGACATCCACTGAAAATTCATTCATCATATCAGGGCTCGAACAGAATACGGATTATTTCGTCCACATTTACGGCATAACCAAAAAAGGATATGAAGGGGAGATTCTGTCGACCGGTTTCACGACGGAAGAATATATAGAAAAGCCGTTCGAAATAACGGTATCCGGCATATCCAGCACTGATGCCGACATAACGGTATTCTTGGACAAGGAGACCTATTCTTCCTATTATTTTGTCGCAGGGAGCCAGACATGGATCAAGGACATAACCGATTACGACTTCAAATCGCAGCACGGGGGATGGTCGGCCGTAAAGCCGGAAATCTATGAAGAGAGCATGGAACTCAGATTGAGCCAGTTCAAGCCGTCCGTCCAGCTCGATCTCGAAAGCGTTTATTACATAGGCGGAGTACCTGTAACCGAAGACGGGACCATAGACGAAACAGCAACCGTATGGAGGCAAATCCAGCTGTCGCCTGTCGTCTTCGGGGAAGGGTCTTCAGAATTGTCCATCGAGGATGTCTCGGCATCCATAGACAAGGTGACTTTCGCCCTGAACGCCGGAAGCCGCGAGAACATCGAATGCATATACTTAGGCGTCTCGAAATCCGGGACGGACATAGGGCAATCCGCCAAGGACGCCCTTAAAAGCCCGTCAAAGGCAGTAAGAGACCTTTCATTCCTCGACAGGGACACCACATTTTCTTATCTCTCGCCTGCGACCGATTACGTGATTTTCGCAGTCGCCAAGGACAAGGACGGCAAAATAGGTGAAATAGCAAGCATGCCGGTATCGACCAATTCGGTATTCGACCAGGGCGATGCAACATGCGGCATTTCTGAACCTGCCGCCGGCACAAACGACATGAGTTTCTAAATCACGCTTGATCCCGGAACGGAGAAAGTGCTGTACAAATCCATTGAAAAAGATTCATGGAAAGACGAGGAAACCTTCCTCAAAATGCTGAAGGTAAACAATGCAAGCAGCGTTTCTTCGGACGGAGAATTGATAATCGAAGGCTTGGACGCCGAAACCGATTATGTTTTCGGATTCTGCGCTGTCGGTAAAGACGGAACTCTCGGAAAACATTATATCGTGGAAGCAAGCACGGAATCATACGTATTCGACGGGAACACGGATGCGAAAGTAAGCATAAGCATAAATTCTGTAAAGCCGGCAGTACAGGACAATCCGCAATTCGGGTTTTACGTGAAGATTCAAGCAGAGCCGTCGCAACAAGTCGCCGAATATTATATACAGATCTCGGATTCTTCTACCGAAAGCTACCTCACGCAAACGGATTTCGTGACCAATTGCATAAATGGAAGCCAGCAGAAATACACCGCCCCTGCCGAACTTACGGGCTTTGACGGGAATGGGGAAATATGCGCCCCTAACGCCACGATATGGGTACTGGCAATAGACACCGAAGGGAAGCTCGTCCCTGTCGCAGAAACTAAAATAGAAGACACCTGGATTTAATGCGAAGCCGCAATCGCGCCGGGCAGGCTTTCACATATCAGCCGAAACATGTCCTGCAACCGGCCGGTGATTATCCGCAATACTACGGGCGGCACGCCCGGTTTTTTCATGACAACAAAAAGGCGCGACGGATTTGCCCGTCACGCCTTTTTTCATTCATAAGGTCGACTCAAAAGAAGCAATCTCAAGGCTTGCGAAGATGGGAAAACCGCAGTATGCCGGTGTACCTGATGATTTTCGAATCAATCGTAACGCAGGAAGAACCCCTTTGAGCCGGCATCGTCATTTGCGCAGCCTTAGTTCTTGCTGCCGCTGAATGTCACGCTTACAGGAAGCGGAGAACCCATCATTTCAGCGATTATATCGATTTCGAGGGAAAGCGTGCCGTTTTCAATCCTGCCTTCCGTGATTGTAACGTCGCAATTCATCATTCCTTCCATAAGAACGAGATCCTGCTGTCCGGTAAAGACATATGCATCCCCGTCCGCTTCGAGAGGGCATTCATCCACCTGTATGTTTCCCAACGGGATGTCCATAAAGGTGAAATTTTCTATCAACAGGCTCACGGAATTATCCGAAGCCTTGCCTATGATTATCGATGCCTCTACCGGATCGGCAGGAGAACCTGCCGCAGTCACGGTCAGATCGCCGCTGTAAGTTCCGGCAAGCACGTCGTCTATAGGGAATCCTGCTTCATCGTAAACGAATTCGATTGAATACGTATTCACTGTGCCGTCTTCGGCAATCACCATAATCCAAGGTGCCGAACGCCAAGCTATGACTTCGGCAGGATATGCCTCGGCGTTTTCAGAAACGGTTATGGTAGGGACCATTGCCGCAAATTGCTCTTCAGTGGTTCCGACAGCGACATGGATGGTTATTTCATTGCCTTCGATTACCGGCTGCTGCGTTACAGGCTTGTTCGCTTCCACTGAAGTATCGAAAACAAAAGACAGGATTTCCGCCTCGCTGCTTTCCGTTCCGTCCAACCTTGCGCCTTCGTATGTTACCCTGAGCTCAGTATCGTAGATACGGACATCTACTTCCATGGAGATTTCGCCGCCGTCCTTGAAAACTCCGCTTACCGACACTTCGGCTTCGTCAGTGCCGTCCAATATTTGGATAGTCACGGTCTGGCTGCCTTCGAAAGCATACCAGCCAGGCATTTCGCCTTCGATAACCGCGCAATCATCGATAGTAATATCCTCATTGACTATCACCATGAAACTGAAATCCTTCATCGTAACGGAAACCGAAGATTCCGACATTTCCGCAATTTCCACCTTATTAGGGAGCTTTGCGGTAAAATTGCCGTCCATATAAATTTCCGACCATCCCTTGTACATGCCGGTGAGTTCTTCCATAGGAACATCTACGGCCGGCGTGTCAGGATCATCAGGATTTTCAGGATCTTCCGCGCTCTCCGCAATGGCTTCAGCGTAGTACTCCTTTTCGTTGATGCCGTTCTGAGCCGTTACAGTAAATGTCACAGGCCCGTTCGAGAAATCCACGGCCTGGCCGGAAGCCGGAGACACGGTAGCCTTTTCCGAAACTTTTATTTCAGGGACAAGCACTGCAAGCTGCTCGGCAGTAGCGTCCGCCGCAACATTGAATTTGATGGAATTTCCTTCGATTACAGGCTCTGAAACGACTATCGAATTGGCTTCGATAGTTTCATCGAAACTGAAAGAAAGAATTTCGGCCTCGCCGGACAATTCTTCCGTCTTGTTGCACGAAGCAACTCCTGCCAATATGGCAAATGGCAGAATGAACTTGATAAATTTTGATTTGTTCATAAATTGGTTGTGTTAGTTTATACTGTATTTAAGCCGTCAAAAATACAAAAAATTCCATATCATCGTACAATCAACGAATATTACGGCTGGATTCAGGCTGCGGATTAAAAATCCCGCCTCAGGCGCGGCTGGAGATACGCGATGCATGCAACGCACGCGGCTATGCTGATCAGCCCTCCCGCATAACCGATGTATGGAATGCCTATGCCCGATGACACGTAGCCGCCGATCAACGCGCCTCCCCCTATCCCGACGTTATATATTCCTGAATATATCGACATGGCCACGGAAGTGCCTTTACGGACATTCCTTATTATTTCGGACTGGAATACCATGTTATAGAACGTATTCGCCAGTCCCCAGAAAACGCATAACGCGATAGCCGTCCATTGAAAGCACGCGGCGGGCCTGAGCAGAAGCAGGCAACACCCTATCCCTATGACGGCATATCTCATGAAAAACGAACGGTGCGAATCGAAGTACCTTGAAAACAGGAAACTGCCCGCAATGCCGACTATTCCGAAAAGGGAAAGGACCATGGTAATGGAGCCTTCGGAAAATCCGGCGATTTGCGCAAGGAACGGTTCGATATAGCTATATCCGGCAAAATGGGCAGTCACCGACAATACCGTGACCGCATATATGCCGGGCAACGCAGGAGTCTTCAGCAATTCGGGAAGCTGTCTTGGCGAAAAGGCCTTTTCGCCTTCCGCGCACGGCAGGACTGCGGCTATGAAAACCATTATGGCGACGGACACAACGCCTATCAGCAAGAATGTCATCCTCCATCCGGCAGCAAGCCCGACGGCGCGGCCCAAAGGCAGGCCTGCAATCATCGCAATGGAAGATCCCGCCACTATCATGCTCAAAGCGGCTGCCTCGCGGCCTGCCGGAGCGATTTTTACGGCAAGAGGCGTGACTATCGACCAGAAAACGGCATGCGAACAGGCGACTCCTATCCTCGAAAGCATAAGCATCCCGAAACCGGACGAAACGGCAGAGGCGGCATGGCTTATTGCAAAAAGGGCCACTATGCAGAGCATGAGCTTTTTGGGCGGAATACCGGACACCATCAACATCAGAGGCAAGGATGTTATGGCGACGACCCACGCATAGACTGTAATCATCAGCCCTGCGTGCGATTCCGTTATGCGGAAATCTGCCGCTATGTCGCTAAGCAGGCCTATCGGTATGAATTCAGAAGTATTGAATATGAAGGTAGAGCATGCGAGCGCGACCAAAGGCAGCCAGCCTTTCAAGCCGTCTTTCCCTTTCCAGGCCCGTGATCCGCCATGCCTGCTGGCGGCAGCAGGAGATTCTGAACAGCCATTCCCGCACGGCCCGTCCGTCCCGCAAGGCAATTTTCCGCAACCGGCATCCTTTGAATCCATATTTTAATATTTTTATGATTGTCCTTATTGAAAAAACGCGCAAATATAATCGAATGCCATGAACTTTCGTTGGCAACCGGCCTTTATTTGCGTAACTTTGCCGGGTGTTAAACAATAGAGGAGATACCGGCATGGCAATCGTAAGAATAACAAAAGAATTCAGATTCGAAGGCGCGCACGCGCTTGCAGGATATGACGGAAAATGCAGGCATATCCACGGGCATTCATACCTGCTCTTCGTCACAGTCAAGGGAAAACCGCTCGACGACCCGTCAAATCCGAAAAACGGCATGCTGATGGACTTTTCAGTACTGAAAAAAACAGTAAACGAGACCATTATCGACAGGTTCGACCATGCCCTGATAATGAAGGAAGGATCATGCCTTGAAAAAGAAATCGCTGAAGCCTACGGCAATGTGGAGCTGACGTCATTCCAGCCGACATGCGAAAATTTAGTGAGCTATTTCGCGGGCCTCATATCGGAAAAGCTTCCGGCCAATGCAGAGTTATGTTCCGTGAAGCTCTATGAGACGGCCTCGTCCCATGCGGAATGGAGGAAAGAAGACAATATTGACTGACAGGCGGCAGCAAGGCGGGATCAGATGCAAACGCCATCCGGCATGCTGCGGCATCCTTAATCGAGCCGGCCCGGCCCGCGCCATAAAACCGAATAAAACATAACAATAACCGATGAGCTTATTTCTAATCGACGGACATGCGCTGATTTTCAAGATGTACTATGCCTTCTTGAAAAGGCCGATGATCAATTCCAAAGGCGAAGACACTTCCATTATTTTCGGATTTACGAAAACCATACTGGAACTGATCAGGAAAGAAAAGCCCACCCATTTCGCCGTAGCTTTCGACCCTCCGGCAAAAACATTCAGGCACGAGGCTTATGAAGATTACAAAGCCAACAGAAGCGAATCCCCGGAACTGGTAAAAGCCGCGCTGAACCCCCTCATAGAAATAATGGGGAACCTCAACATTCCCGTACTCATGAAGCCCGGCTTCGAAGCGGACGACGTAATAGGGAGCATTTCGGAAAAAGCCGCCAAAGAAGGCATGGATGTCTACATGTACACGCCTGACAAGGATTACGGACAATTGATTTCCGATCACATATACCAATACAAGCCGCCCAAGTCAGGCAATGACGGAGAAATCATAACCAAGGAGAAAATATGCGAAAAATACTGCATAAGCTCCCCTGCCCAATTCATCGACATCCTCGCCATATGGGGAGACGCGTCGGACAACATACCCGGAATTCCGGGAATAGGAGAAAAAGGGGCGACCAAGCTGATTGCCGTGTACGGCTCGATTGACAATATCTACAAATCATTGGACAAGCTGACCCCGAAACAGAGGCAATCGTTCGAGGAATACAGGGAAAGGCTTATGAAGAGCCGGTATCTCGTGACGATAGACACGAACGTGGATCTCGGAATAAGCATCGCCGACCTTGAAGTCAAAGAGCCCAAATCCGGCATAATGGACCTTATCCGAAAATACGAGCTCGGCTCCCTTGCGAAACTGCTTCCCCATGCCACGGCAGGAAACGCCGGAACGGACGGCGGCAGGAGCGACATGCCTGGCTTTGGAAACGGAAAACATGATCCGGATTCCGGATCGGAGGCCGGCGAACATCCGTCCGCAACGGACACGGAGGGCGCAGACCCGGATAATGGAGGCATAGCCGGAACGGCTGCCGAAGAGGGAACCAAGGGAAGCCTTGCCGGTACGGAAAAAGACTATCCTGAATCCAGGCAAAGGGCATTGGCGGATTTCATGCGGAAACCCGTAGACATGGCGGAATTCTCGAAAGGAATTCTGCAAGCAAAAGGGAAAGAATCCAGATTGTCGCTAAGGATAGAGACAGCCAACGACGCAGGCATAGATTCCACGATAAAGGAGTTCATCCTGTTTTCAGAAAACGGACTGTGCCGCATAGCCGGAGGCGAAAGCACCGACATGCTCAAGCAGATTCTCGAAAACGGGGATACGGCAATCGCAGGGACCAACCTGAAACTCGACATAAGCCTGCTCAGAAGAAGGGGCATAACAGTAAAAGGGAAATTGCTTGACATAGAGCTGATGCATTACCTGCTAAATCCCGAAATGCAGCACGGCATAGAGGCCCTGAGCAGAAAATACCTTCGAACCGGAATCGAAGAGCAGCAGGACACCGTGCCGGAACCGGCTGCGGACCTGTTCTCGCAAATCCAGCCAAAAGACAGGCAAAAAACCAAGGCGGACCCTGCGAAATACTGCATTGCAGCATACCATCTATCATACATATTGGAATCCGAATTGGAAAGGACGGGTTCGGGCAGACTGTATTTCAATATGGAAATGCCCCTTGTCCAAACCCTCGCGGACATGGAATACAACGGCGTGAAACTCGACACAGCATCCCTCTCCGAACAGAGAATGCAGCTCGGGAAAAAGCTCGGAGAAATAGAGCAAGAAGCGAGAATGCTTGCAGCGGAACCGGAACTGAACCTGTCTTCTCCAAAGCAGATAGGGACCGTCATCTACGAGAAGATGAAGCTGAACCCAAAAGTCCGCAAGAACAAGAATTCGAACTACCCTACCGACGAAGAGACATTGTCCGAACTTTCCCCGAAAAGCCCGTTCATCGGCAAACTATTGGAATACAGGGAACTGAAAAAGCTGCTATCGACCTACATAGAGCCTCTTCCGAGACTCGTATCCCCGTATAGCGGAAAAATACATACGACTTTCAACCAAGCCCTTACAGCAACGGGCCGCCTCAGTTCAGTGAAGCCGAACCTGCAAAACATCCCCATAAGGACCCAGATGGGCCGGGAAATACGCAAAAACTTCATTTCAGGATTCAAGGACGGATACATACTCTCCGCCGACTATTCCCAAATCGAACTAAGGCTCATGGCGCACATGAGCGGCGACCCGCACATGATCGCGGATTTCCTCGCAGGGAAAGACATCCACCGCGCCACTGCCGCGAGAATCTTTGCGGTAGACGAGGAAAAAGTGACAAAAGAACAGAGGAACAGGGCCAAAGTAGCGAACTTCGGAATAATCTACGGGATTTCGCCATTCGGCCTCTCCCAAAGGCTGTCGATAAGCAGGCAGGAAGCGAAAAGCCTGATAGACGACTATTTCAGGTCCTACCCGGGAGTCAGGGAATACATAGACAGGGCCATAGAGTCTGCAAGGTCCAAAGGCTACGCGGAAACGATATACGGCAGAAGAAGATACCTCGCGGACATAAATTCGAAGAATTCTTATGTACGCAGCTTCTCGGAAAGGAACGCGATCAACGCTCCGATACAGGGAAGCGCGGCCGACATAATCAAGCTCGCCATGATCGAACTGTACAAAGAGATAGGAATCCGGAAATTCAAAAGCAGGATGATCCTGCAAGTGCATGACGAACTGGTATTCGACACATTGAAAGAAGAAGCGGACTATCTTGCAAGCCTTGTCAGGGACAAGATGCAGAACATAGCGAAGCTCAAAGTTCCTCTTACCGTAGAATGCAATTACGGCAAAAACTGGCTTGAAGCCCATTGACGTGTCCGCTCCTCATCCGCATTCGCTGCAGGCCATGCATCATGGACAGGCCCGGGAACATTGGCAAAATACTTGCATTGCATAAAATGTCCCGGACACGGGCCAATGGCAGCCCGGCACAGGACGGGCATGAAACTAAACGAAAAGCATACGGAATAGCATCGGACCTGACTACTATGGCAAAAGGCAACTCTTCCGAAAGGGAATACATCATGGCGGCGCTCGGCGGCGAACAGGAAGGCTACAAGAAATTGGCAGGCCTGTATTACGACATGATATATTCGTACATCGCAAGCGCGACAGGCGACACGGAAGATTCCAAAGACATATGCCAGGAAACTTTCGACAAGGCATTCAAGGCATTGCCTTCATATGACCCGGAATATGCATTCAGCACATGGCTTTACAGCATAGCGCATAATTGCATTATCGACTATTCAAGGAAAAAAAGGCTTCCGGCAACCGGAATCCAGCCTGAAAAGGACGGGTTCGCCGATACGGCATCTTCCCTGAAAACCGAAGACAGCCCCGAGATAAAAATGATTTCAAGGCAGAAATTCGAAAGGCTGCTGGGCGAAATAGAAAATCTCGGAGACCTTTACAGGGATGTGGCCAGATTAAGGTTCATAGAAGATTACGCATATGAAGAAATATCGGCCCAGCTCGGGCTGCCGATGAACACAGTGAGGACAAGGATAAGAAGGGCAAGGCTGATGCTCAAGGAAAAACTCGAAACCGAATAAAACCGCAACCACGACATGCAAACAGCAAACATAGACACAGCAGAACTGATATTCAATGAATTCGGCAACATAGGGGAAAGGCAGAAGACAATGCTGTCCATGCTCGGCCCCCTTTACCGCGAATGGAATGAGAAAATAAACGTCATATCGAGAAAGGACATAGGAAACCTCTACCTGCATCATGTCCTGCATTCCCTCGCCATAGCGAAATACATGTCGTTCGAGCCTGGTTCAACGATAATCGATGTCGGAACAGGAGGAGGCTTCCCGGGAATACCTCTCGCGATAATGTTCCCGGACTCGGAATTCCTCCTATGCGATTCCATAGGCAAAAAAATCCGCGTAGCGCAGGCGGTAGCCGAAAGCATAGGCCTTGAAAACGTAAGGACCGTCCACTCAAGGGCTGAAGAGATAACCGAAAAATTCGACTACGCCGTGTCAAGGGCCGTAAGCGACCTGTCTGTCTTTATGCCTTGGGTAAAAGGAAAATACCGGAAATCCATAATATACCTAAAAGGCGGGGACGTCAATCAGGAATTAAGCGACTGCATAAGGATGCACCGCCTTGTCCCTTCAAAAATACATGTGGCGGAAATAGGACACTGGTTCAAAGACCCCTATTTCGAAGGGAAAAAAGTCATAGAAATCGAACGCTAACGCTGCCTTGCGCCATGTGCCGCGAAAATATTTTGCCGATATGAAAATTTGCATTACCTTTGCAATCCGTTTACCGAAAAATAAATAAATATTAACATACAATGAAACGTACATATCAGCCATCAAAACGCAAACGTATAAACAAGCACGGATTCCGTGAACGTATGTCAACCCCTAACGGCCGCCGCGTACTGTCAGCACGCCGCCGTCATGGTCGTAAAAAACTTACTGTTTCTTCAGAAGACATGTTTTAGTTTTCAGCCATAGCGCAGTTCGGGCATCCTGACATCGGCCCGGCCAGCGAATGACCTCTGATGAAAACGTTGCTTTATAGAAGCCGGCTTGGAAAGTCGGCTTGATTTGTTTTGCATGACATGGAAATGCATTATATTTGAAAGCAAATCCACCGGCCTTTCTTTCAGGCCCGGCATAAATACGCGAAAAAATGGACAGCCGAACAGGAAAACAAGGCATTAATGCAGGAAAAAAAAGAGCAAAGGGAGCATGGATAGTGCGGACGCTCGTGGAAATAATAATCGCAGCGACAGCCGTAATAATAATATCGTTCCTTTCGCTCAGGCTCATCACAAGGCATAACAAGGAACTCGAAGTCCCTTCATTTACCGGAATGACGGCCGCCCAGGCCGGACAGGCCGCAATGGATGCAAACCTCAGGATAGACATAACCGACTCGGTCTATATAAACAACATGGGCAGGGGCGTAGTCTACAAGCAGAACCCGCCGGCAGGAAGCATGGTCAAGAAAAACAGAAGGATCCTGCTCACCATAAACTCTGTAAACCCGAAATTGGTGCCCATGCCGTCCGTAGTAGGATTCTCGCTGAGGCAGGCGAGGGCCGAACTCGGCTCGCAACAACTGAGGATAGGAAAACTCATCTATGTAAGGGACATGGCGACCAACAACGTCCTGAAACAGCTTTACAATGGAAAGGAAATAGAACCGGGGACACCCGTACAGACGGAAGAGGAAATAGACCTCGTCGTAGGCCTTAGCGACAGCGACAACACCACTTATGTCCCTCATCTGACAGCCCTCCAGTTCTTAGCGGCAAAAGACGCCATCCTCGACAACTCCATGAACATAGGAGGCATGTTCTTCGACGAGACCGTGACGGATTACGCGGACTCCCTTTCGGCATACGTCTACAAGCAATACCCTGAATTCGACGTCACATGCGGCATCACAGGAACAGAACCCAAGCCGCTGAGAATAGGAAGCCAGGTAAACATCTACCTTACCCGCGACCGCTCAAAAGTAGAGGAAGCCCTGATGAAAGAGGATGAAATGGCCAGAGCCGCCGAAGAAGCTAAGATAGCGGAAGAAGAGGCAAAGGCATTGGAGAAAGAATTGGAAAAAGCAATATCCGAAATCGAAAAATTATCCATATGAACATGACGGATTCCGAATACGGGCTTGACATCGCCGGCAATCATACGGCAGAAGGACTCCCATGCCCTGACATGGAAAGCGGCACGGTAAATGAAACATGCGCACCTGTTTCCGAAGATGAAGATGAAGACGGCGACGAAGAGGATTCAGGAGCCCAGGAATTCGAGCATTACCGCTTTGAAGCCGCAAAGGGGCAGGCATTGCTGAGAGTCGACAAATACTTGGCCTCGCATATGGAAAACACGTCCAGGCACAGGGTGCAGCTTGCATTGGAAGCCGGATATGTACGGGTCAACGGCAAAACCGTAAAAGGCAACTACAAGGTAAAGCCTTTCGACATAATCACATTGGTGCTTCCTTACCAAAGGCGCGGATTCGAAGTCAGGCCGGAAAACATTCCTTTGGAAATAGCCTATGAGGACGACGACCTGCTCGTCATAAACAAGCCGGCAGGGCTTGTAGTCCATCCCGGGCACGGGCATTTTTCAGGCACTCTCCTTAATGCCCTTGCATACCATCTCGGCATAAGCCAAGGGCCGGACGCGCAGGATGAGCGCATGGGAATATTGGTTCACCGCATCGACAAGAACACTTCCGGATTGATAGTAGTCGCCAAGAACCTTGAGGCGCAGCTGAATCTCGCAAAGCAATTTTTCGACCATACCATAGACCGCAAATACATCGCGGTAGTATGGGGAAACCTCGCGGAAGACGAGGGAACGATTACAGGCAATATAGGAAGAGACCCAAACGACAGGCTGAGGTTCAAGGTATTCCCTGAGGGCGAATGCGGAAAGCATGCCGTAACGCATTACCGGGTAATCGAACGGATGGGCTATGTCACCGTAGTGGAGTGCAAGCTTGAAACAGGCCGCACCCACCAGATCAGGGTACACATGAACCACATAGGGCATCCGCTTTTCAATGACGACAGGTACGGAGGCGACAGGATCCTGAAAGGCACGCTGTATTCCAAATACAAGCAATTCATAGACAATTGCTTCCAAATAATGCCAAGACACGCCCTGCATGCCAAGACATTGGGATTCACCCATCCTCGCAGCGGCGAACGGATTTTCATCGAAAGCGAGCTTCCCGACGACATGGCGAAGCTGATGGAAAAATGGCGCAACTACAGCAAAAACCGCAATCTGCAAGACGAATGACCTTGCTCCTCTTCAAAGCACCGCGCATTGCAGCCCCGCCAGAACATGCCCTCCAATCCAACAGATAAGCTGAACCGGCATAATGGCACGGTCAGACAGCCTTTTCCACCGGAAGGACGAAAGCCCTTAGGCCCAATGCTTCCCTTTGGCTGTCGAGTTTCTTCAACTCGTCCAGGAATCCGTCCACGCTCCCGTCATCTACCACGGATATTATAGCGATATTCATTTCGGGCCAGGCATGGCTGCCGAATCGGGGCTCGCCGCTCTTCGACCCCCTTCCGCGCACCTGATCCCAATACGTATAGCCCCTGATTGCCAACCCGTCCATAATCGCAACCACCTCTTCATAATAAGCCTGGTTGCATGTTATAAGCACAGCTTTCATATTCCGTCAATATCAATTCGTTAAACATGTCATTCGGCTGCCGCCGCTATTCTTTTGAGGCTCCGCCTCCTTTTCCTTCTTATCTTGCCGCCTTCGAAAATCGAATACACCACAGGCACTATGACAAGGGTGATCAACGTGGAAACGGAAAGGCCCCAGGCAACGGTCATGCCCATAGACCGCCACATTTCCGAGCCTTCTCCCGTGCCTGCCGCCATAGGCACCATCCCGAGGACGGTAGTAAGCGTAGTCATAAGCACAGGGCGCAGACGCGACCTTCCGGCAGTAGTGACAGCCCTGATTATGCCCATTCCCCTCTCGCGGCAAAGCCTTGTATAGTCTATAAGGACTATGCCGTTCTTCACCACTATGCCCATGAGCATTATAAGGCCTATCATCGCCATTACTCCGAGAGGAGTACCGGTTATCACAAGCCCGAGGACGACCCCGGTAAATGCAAACGGTATGGAGAACATTATCACGAACGGGTCCATGAGCGACTCGAACTGTGCCGCCATGACGATGAACACAAGGACTATTATCAGAGCCATCAGGATTATGAGATCCCCGAAAGTATCCTGCTGGTCCTCGTAAGAGCCGCCTATTTCATAAGAAATTCCGGACGGCATATCCATGCCTTCAAGGATATCGCTGCTCGCAGCCACCAAATCCGAAAGGGCGTAACCTTGCGCAACGACAGCAGAAACTGTGATCACGCGCTCCCTGTCCTTTCTTTCTATGGTAGGAGGAGTCATCCTTTCGACGACCTCGCCCAGCTCCCTGAGCTTTATGCCCTGTCCGAGACTGTTATAAATGACTATGTTTTCTATATCCTCTATCGAAGTCCTGAACTGCGGTGCGTACCTTACCTTTATGTCATACTCCTCCCCTTCTTCCCTGTAATACGAAGCCGTCGCTCCGTTTATGCGGTTACGGAGATAAGTCGAAGCCGTGCCGAGGTTCAACCCGTTCATCGCAAGCTTTTCCCTGTCGAATTCGACATGGTATTCAGGAATATATTCATCCCTGCTTATATTGACTTCGCTGCACGACTCCAGGCCGGAAAGCCTTTCTCTCAGCGAGGCCGCCACCGCGTCCGTCTGGGCGAAATCGTATCCGTAAATTTCCACATCCACGCTCGACTGTCCGCCCATGCCGCCCATGCCGCCTCCGGCCATCACCTGGTAAGTGACTATTTCAGGATAATTCGCCAGATCATACCTCATGAGGTCGCATATGTACGTAAGTCCCCTCTCGCGCTCTTCCACGCTTGTAAGCCTTATGTTGAACTTTATGATATGGGAGCCGTTGTCGCTTAGAGAGGCGTAGGTATTATCCGCGTCAGCCTGGCCTACCGTATAGCTTATTTCTATGATTTCAGGATAATCCTCGACGAACCTGTCATTTATCCTCGAAGCAAGTTCCTTCGCAAGTTCCATCCTCGTCCCGATAGGCATTTTTATGTCTATGGACACGCGGGCGTTATCATTGGTAGGGAAAAATTCCGTTTTCACCAACGGCGAAAGGGCCATGCTCCCTGAAAAGACAAGCACCGCAAGGCCTACGACAGCCCATCTGTGACGGGCGCACCAATCCAGCATGGTTCCGTATCCCCTGTCAAGGGCATCGAGGAACTTCTCGATCGGCCTGAATACGGCAGACTGTATCTTTCCCCTTTTTGGATTCTGCCTGAGCATCCTTGAACACAGCATCGGCGTAAGGCTCAACGCGCACGCGGTAGACACTATCATTATTATGCTGACCATCCATCCGAGCTGCTTGAACATTACTCCGGCCATGCCGGTTATCATGGTAAGCGGCAGGAAAACAGCCAGCATTGTAAGGGTGGAGGCTATTACCGAAATAGCGACTTCGTTCGTAGCGAAGACCGCCGCCTGCTTGGGACGGCTTCCGCGCTCGATATGCGTAGTCACGTTTTCCAACACCACTATGGCATCGTCCACCACCATCCCTATGGCTATGGAAAGAGAGCTGAGAGAGATGATATTCAACGAATTGCCCGAAGCCAGCAAATAAATGAACGCTCCCACTAAGGAAACCGGTATGGTAAGCGCGATTATGAACGTGGCCCTCCATCTTCCGAGGAAAAACAGGACGACGAGAATGACCAGCACGAAAGTAACCGCTATCGTTTCCTCCAAAGAATCGATAGTGTTTACAATATTATCGGAAGTATTGGCGATTATCCCTATCTTGACATCGGACGGAAGATCCTTCTGTATTTCCGGGAGCTTCTCTATCACCTCATTCGAAATGGCCACCGAATTGCCTCCCGACTGCTTCTGGACGACGATCATGCCTCCGACTATCCCGTTGTTATATGTTTCCTGCGCCCTTTCCTCAGTCCTGTCCTCTACCCTTGCCACGTCCCTCAGGTATATGTTCTTCCCGTCCACGCTTCCTATCACTATGTCCTCCATCTGCCTGGCCTCGGTAAATTCCCCTTGAACCCTTAAAGAATAGGTATTGGAGCCTATGTCCATGACACCGGCAGGCGTATTCCTGTTTTCCTGCCCTATTATCGCCGCTATCGTTTCTATGGACATATTATACGCTTCGAGCTTGTAAGGATCGCAGTAAACCTGTATCTCGCGCTCAGGCACGCCGGATATGGAAACCGAGCCCACCCCGCTTATGCGGTTTATCGGATTGACGACCTTGTCGTCCAAGATCTTGTACAAGGCCTGGAAGCTTTGGTCAGCCGTTACGGACAATATAAGTATCGGAATATCGTCCATGCCGAACTTGAAAATCATAGGATTTTCCACTTCGTCAGGGAGCATGGTGGTAACCATGTCCAATTTGTCGCGGACATCGTTTGTCGCCACTTCTATGTCTATCCCGTATTCGAATTCCAGGGATATGATCGAAATGTTTTCCTTTGATTCGGAAGTGATATGTTTCAGGTCGCTTACGCTGTTCAGCACATTCTCAAGAGGCCTCGATACATTGGTTTCTATATCGGCCGCGCTCGCGCCCGGATACGAAGTGATTACCATTATGGCATTCTGCTCGATGTCGGGATAGAGGTCTATCGGAAGCCTCGTAAGGGAGAACAGGCCGAGTATCGCTATGGCCACATAGACCAAGACCGTGGTTATTGGCTTTTTTACCGCGCTTGAATACAGGCTCATGGCATTCAGTTTTTAGTGTCGGACAATACGGCTTCAGCGCCGTCGTACAATTTCGACTGGCCTGTCACCACAACCTTGTCTGCATCGTTTACGCCGGAAATGACTTCGTATTTGTCGCCCATCCTGCGGCCGAGTTCCACTTCCCTATAATATACTTTGCCGTCCTCGTAAACATAAACGAACCTTTGCCCTGAGCCGGTCTGCTTCACGACAGCCCTGTCAGGGACCACTACATTCCTCCTGTCCCCGAAATCCATTGTTACTTTCGCGAACATGCCCGGCCTTACAAGCTCGTCTTCGTTGCTTATCTTTATTTCTACCGTGAAAGTCCTTGTAGACGGGTCTATGGTAGGGTAGACTATCGTCACGACGCCTTTGAAAACCTTGTCCCCGTACACGTCGAGCCGTATGTCCGCAGGCATTCCCTTTCTGACATGCGTATAAAGCGATTCCGACACATTTATGTAAAGCTTGACCGGCGTTATTTCCTGAATGGTAAGGACCGCCTGCCCGCTATACATGTCTCCGCCGTCGTAATTCCTTGCAGTGACTATGCCTGAAATAGGAGCCAGGAGCCTCGTGTTTTTCGCCAGGTTGTCGTAAGCCGTCCTTGCCACTTCATAAGAAGTTTTCCTCGCGTCGTATTCCGACCTGGAAGCGCCTCCCTTTTCATACAGGGCCTCTGCCCTTTCATATTCCGCCTTCAGATTCTCCAACTGCGTGGACTGCTGCGCGAGATTGTCTTCCTCCATCTGGACAAGAAGCTGCCCTTTCTCCACATGGTCGCCTACCTCCACGAATATTTTTTCTATGCGCAACGAAGTAGACGGGGATATATTGTTTGTGACATTAGCCTCGACTGTAGCAGGGAACTCGCCTGTCTGCGCGACATCCTCCACGGACACGGACTGGATTTCCACTACCGGTTTCAGATCGTCCAAGCCGGTCGACGACCCTTTCCCTGAATTCGAAGAACATGAAGCGGCAAACGCTATAAAAAACATGCCTGCCGCAACAGGAATTATCTTATTTTTCATATTTTGAATTTTAAACTTCTTTATAATCACTCCGCATGGTATTCGATGCCGAGCACTTTCTGCAAATCGGCATATGCCACAAGATAGTTGTATATGGATTGGGAATATGAAAGCCTCGACTGCGTAAGGGCCAGATCGGCGTCGTTTACCTCCAGCAATGTGCCTGCCCCTATGGCATATCTTTCTTCGCTTATTTCAAAAGCCTTTTCCGCCTGCTTTATATTTTCCCTGCTATAAGAAATCTCTTCTACCGCAGTATTCATATTGTTGATAGCCGTCTGCACGGCAATCTTCGTCTGCCGCACGAGGTCCTCGCGCTGTATGACGAGGTTTTCCCTTTGCAGCCTGTTCTGACGCACCTGGTTCATGACCTTCGTTCCCTGGAAAATAGGGACCGAAAGCGTAAGCCCGACTGCGGAATTGGGATACCACATGTACGAACCGATCTTGAAATCGTTGTTCATGGTCATCCAACCGTAATTCGCAGAAAGGGCGAGAGTCGGCGAATACTGCGATTTCAATACGGAAGCCGTGCGGGCGAGCTGCTCTTCCTGTATGCGGATTTGCCGCAGCTGCGTATTATTGTCAAGCAAAGCCGTCGTATCGGAATATATTTCCAAAGCCAGCGCGGCCATCGCCTTGTCGTCAAGAAGCTGTTCGTATTGCCTTATGTCCCCGACGAATTTCACAGGTTCGGAAACATCCACCCCTATCAGTATCTTCAGCTGCAAATCGGCAAGGCATACATTGTTTTTGGCCGATAGTATCTGCGGTTTTATATTCTGCAACTGCACCTCGGTCCTTATCTTGTCGTATTCGGACACCGTGCCCTGCTCGAATTTGTCCAGCACGTTCTTAAGATTGTCCTTCATGTTCTCGTAGCTCATGACCAGGACCTGATACGACTCCCTTGCAAGCAATAGCTGGTAAAAGGCCTTCCTAACCTGGTTGGCCATGTCGAGCCTCGAAGACCTCGCGGTTTCCACGGCAAGCTCGATATCCAGTTTCGAAAGCCGGACCGTATTCCAGAGAGCCGGGGCTATGACAGGAACCGACAGGTTGAAGCCGGCATTATATGTATTGTCCGTCCCCATTTGGATAGGTTCCATGCCTCCTATTGAAATCATCTGTTTTTTCAGGCTGCGGGAATAGCTTGCCGATGCGCTTAGATTAGGTATAAGGGCCGCTATCTGCTCCTTGCTGTAATATTTCTTTATTTCTATCTGCTTGTCGGCAATGACTATCGAAGGGCTTTCGCTCAATGCTATTTCCAAAGCCTTGTCCAAATCGACATCGATGCTGTCGGCATCCATCGCGCTGCCGGCCCGGACATTGCCGAATGCATGGCCCGATACCGCCATGGCCAAAAAAAGGCATATCCATGCCTTTACTATCTTCACCTTAGGCAAAACCATATCTGAAATCCATAAAATCATTCAAAGATAAGCCATATGGGAATATAATGCAACATCGGTCGCATTTTAAATTCATGCTTATCCGCAAACCGCTTCCGTACATGCAACCCGTCCTTGCATAAAAAAAGCGGCCGCGCAGTTTACGTGCGCGACCGCTTTCTATACTTTCAATACATGCATGCCCTACCGCTAATACCTCAGCATTCGCGGACAAGCATTTCTCATATTCACTTGCCGAATTTGATTGCAGCCTGCGCCGACGCGAGCCTTGCAATCGGAACCCTGTACGGAGAACATGATACATAATCGAGTCCTATCTTATGGCAGAATTCCACCGATGCGGGATCGCCGCCATGCTCGCCGCAGATTCCTATTTTCAGGCCGGGCTTGGTCGTCCTTCCGCGCTGGAGGCCAAGGTTCACAAGGCGTCCTACGGTATTCTGGTCCAATGTCTGGAACGGATCGGCATCGAGTATCTTCTTGCTAAGGTAATCGTCCATGAACGCGCCTATGTCGTCGCGCGAGAAACCGAACGTCATCTGCGTAAGGTCGTTCGTTCCGAAAGAGAAGAAATCAGCCGTCCTCGCCATTTCGTCCGCAAGCAAAGCCGCACGCGGAATTTCTATCATGGTCCCGTACTTATAATCGATAGCAACGCCGCATCTGCTTTCCACTTCGCCCTTGACCCTTTCGCATATTTCCTTCTGGTTATCAAGTTCAGCCACGGAAACAGTCACCGGAATCATTATCTCAGGCTTAGGGTCGAACCCTTCCTTCATCAATTCAGCAGCAGCCGTGAAGATAGCCCTGAACTGCATTTCGCTTATCTTAGGGTAAGTCACTCCGAGGCGGACTCCCCTGTGCCCCATCATAGGATTGATTTCATGCAGTGCGTCTCCGCGCTTGCGTATTTCATCGCGGGTAACGCCGAGTTCTTTTGCAAGCTCGTCCCTCTTTTCGTCAGTTTGCGGAACGAATTCATGCAAAGGAGGATCGAGAAGCCTGAATGTCACAGGCCTGCCGTTCATGACCTTCATAGTTCCCTTGACAGCCTCCTTGACATACGGTTCAAGTTCGCCGAGGGCGTTTTCCCTTTCAGCGTCAGTCGTCGAAAGGATCATCTTCCTCAACTTGGAAAGAGGAGCTTCGGAATTAGCTCCGTAAAACATATGCTCTATCCTGAAAAGGCCGATTCCTTCAGCCCCGAACTTCAAGGCATTCGCAGCATCTTCAGGGGTATCCGCGTTGGTCCTTACGCCTAACCTGCGGTACTTGTCCACAATCGACATGAATTCGACGAACCTCTTGTTTTCAGAAGCGTCGACCGTGGCTATTGCGGCATCGTACACAAGGCCCTTGCTTCCGTTAAGGCTGAATATGTCGCCTTCATGGTATACCTTGCCTCCGACGGACAATGTCCTTTCATGTAGGTTTATATGCAATGCGTCGCATCCGACGATGCAGCACTTCCCCCATCCTCTCGCAACAAGGGCGGCATGCGAGGTCATTCCGCCGCGCGCGGTAAGTATGCCGTATGCGGCGCGCATTCCTTCCACGTCCTCAGGATTGGTTTCCTCCCTTACAAGGATGACTTTCTCTCCGCGTTCGGCCGCAGCCACCGTATCTTCAGCGGTAAACACGAGTTTCCCTACCGCGCCGCCAGGACCGGCAGGAAGGCCTTTGGCTATGACTTTTGCTTTTGCCTCGGCTTTCGAATCGAGAATAGGATGCAACAATTCGTCAAGCTGCGCAGGAGATACCCTCAGGACAGCCGTCCTTTCATCGATAAGGCCTTCGGCAATCATGTCCATCGCCATATTCAACGCCGCAAGCCCCGTCCTTTTGCCGACACGGCACTGCAACATCCATAACTTGCCGTCCTGTATCGTGAATTCGATATCCTGCATGTCCTTGAAATGCTGTTCCAGATTATGCTGTATCGCATTCAATTCCGCATATACTTCAGGCATCGCGGTTTCCAGCGATTGCAAATGCCTGTTATGGTCATTTTTCGTAGCTTCGTTAAGAGGATTGGGAGTCCTTATTCCTGCCACCACGTCTTCGCCCTGCGCATTGATAAGCCATTCGCCGTAAAATTTGTTTTCCCCTGTCGCCGGGTTTCTCGAAAACGCCACGCCGGTAGCTGAATTTTCGCCCATGTTGCCGAATACCATGGACTGGACATTCACGGCAGTGCCCCAATCGTCAGGGATATTTTCTATGCGCCTGTAAGCGATTGCCCTCTTTCCGTTCCATGACTTGAAGACAGCCCCGATGCCGCCCCACAGCTGCTGATAAGCGTCGTCCGGGAACTCCTTGCCGAGCACCTCGCGGACCTTTTTCTTAAAATCCTCGCAGAGAGACTTCAAATCGCCTTCCGTCAAATCAGTATCGCTTGAATAGCCTTTTTTGTCTTTCAGGTCCTGCATCATCCTGTCCAACTGCACCCTGATGCCCATTCCTTCTTCAGGCTCAATCCCTTCGGCCTTTTCCATCACTACATCGGAATACATCATTATCAGCCGCCTGTACGCGTCATAAACGAAACGCGGATTGCCTGTCCTCTCTATAAGGCCGGGTATGGTTTCAGAACATAGCCCGATATTAAGGACGGTCTCCATCATGCCGGGCATCGAACTTCTTGCCCCTGAACGGCATGAAACGAGAAGAGGATTGTTTTTGTCTCCGAATTTCCTGCCCATCATCTTTTCAGTCCTGAGCATCGCGTCCATTACTTCCTGCTCAAGCTCTTTCGGATAGCTGCATCCAAGATCGTAGTACTCCGTGCAGCATTCTGTCGTTATTGTGAATCCGGCAGGCACCGGTATCCCCAAAGTACACATTTCCGCAAGATTAGCTCCTTTTCCACCCAGCAGGTTCCTCATTGCCCCATCGCCTTCGGCTTCTTTTCCTCCGAAGAAATAGACTCTTTTTTTATCAGACATAATCAAGTAGTTTATTTGTAGTTAAAAATATTATATTATCCGACGTCGCGTCGTGCAAAATCAAATTCAAGGCAATCAGCCGGTTGAAGCCCGGGCCGCATGCTCCGGCCTCGGGGCCTAAAGCAGCCTGCCGGCAAGTTCCGACAATTCGCTTCTTTCCCCTTTTATCAGGTTGACATGCTGGAACAAAGGCTGTCCGTACATTTTGTCCACGATATGCGTCAACCCGTTGGAATTGATGTCGAGATACGGGGAATCTATCTGGAAAATATCGCCCGTGAAAACTATCTTCGTCCCTTCCCCGGCCCTCGTAATGATGGTCTTGACTTCATGAGGCGTAAGGTTCTGGGCCTCGTCCACTATGAAGAACACGTTGTTCAGGCTTCTTCCCCTTATATACGCCAGCTGCGATATGACCAGCTTCTCGCGCCTGAGCATGTCCTCGATTTTCACGTTTTCCTTGCTTGTGGAAGACGTCTGCTTTTTTATGACGGAAAGGTTATCGTAAAGAGGCAGCATGTAAGGGCCTACCTTCTCATCAGCCGTTCCCGGCAGAAAGCCTATGTCCTGGTTTCTCAAAGGAATTACCGGACGCGCAAGCAGTATCTGGTCGAAATCCGCTTCCTGGGCCAGGGCCCCTGCAAGGGCCAGAAGCGTTTTCCCGGTACCCGCCTTTCCGGTAAGGGCCACGAGCTTTATGTCAGGATTCATTACCGCGTCAAGGGAAAACGCCTGTTCATTGTTCCTTGCCTTTATCCCGTATGCCTTGTCGGTCCTGACAGCGACTATGCTGTTGGTGCTCTCCTGGTATCTTGCAAGTACAAGGTGCTTAACGCCTTTCAGCTTGAACAGCTGGTTGGCAGCCGGCTGTTCCATTTTCAGCTTTGTCAACGAAACGCCGTCCCTGTTGCCGAGAATCTCCTCTATCGCCTCGTCAGGAAAATCCGTAATATCCACGACTTCGTTATGAACCGTCTCTATGCGGGAATCGTCCACCTTGTCCGTAAGATAATCCTGGGCCATTATGCCGAGGGCTTTTGCTTTTATCCTGAGGTTCACGTCTTTCGTGACAAGAATCACCTTGCGGTCCTTGTTGTTCTCGGAAAGCCATTGCGTAGTGGCCAGGATACGATGGTCCGGAGTATCGTCGAAAAGGGACGCCGAAATCTCGGACGAAAAAGGATGACCTATTTCTATCTTGACCGTCCCCTTCCCCTTGCCAAGCGGAATCCCTTTGGCGAACAGGCTGTTGTCGCTTATCCTGTCCATTTCCCTCACGAACTCCCTGGCATTGTAGCTCAAGGTATCGTTGCCTCTCTTGAACTTGTCAAGTTCTTCCACCACGGTTATCGGAATCACGATATCGTTATCTTGAAAATTGTATATCGCCTTGTCATCATGAAGGATGATATTTGTATCCAGAACGAATATTTTGGTCTTCTTGGGCATAACAGAAACTTTTATTGTCTTCCACGCTTGAAAGAGCATCAAAAATAACAAGAATTTTATAATTTTACAAAAAAAACACATGCATATAGTTGTATTGACAGGCGCGGGCATAAGCGCGGAAAGCGGAATCAAGACATTCAGGGACAGCGGCGGATTATGGGAAAACCACGACGTGAACGAAGTCGCCTCGATCGAGGGATGGCACAGGAACAGGGCGCTCGTCACGGAATTCTACAACCAAAGGCGGAAAGAGCTTGAAAAAGCATCACCCAACAAAGCGCACATCCTGCTTCACGAACTCGAAAAAACTCACAGGGTGACAATAATCACCCAAAACGTCGACAACCTCCATGAACGCGCAGGCAGCACGGAAATCGTCCACCTCCACGGAGAACTGACAAAAGCCCGCAGCACGAAAAACGAAGACGGCATAATCGACATAGGATACAGAGACATACTCATAGACGAAAAAGCCGGGGACGGAGGATGGCTGAGGCCTCATATCGTATGGTTCGGAGAACCGGTACCCATGATAGAGAAAGCGGCGAGGCTTGCCTCGGAAGCCGATCTTTTCCTGATCATAGGGACATCCCTGAACGTCTATCCCGCAGCAGGACTCATAAACTTCGTAAAAGAAGGAGTTCCCGTATGCCTCATAGACCCCAAGCCCGTTCATGTAAACGCCTCGAATTTCAGGCAAATACTGGAACCCGCGACAAAAGGGATGGAAATATTCATGGCCGAAGTCCTGCCCGAGGCGGAAAAAACACGGCGCGTATGAAAAAATCGATAGCGATAATTTTGCTGGCATGCACGGCAGCCGTGCTTTCAGCCTGCCCTCCGCAAACATACAAATACGCGGAAAGGGACACATGCGACCTGTACCTGGACTTCTACAAGCCTTCGCAGCCTAACGGGTATTCGATAATTTACGTTTTCGGAGGCGGATTCATCAGCGGCTCGCGGAATATGCCCCACACCGTTCCATTTTATGAATCCATGGCAGAAAAAGGCTATAACGTATTCGCCATAGACTACAGGCTCGGAATGAAAGGCCGCAAAATAGGAAACCTGCCAATCAAGCCTTTGGAAGAAGCCGTAGACATGTCCACGGAAGACCTTTTCTCTTCAGTGGATTTCATAATACGGAACAGCGGCGAATTCCTGGCCGACCCCGACAAAATCATAATAATGGGATCAAGCGCGGGCGCGATCACAGTGCTTGAAGCCGACTACCTGCTTTCAAGGCGCGAAAAGGCATCGTGCATCCTTCCCGGAGATTTCAGGTTCGCAGGAGTCATTTCGCTCTCCGGAGCCGTATTTTCAAGAGAAGGAAGACCCGATTACGCAGTACACTCCCCGTCCCCCACGTTCTTCATCCATGGGACTGAAGACAGATTAGTCACATACAAAAAAATAAGGATAGCCAATATAGGATTCTTCGGTTCCGATTATCTGGCAAGGCTGTTCGGGAAAGAGGGATACCCGTATGCCATAAAAAGATACAAGGGGCTCGGACACGGAGTCGCGGCCATGGAAAAGGAAAACATCGACGACATATGCCGGTTCATCGACACGTATGTCAAAGGAGGCAGGAAACTGCAAGCCGACCTCCTCTATTACGACCCGGAAATAAAAAGGAACGACTTCGGGCACAACAGCATATCGGACATGTACAAGGGAACAAGGAAAGGACGGTGACAGGAGGACAGCGCAGGCGGGGAGCATGAAAGCGCACGGATGCAGGAACGCCGGAACATGAGCCGGAACATGAATCCTGCGCGTAAACAGGGCATGAAAAAAATATATTTTTGCATTGAGCGCAAAAAGCATTATATTTGCAGCCCAAAAAGCAATTATTCAAGGCTGTGGAGCTCTTAAAAGATTTGATTAGGTTCAAACGCTTGCAGTCACAACATTATAAATTTCAAATATGTACGCAATTGTAGACATTGCAGGACAGCAATTCAAAGTTGAACAAGGCAGAAAAATCTTTGTTCACCGTCTTCAAGCCGAAGTAGGAGATTCGGTTAATTTTGACAAGGTTTTACTGACAGACAACGAAGGCCGCGTTAAAATCGGCACTCCTTACGTTGAAGGTTCGTCTGTAAAAGCAAAGGTCCTCGACCATCTTAAAGGAGACAAAGTGATTGTCTTCAAGAAGAAACGCCGCAAGGGCTATGCTAAGAAAAACGGCCATCGCCAGTATCTTACTCAACTCTTAATCGAAGAAATTGCTTAATTAAAAAAAGGATTTGAATTATGGCTCACAAAAAAGGTGTCGGTAGTTCCAAGAACGGCCGTGAATCGGAAAGCAAACGACTCGGTGTCAAATTATTCGGCGGACAAAAAGCCAAAGCCGGAAATATCATAGTACGTCAGAGGGGAACAGTTCACAACCCTGGCCTCAACGTAGGAATGGGCAAAGACCATACTCTTTATGCCTTGATTGACGGTACGGTATGTTTCCGCAAAAAATCAGAAGGCAAATCTTATGTTTCCATAATTCCTTTCCAGAACTAATTCTGCAAGGATAGGCCATCCGGCCTGTGGATTACATCAAAGAATCAAGGACAAGCCGGGCAGGAATGGAAATTCCGCCCGGCCTGTTTTTTTTTCATATATAAATTTGCCGCAACCGGGTTCAATTCTTGCCGGATTTGGTTAACTTTGCGATAAAATAAGAAGATATATATGTTAAGTCTTAAATTATTAAGGGAGCAGCCGCAATTCGTGATAGACAGGCTCGCTGTAAAAAATTTCGACGCTAAGGAAATAGTCGCCGAAATAAATGGGCTGGATGAAAAAAGAAGAAATTACCAGACCGAATTAGACAAATTGCTTTCCTTGCAGAAAAACAAATCGAAACAGATAGGCAGCCTCATGAAAGAAGGCCGCAAGGAAGAAGCCGAAGCCTGCAAAAAGGAAGTTGCGGAAATGAAAGACCGCTCCGGGGAACTGGAGAAACTGATGCAGGAATCGATAGACGAGCTGAACGAAAAGCTCGTGCTGCTTCCGAACCTCCCGTGCCAGCTCGTTCCTGAAGGCAAAAATGCCGAAGACAACATAATAGTACGTGAATCCGGAATTATCCCGGAACTCGGAGAAGACGCCCTTCCCCACTGGGAACTGCTGAAAAAATTCGACATAGTGGATTTCGACCTCGGAGTCAAAATCACAGGCGCCGGATTCCCCGTCTACAAAGGGAAAGGAGCAAGGCTGCAACGCGCTCTCATAGAATTCTTCTTAGACAGGAATACCAAGGCGGGCTATACGGAATACATGCTTCCGATCATGGTCAATGAAGCGTCAGGATTCGGGACAGGACAGCTTCCTGACAAGGAAGGACAGATGTACTATGTCAATGAAGACAATTTCTACCTGATTCCTACCGCCGAAGTCCCTGCCACCAACCTCTACAGGGACATGATACTGGAAAAGGACGAACTTCCTGTGAAACTCACGGCATACACCCCGTGCTTCAGAAGGGAAGCCGGTTCCTACGGAAAGGACGTAAGAGGACTTAACAGGCTGCACCAGTTCGACAAAGTCGAAATAGTGCAAATCACAAAGCCTGAGGATTCATACGACACTCTCGAAAGCATGGTGAAACATGTGGAAGGCATTTTGCAGTCCCTCGAACTTCCATACAGGATCGTAAGGCTCTGCGGAGGCGACATGAGTTTCACGTCAGCTATAACCTACGACTTCGAAGTATATTCGGCAGCCCAGAAACGCTGGCTGGAAGTCAGCTCGGTATCCAATTTCGAATCTTACCAGGCCAACAGGCTGAAACTAAGATACAGGGACGAAAACGGAAAACCTCAGCTCGCCCACACGCTGAACGGAAGCTCGCTCGCGCTGCCGAGAATAGTAGCCGCATTGCTTGAGGATTTCCAGCAGGACGGGCGCGTAAGAATCCCTAACGCATTGCAGGAATACACAGGATTCGCGTTTTTGGAATAAATCTCGGAAACGTGCTTAAAGAAAGAATCATATTAGGAATAGATCCCGGAACCAATATCTTAGGTTTCGGGATTATTAAAATATGCGGGAAAACCGCCGGGTTCGTTTCCATGGGAGTGCTTGACCTGAGGAAAGAATCAGACCATTTCGTAAAGTTAAGGAAAATAACTTCGGAAGTAGGGAACATAATCGACAAGTATTCTCCTGACGACATGGCTATAGAAGCTCCGTTTTACGGACAAAACGCCCAGGTAATGCTGAAATTAGGCAGGGCGCAGGGAGCGGCGATCGCGGCCGCGCTGAGCAGGGACATACCGATTTTCGAATACGCGCCGAGAAAAATAAAAATGGCGATAACCGGAAACGGGGCGGCATCAAAAGAACAACTGTCGCTGATGCTGGAAAGGACATTGAAAATCAGATTCGAAACCGAATTCCTCGATGCCACGGACGCATTAGGAATAGCGATGTGCCATTATTACCAGCTTGTGAATCCCCTCAGCGACACTGACAATTCCACGACTTGGGAAAAATTCATAAAAAACAATCCCCAGCGCATAGCGCGCAGGTAGCCGCACCGCCCGTCCGCTTTCGATTTTCAACAATCTTTTTTGCCTTGCAGGCGCAAAATGCATATTTTTTGTTATTTAAACGCTTGCGGCCGATGCAGCCTGCCATGCAGGGCTGCCGCGATAGCGGCATTCTGCGGCATAAGAACCGCGCACCCGGGCAAAGGCCTTGTAACTAACTTACTAATATACGGATAATGAAAAGACACCTTCTGGCATTACTGCTGGTTGTCTCCGCAATCGCCGCAGGCAACAGCAATACTGCCTTAGCGCAAAGCGGGCGTTACAGCATATACGCGAAAATAGTGGACGGAATCACAGGACAGCCGTTAGACATGGCGACAGTGCTGCTGCTTAACGCCTCCGATACCACAAAAGCAAAATATTCCTCATCGGGATCAAACGGCTCGGCAAGCATTTCAGGAATAACATCCGGCAAATACATATTCAAGGTCGAGTACATGGGATACAGGACATACCGCAAAACCGTATCGGTAAACGGCAGGTCGCTGGATTTGGGAAAAATCGAAATGCTTGAGAATGTGAATTACGTGGACGAATTAGTGATAACCGCAGTAGGCAATCCGATAGTAGTAAAAAAAGACACGATCGAATATTCCGCATCGTCATATAAGATTGCGGACAGCGACATGCTCGAAGACCTGCTCAAAAAACTGCCCGGAGTCGAAGTCGACAGCGAAGGCAACATAACCGCAAACGGAGAAAGCATAACCAAGGTAATGATAGACGGCAAGACCTTCTTTCTCGACGACCCGCAGCTTGCGACAAAGAACTTGCCAGCCAACATAATAGAAAAAGTCAAGGTAGTCGAGAAAAAATCAGACCAGGCAGAATTTACCGGAATAGACGACGGAGAAGAGGAAATGGTCCTTGACCTCAGCATAAAACCGGGAATGCTCGACGGATGGTTCGGAAATGCCACGGCAGGCTACGGCTACGGCAACGACCATCGATTCCAGGCAGGGCTCATGACATCGAGAATCAAGGAAGATTCCCAATTCACCATACTGCTGAACGGAAACAACACCAACAACAGGGGATTTTTCGATTTTGCAGGAAACATGATGCAATCCATGCGGTCGATGAGGCAATCAGGCATAAGGATGGAAAACATGTTCGGCGGCAGCGGAATCACCACTTCATGGATGGGAGGGATAAACGCGAACAAGGAACTGTTCGACGGAAAATTAAAATTGTCGGGAAGCTATATGTACAGCGGATCAGACAACGAAACCCTGACAGACCAATACAAGGAAAATTTCCTCAAATCAGACTCCCTGCTGGTAAATGACGACAACAGCCAGTCGCGCACCTTGAATCAAAGCCATATGATAGGCGGTGAAATAGACTGGAAAATATCGGACAACACATCCATACTCTTCAAGCCGCAGGTCAACATAGGCTACGGCGATTACGACGAAAGCTCGTCGTACAGCACAGGAAGGGGAAACAGCAGCTACATAGGCAATGTAAACGAAGGTTACAGCCGGTCCAATGGATATAACAACGCAATCCAGGCCAAAGGAGACCTCCTGCTAAGGCACAAATTCAACAAAAAAGGAAGGACCCTCTCGCTGTTTTTAAGGTACGAATACTCGGACAACCGCTCGGACGCATTCAACTATTCCAAGACAAGGCTTTTCGGAGAGGACGGGATGATTGCCGACTCGTCGATAATAGACCAGCATTACGACCTTGCTTCCAGCTCGTCGAAAATACGGGCAAGGCTTTCATACACCGAACCGTTAGGAAAGGATTTCTATATAGAAGCCGCCTACGCATACAGCCAGAACAATTCCGTATCATTGAAAGAAAGCTGGAACATGAACGAAGCCACCGGGAAATACGACCTCTATGACGACGACTATTCCAACCGCTTCGACAACCTCTTCATCAACCAAAGCGCGGAAATAAACCTCATGCAGTCCAAAGACAAATACATGTTCGTAATAGGGGCCGACATACAGCCGTCCCTGACAAAAAGCGTCGGAGACACATCCGTGCTGACAAGGAACGTCATAAACTTCGCTCCTAACGCCACGTTCGAATACAGGTTTTCCGACAACGAGGATTTAAGGATCCGCTACCGAGGGCGCACCGAGCAGCCGTCAATCACGCAACTGCAACCTGTATTAGACAATTCCGACCCTCTGTTCATCTCTGAAGGAAACCCGGACCTCCTGCCGGAATTCAGCCATAACCTTAGAATCAGGTACAGGTTCTCCGACATGCAGAACTATACAATGGTATTCGCGGCATTAGGGGCATCCTACACAATGGACAAAATCATCAACCAGAACTGGTACGATGAAAACGGCGTGCAGCACTCCAAGCCGGTAAACGCCGACGGGGCATATAACGTCAACGGAATGGTCATGGCCAACATACCGATAGGAAAGTCAGGATTCTCGATAAGCACAAGGACTTCTGCCGGATTCAACAACGGATACAGCTACATAAGCGAAGTGAAAAACAATGTCAAATCGCTTAATTTCAGCGAATGGCTGAGATTCATGTACCGTGACGACATAATAGAGGCCCATTTGGGAGGATTCGCAAGATACAACCAGGCATGGTACAGCGTGGATACACGCAACAACCCGGCAGCATGGACAAATTCAATATCCGCGTACCTCAACGTTTCCCTCCCGTGGAACATCAATATCAAAACAGACGCCAATTACACGTTCTACCTCGGATACGGCGAAGATTACAACGACCCGTCTTTCGTATGGAATGCCGAAATATCAAAGCAGTTCCTGAAAAACAAGGCGACATTGGCAATCAAAGTATACGACATAATGAACCAGGCTAAAAGCGTCTACCGCGTGACAAGCGACGAATACGTAATGGACGTGCAGACCAACGCCCTGAAAAGGTACGTAATGCTGTCATTCATCTACAGGTTCGGAGACTTCGGCAATAATGCAGGACCGCGCTTCGGGCCTCCGCCAAGGAGAAGATAGCAATGGCCGGCTATGGTAATTCTTTCTTTATGTTTTGATACATGGTAACGGGAGTGCAGACAAGCTTGCGCATTTCCATGGTAATTCCTCCTTAATGCTTCGATCCCATTACATGACGCACGGACAGCATCCCGACAGGCCTAATGGCACAAAAGCCGTTTTACAGCATCAATTGACGCTCCGTCCAAATACTCCAGGCCCGCATTGTGAAAATATATTTAGAATTCCTATCAATTTTGAATAATTTTAATATATTTGCATATACAACCGCCTGTGAACTATAACTCGCAGGCGGGATGAAACGGAAGTCACATATTTTAAAACAAAACATCATGGACGAGATAATATGCCATTGCCATCAGGTTTCAAAAGAAGAAATCATCAAGGCCATCAAAGAAAACGGATTGAGGACAGTCGAACAGGTAGGCGAAGCCACTGGCGCGGGAACGGGCTGCGGCGGCTGCCAGGACGACATCCAGGAAATCCTCGATGAAATAAACGGAAAATAACATCCATTCCAAAATACGGATTAACCGTTTACAATAAACTGCAAGCCGAGAGCAGAGTCCAAGCCTGCTTGGGAACTATGCCGAGGCGCAGCGTGATTGTAAACGAAGTTTAAAATAAACACCTGACGGAATTTGAAATTCGGGCAAGTCGTAACGAATGCTGTTGCAGTTAATTCGTTACGATTTGCTTTTATTTTAGCGTGAAGCCATCGAAAACCGTATCGAAGCCGAACGGCGCAAAAGCTTAGCTACTACCTTGCCGTATGATATGGAATAGATTTATTGCTAAGACTTTCTTATTCTGCGGTTCGCACAGCATGAAATGCCTTCACCAATCCTTCCGGCGACCTGTCCTCCTGTCGGACTGCCGTCCATGCATCAGGACACAGGCCATTGCCACAACAACGAATGCATCAACCGCCGCCGCTCTGAAATAACGATACTGGGACAACGCCGCATCAGGCATTACCGTCTTGTCCCGGGACACGGCATTCCCTGCCCGCCGGAACTCCTGCGGTGTCGAAATCTCCCCACTCGTTCCAGCCGATGCCTATGCCGCAAGCGGCAAGATTCGATTCGAGGTTGGATTTCGTTATCTCCGCGTCTTCTCCTACGCCGGGCTTGTTCTCATAAATCTGGTAATTTCCTCTCTTTGACGAATCCGTCATATTAGGCATAATCACATTCGCCCCGGCCATGACGGCTTTCTCGCGCCCCATAGGATCGATTACCTGCAAGGCGGTAGTCGCGGCTATGTTTATATCGGGCATAAGAATCCTCAGCAAGGCTATCATCCTTATCGTCAGTTCGAGACGCCTGCTTTTAGGAAGCAGCATGTCCTTATATGCATACAAAGGGGTCTGCCTGTGTTCGAGATACGGTCCCATGCCAATCATGTCCGCGCCTATGCGCTTGAAAAACAGCAGGTCGTCTGCAAGGTTTTCAGGAGTCTGGAACGGAAGGCCTATCATCACTCCTGTTCCGACCTTGTATCCCGCATCCCTTAGAAAACCGAGGCAGCCGAGACGATATTCGAACGAATGGCGGCTGTCTGCGGGATGTATCTTTTCATACAACGATTTCGTAGAAGATTCAATCCTCAGCAAATACCTGTGAGCCCCTGCTTCGCGCCATTCTTTGTAGATGTCATAAGACTGTTCACCGCATGAAAGGGTTATGCCTAGCCGCCCATCGGACAATTCCTTGATTTTCCTCACAAGCCTCGTTATGCGGCTTGTAAAAGCCCTGTCATTGCGTTCGCCCGACTGTATCACGACAGACCCGTACCCGGCCCGGAATGCGAACATGGCTTCCGAGACCACAGCCTCGTCATCCAATTCATACCTTTCCACAGCCTTGTTGGATGATCTTATGCCGCAATACAGGCAATCTTTCCTGCACCTGTTGGACAGTTCTATCAGTCCCCTTAAATAAACCTTGTCGCCCCTGCGGCTGACTTTTGTCCTGTAAGATTCAGCGATAAGGGACGATCTTTCTCCTTCGTCTTCGGTGACAAGCAAACGGACTATGTCTTCTTTGGATAAATTCATTACCGTCCTGCCTAACGCGCGTCCTTGAAAACAGACACGCTGCGTTCCAGAATTCCGTTAAGATAAGCCAAAAGCATCCCGTAATTGATTATAGGAATATTTTTTTCCATAGGCTCCTTCAGCCTCGACATAAGCTGCCTCCTTGTTATCATGCATGCCCCGCATTGCACGACCATCGCGAAGCGTGAAAAATCCCCTGTTTTTTCCAAATTGGGAATAACTTCGAATTCAAGATTTTTCCCCGTATGCTTTTTAAGCAGGGCCGGAATCTTGACCCTTCCTATGTCATCGCACGAAGAATGGTGATTGCAGGACTCCATAATAAGTATCCTGTCCCCGTCTTTCAGTTTTTCAACGCAGGCAGCCCCTTTCATATAAGCCTCGAAAGGGCCCTTGCTTCGTGCAAGAAGGATGCTGAAGCTCGTAAGCGGATAATCTTCAGGCAAAACCTTGTTCACGAAGCCGAACGCCTGGCTATCGGTCACAACCAAAGCCGGCCTCGCGTGGGGAGAGGACAACATTTCCTGCAACTGCTCAGGCTTCATCACGACCGCCCTGCCGTCATGGTCCAGCACATCCCTCAAAGCCATTACCTGGGGAAGGATCAGCCTGCCTTGCGGAGCTTCGGAATCGACAGGGCAAATAAGCCATATTTCGTCTCCCTTGCGCACAAGCCCTTCAAGAATGGTTTTGGAAACATACGGCCTTATTGTATTTGAAACCGCTTCGAAGAATTTTTCCATCAATGCCGAAGATTCCTCGTCGGAAAACGGGTCGCACGTGAACTCAAGCACCTCTGTACCGTATTTTTGTGAAAGAGCGCGCGACAGCTCTTCCGACATGGGGATTATGTCGGACTGGTTATGCAGCAAAAGAAACGGGACCTCCGCTTTCTGCAAGAGCCTTGCCAGTTCCTGCTCGTAGCTGCCGAAATCATTGGCGGTATACAATATCACCGCCATGTCTATCTGTCCTATAAGTTCCTTTGTTTTCGAGACCCTCTTCTTCCCTACTTCGCCGTCATCATCTATTCCCGCGCTGTCTATAAGGTTCACGGCCCCTGTGCCGGGAAGTTCGAACCTCTTTTTTACCGGGTCCGTCGTGGTACCCGCCGTAGCCGATACTATGGACACGTCCTGGCCCGTCACCATATTAATCAATGAACTTTTCCCGGAGTTCCTTCTTCCGAGCAAAGCGATGTTAAGCACTTCAGCCATATCTGTCACCTCCTGTTTTCAATCGGCAAATTCCGAATATCCTTTTTTGGAAACCTTTTTATAAAACTTTTCCTCCTCCTTGCGCAAAGCCTTCATTTCCTTTATCACTTCTTTGTACTTCATTCTCATCGACGACATTTTTATGCTCGTCAGCTTGCCTTCCGACTTGTCCTCGATATATAATATGAAATAAGACTTCCTGTTGTCCGCGACTATGGTCCTGCCTATATTCTCCTTGTCCCTCTGGTATTTTTCAGCAGCGGCCATCTGCTCCTCCTCGTCCCTTGCAGCCTGCTCGCTATCGCTTTTCGCGGCATTTTCCGCCATTCGTGCAGAATCCCTTTGCTTTTTCGCAATCAATATCTCTTCCATCACGGGAACCATGTAATCGTCGAAATACAGATTAGTTTCTTCGTATTCAGGATAAGGAATCCTTTCATTGCGGCTTCTGCGGCTTTTTACGACCTGCCTCTGTGTTACCGCCCGCCTTGTATCCGGACGTTCCGTGATTCTCCAGTTGAAATCCCGCAGCTTCGTTTTCTCAGGAGTAAGGCCTATCACGGAAATGGCGTCGTTCTTTATCGCGTCGATATAGAGATTCCTCTTGAACTGGTTGTTCTCGAAAGTGACGGACATCATCTTGGCCTCCTTCGGGTTCATCGTGCTGATCACGTCTTCCTCCTTCATGAAGAAAATCGCCGATACCCCTCCGAGCGCATCGAAACGCACCAGCTCGTTATGATTGAAATACGCAGTCATCTCGGTACTTTTAATCTGGTTATAATACGATGTATCCTCCATCGATATCACAAAGGAAGAACCGAGAAGATTGGCTTTCTTTATGGACTGGCCTTCGGTTATTATCTGCATGCTGTCCGCCGAAAACTGGTTTGAAGGACCGTTCCACATTACCGGAGACTTGTAAAGCCTCGTTATGGAATCCAAAGACGTATAAATCATCGAATCCGCCAATCCTTGGATATTGCTTCTGTAGAATTTGACATTATGGTGCGCACGGACGAAAGTTACCTTTACAGTATCCTGGGCAAGTTTCGCAGCCGCTATCGAATCGGCCACGCGTATCGAATCCTGCATTTTCGCCATTTGGACCGAATCCATGACGAATAACGAATCGGACTGGAGCCCCCCTGCCAGGAGAGAGTCTGAGGCAAATGACGAATCGGCTGCCGCTAGAGGCAATGAATCCGTCCCGCGCAATAAACTATCCGCCGCGACTATGGAATCAAGTCTTTGGACCAAAGAATCAGCAGAATAGAGGGAATCCGCGAAATTGCCGGAGACAGAATCCGGAAATGCCTGCCCGGGCTGAATGGAATACGAAGACGAATCCTTTGCCAGGACATTCTGCACGGAATCCTGCAAAACCGTCTCCTTGCCAGATTTTCTCTTTTTGCGAAGCTTCTTCTTTTTATTCTTCTTTTTGTCTTCAGGCTTGCTTTTTACTGAAGCCGCATCCATGCCCTCCTGCCCGGTTTTCAACGAATCGGCAGCCGGAGTTTCAGCGGCCGAAGGCCCGTCGGATGCATTCTGCGGGCTGTTTCCAGGCTGGCGTGCAGGACCGGAACCTTGTCCCGGCATCCCGCCTCGGTTCATGCCTGAGCCCGGACGGCCGGACGAATTTCCCGAAGCCGCAGAAGCCGCAGCAGCGGCCCTGTTTTTCTTTGCTTCCGCGATAGCGTCTATCTTATTCAATTTGCTTCTTTCCGCAGCGTTGACGATTTCCGTGCTGTCCACATCCCTGTAAAGCCTATTGTAAATCATCATCGTATCGGCTGACATGAAAAGGGTGTCCGGCACACCGTCGTCATAACCGTACAGGGCGAAAGCCGGATTTTCGGTCAGATACGCCTTAAAAGGCTCTTTCTTGTAATAAGCATAGTCCCCGAACATCATGACGGAATTTTCCCTGTCATGTATCTGGACATTGTCGTACAGGTCGGCAGACTCGTCAAACCTGTAATAATTGAGGCTGTCGCTGAAAATTTCCTGGTCCGGGGTCAGTATGTAGCAATTATCGTAAAAATGTATGATTTCGTTCATCCTGTCGTACAGGCCGTCATCGGCTGAAAGGAAATTGTCCTCGTTCCATATTTTCGTGTCGGTACCGAAAAACACCCTGTCAGTCTCAGTCTGGTACTTCATGCTGTCCGACGAGATGAGCATTCCGCCGGAATACATCTTCACAAGGTTGGAAAAGGTAAAGAGCTTCAATTTGGACTGGTAAACCCCTTTCCTGCTTTCTATCACATTCCCGTCCTTGTCCACAAGGGCTCCACCGTTAAAGAATTCGGCCACGGAATCCTTCGTATAATAATCCAGATAAGTCGTCCTTAATATATTTGAATCTGCATCGTGCAATTCGACAACCGACCCTCTGAATTGCGCAAGATTCCGCCCGACGATATAATGCAGGCTATCGCTCCAAAGCTGCGCGTTGGCCTGTATGATTTTGACGTTGCCGAGGGCGTCGAGGAACTCGGAATTCACGTCCCATATCGCGCTGTCGCAAAGGAGATAAGTATTATTATGCAGAAAAACGGCCGGCCCTATCACTTTTCTGAAAGGCTTGCCGTCGATTTCAACCATCCGCGCGCTGCCTTCCGCGCTTATAAGCCTTATTACGCTGTCAGGCCGTTCTTCGCCGCTTCCCCCGCCCGGCATGTCCTGTCCGCCAAGGCTGTCGGCGACAGAAAACGAAGAAGAGCCGCTTGCAGAAGAATCGCTTTCCGCCTTGCCGATCGAATACGCCCTTTCACCCGCATATCCGTAACTTTTCCTTATTGAAAAAGAAAGCACGGAAAAAACTACCAGCGCAGACAATACGGCAATGACATTTCTTTTCATATTCAATCACGGGATATTTTTTCAGACAACCAGTCGCGCTTGAACTTGCAATTTTTAAAAAGCGGATCTATCCTTATGTAGGTCGTCCGTATATTTTCATTTATGAATTTTTCCACCTGGTCTTCCGCCGCCTTTTGGGTAGCCAGATCCAGCAGCTTGTTATAATCCGATTCGATGTCGGCGACATGGGACGGGATTATCTTTTCCAGTTTCAGGATTTTATAAATGGTATTTCCGGCATTGCCTTCATGGTCCCTTGATTCGAAAGGCTTTGAAATATCTCCGGGCTTCATTCCTGAAAGGACTCTGTAATCCTGCGGATCGAGCCTGTCCTTTTCGAAAAACGCCGAACCCGAATACTCGTCGGCGACAAGCCCGCCGTTCACTTTGGATTTGGGGTCCTGCGAATAAATCTGGGCCGCCATTTCGAACGTAAGGCTGTCGCTCGCTATGACACGCCTGATGCTGTCCAGCCTTGCAAATGCCTTGATCCTGTCCTGGGACGTAAAATTAGGGCGCAAAAGTATATGCCTTGCGTTGAACATGTCCCCGTCCTTCTCTATCATCTGGATAAGATGGAATCCGTCAGGAGTCTCCACTATCTGCGACACCTGCCCCGGATTAAGGGACATCGCGGCATCTGAAAATGCCGGCCAGAAGCGGTCTTTCGGAGCCATCCTCAACTCTCCGCCCCTTATGGCTGTCGTCATGTCTTCGGAATAAAGGGAAGCGAGCGTGCTGAACTTTTCCCCGTTCATGATACGGCTCCTGAATTCGAGCAGCTTTGCTTTTATTTCCAAAACCGCGTCCGTCCTGTCAGGATAAAGGACTATCTGGCGTATCTGGTACTGCGTTGAAACGACAGGAAGGCTGTCCTTTGGAGTCCTGTTATAAAACCTGCGGACATCCGACGGGGTCAGGGTCCCGACCTTGCGCGCCGCCTGCATTTCGACTTCCTGCGTCATCTGCCGTTCTTCTATCTGGCTTCTGTATTCGTCCCTCAGCTTATATATCGGCTTGCCGAAATATTTTTCCGTTGCCTTCTCGCCGCCGAACGTAGCCATGAGGTTTCCCATATACTGGTCCAAAGCGATATCGATCTGCTCCTGCGAAACAGTAACGCTATCCATCTTGGCCCTGTTGTACATGAGTTTGCGCCTGAGCATTTCCTCGAATATTCCGCATCTGTCCGACTGGACGCCGTACTGTGCGGCAGCCTTTACTTCATATTCCAAGGACGAAAGCATTATGGCATCATTTCCGACAATAGCTATAGTCTTGTCCACCAAGCCGTTTTCATATTTCTGCCCGTAAACCGCCCCGGCAGACGATATTAACGCCGCCAGCAACATGCTCTTGAAAATCCGGTTATTCATCGATATAAATTTTTACACGTTTATTCCTGTACGCGTATTTCATAGCCTCATGATCAAGAGCCTTGACCAGTTCGATGTTCCTTCTGCCGAGGACCCTCGATTTGACCTTGTCCTCCACATAATCGTAAGGAAGCGCGTAACCAGGGGACACTATGTCGAATATATAAACAAAATACGTGCTAAACGCATCCCTTTTCTTGTAGGACATATGGCCTGAAAATATGGATTCCGCCTCATACGGGGTAACTCCAAGCAATTCGGCCACCTTGCTCAGCCCTACCCATTCCATCCCGAAATCGGTATATTCGTCAGCCGAATTCCGGCAAAGGCCGACAAGCTCCTCGCTTTTTTCTATGTCGTCCGATTTGTACAGGGATTCGATCCTCCTCAGGTTCGGCGAATCGGAACGTACCCGTATGAACCTGGCTTTGACTACGGATTCGGTACTTGTGAACTGTCCTGAATGGGAGGAATAATAATTCATCAGCTCCTCATTGGAAACCGAAGTGTCGATATTGGACTTCAAATACATCTCTTCAAGCTTGTAGACGAGCAAAGAAGCCCTGAAATCATCTACCTGCCTATCGACATTCCTCTCCGCCTTGGGAAGCTCGCTTTCGGCATAGACAAGCTTCGCCTTGCCGAGAACCCATTGCCTTATATAAGTGCTGAGAATAGAAGAACTATCCTCAGCACTTATTCCCGGCCTGTACAAGCCTTTTATATCCGACTCATACAGCTTATACCTGCCCACTTGCGCAAGCTTCCTGTCGCCGCTTCCAGCTCCTGAACAGGAATACGCGAAAAGCAGCAACATCGCTGCTATGAGCCTGAAACATGACATTCCTAACGACTGTAATTCGGTGCCTCTTTTGTAATTGTCACGTCATGCGGATGATTTTCGACATAACCGGCATGGGTGATCTTGACGAATTTAGCCTTCCTCAAATCCTCAAGGGTAGCCGCTCCGCAATAACCCATTCCAGCTCTCAATCCGCCGACGAGCTGGTATATCACTTCCGACAGGTGGCCCTTATACGGCACCTGGGCTACGATTCCTTCCGGAACAAGCTTCTTGATATCTTCTTCCATATCCTGGAAATACCTGTCCTTGGAACCGTGCTGCATGGCTTCAAGGGAGCCCATTCCCCTGTATGCCTTGAATTTCCTTCCGTTAAGGATAATGGTTTCCCCAGGAGATTCCTCTACTCCGGCGAACAGCGAACCGGCCATTATCGAGCTTGCCCCGCCAGCGAACGCCTTGACTATATCGCCCGAGTATCTTATTCCACCGTCAGCTATTACAGGAATTCCAGTTCCCTTCAACGCCTCGGAAGCGAGCATTATCGCCGTCAGCTGAGGAACGCCTACTCCGGCAACCACACGCGTCGTGCAGATCGAGCCAGGGCCTATCCCTACCTTCACGCCATCGACTCCGCATTCGGCCAACGCTTTTGCGGCTTCGCCGGTAGCAACGTTTCCGGCCACTACCTGTATGTCCTTGAACGCGTTCTTCAATTCCTTTATCACTTTCAGCACGTAAACCGAATGCCCGTGCGCGGTATCCACGACCACGGCGTCCGCTCCTACGGACTTGAGCTTTTCCACGCTTTCCAGCGTATTGGAATTTACGCCGACAGCCGCTGCGACAAGCAGCCTGCCCTTGCTGTCCTTGCTTGCTTTTGGATTATCCTTTATCTGCGTTATGTCCCTGTATGTTATAAGCCCTGCAAGCTTGCCGTTTTCATCCACGACCGGGAGTTTTTCGATCTTATGCTTTTTCAGCAGGTCGGTAGCTTCAGAAAGGTCGGTCCCCCTTCTTGTGGTTATGAGATTTTCCTTGGTCATGACTTCGGAAACGCAGCGTTTCATGTTGTCCTGGAACCTCAGATCCCTGTTGGTGACAATCCCGACAAGATAACCGTTTTCGTCCACGACCGGAATGCCTCCGATTTTATTTTCTTTCATCAGCCTCAGGGCATCGCCGATTGTCTGATCCTTTTTAATGGTAACAGGATCGTAAATCATGCCGTTTTCAGCTCTTTTCACCCTTCTCACATGCTCCATCTGCATTTCTATAGGCATATTCTTGTGTATCACGCCTATGCCTCCTTCCCTCGCTATGGCTATCGCCAGTTTCGATTCAGTCACTGTATCCATCGCCGCAGAAACGATAGGAGTATGAAGAATCAGGTCTCTCGAAAATTTGCTTGTGACATCCACCTCGCGGGGAAGAACTTCCGAGCGGGCAGGAACAAGTAAAACATCGTCGAAGGTTATCCCGTCCGACATAAATCTATTCATAAAAGAGTCCGCCATATTTCACTGTTTTTTAAACTGCAAATATAATAATTTTTGTATTTTGCGGCATGAATGGAAATAAAATAATAATCTGCGAAGACGGAACGAAGACTCTCGAATCGGGAATCATAGGGGAGACCTATCATTCTTCGGAAAGTTCCATAGACGAGTCAGTGCATGTATACCTCAATAACGGATTGTCACGCCGGATAGACGGGGCGGAAGGAGAAAAGACGCCGCTGCATATTAAAATCGCCGAGGCCGGATTCGGCACAGGACTCAACGCCCTGCTATGCGCATTGTTCACGGCAAAAAGGAACATGGACGGGCCGAGGCTTGCCATCGAATACATAACCACGGAACTGTTTCCGATAAGCATCGAAGAGTCCGAAGAACTTGAATTCGACAAAATGGCCGCCCGCGTTTTCCCCGAATTCGACATGGATGACGTCCGCCGGATATTCAACAATATCCATGGCTGCGCATGGGAAGAGAAGACAGAGATACTGCCGGGATTCTTACTCACAAAGCTGAAACGGGACCTGTCCTCTCCAGAAGTATTTTCCGAAGACGTTTTTTCCGGAACCGACGTATGCTTCTATGACGCCTTCTCGCCTGACAGGCAACCGGACTTATGGACGGAAAGCATATTTTCCGCGATTTACAAAAACATGAACGCCAACGGGATACTGTCCACTTATTCTGCAAAGGGAACCGTCAAGGAAAACCTCAGGAGAGCAGGGTTCGAAGTAAAGAGGCTTAAAGGATTCGGGCACAAGCGGCATATGGTAATCGCCCGGAAAACAGGCATGCCGGAATAATTGCGCATGCAGGCCTCCAATGCAGGAAAAAACAACGGCCGGGCACGGAGCACGCATCAAAGCATCCGCCATTCGGGAAATACGTCAATAATATCCTGACATTGAATAGGGTATTATGCCGCCGGCATCGGACAAGAACTTAAAATTAGCCAATAAAGTACATCCATTGACGGCGCGGCCTTCCTAAACGGAAGGAACATACTTGTCTCCCTGGCGGATATCGAGTTCTTCCAGCCTTTTTTCGAGCATGTTCAGCAATTCGACATTCCTTACAGCCCCCCACGGGACGGAATTGACAAAACGCGGCGGGACCTCGCCTGCAAAACGCTCGATATAAAGGTCCGGGCGCAAATATTCAAGATAATGCGCAAAGAAATCGATATATTCCCCGAGCGAGAACGTAACGAAATCCTCAGGATGTTCCGAATATTCCTTTTCCATCCTCGTCCCCTTTATGATCTGAAGCTGGTGGAATTTGACGGAATGAATCGGAAGCCTGCTTATTATGGACGCAGTATGCATCATTTCGTCCACTGTTTCCCCTGGAAGCCCGAATATGAAATGCGCGCCCTGCACGATTCCCTTGGATGCAGTCATCTCCACAGCCCTTTCGGCATCCGCAAAGGAATGGCAACGGTTCACCCTCTCCAAAGTCCTGTCATAACACGATTCTATCCCGTATTCTACTATTACTATATGCTTTTTCGAAAGGAAAGAAAGATAATCGAGCTTCTCCTCATCTACGCAGTCAGGCCTCGTGCCTATGACAATGCCGGCCACGTCCGGATGCGACAAGGCTTCTTCATAAAGAGGCCTCAATTTTTCAAGAGGAGCGTATGTGCCTGAATACGACTGGAAATATGCAAGGTACCGCGCAGCATTCCTGTACCTGTTCCTATGGAACTCCATGCCTTCTTCCAATTGCCTGATGATGCTTTTGTCCGGAGTGCTGTAAGAAGGATGGAATGCATTATTGTCGCAAAAAGAGCACCCTCCGGTACCTTTAGAGCCGTCACGGTTGGGGCATGTAAACCCTGCGTCTATTACTACTTTCTGAAGCCTTTCGCCATAGGTTTCCCTGAAATACCCGACATAAGACCTGTACCTTCTTTCCTGTGTCTGCATATGGCCTGATTATGCCGCACGCCGCTCCATGCGGGCAAGCCTGCGGATTATTTTCGCAAAAATAGGGATATTCCGGCATTTCTCGCTATATTTGCATTGATGAAATCATAAAAACGTATAAATATGGCTAATTTAAGAAATCTGAAAAAAGACATCGATTATCTCGCTACCGAAGCAATATCCGACTGCTGGGCGTTCATGTACCTGTACCCTGACAAAAAGCAGGAAGACTGCAACTCTATCATAAACGACATCGTGGACTTGAGAAATTCGTTGTTCGACAGAGCGAACCATCCTGACAAAGAAAACATAAGAAAGCATTATGCAGAATTGAAAAAGGACATGCTTGAAAAGATGGACGGGCTGTTCATAAGGATAAGCGAGCTCAACAAATAATCACGCATAACTGCAAAGCGGAACAAAGGCAGGCAAGGCCGGTCCGCGACATAATAAAAACTGCATCAGGCAGTTCATTATAAAAGCCATCCCGGCTGCATGCAAAGCAACCGGGATGGCTTTTATAATGGCAAATGCGGACATGCCTTCTGCATAACGCGGCCGCATCCCATGCATTTTCCGGAAAACCGGCACAGAAGTCCGGCATCCGGCCGTATTACAGAAAAGGAGGCCGCGCCACTGTCGGCACAGCCTCCTTTGAACCTGTCTAATTGCCGTCAGAACTCGTATCCGAGAGAAATATTGAAAGTATTCTGCAACAAATACGAACTTGCCCCAGGCAGGACATACGCCGCATTCAAGGATATGCCGATAACCTTGACTCCCGCGCCGACAGAGACATAGCTTCCGAAAGGAGTATCGTCAGCCCCGTAATGGTAACCGCCCCTCACATAAACCATGTCATTGAATGCATATTCCAATCCTACGGCTGCGGCCGACGAAATATTGTAAAGGTACATGTCGTACTCCGCGCTTGCTGTCAGCCTGTGCTTCTCGGCCATGTCCCAGTTATAGGCGACACCGAGCTTTGCAGCAGCAGGAAGAGAGACACCTTTGAAGCCGAATGACATTTCCGTTCCAAGGTTATTCGCAGCGACTGCCACATTCAGGCCTTTGTAACGGTACATCAAGGATATGTCAGCGGCAAAAGCAGAGCCGTGATGATAACCCTGCACCGAACCCTGCCTTGCAAGGGAAGAGCCTGCATACCTGAAATTCGCGCCGACGGAAAAGCCGTCCAATATCCTGTACGCTACACCTACGCCTACCGAATAATTCCCCGGAGCATATTCACCGACGAAATTGCCGCCATCATCTACCATATTGTATTTCGGAAGCATATTGTATTTGGCGTTGACCGAGACAGCGAATCTCGAACCTATATTCAGGAATCCTGAAAGTCCCAAGTAATCAGCGTTAGAAGCCGACCACGACATATAATTGACACCTATAGCCATGAAATCATCTGAAAGTACCATGCCGGCCGGATTGACTCCAATGGTAAACGCATTCGCGTCAGCCGCCAGTGACGCGCCGCCCATCGCCATGGTCCTGGCATCGTCGGGATAATCCATGAATCCCGACATGGAGGTGGTTTCCGACTGAGCCTGCGCCGATACGCCAGCAAAAAGCATTGCGAGCGATACTAATCCTAAATATCTCTTCATCATAACTTAACTATATTTTGCCTGATTTCTTTACCTTCATATTCGACTAATAGAACATAAACTCCCGGATTAAAATCCGACATGTCAATGCGGCCAGGAACAAACGAGGACGCCTGCATTCCTTTTTCCTCATAAACAAGGTTTCCTCCGTCATTGTATATGCGGACATCTATAGTCCTGTCAGTCATCGACCTGAAATTCAAATAATCGATCACTGGATTAGGATAAATCTCCACATCCGCTGTCGAGCTTCCTGACACAAGCACTTTGAACTTGATCGAAGCGTTTTCTTCCGCAAAATCGACAGCCGTGACTGTTATTTCAGTCATTCCGGCCGCTTCAGGAGTTATTGTCATTATTCCGTTGTCATCGATGACAAGCCTTACGATTCCGTTAGGTTCCATCGAGGTCATATATGTCAGTTTTTCCCCGTCCGGATCCTTGAAAAACTCGTTCAGGTCGACAGTGGTATTCTGTCCGCCCCTTGAGAGCATCATGTCTTCTATCTGCCCCGACGATACAGGAGAGTTGTTAGGCTTGACTTCTATGCTGAATCCGCAAGACGATTCTCCTCCGAATGCGTCCTTGGCCTTGAATGTGAATTCATGCGTGCCCGGATCGAGAGAAGGTCCGTTGACAGTCACTATCACCGAACTGCCATCGCCTCTGCCGACAGTCACCGCCTGCGAAGAAGGCTCTACGGAATACGTCATCGTATGGCCGTCAGGATCGATTACTGAAAATTCAAGCTGCGCCTGCTGGTAATTTTCGATTGTCATATCCGTTTCTGAGACCGGAGTAATCTCAGGAAGGTTGTTGTCAGCAGTAGTCACCGTTATTATATCTGACAATTCGGAAAGGTTTCTCGCCATGTCGGTAGCGTCTACCGCCACATAATACGTGGTCGAGAATTCATCAAAGGCAAGTTCCACGCTCATCGTCTCGCCTACGTTTTCAGAACCGGCAGCGAAATTCTTAGAAGAAATGCCTTCCGGCAGGTTCTTCCTGTCTATGTCCTTGTCGAACTGCTGCTTGCTGTAATAGACATTATAATAAGACGGCTTTGTGTCATCCTCGTCGGAAGGCACTGTCCACGACAATGTCACGTTGTTTGCAGAAACAGAAACCTCTGCCAATCCGGTAACCTGCTCCGGAGCAATCGTGCTTCCCATCGACATCGCCCTTGTCACATCGATAAGGCCTATGCCGAGCTGATCCTTATAATCGCTGTTGTACTTATACATTTCATCAGGCACGCACGCAAGTTCCATCAGGTCCCGCAGCTGGTCCGCAGTAAATCCGGGGCCGCCGAATTTTTCGATTATAAGCGCAGCTATGCCTGAAACATGAGGACACGCCATGGATGTTCCCTGCAAGCCGTCATACCTGTTGTTGATCACAGTGCTCCAAACATATTGGCCCTTATTGGCATCACCGCCGGGAGCTGCAATATCCGCCCATGTTCCGTAATTCGAATAATAGGCCCTTTTATAATCGGCTGCAAGAGCCGTAACTGCAATGACCTTGTCATAACTTGCAGGAGCGCCGTAATTCCTGTCTTCATTGCCGGCAGCGAATATCACTATCCCTCCTTTCATAGGCCCGACCTGGTTGCCTTCCTCATCGGTGCCTGCCGTCGCGATGAAATAATCTATGGCGTCCTTGTCCGATTGAGGCGTTTCAGCAAGTTCTTCATAGCCCCAGCTGTTTTGGGCTATTATCGCGCCGTTGTTTGCCGCATAATAAAATGCTGAGGCTGCATCTACGCCGTCCTCGCCGTCAGAGCTGAATATCTGGCAAGACATGATCCTCGCTCCCTGCTGACCGGCCGCATAATCGCCTCCGGCCACTCCGCACAGCCCTATCCCGTTGTTATTCACGGCAGCCACAGTTCCTGCGACATGGGTTCCGTGTTCGGCAGGAGTTATCGTACCTCTGCCAGTATAGAAATTGAATCCGTATATGTCATCCACATAGCCGTTTCCGTCATCGTCCCTTCCCGAAGAGCCGTTAAGTTCGACCTCGTTGACCCACATGTTGGCGGCAAGGTCAGGATGATCGTACTGCACGCCTCCGTCTATCACTGCCACTACGATTTCAGGACTGCCCTTGACATAATTCTGCCATGTCGAAACGACATTTATGTCGCAACCGGCAACTCCTCCCGCAACGCTCGAAGTCCCGCTGTTATCGTAATGCCACTGAAGGCTGCGGCTCGGGTCGTCAAAAATGTCTATCGCGCTTTGGGAAGCCGCCTTGGAAGCAGCCATCCCGGCAGGAGCCTTCGTATACTTGGGAGCGATCACCTTAGGCATAAGGTCCACAATCTCCACTCCCTCGATTCCGGAAAGATCCGATTTGGCTTTAGTAACCGTATTTTCAGGATCGAAAGTGACATCGTACCACCTGTGCATGCCCCATTCGCGGGCTCTCTTCTCGAATTTGCCCGCATAAGGGAAAGTACGCTTTATGCCCGAAGCCCCGAGGGCCGCAAGCACGTCGTCTGAAGACTTGACACCGATAGATTTGACCTCTCCGCCCTCGGTGTTTTCTTCCAGGACACCGGCAAGTTCTTCCGAAACCTTGATCCGGACAAATCCTTTTTGATACAAAGATTCGTTCACCTGCGCTCCGGAACCGTCATCTACCGGTTTTACGGGTTCATGCTGGCACGAACACAAAAGAAGCGCCGATGCCACAAAACAGCAAAAACTGATAAAACTTAATCTTAGCATTTCTGAATATTTAATGATTGAAAACGCAAGTTAATATTTTTTTTAAAACCATTACAATTTCGATAAAAAAAACAGCCGCAAAATTGCGGCTGTCCTTTATAGAAAATAGAAACTGATTAGTCTACCGGAACAAGCTTGATATTGGTCAGCGTTTCATAAGCCATTCCGCCTATCGACGGATCATAAGACCCTGCCCATATGCAGATTCCTTCCGTTGTAAAGCTGATGCTGCCGTCACGTGCGATTTCCCCGTTTACCTGAGACATGGCAGCTGATGGCACGCCGTTAGCATAGCCCAACAAATAAAGGCCTTCAAGCACTTGCCCGTCGGTTGTCGTCAACTGGGTATCGACCCATGGATCAGTACCGCCGACAAGAACAGCGATTCCTGAAAATTCCTCATTATCATTCATGCTCACTACCGCATTGACTGCGACATTTTGAACTGCCGGCACGAAATTCATGAGCTGAAGCCCGAGATCAGGGTTCGTAATGCTGGCGGATGCCGTAACAGAGCCGCTGCCATAACCGAGACCGGAATTGGCCGTAAGCGTATATTCGCCGTACATTGATGAAATATCGTTCTTGGCAGGCATGACTGTCACAGCCGTTGTCGGAGTAGAAATGCTTTGGGCATTAGATGCCTTGGTTATCGTAAGGGTGAAATCCAAAGCGACAGTCATATCAGGAATATAGATTTCCAGATTCACACTGTCCATGCCTTCCTGAATCTTAAGCTTCGTAGAAGTCACGAGATAGTCGGTATTGATAATGCCCATGCTGCCTTGCTGGACATCCACTGTCAATTCTATAGGATAGACAGTAGTCTTTCCTGTCACGTAAATAGGAATTTTCAAATAACGCGCTGCATTCACTTCAAGGCTTGAACTTGCGAAACCCACGGCCGAATCTCCGGTTGCTTCCGGGGTGCAAGACATCATTGACAATGACAGAACTGCTACTGAAAATATTTTTAACAAATTCTTTATCATTTCTTTATGGTTTAAAGTTAATATTAATAACCCGTATTCTGCTGGCCCTTGTACTGAGGGTTAGCGTCGATTTCAGCCTGAGGAATTGCCCAAACAAACCTATGGTCGCCTGCCGGAATAACCAAATCCGATCCCTGATCCACGCACTGCGCATTTTGAGGAGAGGTCCTTGCCATCTGCATGTTCCACCTCTTGAGGTCGTTAAGCCTGAAACCTTCTGCGAAAAGCTCTTTCAATCTTTCTACACGTATTTCATTGATAAGCTCTTCACCGCTATATGTCTGCGCTGAATATCCGGTTATACGCTTGCTTCTAAGGTCATTCAGGTACTGGTTAGCCAATCCTTCATTTCCTGACATTGCATAACCTTCAGCCGCAATCAGATACATTTCAGCAATCCTGAACAATTTAGGCTTGTTTATATAGTTCGAGTTTCCTGAAGGATTGTACAACGACGGGTTACCCATATACTTATGGCAAGCCACCACTTCGCGGCTTCCGTTTATGGAAACCGTATAGTCGCCGAAATACGCGCCATAACGAATGTCGTTCGTCTTGTCATAGAGGCTCAATATGCCTGATTCAGGAAGGTAATAAGAAGTATACTGGCCTGTAGCCTTATCGAACATCAGATAGTTGAACGAATTGGATGCAGGAAGCTCGTTGTTCGTCATCGATGCGGTAAACTGCATGATTGATTCGCGGCCGTCATCATTCACCCACATGCTTGCATATTCGTCAGCTTCGGAAATAAGATTATACCTGTTCAATCCGATAAGTTCAGAAGCGAGTTCAGCTGCTTCTTCATATTTGAACATGTTAAGAAGCACACGGGTCCTGAGACCTTTGATCGCGTCAGCTGTAACTTGCGGGCTGTCCGGAGTACCGGTAGTCGTAATATAAACAGCGGCCGAATCTATATCTTCCAGTATCGCCTGATAAGTCGTGTACAAATCAGCCCTTCCCGGATAGGTCGTAGGATCCGATGTAGGGGAATAAGTCCTGACTATGGACAGGCCCAATGAGTTCTTGGCAGTTTCGTCATCGACGTATGCAGGGCAGAACCTTTCAGCAAGCATGTTCATTGCATAAGCCCTGTTGAAGAACGCTAAGCCCTTTGTAGCATTCACAACGCGATCCGCACCTTCTCCCAAAGTAGCGACATCGATATTCTCGATTTTGTTGAGGAAGAAATTGGCATTCGAAATCACATAATAGCCCGAAAGGAAAACGCTGCTGAACATTGATTCCTCAGCCGTGAAAGTCCACCTGTACACAGTACCGCCGTTATTACCGTAAGTCGTGGTCGCATGGAACTGGTCGGTCTGCACGTCGGCATAAGTGATAAACCCGCCGGAAGCGATAGAACGCAAATGAACGTTCATCCCTGTCTGCAAAGCTTCCACATCGGATACCGTCGTTATCGCATTATCCTGGCCGATGGTATCCGGCGGGAACAAATCCATATTGCAACTTGTTGCCGAGAAAAGAACTGCAACTGGAATAAAATACTTAAATATTTTCATTTTCATTTTCTCATTTAAAATGTTAATTCAATTCCAAATGTATACTGTCTTGAACTTGGATATACACCCATCTGCAGATTGGAATCGACTTCAGGGTCATAACCTCTATAGGGAGTAATCGTGAACAGGTTACGCGCTACTGCGTATATTCTAAGTCCCTGCAGGAATTTGGATTTCTGAATAAGTTCCGAAGGGAAAGTATATGAAACCTGCAAATTCTTAAGCCTGAAGAAAGAAGCGTTTTCAACGAACCTTGTATCGAACCTCACTTCTTCATCATACCTTGCGACATTTGTCACATCGCCCGGCTGCTGCCACATGTCGAGCAAGTCGGCAGAACCGTTGTGAACCCTCAAGTTGCTTGGATTCATCAAGAAGAACATATCGTTGTTGATCGTATACTTGCCTGCTATCCATGAGAAGTCCGCGCCTACTGAAAGTCCTTTCCACTGGAAATTAAGCTGCACGCCGCCGGCCCATGGAGCATATCTCTGAAATCCGGTGAACTGTGCCAGATTATCAGAATAAAGCTTGGTAAGGTTGCCGTCCAGATCGTACCACATTGTACGTCCGTCGCGGGAATCGACACCTGCGTTTATAGGATAATAGATTTCGCCGAGAGGCTTGCCTACTTCGTATTTCAAACCTGTACCGGTAACGATGAATTCGTCACGGCCTTCAAAGAGGGATGTGATGATGTTCCTGTTGTAGTTGAAGTTGGCACCGACTCCGAAATAGAAGTCGCTGGTCCTTACGATGTCTACATTGAAGTCGAAGTCAACGCCTGTATTTCTCATGCTGCCGACATTACCCCAAGCTGACGCAACACCGGTAGTAAGGGAATAAGGGATTTCCATCAACATGTCGGTCGTATTCTTATTGTAGAACTCGACATTGACTGACAACCTGTCGAAGAGCCTTGCGGAAATACCTATGTTAAGGCTGGCTACCTTTTCCCATGTCAGGTCGTCGTTTTCAGGATTTCCTACGCCCCATCCCAATTGGCTGTTATAGTATCCGTTAGCTCCGACTGTACCGTATGAAAGGTAGTTGGAGATGGAAGAGTTACCTGTAGTACCGTATGATGCCTTGAACCTCAAGTCATTTACCCAGTACACATTCCTCATGAAGTTTTCGTTCTTGATGCTCCACATCAAACCTACCGAATAGAACTGCGCATACCTGTTGTTCTTTCCGAACAGAGAAGAACCGTCTATACGGTATGAAGCATCGATGAAGTATTTGTCATTAAAGTCATAGGATGCCCTTGCGAAATAAGAATTGAATACGGTTTCCCCGCCGGACCATGACAGCTGGTGTCCTGAAGTACCGTCAGCTATAGTATTCAACCTTCCGTCCGTAATGCCTTCCACGCTCGCTCCGAATACGTTTTCGGATGAGAGAATCGCTTCCTGGCCGACCAAAACAGTGATATTATGGTTTCTTGCAGGAGAGAACTTATATTCGATAGTATTTGTGAAAGTCATTGACATGTAACGCTGGAATACTTCCTGCGCCATTGCATTGCCGTCGAAAGGACCGTTTTCATAAGGATCGGATTCATAAGTAGCCCTGTAATCCAATCCGTCCAAAGCCTGAGCCGCACGCAAAACCAAACCTTTTATAGGAGTGATTTCTTCATACATGTTTCCATTTACACGGAAATAGTTGTTGGTAGAATTCTGGGCTTCGTAAATCGTCATAGGATTCCATACATCGGCACCCATCTCGGTGATGATGCTTCTTACCCCGTTATTTATAAGCTCGCCGTTAGGACCTTCGCTGTAGTCATAAGGAGATGCCCATGGAAGATACCAGTTTGCAGCATTGACAGGGTTATATACGTTATTCATGTTGCTTGAACCGCTCGTCAACATTCCGGATGAAGTGTTCTGGTATGTCAAACCGAGGTTGAGACCGAATTTCAACCAGTTATTTACTTTGGTATTGATATTTGTCCTGATACCGTACCTTTCCAAATACGATTTCGGAGCAGAACCCGTCTGGTCGAACTGGTTTACCGATATGTAGTAGTCAGTATTGTCAGTTGCGCCTGAAATGCTGGCTTCAACACCCCATACAGGAGCGTCAGTGTAATTCTTGAACAGGTAATCCGTCCAGTCGGTATTTATATTGTGCTTAAGAGCGAATTCCTTGTATGCAGCCATTTCACTGCCTGGAGCCGCGAAATTAGGAATGTGAGTTTCATTGAATTCCCACCATTCTTCGGAATTCATAAGGTTATAGCGGTTTTTGGCAAGTTCTGAAAAACCGTACTGGCCTCTGATCTGGACCTGGGCGCGTTCGCCTCTTTTACCTTTCTTGGTTGTCACATATATAACGCCGTTTGCCGCACGCGAACCGTAGATTGCAGTGGAAGAAGCGTCTTTCAGGACGTTAATGCTTTCTATATCATTACCGCTCAATGCCGTAAACACTGAAATGTCAACAGGCGCGCCGTCGAGGATGATCAAAGGAGTAGTACCTGAGTTGATCGAGTTGACACCACGTATACGCATGGAAACATTTGCGCTCGGTTCACCAGTACTCGAGAATACCTGCAAACCTGATACCTGTCCCTGCAATGCGTCTGCCGCGTTGGCAACCGGACGGTTTTCCAAAGCTTTCGCCCTTACGGTACTTGCAGAACCTACAACGGAAGAAATCTTCTTCGCTGAACCGTAACCTACGACTATTGTTTCTTCAAGCATGATTGCATCGGGATCGAGATTCACGACCATCTGAGCCTGTCCAGCGACTGCGACTTCCTTGGTCACATAACCGATCGATGAAAAAATCAAGGTACCCTGAGCATCGACATCGATAGAGAATTTACCGAAATCGTCCGATGAAACGCCGGAAGTAGTACCTTTAATCTGGATAGACGCATACGGCACGGGTTCATTTGTCGACGCGTCGATAACAGTACCGTTCACTGTGATTCTTTGCGCAAACAACGCGCTCGAAACCATCAGGAACAATCCTGCCATAAGTAATCTCACTTGTTTCATTAACTAGATAATTTAATGGTTTATAAATATTTTAGGGTTTTGTATTCAAGTTTTTCACTAATATTCCGCATTTTCAGCAATGCCGTAAGCACACCAAACACAAAATACTATCAGGCAAAATTATTAATCTTTTGCTTACAATCAACCTTTTTGGTTATTTTTTTGTTAATTTTTATTTTCTGCGCACTCCGGTTTTGCACCATACCTATATATAATATATGCGCTATATGTTTTCCCCGTATGCTGCCTTATAGGTGTTCTCAAGCAAGGAAACTATTGTCATCGGCCCTACTCCGCCCGGAACAGGACTGATGAACGAGCATTTCGGGGCCACGTTTTCAAAATCCACGTCTCCGGCCAGCTTGTACGACCCGCCTTCGCCTGGAATCCTCGTTATGCCGACGTCTATGACGACAGCCCCGTCCTTTACCATGTCGGCTTTAAGGAAATGAGGTACGCCCAAGGCGGCAACCACTATGTCCGCGTTTTTTGTATACAAGCCTACGTTTCCGGTATGGCTGTGGCAAAGGGTGACAGTGCAGTCCCCGGGATACGATTTAGCGGAAAGCATTATCGACAGAGGCTTTCCGACTATGTTGCTCCTTCCTATGATAACGCAGTTCTTTCCGGATGTTTCAATATTGTATTCTTTCAAAAGAGTCATTATTCCGAACGGGGTAGCCGGAAGGAATGTAGGCCGCCCGATTACCATGTTTCCGAGATTCACGGGATTGAAGCCGTCAACGTCTTTGCAAGGATCGATAGCGTCGATTATTTTCTGCTCGTCAATATGCGGAGGCAAAGGCATCTGCACTATGAATCCGTCGATTTCAGGATTACCGTTCAGTTTTTTTATTTCTTCTATGAGGCTGTCTTCGGTTATCGTGTCCGGGAACCTGAGGACCGTCGATTTTATGCCGACTTGCGAGCATGCCTTTTCCTTATTGCCGACATATGTGAGGCTCGCTCCGTCTTCCCCTACCAATATTGCGGCAAGATGCGGAGCCCTGAGGCCGGAAGAAACTTTTTCCTCGATTTTTTCCTTGATTCTTTTCTTTACAGAATCAGCAATTAGTTTTCCTTTCAGCAATTCCATTGTATATCGATTTAAAATTCATCATCTATCTTCTCCTCATCGAGGACATGGCGCGCATGGCTTTCTTTCCACCGCCTCCTGCCATGAACTTCATCATTTTGCGGGTATCCTCGAACTGCTTTACGAGCCTGTTGACTTCAAGGATCGTAGTGCCGCTGCCTTCCGCTATGCGGCGCCTTCTGCTTCCGTTAAGTATGGACGGGTTGTTGCGTTCTTCCAATGTCATGGACAGGATTATCGCCTCGATGCTCTTGAAGGCGGAATTATCCATATTGACATCTTTCAGGGCCTTTCCCATTCCTGGAATCATCGAAGCGAGGTCCTTGATATTGCCCATCTTCTTTATTTGCTGTATCTGGTTATAGAAGTCCGTAAGGGTGAACTGGTCCTTCATGAGCTTTTTCTGAAGCTTTCTCGCCTCTTCCTCATTGAACTGCTCCTGCGCCTTCTCGACAAGGGAAACCACGTCTCCCATCCCGAGAATCCTGTCTGCGATCCTTTTCGGATGGAACACGTCCAAAGCTTCCATTTTCTCTCCCGAGCTTATGAATTTTATCGGCTTGTTCACTACCGCCCTTATGGACAAGGCAGCGCCGCCTCTTGTATCCCCGTCCAATTTCGTCAGGACGACTCCGTCGAAATCCAGCCTGTCATTGAAAGCCTTGGCCGTTTCTACGGCGTCCTGTCCCGTCATGGAATCCACCACGAACAATGTCTCGGTCGGCTTTACCGCATTTTTTATGGAAGCTATCTCTTCCATCATCTCCTCGTCTACCGCGAGACGTCCCGCCGTATCTATTATCACCACGCTGTAACCTTCAGCCTTGGCTTTTTTCACGGCGTTGGAAGCGATTCCGACAGGGTCCTTCGAACCTTCTTCCGTATAGACATCGACTCCGATCTGCTCTGCAAGGACTTTAAGCTGGTCGATAGCGGCCGGCCTGTACACGTCGCAGGCAGCGAGCAAAACCCTCAAGCCCCTCTTGGACTTGCAATTCAAGGCAAGTTTTCCGGAGAATGTGGTTTTTCCGGAACCTTGAAGCCCGGCTACGAGGACTACCGCAGGAGAGCCCTTGAGGTTTATGTCCGTCGCCTCTCCTCCCATAAGGGCGGCAAGCTCGTCATGCACGAGCTTAGTCATCATCTGGCCCGGCTTGACTGATTTGAGCACGTCCTGCCCTAATGCCTTTTTCTTGACGTCGTCGCAAAAATTCTTGGCGATCTTGTAGCTGACATCCGCATCGAGCAACGCCTTGCGTATGTCCTTCAATGTCTCTGCGACATTTATCTCTGTTATTTTCCCTTCACCTTTCAGTATCTTGAAAGAGTTCTCTATCCTGTCGATTAAATTCTCAAACATATCCTATAATTATTTTTTCTTTCATTTCATGTCATCCGAATAGTACGATGCCGGAATATCCCTCAGGTTATACCTCATCGACATCGCCCTGCCGTATGCGCCGGCAGAACATATGGCAAAAATATCTCCCCTTTTCGTTTCAGGCAACAGGCATTTGGGCGAAAACCTGTCGGAAGACTCGCATACCGGGCCTACTACATCGTAATAAACGTTTTTCCCGCTTTCCGACGTAAGGTTCTCTATTTTATGAGCCGCGCCGTAAAACGCAGGCCGCAGAAGGTCCGTCATCCCGGCGTCCAAAATGACGAAATCCTTGTTCAGGCCGTTTTTTATGAAAAGGACCCTGGATATGAGGTATCCGCATTGCGCGACTATCGACCTTCCCGGCTCGAAATGGACCATCGCCGGACTGCCGTCCAGACGCCTGACATCGAGATTCTCTCTGACAACCTTGAAATAAGCCTCGAAATCAGGCATGCTGTTGGTTTCAGGATCTTCATAATCGACACCGAGGCCGCCTCCGAGGCTGACGTTTGCCACATCGAGTCCCTTGCTTTCGAAATACGCGCATATTTCATTGGCATTCAGGCATAATTCCTTAAAAACCCCCATGTCGGCAATTTGCGAGCCAATATGGAAATGCAGTCCCTTGAAATCTATGTTGGTGCATACACCGAGAACGTCGGCCACATTGTCGAACGCCCACTTCCCTATCCCGAACTTGTCTTCGTCCCTTCCTGTGCTTATAAAAGAATGGGTGTGCGCGTCGACGTCAGGATTTATCCTTACGGAGACACGGGCCTTTTTTTTCATTCCGCCGGCAATAGAATCAATCACTTCTATCTCCTGTATCGATTCGCAGTTAAAATACAGGATATCCGATTTCAGAGCGAACCTTATTTCCTCGTCGCTTTTCCCCACCCCTGCAAAAACCACTTTTTCAGGAGCGAACCCCGATTCCAAAGCGAACCTCACTTCGTTCCCGCTCACGCAGTCTGCGCCGAATCCGGCTTCCCTGATAATCGAGACTATTCTCGGATCGGAATTCGCCTTCAACGCATAATGAGCCCTGTACCCGTACCGGTCCATATATTTCATATAATCCGAAACGGTCGCCCTCAGCAGGTCAAGGTCGTAATAATAAAACGGGGTCTTCATCCTGGCGAACGCCCCTGCGATGCCTTCTCTCAACATAAAATTCCAATAAAACCCATTATCATACAAAAGTAAGGATAATTTTGATAAATTTGCATATTCGGCAATGCATATGTTCGCCAATGAAATAGAACACGCATAGCACGGTAATTGCATACGCATTCACGGGTTATAATTTTAATACTACATAAAATGAATAAAGGACCTATTTCACAATTCATCACTCATCACTACCGCCACTTCAATGCGGCATCGTTAGTGGATGCAGCGAAAGCTTACGAAGCACACCTCCAGGACGGTGGGAAAATGATGCTGGCCATGGCCGGTGCAATGAGTACAGCGGAACTCGGCATATCGCTTGCCGAAATGATAAGACAGGACAAAATACACATCGTGTCATGCTCTGCCAACAACCTCGAAGAAGACATAATGAACCTTGTCGCCCATTCGCATTATTACAGGGTTCCGGGATACAGGGACCTTACTCCTGAACAGGAAAAAGCGTTGCTCGACAACCATATGAACAGGGTCACCGACACCTGCATTCCTGAAGAGGAAGCTTTCAGAAGGCTCGAACACCATCTTCTCGACGTATGGAAAGACATGCAGGCAAAAGGAGAAAGGCTGCTTCCTTACGAAGTAATGTACAGGCTCCTGCGCAGCGGCGTTCTTGAACAGTATTATGAAATCGACCCTAAGGACAGCTGGGTGCTTGCCGCATGCGAAAAGAATATTCCTATCGTCGTTCCGGCATGGGAAGACAGCACGACAGGAAACATATTCGCCGCTCACTGCATCAAGGGAGAACTCGATCCGCACATCATAAAGAACGGAATCGAAACAATGATGTTCCTCACCGACTGGTACAAGAACAATTCCGCAGGAAAAGGAGTAGGATTCTTCCAGATAGGAGGCGGCACGGCCGGAGACTTCCCGATATGCGTAGTCCCTATGATGGAACAGGATCTCGGATGGACAGGAACTCCGCTATGGAAATACTTCTGCCAGATCTCCGATTCGACAACCTCGTATGGTTCTTATTCCGGAGCCGTTCCGAACGAAAAGATCACATGGGGAAAATTGGACATCGATACTCCTAAATTCATCGTGGAATCGGACGCGACCATCGTTGCGCCGCTCATGTTCGCTTACGTATTAGGATGGTAAAGGCAAGACCGGAAATCACGGATAGCCGGATCTGAACCAATGACAGACAGAACGGGCGGTATCGCAATTGCGCGACACCGCCCGTTTTTCATTCCCGCGGCAATGTCGCCAAAAACAGTACGGCTTGATGAAAGCCCGACTCCCTTTCATCCCGGCACGGCCATCGGCAAAAAATGCCGTCCCGAATACAATTCCGGAACAGCATTTCCTTTTATTCATGCCCGCTTTCAAGGCATGGCGCATGCCTGTTTATTTCTTGTTCCCGAAAAACCTCTTGTAAAGTCCCTGGAAAACCTGTCCGTGCCTTGCTTCATCCTTGCACATTTCATGGACAGTATCATGGATGGCATCCAGATTCAGCTGTTTGGCCTTAGTGGCGATGCGTTTTTTGTCTTCGCACGCTCCGGCTTCGGCTTCCATTCTCTTTTTCAGATTGGTTTTTGTATCCCATACGACTTCCCCGAGAAGTTCAGCGAACTTGGCAGCATGCTCGGCTTCCTCGAAAGCGATTCTCTTATAAGCTTCCGCAATTTCAGGATACCCTTCCCTGTCTGCCTGGCGGCTCATGGCCAGATACATCCCGACTTCCGAGCATTCACCGTTGAAATGAGACCTGAGACCTTCCAAAACCTCAGGATCGACATCCTTGGCAACGCCTATCCTGTGTTCATCGGCCCAAGTCAATTCGCCTTCTGTTTCCACGAGTTCCTTGAACTTGCTTGCAGGAACCTTGCATTGAGGACAAAATTCTGGCGGAGTATCACCTTCGTGAACATAACCGCATACCGTACAAATCCATTTCTTGCTCATATCATTTTGTATTTTAAAGTGTGTCTTTTCTAAAACCTCCTGCGCCATCAGCGTTGCTGCGGCACAGGCTTATTTATTTTAAATACTATTTATTAATAATTATTAAAATTTACCACAAAGATAACCATTGTTCCGGATTGCGCAAATTTTATCAAGCAAAAGAACCCTCTGCGACGGCAACCCGCCCTTTCTTAAATAGATATATCCAAATTCATGCCGGAATACACTGCATTTAAAAAATTTGACTATCTTTGCAGCCAGCTAAAAAAGGATGAACCCTTTTTGGTGCAATGGGGTTCTGAAAGAACTGAGTAACACATTTTTAAATTTTAATTTCATGAAAGAAATCAATTTGAACGGCCAAAGCAGAGAGGTCATTAAAAAATCTGCGATGAAAGCTGTCAGGAAAGAAGGAAAAATCCCTTGCGTGCTTTACGGACAAGGCATCGAAAATGTCCTGTTCTATGTAAACGCAAAAGAATTCAAGGCTGTGACCCACACTCCTAATTCCTACATCGTCAATCTGAACATAGACGGAAAAGAATACAAATCGATCGTGCACAGCTTGCAGTTCCACCCTGTCACAGACGAAACCATACATGCAGACTTCCTTATAGTTTCAGACAAGAAACCTGTAACAATCGACGTTCCTATCGTGATCACAGGTAATTCCGAAGGCGTAAAACAAGGCGGAAAGCTGCTTGTTTCATCAAGAAAGCTCAAGATCTGCGCTCCTTTGGACAAATTGCCTGACACCCTCGAAATAGACATCACCTCCTTGCAGCTTGGACAGACAATAACAGCAAAGGACCTGTCATTCGACAATGTACAGATCGTATCTCCTAAGGCTACAATCATCTGCGCTGTCAAAATGACCCGTGCAGCACTCGGAAACGCTGCTGCCGCTGCGGCTGCTGCCAAATAATGACGACGTCATAAACAAGGTATGAGCTATCTTATAACAGGACTCGGCAACATAGGAGCCGAATATGCAAATACCAGACATAATATAGGTTTTACGGTGTTGGATGCCTGGGCGAAGGCATCCAACATTTCTTTTATGTCGGGGAGATACGGTTCTACGGCAGAACTCAGGGCCAGGGGAGAAAAAATAATCCTCCTGAAACCGTCCACTTACATGAATCTCAGCGGCAAAGCCGTGAATTACTGGCTACAGCAAACCAAGACTCCGATAGAGAAATCGCTCGTCATAGTAGACGACATAGCATTGCCCTTCGGAAGCATCAGGCTAAGGGCCAAAGGAAGCGACGGAGGACATAACGGGTTGAAAAACATCGCCGAGATACTTGGAAGGACAGATTATCCGAGATTACGCGTAGGCATAGGCGACAATTTCCGCAAGAACGGGCAGATAGATTACGTGCTCGGACATTGGACCGGGGATGAAGAGAAAGAGCTGCCTTTCATTGCGGACGAATGCATAAAAGCCTCGGAGGCATTCATAGCCATGGGAATAGAAAAGGCTATGAACATATTCAACACTTCTAAGAAAAAAGATGAAGCCGTTAAATAATTTAAAAGATTACGGCTTATTTTTTGTATCTTTGTAAGAAAGTAATCGCTTTCCCGTTAAGAATCGCGATTATCATGCTATGCCGCGCCGTAAAACGCGGAAGACTGGCGGAATTTATTTTATAATCTAAAATCATACAATATGGCAATAGACGTACAATCAATTTTGTCCGAAAGCGCAAAAAGCATGAAAGCTTCGGAAATCAGAGCATTGCTCAAATATGCTAATCACCCTGAAATGATTTCGTTCGCCGGAGGGATGCCAAGCCCGGACACGTTCCCTATCGAAGAATTGAAAGAAATAATGATGGAAGTGCTTACCACTGAAGGAAGGAAAGCCCTTCAATACGGCACGACGGACGGCAACGAAGTTCTTCGCGAAGAACTTGTAAAAAGATACAACAAGCAGGGTCTCAACATAACAAAAGAAAACATCATAATAACAACAGCTTCGCAGCAGGCAATCGACCTTACTACAAGGATTTTCATCAACCCTGGAGACACCATCATGTGCGAGCTTCCTTCTTACCTCGGAGCATTGCAGTCATTCACAGCCTACAGGGCTAACGTAGTAGGAGTAAAGGCCGGCGAATCATGGGAAGAAAAGACCCGTGAACTTGTAGAAGCAGGCAAAAAGCCGAAATTCATCTACGTGATTCCTGACTTCCAGAATCCGGCAGGAACGACCATGAATCTCGAACAGCGCAAGGAAATCCTCGCAGTAGCGAAGAAATACGACATCCTCGTAGTCGAAGACGTTCCTTACAGGGAAATAAGGTTCATGGGCCAGGAATACCCGCTCCTTTCTTCTATGGATTCTGAAAGAGTGATACTCTTCGGAACATTCTCCAAGACTTTCGTTCCGTCATTCAGGATCGGATGGGTCATAGCTCCTAAGGAAATCGTTGAAAAATACAACATAGCAAAACAGTCAGCAGACCTTTGCACTCCTTGGTTCGACCAGGCTGTCGCTGCAAAATACATGCAGAAAGGTTACTACGAAACCAATTTGAAGAAGACCATCGAACTTTACAGGGGAAAACGCAACCTGATGATCGAATGCTTCCACAAATACATGCCGGAAGGAGTTACCTGGACAGAACCTGAAGGAGGCTTGTTCCTGTTCGTACAGTTGCCGGAAGGCTACAATTCGAGGGATCTCTTCAAAATCGCAATGGAAAAACATGTGGCATTCGTAGTGGGCGACGTGTTCTTCTGCGACGGCAAAGGACAGAACACAATGAGGATCAACTTCTCGTTCATGAGCGACGAAAAGATCATAGAAGGTGTAAAACGCCTTGCTGATTCGATAAGGGAACTTTTCAAGAAATAAGCAGTACCTGATATTGCAGATAGCCGTCCTGACCGGGCGGCTATTTTTTTTGCCTGGCTTCTTCGCATTATTAATAAAATTATTTTGTATTTATAAATTTTTATTATATTTGTAAGGATATTTAAACTGTTTAACCACAAAAAACTGTTTCATATGAGAAAAACATTCCTACTACAAATGGTAGCCATATGCATTGCAGCATTTGCTATCGTATCATGCGAAAAGACTAACGGCCCGACACCACCGGGCAGCGGCGACGATTCGGCAACCGTCGAACCCGGAACTGACAGCACGATAGTGAAAACCTCTATGTTCGATTTCGAAGTGCTCGAAATCGACCCGGCATACATTAAGGCAAAGGTGACTCCTGAAGACCAGCAGCTGAAATATTTCTGGTCCGCAATTCCGAAAGCCGCATACGAAGGAACTTACCATTCCGACATAACCGCTGCCGCATTGGCCACGGTCAACCTTTGGAAAGAAAGCTTCGCCGACTACGGATACATGTCATTCGAAGAGATGTACAACGACCAGATTTCCACAGGAACCCAGACTTCGACTTTCGGAGGATACACCCAAATGACTGAATTGTACCTGCTTGCATTCGGGGTGGATGAAACCGGAACTCTTACTACGGATGTCGAAATGTCTGAACTTTACATAACCGGCAAAGTTGAACCGTCCGACAACACCTTCAAGATTTTGCTTGTGGACGAAACGATAATCCGAGTAGAACCGTCAAACGATGATCCTTACTGCTTCTATGTAATGCCTAAGGAAGGGGGATTCGACAATTATGATTCTCCTGAAGCCATAGCCGATGAATACCTTGAAGTCAATGCCTCTGCCCTGAATGTGCTTATTACTTCGGGCATCGACCAGCGTAATTATTTCGAAGTATTCGAAACCTACGGCACAGGAACGTATGTAGCATTTGCTTTCGGGGCATATGCCGGAGCGAGAACAACGGATGTCGAAACATTGGAAATCGAATATGAAGAATACGTGCCTGATCCTGAAGCAGGTAACGGATTCACAAAACTCACGGGGGATGTGGCATTCGAAGCGAGCAACGCCTACTGGGAAGACGGAATGATCGACTATTCTGACAATGCCAGCACTGTCTACCTTGCAATACAGGCGAAAAGCAGCTACGAATCGGACGAAACAAGGCTCGGCCTGTACATCCAGCTGGACAACATGTCTAAATTCCCGTACAACATGCAGGGAGAATACCAGGTCAGCTCAAGCCTCAAGGCAGGAACCGTCGTCAAGGGATGGCGCGATGAAGATTATAACCAGGACGGCAGCTACTATTACGAAAAGGATTCCTATAGCTGGGACGCTACTATAGATTCAGGAAAACTGACCATCACGGCTAACGGAGACGGAACATACACGATAGTTGCCGACCTATACGATGTAGACGGCAACAGCATAAGCACGGAGTATTCAGGCATGATAGAGGTATCCGAAGACTGGTAGGATTTTTTCAATGATTCTAAAAACGGGGCTGTATCGTGCATTACGACACAGCCCCGTTCATTATTTGGTTATGTTGCCAAAAATAGTTGGCGACATAAGCTTAAAAATAAAGGAAAATAGCCGGATATCTTTCCTTTATTTTTATTATCCTTATACCAATGCAGTTGCCCGGACCGGCATCGTCCTACTCCATCAGTTTTTTGTATTTGAACCTGTGAGGCTCATTATCCCCGAGCCTCATTTTCTTGTTTTCTTCGTACTCGGAATACGAACCTTCGAAGAAATACACCTGAGAATCTCCCTCGAATGCAAGTATATGGGTTGCTATCCTGTCCAAAAACCATCTGTCATGCGAAATCACGACAGCGCATCCGGCAAAATTCTCAAGACCTTCTTCAAGAGCCCTTATCGTATTGACATCAACATCATTGGTCGGCTCGTCCAGCAAAAGGACATTCGCCTCTTCCTTTAATGTCAATGCCAAATGAAGCCTGTTTCTTTCGCCGCCTGAAAGGACTCCGCATTTTTTCTCCTGGTCCGCCCCGGAAAAATTGAACCTCGAAACATATGCGCGCGCGTTAATTTCCCTGTTTCCCAATTTGACAAAATCGGAATTCTCCGATATGGTCTGATAAACGGTCTTGTCAGGGTCTATCGACTTGTGCTGCTGGTCCACATAAGCGACCTTGACGGTTTCACCTATCAAGAATTCGCCATTGTCAGGCTTTTCTATTCCCATTATAAGCCTGAACAATGTGGTTTTTCCGGCCCCGTTAGGTCCTATCACCCCGACTATTCCTGCCGGAGGAAGCACGAAATTGAGATTTTCGAAAAGGACCTTGTCGCCGAACGACTTGGAGACGTTCCTCGCTTCTATCACGCGATTGCCGAGCCTTGGGCCGTTAGGAATGAATATTTCCAATTTTTCTTCCTTGGCCTTGCCGTCTTCGTTTAACATTTTCTCATAGGCCGACAATCTCGCCTTCGACTTGGCATGCCTTGCCTTTGGAGACATCCTTACCCATTCAAGCTCGCGCTCAAGGGTTTTCCTGCGTTTGCTCTCCTGTTTTTCCTCTTGCTGGAGCCTTTTCGATTTCTGATCCAGCCAGGAAGAATAATTTCCCTTCCATGGAATTCCTTCTCCACGGTCGAGTTCCAGTATCCATCCGGCCACATTGTCAAGGAAATACCTGTCATGCGTAACTGCAATGACAGTGCCCTTGTATTGTTGCAGATGGGCTTCAAGCCACTGTATGCTTTCCGTATCGAGATGGTTGGTCGGTTCGTCAAGCAAAAGCACATCCGGTTCGCGCAAAAGCAATCTGCAAAGGGCGACTCTCCTGCGTTCGCCTCCGCTCAACACCTTCACCGGAGTATCGGGTTCAGGACACATGAGGGCGTCCATGGCCCTCTCCAACTTTGAATCGAGTTCCCAGCCGTTAAGGTGCTCTATCTTTTCCGTCAGCTCGCCCTGGTATTCTATCAATTTATTCATCTGATCATCGTCCATCGGCTCGGCGAACCTGGCATTCACGGACTCGTATTCTTTTAATAGATCCGCCACCTCCTGAACGCCTTCTTCGACTACTTCGCGGACTGTTTTATTATCATCAAGAAAAGGTTCCTGTTCAAGATAACCGACCGTATAACCGGGAGCCCAAACCACCTCGCCATGCGTAGGGGATTCGATTCCCGCTATGATTTTCATCAGGGTTGATTTTCCGGAGCCGTTCAATCCGATTATTCCGATTTTCGCGCCATAAAAAAAAGATAGGTAAATATCCTTCAATATGGTCTTGTTGCTTGCCGGAAGGACCTTGCCTACCCCGTTCATTGAAAAGATTATTTTCTCGTCTGCCATAAGTTTTCTTTTATTGGCGCAAATATACGCAGAAGCCGAGAGCATAGCAAATACATTTGCTCTGCCGAGGCGCAACAGTATATGCGGCCCGCAAGGGCCGAATTGCGCAGAAGCCGAGAGCATAGCAAATGTATTTGCTATGCCCCAGGCGTGAACAGTATATGCGGCCCATAAGGGCCGAATTGCGCAGAAGCCGAGGGCATAGTAAATGAATTTGCTATGCCCCAGGCGCAACAGTATATGCGGGCCGCCTGCGACAAATTCTAAAACATATTTATAGAATACTTCTTCACAAATCTGAATTTGGAGGGTGTCAATCCGCTGTATTTTAACATTGCGCGGTAGAAAGTCCTTTCGGAAGAAAAACCGGACATCAAGGCCACGTCCGGTATCTTGTACTTGTATGTCCCGTCGTCATTCTCTTCCAAAAGAAGCTTTTCCGCCACCTTGATCCTCCTTTTATTGCAATAGGCGGTATAGCTCGTCTTTTTCATCTTGGAGAACGAACGGGAGGCATACGTGCGGTTCGTGCCTGCCGACCTCGCCAGGTTTTCAAGCGTATACTTTCCTTTCAGGTACGGAGCTTCGCCCTCCATGACTTCGTCGAGCCTCGATGCGACATCCGCAAGCGTTTCATATTCGTCCATTCATGTTATCCTCCCCGCTAATCACCCCGTCAACGCAAATCTGGCTTCGTACTTTCTTGCACCATTCAGATGGGGAACATCCTGCGACCATTCTGAACGAGTGATTGAAAGACGGCATATTATTGAATCCCGAGCGCGTGCACAACTCCCCTATTTTCAAGGAAGGGTTGTTCCTGTAAAGCTCCATCGCCATGCTGATCCTGTACGAATTGACGAATTTGTTGAAATTCGTATGCATCTTCAAATTCAAAACCTTGGACAAATATGTCTTGTTAGTGAATATTCCGAGCGCGACATCGCCGATCTTGAGATCGGGATCGAGATACGGCTTTTCCTTGTTGAAATAAGCCACGAGGCGTTCCTGGATTTCCTGCAGGACACCATCATTGACCACGACTTCTTTCGGCATTTCATCAGGAAGCAAGGATATGCTTTTATACGAAGATTCCTGCGTGATTGTTCCGGAAGAAATTTCATGGCATATGAAAAACACCAATGCAGAAAGCAGGATGCAGAAGACCGACAATGACAGAAGCGATGCCGGCAAAAGATAAAATGCCGTCACGATGCATAATGAAATGGCGAACACTCCAATATAGAACATATTGCTCTTGAGAGACAGCACCGTCACGGAATAACGCTTCCAATATCCGCTTAAATACAAGGCTCTGAACCTGAATGCCATGAAGAGGACAAGGCATATGGCGCAAATCGCGAAAACCGCATCATTGAAACTGCCGGCGTCCGACGGGCTTTTCGCTGCCGCAAAGACAAACAGGAGCAAAGCAGCAGAATAAGAGGCATATATCAGCTTGACATTCATCTTTTCCTTATACAGAGTCCTGAAAGGCAACGACATGAAGACCGCCGGCGAAAAACCGAGCATCGTCATCGAAAAATGCAAATACTGGCCATCGGGCGCATCAGGCGGAAAAAACAAACCGGCAAGGACAAGCATGAGACACAGTATTGACAGAAAGCCAAGGCTTTTTATCAGATGGCCCAACGTCATGCTCCTAAGGATTCCGCCGGAAGCATTCCTGCACTTTCTTTCCTGCAAAAGAAAATATGCGCAATAGGACATGGACAAAACTAAAAGAATCAAAATCGGCATCATTTCGTAAAAATATATCATCTCACCTCAAATTAAACTGCATTTACAATCAAAGCCGTTGCGCTGCATAAAGATTGCGGACAAAACCGCAATCGAATCCGTTATGCTTTTCCCGCTTTCGTCGGGCAAAAATACAAAAAGGACCGGCCCTGCAAAGCAAGCCGGTCCTTGTAAGAACTCATTTATCTTTTTCTTTAATAAGTTTTCTACCTTTTTTATTTTTTTATCTGATCGAATCCCTGGCCGTACACTCCCATTACATCGCCTACGCTGATAAATGCTTTTGGATCTATGCGTTTTATCACTGCAAGGGTCCTGCTCAGTTCAGTTTTCCTCACTATGACCATGGCCACCTTGCCTTCCGTTTTAGTATACCAGCCGGTACCGTCGATTATGGTAACGCCCCTGCCGATCTGCGCGACAACGGAATCCGCGATCTTCTCATACTCTTTCGAAAATATGAATAGCTGCATGGAACTTTTATTACCGGCCAATATCGCATCCGCGACGTTGCTGACAACGAAAGTAAGCACATAACCGTAAAGGACGATAAGCAATCTTTGGCTTACTGACATGTCATGGTTTATAAAGAATGAAGAACCTATGATGATTATATCAAGCAAAAGGATGATCTTGCCCGGGGATATGTTCCTGTACTTATTGACTATCAATGCTATGATATCAGTACCGCCGGTACTTCCTCCCTGAGTGAAGGAAATCCCTATTCCGCCGCCGGCGCACAAGCCGCCGAACATGGCGCATATCAAAGGCAGGCTTTCACGTGAGAATTCAAGCGCGAATTCATTTATCACATCTATCCTTGGAAGTATTTCATAGAACAGGGACGCTATGAAAATCGCATAGACTGTCTTGAACCCGAACGCCTTGCCCAATACTTTCAGGCCTATGGCCAACAGAGCCAAGTTTATAATGAAATAAGACCAGCTCACAGGTATTTTAAGAGCGTACAGCAATAACGCCGAAATACCCGATACGCCTCCTCCGACCAACTGGTTCGGGAAAACGAATATCTGCATCCCGATGGTGTACAACAACAATCCTAACGTGATCAAACCGTATTCCTTGAATATGGTCAGGATTTTTTTAGAGCTTTTTTCCATGTTAAACCGTTTTTACTTTTTATTTGTTCAAAGCCGTTCCCGTAAACGTTCATTGTACTGCTTATCGACAGGAACGCCTGATTATCAATTTCTTTTATTGCCGATGTAATTTCAAGAAGGTCCTGCTTCCTGGCAACTATGACAAGGACCTTGCTGTCCTGCTGGGTAAACCAGCCCACAGATTCGAGCGCGGTCACCCCGCGATGCATGTTGAACGAAACGAAGTCCGCGATTTCCTTGTATTTTTGGGAAAATACGAGAATCTGCACCGACTGCTTGTTGCCCGTAAGTACCATGTCCACCATCAGAGAAAACGAAATCATCTGGATATAACCGTAAATGACATTCTCGATAGACCTTTTGTCAGGAACGAGCAATATGGACGCTATTATTATCAAATCGCAGAAAAGGAACACGCGGCCCGGAGAAGTATCCCTGTACTTGGAGACCACGAGGGCTATTATATCCGTTCCGCCCGAGCTGCCCCCCTGCATGAACACAAGCGCGATTCCGAATCCGCTCACTGTACCGCCTATTATGGCATACAGGAATTTTTCCTCCAATTCGAACGAAAAATGTATCCACTCCGGAAGGAAATGAAGGAATATGAAAGCCAGGAATATGCTGTACAAAGTCTTGAATCCGAATCCATGGCCAAGTATCAAAGTACCGGCAATCAAGAGGAACGTATTGATTATAATGTAATAATAGGAATAGTCCCATCCAGTTGCGTAATGAAGTACCGTTGCGACACCTGGAATGCCGCCGCCGGAAATCCCGTTCGGGATAAGGACATGCGTCCACGCCACGCAATACAGGAACATCCCGAGCGTAATGAGGACATACTCTTTGATAAGAGTAAATATCTTCTTGTTTGACTTATTTGGCATGTCAGAATACAATGTTGATTATTTTTGAAGGTACTACTATTATCTTTTTCACTTTGCTTTCACCTATGAACCTGCCGAAATTCGGATCTTCCATCACCTGCTTTTCGATTTCCTCCTTCGAAAGGGACTTAGAGAGCCTGATCTTGAACCTCATCTTCCCGTTGAACGAGACAGGATATTCGAAAGAATCCTCGACAGTATATTTTTCCTCATAAACTGGGAATTCCGCATAGGCTATGCTTTCATCATGCCCCATCATGCCCCACAATTCTTCGGCGATATGAGGGGCATAGGATGATATAAGTATCGCAAGAGGTTCAAGCACCGCCCTTTTTGAGGTATGCATGTCGGTAAATTCGTTCACCGCTATCATGAACGCGCTAACCGACGTATTGAACGAAAACGATTCTATGTCTGACTGGACCTTGCCTATCAGCCTGTGCAGCACTTTCAACTCTTCGGGAGAAGGCGCGTCTTCATTCACAGAGAATTTCCCGTCTTTCGAAAAATGCAGCCTCCAGTATTTTTTAAGGAATCTTGCCACCCCGTCTATGCCTTTTGTATCCCACGGCTTCGATTGTTCCAAAGGACCGAGGAACATTTCATAAAGGCGAAGCGTATCCGCGCCGTATTTGTCGCATATCATGTCAGGATTCACGACATTGTACATTGACTTGCTCATCTTTTCGACGGCCCATCCGCAAATATATTCCCCGTTTTCAAGCTCGAACTCCGCAGTCTCGAATTCAGGCCTCCATTTCCTGAAAGCTTCCAAGTCGAGCCTGTCGTTTTCGACGATGTTGACATCCACATGTATTTCAGTGGTATCGTATTTGTCTTTCAAGCCGCATGAAACGAACCTGTTCGTGTTTTTTATCCTGTATACGAAATTCGAACGGCCTTGTATCATGCCTTGGTTTATCAGTTTTCTGAAAGGCTCTTTTTCGCACACGTATCCCAAATCGTAAAGGAACTTGTTCCAGAAACGTGAATATATCAGATGGCCGGTAGCATGTTCCGTTCCGCCTATGTACAAGTCCACTGAACGCCAGTACTCGTCTGCCTGGCGGCTTACCAGCGCATCTCCGTTTCCCGGATCCATATACCTGAGATAATACGCGCTGCTTCCTGCAAAACCCGGCATGGTGCTGGTTTCTATCGGATATCCGTCATAAGCCCAGGACTTGGCCCTCGCCAGCGGAGGCTCGCCTGTTTCCGTCGGAAGGAAATTGTCGATTTCAGGCAATTCCAGCGGAAGGACGGATTCAGGCATCGCATAGGCTTCCCCGTCCTTGAAATATACCGGGAACGGTTCTCCCCAATACCTTTGCCTTGAAAAAATCGCGTCGCGCAAACGATAATTGACTTTTCTTCGTCCTATCCCCATTTGCTCTATTTTCTCTATAGCTGCCGGAATGGCCTCGGACACCGGCATCCCGTTCAGGAATCCTGAATTGCACATTATGCCTTCTTTCGCATCGAAGCTGCTCTCTGACACATCGCAACCTTCTATCAACGGAATGATAGGAAGATTGAAATGGCGGGCGAATGCATAATCCCTGCTGTCATGAGCCGGCACTGCCATTATGGCTCCGGTTCCGTAGCCCGAAAGGACATATTCTGAAATCCATACCGGAATCTTGTTCCCGCTTATGGGATTAATCGCATATGAACCCGAGAACACGCCTGTAATCTTCTTGGTTTCAGCTATCCTTTCCCTTTCCGTCTTCTTCTTAACCATGGAAAGATAGTCGTCGACCTGGGCGCGTTGCTGCGGAGTAGTAAGTATGTCAACCCATTCGCTTTCAGGGGCCAGAACCATAAATGTCACGCCGAACACGGTATCCGCCCTTGTCGTGAAAATGGTCATGTCATGCTCTTCCGTTCCGTTCGATACCTTGAATACCATTTCGGCGCCGCAAGACTTGCCGATCCAGTTCCTTTGCATTTCCTTCAGGGAGTCGGTCCAGTCCAATTCTTCCAAATCGGAAAGAAGCCGTTCTGCATAAGCGGATACCCTCAAAAGCCATTGTTTCATCTTCTTCTGCTCTACAGGGAAACCGCCGCGCACCGAATACCCTTCCTTGACTTCGTCGTTGGCCAGTACAGTGCCTAGCTGAGGGCACCAGTTCACGGACGTCTCGCCCTGATAAGCGATCCTGTATTGCATCAGGATTTCACGTTTCTTTTTCTCGTCGAAAGAATTCCACTGGCTTGCCGAAAAGGTTTCCACTGCGCCGCATGCCGCATTGACCCGGGAATTACCTGATTTTTCGAATATGCCTGCAAGGGTCGATATAGGAAGCGCGCGGTCGGAGTCCTTGTCGTACCAATGATCGAACATTTGAAGGAAAGCCCACTGTGTCCATTTATAATAAGACGGATCGCATGTCCTCACTTCTCTCGACCAATCATACGAAAAGCCTATCCTGTCTAACTGTTTCCTGTACCTTGATATGTTCTCTTCCGTCGTATCGGCAGGATGCTTTCCCGTCTGGATCGCATATTGCTCGGCAGGAAGCCCGAAAGCGTCATATCCCATAGGATGAAGCACATTGAAGCCCTTCTGCCTTTTGTACCTGCTGTAAATGTCGCTCGCTATATATCCGAGAGGATGTCCCACGTGCAATCCTGCGCCGGAAGGATAAGGGAACATGTCGAGAACATAGTATTTCGGCTTGTCCGATATGTTGTCAGCCCTGAAAGTGCCATGGGACGCCCAATAGGCCTGCCATTTTTTTTCTATCTCCGAGAAATTATATTCCATCTGCATTTGTATTTTATACCGCAGGCATTCCGCGTGAATGCCTGGAACGCATAGCATTTATTACTAATCACGGTTTATCGCGCAAATATACAATTTTAACAAATATCAGACATGCAGGTCCCGCATTTTATTTTCATTACATCCAATGCATCAACTCCCATAGCCCGTAAAACATGCGTCCGGCGATACAAAGTACTATAAACGATGATTGCGGACAAACTATCACAAAGAGGCTTACTCAAGGCAGGAAGCCGGGAATGCCCGAAAAACGATGTTTGCGGATAAACCGTTCCAGCGCGGCCTGCTCCGGCATACCGCGTACTCAAAAAAAACCATCTACGCATTCATGACCCTGAACGCCCCGTGCAATCCGGGCGATACCGCGTACCTGAAGAACGCCATATTCTGCTTAATGCCATTCAATTCGTTGAAGGCCCGGACGATACCGTATGACCGAAAAAACATCATAGCGTCAACGAAGACGATGCGCATCCCGGCGATGCTGCGCACCTGAAAAACCCTATTTTTAGGTATTTCATGCCCGGTTCGAATGCTCTTATTTTGTAATGGAAAATCAAAATCAATACGACAATGAAAAAAACAGGAGTATTTTACGGTTCTTCAACCGGGACAACAGAATCAGCGGCCAATATGATAGCTGAAAAATTGGGCATTGCACCATCGGATGTACATGATGTCAGGAATATGAACGCCGAATTGGCGGAATCCTACGAAGCCTTGATACTTGGAAGTTCCACGTGGGGCGACGGCGAATTGCAGGACGATTGGTACGCCGGAATCAGCGTATTAAAAAACATAGACTTGAAAAACAAGACGATAGCATTGTTCGGATGCGGAGATTCAGCATCATACTGCGATACATTTTGCAACGCCATAGGATTACTTTACGAAGATTTAAAAGATAGCGGATGCCATTTCATAGGAGCCGTTCCAGATACGGATTACTCATACGGTTCGTCCATTTCCGTTATCGACGGAAACTTCGTAGGGCTGGCCATCGACGATGTAAACGAAAGCGATAAGACAGAAGAACGCATCTCGTCGTGGACAGATATGCTAAAGCCGGACCTGGCATAAGAATTCCAGCTGACAGACGGGATATGTTTTTACATCAACCCGCCTGCCAGCTAATTTAATACCGACGATAAAAGCTATCATGAGCATGGAACTGGAGCATTCAAACCTTAAAGTCTTTCTGAATCACATCTACGAACTTAAAAAAGGTGTACGCCGCATGGCGCTCTATACAACCAACAAGAAATACGAGGATTTTGCCGTCAAACGCTTGGCTAACCAAAATATCAAATTCATCGTGCAGGAAGTGGACGACAAACGCATAAACTTGTTTTTCGGATGCGATGAATGCATAGAGGCTATCCGCCTGCTGGTCGACCGTCCTTTGAACAAACTGACACCCGAAGAAGATTTCATTTTAGGGGCCATGCTAGGATACGACATATGCGTGCAATGCCGCCGGTATTGCCATCGCAAGAATGGAAATACGGAATCCCGCGACATTGCTACAGCCTCGCTGCTATCCGCAAAACATGACTGCCAAGGAAGGAATACGGAATATTGCGATATAAAGGCCAAAATCGATTCTCAGACAAGCTGACTTCATATGCCCTTGCGAAATCACATGTCATGATTGTCACCAAAATCGTGTCTGAGATAAGCTGGCAGCCTGCATGTGATATCATGGAATACAAAAGCAGAGCTTTTCAGTACGCTGAAAACCAAGCAAGGCAGAACGAATACCACTACCGGCAGGCATTACGCCTTGGCGGGAATTGCAATTATCAATCTACGACATCTCGCGGCAAGTAAACTACTCGGATTAGATGCTTGCTTACTTACTTGCTTGCATCCTGTTTCTGTCTCTGCTTCTGTTCATACTTGATTACGCACTTCTCTGCTTCCGCATCCTGTCTCGTGCTTGCTTCCTTTCCTTGCTTTTTCCTGCCCCTGCTGCTCCTGCCGTCGATTCGTCAAATTATCCGTCCACGGCTACAATTTTCAGCATACTGATAATCAACTATATATAGCATACAAGCGTGGAGAAATGCTATGAAAAAACACGACCAATCCACGCCTCGTTTTATTACAACACTGATAATTAGGTAATTAAAAAACGAAACGTGGACAAGTAATTTTAACTGGCAAATACGGACCATGAAGCATCGTAGCAATTTGCAGGTCATGCATAGTAATGCAAGGATACATTGGCTTTGAATGCATGGCAAACCATACGCCGGGATACGACATTTGGCAAATATCCTGAGTATCACAGATTTCAGCTTAATTCAGTTCCACTGCCGCATGTTTGCTTTTGATGATTCTAAACGCATGCGCAACATCTCGGCTCAATTCAGTTTCGCCGCGCATGTAATCATACATCTGAGGCAGAGCTTTCAAGCGGGCCTGAGGCAGAAGCTTCGGGCAGGCTCGAAACGGGGATACAAAAAAAGCGGCAGACAATCGCGGCATAGAGCCGTTCAAATGCATCATTGCAGCTTATTTCCGCTGCTCCTCGGCAGAATCAGGGCGGAATACGTTCAGGCAGTTTTGCGGGTCATTTCCGCTGCGTGGCAATAACCGCTGCGCCTGAGCCATAACCCTCAAGCAGCTTGGCAGAATATAAGAAAATCCGCAGGATAACTCCTGCGGATCGCTTGCGGGCTATTTCCGCTTCGCTGTCGCTCGCGGCAATAACCGCTGCGCCTCGGCAGAGCTTTCAAGCGAGCTTGAAGCATGAAAAATGCCGCAGGCGTACCTGCGGCTCGGCTTGCTTATTTCCGCTTCGCTGCCGCTCGCGGCAATAACCGCTGCGCCTCGGCAGAGCTTTCAAGCGAGCTTGAAGCTCTGCACTCGGCTTGCGGGTTATTTTAACCTGAATTCTACAGGCAACGTGAGCTTGACACGTTTTTTCACATTGCCCAATCGGGCGGCTTTCCATTTAGGGGATGCCGATACCACTTTCAGGACTTCCCTGTCAATATCCTCGCTTAGGCCTTTCACGATTTCAACGTTAGACACCTTGCCGTCCGTTTCCACGATGAATTCTACCACGACCGTTCCTTGCGTGCCGTTTTCAATGGCAGACTCGGGATATTTGACATAATAGTAGACCCATTTGTTCAAAAAATAGAGTTCGTCCCCGTTCAGGAACGTCGGCTTGACATCCACGTCGTGGATAGACAGGACTTCCCCTTCATCCCGACCTTCATCAGGGACGGATTCGGGCATGGACAATGATTCAGGCATGGCATCCGCCGACGAAAGTTCTTCGATGAAAAAATACACGTACCTTGAAATCAAGCTCATCATCTCGTAGTCCAATTTGTCAGGAGTGTCCCTGACAGTATTCATGTCGCTATGCAGGCCGGTGGTAAAAATGGAGACAGGAATGCCTGCATTATGGAACATCGCATGCGAAGACGGGAAAGGGTCCGCAGCCAGCACCGCAGGACTGATTCCGGCCTGACGGAAAGAGACCTTATGCAGAAGGTCCTCGAACCAAACGCCCGGGCAGTCGGTAAACACGGAGAACCTGTTATTATCGCCGGAACGTCCGACCATGTCCAGATTCAGCATGTATCTTATGTTCCTGACATTGAATATTCCGCCATGCGTAAAATACCATGAGCCGTAAAGGCCCTGTTCCTCGGCCCCGAAGCATACGAATACCACGGGCCGCCTGAACATGTAGCTGTTCTCCTTGACGGCCTTGGAAACTTCCAGCAGAACCGCAACGCCGGAAGCGTCATTGTCCGCTCCCGGATAAACCTGAAGGCAGTCAATGCCGTTGATGCTTATACTGTTAGAGCCTATATTGTCATAATGCGCCCCGACCACTATCACTTCGTCCTTGAATTCCGGATCATATCCTTCGACCATGCCGAGCACGTTGACGGAATTCAGGGAATCCCCTTCTACGGTAAGGCTGAACGACTGCCCTGGCTCAGGATATATCATCTCAAGGCCGTAAGACCTCATGACATTGTAAATATATTCAGCCGCCTTCCTGTTTCCGTCAGTACCGGAAAGCCGGCCTTTGAGAGAATCGGCAGCAAGGTATTCCACATGCTTTTCCAGCATGCGCGCGACATCGTCCTCCGCAGCCATGGCAGGCACGCAGAGCATAACGGAAAAAACACAGGCAAAAGCGAGAAAGAATATTCTTTTCATATACCGCAGGTCATTTACAAACGGAAATGCCATCCCGCAAAGCTTGGCTCGACGAGACGGCATTCCATATTATTAATCGACAATGTTATTTCTTATAAAAAGGAATTTTTACGACTTTAGCTTTCAAAAGCCGGCCTCTCACGTTTATGAAGATTTCCGTATCAACCTTATTGAACGGAGTGTTCACATACGCCATTCCTATCGCTTTGTGGACAGTAGGTCCCATCGTTCCGGATGTCACATGGCCTATTTCATTGCCTTCCGCATCGCAGACAGCATAGCCGTGACGAGGAATGCCCTTGTCTATCATTTCGAAGCCGACGAGCTTTCTCTTCAGGCCTTCCGCCTTCTGGTTCAGAAGGTAATCCCTGTCGACAAAATCGCCTTTTACGTCGTTGAATTTCGTAATCCATCCAAGTCCTGCTTCAAGAGGGCTCGTAGTATCGTCTATATCGTTGCCGTACAGGCAGAATCCCATTTCAAGCCTCAACGTGTCCCTTGCTCCGAGGCCTACTGCTTTCAGGTCGTATGGCTTTCCGGCTTCGAATACCGCGTTCCATAATTTGTCGGCATCTTCGTTTGCAGCGTAGATTTCGCATCCGCCAGAACCGGTATAACCGGTAGTGGAGAATATCGCGCTCACGCCTCCGACATTGAGTTTCTTGAATGTATAGTACTCCATATCCGTGACGTTCTGGTCGCAAATCGGCTGAAGCATTTCCAGCACCTTAGGACCCTGTATGGCGAGCTGGCATATTTCATCCGAAGCATTGTACAGTTCCTTTCCAGGAGTCAGGCCGAATTTCGGAGCATACTGGCAGAGATGATTCCAGTCCTTTTCGATATTCGCTGCATTCGGAACGAGCATATAGGTTTCGGAATCTATGCAATATACCAAAAGGTCGTCGACGATTCCGCCTTTCCCGTTAGGCATGCATGAATACTGCACTTTCCCCGGGACAAGGGCGCTAACATCGTTGGATGTCACATATTGCAGGAATTTCAAGGCATTAGGTCCTTTGACCCAAAATTCTCCCATATGGGAAACATCGAAAACGCCTGCGCATTCCCTTACCTTGTTATGTTCGGCATTGATTCCGAAATACTCTACAGGCATGTTGTAGCCGGCGAAATCGACCATCTTAGCTCCCAGATCTATGTGCTTCTGGGTAAAAGCTGTAGTTTTCATGATATTTTTCAGATTTTTATTGATTGTTTTTATTATTCCACATGGTTTCCGCTCTGCCTGTCGTATATCCATATGTCTTCCGGACAGAACGGCGTTTCCATTATTTCATGCATTGCAGAAAGGGCGTCCCTGTAATCCCGGCTTGAATATGCCGACACGACATCGAAGCCGTTCTTGAACTTTATGGTTTCAGGCTTGTACCCCTTGCTTTCCAGCATTTTCATCATATTAGGGGCATTCTGCACTTCCTTGAAGCTGCCGACGATTACCATATAACGGCTTTGGGCCTTTTTCAGTTCCGCAGCCTGCGCTGCCTTTATGGAATCGGCCCTGGCTGCTGCTATCGAATCATTATACCTTTTGATTTTATCGAGCCGCATCTGCTCTTCGATCTGCATTTTCTCGATATCCTTGGAAGTCGGCATGCCGAAGAAAGACTTCACGGCATCGCAACTGGAAAACATAAAAGCCATTGACACCATGGCCGCAATGATAGACGTAGGTTTCATAATCCGATTTTTAAAATTTATCTATGCCACAAATGTAATAAAATTACAGGCAAACTCAAAAATTTCGTATTTTTACAGAAAATATGACCTTATGAGAAGAAAGAGAATTCTTGTGCAATTGAGAAACATACTTAACCTTAAAGACCATATAGATGTCGCCGATTCCATAAACAGCATAAAAACGAACATCGAATTCAGGGGACCAAACATATGGATCCTTTTTTTCGCTTGCCTGATAGCTTCGGTAGGGCTTAACGTGAATGCCATACCTGTGATAATCGGCGCGATGCTCATCTCCCCTCTCATGGGACCTATCCTCGGGGTAGGACTGGCATTGGGGACCAACGATTCCGACCTTCTGAAAAAGTCGTTGAAGAATTTCGGCATAATGGTCGTGATCTGCCTTATCGCGTCTTGCCTCTACTTCCTGCTGACACCGCTGTCAATGGATTCTCCTACAGAACTGCTTGCAAGGACGAACCCGACGATATACGATGTGCTGATCGCATTATTCGGCGGGCTTGCGGGAATAATAGAAGTCTGCCGAAGGGAAAAAGGCACGGTAATATCAGGAGTAGCTATCGCGACAGCCCTTATGCCTCCCCTCTGCACGGCAGGATACGGAATCGCGAACTGGAACTTTCTCTATTTCGCCGGAGCGCTCTACCTGTTCTTCATAAATTCGGTATTCATAGCCCTCGCCGCATACCTCATCATCAGATACCTTAATTTCCCTATCGTAGAATTCGCCGATCCTGCAAAAAGGAAAAGGGTGAAAAGGACAATAAGCCTCGGCACCCTGATAATCATCGTTCCGAGCATCTATTCAGGGATAGTGATGATAGGGGAAAACAGGTTCAACATGAATGCAAGGGAATTCGTCGCCGAAAACAAATCAATGGACAGGAGCTATATTTACGACTACAGCATCGACCACCACAAATCCCCGTCGCTGCTGACCGTAGTCATAGGAGGGGAAAAACTTTCCGATGAGGAAATACAAAAGCTCTACAAAAGCGTAGAAGAACACGGGATAAAAAAAGAACAGCTCGTCCTTGAACAAAATGCGGCAATGCAGCAGAGCGACGTGCCGGACAAAATCATGATAAGCGAAATCTTCGAAAGGGCCGATAGGGAAATAAAAAGGAAGGACGAACGCCTCAAAGAACTGGAAACAGAGATAGAAGCAATGAAAGCCAAGGAATTGCCTCATGAACAAATCGCAAGCGAAATATCGGCGCAGCACCCGGAAATATTATCGCTTACCCTTAGCACAGGCATCGAAAAATCCTTTACCAGCGGCAAAAGCGACGAACAGATCCTCGCTGTCATAAAAGTAAAGGACAGGCTTGACGAGACGGCATGCACAAGGCTGAAGAACTGGCTGAAGATAAGGCTTGACAACGACAACATAAGAATCATTCAGGAAATTGAGAACTGACCTTGCAATCCTATTCGCCGCAGCATGCATATGCTTTCTTAATTCCGCAACGCCGTTTTCGGAAGCGGCAGGCCTTTCACAGAAAAAGGAAGAATCCCGCGAAAAAAAGATTCCGGATTGCCGGATTCCCAAGGGAGAAGACACATTGAGCCTGCTGTTCTTGGGCGATGTCATGCAGCACAGGCAGCAACTCGACAAAGCATCGGCCATGTACGAATCGGAAAACGGGCATGGCGGCTTTGATTACGGAGATTATTTTTGCCACATAAGCGAATTCATCGATGCAGCGGACATAACGATAGCGAACCTTGAAACCCCTGTCGGGGCGCCGCCTTACAGAGGATACCCGATGTTCTCCGCTCCGGCAGAACTTGCAATGGAATGCGCGAATTCAGGCATAGACGTAGTCCTTGCAGCAAACAACCATGCATGCGACAGGGGAAAGGCAGGGATGGAAGGCAGCCTCCGGACATTCGGCGAATGCGGGCTTTTACATGCCGGCATCGGGAAAGACGGCACGTTCCGCAATGACAACCCGCTCATATTGGAATGCAAGGGATTCCGGATCGGAATAATAAATTTCACATACGGCACGAACGGCATCGGCACGCCTGAGGGATTCGAAATATGCATGATGGACAGCACGGAAATAAAATCCATGATATTCGCGGCAAAAATGTCCTTATGCGACATAATAATCGCCGCCCCTCATTGGGGAGAGGAATACAGCCTGCGGCAGAACGGCACGCAAATGGAATGGGAATCCATGCTGGCAAGAAACGGAGTGGACATAATAATAGGAACGCATCCCCATGTCCCGCAACCCGTAACGGTCAGCAAAGGCATGAAAAACGGGAATGAGGGCATTGTCTCCATAACGGCATATTCCCTCGGCAACGCCATATCCAACATGACAGCTCCGTTCACAAGAACCGGACTTATGATAAGCATCATGCTGACAAAACCGAGATACGGATGGGACATAGAAATAGGAGAACCTGAAATAATCCCGATATGGTGCGCGAGGCCAGGGGAAATTTCAGAAAATTACAGCATCATACCGATGAAAACATTCATCGGGGAAAAATGCAGATTCAAAAGCAGGCGCAGCTACGAACTGATGGTATACTACTATAATGAACTTATTAAAAACGGGTTAACATATGCACGAGAAAAAAATAAGGCTTGAAGGCATCGACCCAATAGAAATATACGGAGCAAACAATACCCTTATAGACAGGCTTTGCAGCTATTTTCCGAAACTGAAGACAGTAATAAGGGGGAATGAAATATTCGTCTCCGGATCCTTGCCAGACATTAAAAAATTCGAGAAAGCGGTTTACGGGCTGATAGATTTAAGAAAAAAATTCAGAAACCTCAATCCGGACCATGTAGACTCGGTCATCGAAGGGAACGGAATGAAAAACAACGATTCCAAAGAGGACAACGACATAATACTATACGGACAGGAAGGCAAAACAGTAAGGGCGAGAACCGCGAACCAGAAAAAAATGCTCCAGCTCTATAACAGCTGCGACATGATTTTCGCCATAGGGCCGGCAGGTTCAGGCAAAACATACACGGCGATAGCGATGGCGGTACGTGCCCTCAAGAACCGCGAGGTAAAAAGGATCATACTTACAAGGCCGGCAGTTGAAGCAGGCGAAAAACTCGGATTCCTTCCTGGAGACCTCAAAGAAAAGCTCGACCCGTATTTGCAGCCTCTCTATGACGCCCTGATAGACATGCTTCCGTCCGCAAAGCTGCGCATGTACATGGAAGACGGAACCATACAGATAGCCCCGCTGGCATACATGAGGGGAAGGACCCTCGATAATGCTTTCGTAATACTGGACGAGGCGCAAAATACGACCATGTCGCAGATGAAAATGTTCCTGACAAGAATGGGCAACAACGCCAAATTCATAATAACCGGCGACATAACCCAGATAGACCTTCCGGCAAACCAGAAATCAGGGCTTGAATCCACGGTAAAGCTCGTGAAAGGGATAAAGGGAATCGGCGTAGTGAACCTTACAAAGCAAGACATAATAAGGCATAAGATAGTGGAAAAGATAGTCCAGGCTTTCGCCCGCGCCGAAAAGGACATGGAAGAAAGCACGGATAATCAAAGTAAAAACATAAAAGACGGAGAATCATGACAATAACACTGATAATACTGCTCATTGCATCAATTCTCTTCGTATCAGGGAAAGTACGGTCCGACTTGGTGGCCCTCTGCTCGCTTATAGCATTGATGGTATTCGACATACTCACTCCGCAGGAAGCCCTTTCGGGCTTTTCCAACGATGTAGTAATAATGATGATAGGACTGTTCATCGTAGGGGGAGCGATATTCCAGACAGGATTGGCGAAAATGATAAGCTCCAGGATATTGAAACTGGCAGGGAACAGCGAGACCAAGCTTTTCCTGCTGGTCATGCTCGTCACCTCTGCGATAGGGGCTTTCGTAAGCAACACCGGGACAGTAGCCCTGATGCTTCCTATCGTGGTAAGCCTGGCAAAGAATGCAGGAATAAATTCAGGCAGGCTGCTCATGCCGCTCGCCTTCGCCAGCAGCATGGGAGGAATGCTTACCCTGATAGGTACGCCCCCAAACCTTATCATACAAAACACTCTTTCAAGCGCAGGATTCGAACCTCTTTCTTTCTTCTCGTTCACGCCGGTCGGACTAATATGCATAGCTACAGGCATAGCGGTCCTTCTCCCGCTGACCAAGAAATTCCTGTCGAAGAAAGGGAAGGAAAAAACAGAGAAAAAAACTGGAAAGACCCTCAAACAGCTTGTGGAAGAATACGGGCTCGCAGATAACCTGTTCAGGCTGAGGGCCACAGAAAAATCATCGGCCATAGGGAAAACGGTGGCTGAAATGGATGTCCGCAGGAAGTATTCCCTCAACATATTGGAAATACGCAGAATCGACGCAGGGCAGCACCGCTTTCTAAAGACCGTCACGCAGAAGCTTGCAAGTTCGGATACAGCAATCAGCCATGGGGACATACTGTATGCAAGCGGAAATGCGGATTCAGTCAACAGGTTCGCCGAAGATTTCGGATTAGAGCTTCTCGACATACACGCGACGGAAGAGGCCAAAGAAAGGAAATCCCTTGCATTTTACGACATAGGCATCGCGGAAATACTGCTTATGCCTACATCCCGCATATTCAAACAGACAGTCAAGGAAGCCGGATTCAGGGACAAATTCAACGTCAACGTATTAGGCATAAGAAGAAAGAAGGAATACATACTCCACGATCTCGGCGAAGCCGTCATACATAACGGGGACGTCCTGCTGGTACAGGGAGCATGGCCCGACATAGCAAGGCTAAGCAAGGAAGACACCGAATGGGTAGTCCTCGGACAGCCGATGAGCGAAGCGCAGAAAGTAACGCTAGACTACAAAGCTCCGGTAGCAGCCCTTATCATGGCACTGATGGTTGCAATGATGGTATTCGATTTCATACCCGTCGCGCCCGTCACAGCCGTGCTTATAGCATCAGTTCTCATGGTTATAACAGGATGTTTCCGCAGCATGGACGCGGCCTACAAAACAATAAACTGGGAGACCATCGTACTGTTCGCGGCGATGCTCCCCATGTCGCTTGCTCTTGAAAAAACCGGAGTTTCAAATATCATATCAGACGCGATGGCAGGAGGTTTGGGTTCTTACGGCCCGATGGCCCTTCTCGCCGGCATATACTTCACGACATCCCTGATGACGATGTTCATAAGCAACACGGTAACAGCCGTGCTGATGGCCCCGATCGCCTTGCAAAGCGCGGTCTGCATAGGAGTCAGCCCTATTCCGTACCTGTTTGCCGTGACAGTGGCCGCCAGCATGTGCTTTGCATCGCCTTTTTCGACACCGCCTAACGCGCTCGTAATGCAAGCCGGGCAATACACGTTCATGGACTACATAAAAGTCGGATTGCCCCTGCAAATAATAATGGGGATAGTAATGATACTGGCCCTGCCTCTGCTATTCCCGTTCTAAAAACGGCATCCGGAAAACGAAATGAACCGCACCCTGAAAGTCTGACACAAAACTTTTGGAGTGCGGTTCAAAATTCCGACATGCTGCATTCACTGAAAAAAGCATGATTTTACCACGAGCCGCCGGCTCCGCCGCCACCGAAAGAACCGCCGCCGAATCCGCCGAACCCTCCGCCGCCGAATCCGCCGCCTGTCCCGCCGAACGAGCCGCGTCCTCCCCTTCCGAGGATAGAGCCGAGCAGCAGCAAATCCAAGGCGTCAGGAGAACGCCTGCCTCTTCCGCCCATATTCTGGGAACCGCCGCCTCCCTTGAACACTGCGCTTAATACCAGCGCTATTATGATAATAATAAAAATCGCTCCGAGCGCGCCGAGGCCGCCGGAATGATCCTCCATATACTGTTGCTCCGAATATTCTCCCTCCGCCACAGGCATGAGGACTTCAAGCGCGGACTGCACCCCGGAGAAATAATCATTTTGGGCAAAATGAGGAATCATCTCGTTTTCTATGACTCTCTTGCAAAGAAGGTCGGTAATTGCCCCCTCCAGCCCGTAACCGACAGCTATGAATACCTCGCCGTTGGAAGAAAGGCTTTTAGGCTTGACAAGAATGACAAGCCCGTTGTCGAATTTTTCAGAGCCCACGCCCCATTCTTCCCCTATCGAATATGCAAGATCCGCTTTGTCCATGCCGTAAAGATCAGGCACAGTAACCACCACAAACTGGTTGCTGGTCCTTTTGGCAAAATCAGAAAGTTCCGATTCGATGACAGACGACTGCCCGGCAGTAAAAATGCCGGCAAAATCGTTAACCGACCTTGCAGGAACCGGTTTCTGCGGGACGGCCGAAAAACCTGCCGCATGGAAAAGAAGCAGCAAGGCAAACGCCGCGCATAAGCTTTTAACCGAATGATATTTCATCAGGCTGTTCGTTTATATCGTTATCTGTATACGGGAAATAATGTTTCAGCTGCATGCCCGTCTCGCTTATCGCCCCTGTTATCCCGCCGACAAAATCTCCTTGGGAAAATTTCTCGGCCATGCGATGCCTTATTCCATCCCAAAAGCCTTCCGGCACGGTCCGGTCAATGCCTTCGTCTCCTATGATCGCGAACTTGCGGGACTCATAAGCGAGATAAATCAACACTCCGTTCCTTTTCACGGTATCGTACATCCTCAACTTGTTGAAAACGTAGACGGCCCTGTCAAGGACATTGATATTGCATTTCGGTTCGACATGCACACGAATCTCGCCGGAGGTATTAAGCTCGGCTTCCTCTATGGCGCGTACTATGCGCTCCCTTTGATCCTCTGCAAAGAAATTATGGGATTTCATTAAAATTCAACTTTTGGAGCCTGCTGCGCGCCTTCGTCGGCTTCGAAATACGGCATCTTCTCAAATCCGAAAACAGAGGCTATTATATTTTTAGGGAAACGCCTAAGCATCGTATTGTACAGCCTTGCCGTCTCATTGAACTTTCTCCTTTCCACGGCAATCCTGTTCTCGGTGCCTTCAAGCTGGGCCTGCAAATTAAGGAAGTTTTCATTCGCTTTCAAATCAGGATAGCTTTCCCTGAGGGCGATGAGCCTTCCCAAAGCAGTAGTCAGTTCTCCCTGAGCCTGCTGGAAACGCGCTATTTCATTAGCGTCCAAAGAAGAAGGGTCAACGCTGACTTGCGTGGCCTTAGACCTCGCGGATACTACGGCTTCGAGGGTTTCAGATTCATGGGACGCATACCCCTTGACTGTTTCCACAAGATTAGGTATCAGGTCCGCACGCCTCTGATAAACATTTTCCACCTGGGACCATGCGGCCTTTACGCCTTCTTCATTGGTCACAAGCCCGTTATAGGTATTTTTCACCCATACGAACAATAAAAGCAGCACGGCAACGACTGCTATAAGGACAATCCAACCTTTTTTCATAAAAATTCCGATTATTTGATTTTAAACTGTTTCATAAGAATTATTGCGCAAGCCTTACGCACCTTACAGAAGCTGCAAAGTCATCCTTGTTTATAAGGCCGTATGGGAACGCGGAATCGTCATAGTATATGTACCTGTAGGAAGCGGTCTGTCCGTCTTTCTCGGTAGAAGACCACCAGAACCCGCGCACGCCGTACATCCTGAAATTAGTATAATTCCCCATTCCGTACCCGCCTGCAAGGGCAGCCCAATGGAATTTGTTTTCAGGAGTCCTGTCAGGACTGTAAGGCCATACCTTTTCCCCGTTCAACCGCGCGTCCACTGTAAGGCATCCTCCAAGGTCCTCCCATAAATCATAATAGGCATGTTCCTGAGTACCGGATACCGCTGCGGCAAGATCTTCCCAATCTTCGTTAGTAGGGACGGACCATCCGTCCGGACATGCCCCTTGCGGCCCTGAGCCGAGTCCCGAAGCCGATATTCCGCCTGTGGCGTCCTCCCATGTATACAGACGTCCCAATATGTCGCCCATGACTTCCGCGCGGCTGTACGTAATCCCGACCGTATCGAAAGGAGACGCGCCGTTTCCGCCGTCAGTACGCCCGTTCCAATTAAGGTTCTCTGAAAACCAGTCCAGCGATCCGGCCTTAGTGATATGGTAGACCGACCCGTCGCGCGTATCCTTGAATGTATCCGGACCGTATTCTACTCCAGTAAGGGAATTATCCGGACTCAGGACCATGACTTCTTGCATTATCGATATTTGGGAATATCCCGAGGCCTTCGCATAAACATACAGTTCGTATATTCCTATCTCGTCCGGCACGTACAATGTTATATGATTCGTATTCGGGATGGTGTCGTATCCGCTGACATCGTCATGATCGCCTATCAGCGAGCCGGTCCAGCTGTACTCCACATCCTGCGGGACGACAATGCCGCCGGCGTACAGTTCCAGCGTATCGCCGGCAAGGAGAAACTGAGAAATATCCACGACGATCCCTCCTTCCATGGAATCCACTTCGTCGTCTTCATCTTTTTCACATGCCGCCAGCGCAAGCAAAACCGCGAGGGGCAAAAACCATTTCTTTAAAACCATATCATTACAAATATTTCACAAATCTAATGAAAAATGTTTAGTATTTTTGCTGAAAAATCAGCATATGAAAATCATAAACACCATAAAAGCCTTCGCCGCTTTTTCAATTTTGGCAGCATGCACGCCTGAACATAATTACATCCAGCTGGAAGGATACGCACAGGGCACCACTTTCCATATCACGTTGAACAGCCCGGACGGCAATGCATACCAGAAAGAAATAGATTCCATATTAGCGGCGGTAGACAATTCAGTATCGGTGTACAATCCCTACTCAACTGTCAGCAATATCAATAATAATACCAATATGCGAACAGACAGCATATTGTCGGATTTATTCCGCATATCCAAGGATATTTATGAACAGACCGACGGATATTTCGACATTTCAGCCGCTCCGCTTTTCGATTTCTGGGGATTCGGAAGCAGCAAAGACACGCTTTTCATGAAAATGGATGAATTTGAACGCGGCTCGGAAGTAGAAAGGCTTAAAGCTTTTACGGGCATGGACAAATTCAGGATTGAAAACGGTACAATGGTCAAGCCCGCGCCTGAAGCCGAGCTCAACTTCAACGCAATCGCGCAAGGCTACACATGCGACCTGATTGCAAGGTTTCTCGACTCGGAAGGAATATCGGATTACCTGATAGAAGTCGGCGGGGAAATCTACTGCAACGGGAAAAACAGCAGGGGCGAAGAATGGTCGATCGGAATAGACCGCCCTGTCGACGGAAACATGGAGGCCGGAACGGACATCCAGGAAATAATCAAAGTAACGGGGAAAGGAATCGTAAGCTCAGGCAATTACAGGAAATTCATAATAGAGGACGGAAAAAAGTTCAGCCATACCATAGACCCGAAAAGCGGCTATCCCGCAAAGAATTCATTGCTTTCCGCCACCGTAATCGCAGAGAATGCGACAATAGCAGACGCCTACGCCACTTATTTCATGGTCATAGGACTTGAAAACGCAAGGAACATACTCTCCCAGCGCGACGACCTGGAAGGATACCTTGTTTACGCCGACAATGAAAGTCCCAACGGGATGAGCGTGTATTATTCGCGCGGACTGAAAATACTCACGATGGCAAAAAACAGCGGCACGGAAACAGGCAATAATGATTCACAGGAAAAAGACACGGCCCGCTGACAGCACATGCGATGCCCGTAATCGCATGCGCTCCAAAACAACGACATCGACTCTAAGGGATACCTTACGCGTTGCGTTTGATTCGAAAGCCTCGAAATCCTTTTTTAAAGATTTATGACTTCGCCTCCGGCATCCATGACTTCCACATTGCCCCTATACTCGATTTCGACTTTTCCGCCGCCGAGAGCCTTGGCATGCGCGATCGAACCGCCTGACTCGGAAAGATCGATTCTGAAATCCCCTTTGTCCACAATAGCGTAATTATGCAAGACATCGCCTCCATGCATGGAGACTTTTATCTCTACGCCTACGCATGTCATTTCAGCAAACGATGCATTGTCGAGGCGGCACAGGACAAAACGCCCTTCCTTGCTGAACGAACTGATTACCGTTCCGGAGGACATGAGCCAGGCGTTTCCTACGTTCTGTATTCCGAAAAACATGCGATCGCGGCCGTCATATATTTCCCATGCCGCATCGCTATCTTCAAGGCTGAGGCTGTCCGTGCATACCACAAGCTCGGTCCTTCCGGTAATCCTGTTCTCAATGGTTATGTCTCCGTTTTCGCCCATGCTGATCTCGTATCCGTTGAAATACAATCCAGCAATGGAATCCTTCCCGGCCAAATCGTGTTCCCTGAACCATTCGTCGACCCTGGAAGCCGCGCTGAAACATGCCGCGTCGAATTGCAGAGGCTGCGCATCTTCCATATAAACGTTGAACGCATAATAATTCTTATTATACGGCCTGCTCCCTTCGCTTATGCGGCATGAGGGCAAAACAAGGAAAGAAATGAATGCCGCAAGAATGACATATGTTCTTTTCATGAGAATCATCATTTTAAAATCAAAATCTATATCCTATTCCGGCCCTGACTATGCCGTCATGTCCAAGCCCGAGCTCGGCGAAGCCGTAAATCCTGTATCCTGCCGTGATTCCTATGAACTTGACACTTGGTATCACATAAGCAACGTCCGCATACCATGAATCCCTTTTGTAATACGGATCGAACGATTTGTCTATGGCAAAAAGCGTAGACAGGCCGGCAGATGAATACATTCTGACATATTTCCTGTTAAGCCAATAGAATTTGGCATCTGCATGGAGGCCGAATGCGATATTCCTGTCCCGCCCGGCTATCCTGTCGGAGAGGATGTCATAATGGTTTCTGTACGCCATGGCGAACGATACTCCGGCTTCTATGGAAAACCAGCTCTTTATATTGTATTCATAACCGAGGCTGAAGGTCGGCAGCATGTACCCGTTGCCGCAATAGGTATCCGGCGAGAAGCCGTTGTCCATGCCGTAACTGCTTATTACGGCAAGCGACGGGATACCGACACCTATCTTGACCTCGTCGAAGCCGGACCAGTCCCATCTCCGCTTTCCTTCTGCGGAATAAGGACATGCCATCAAGAATGCAAGGATGGCTGTAGACACTGAAATAAAAATACGTTTCATAGGCGGTCAGTTTTAATTCTGCTAAATAAAACAAAACTGCGCCGGTCCGGCATCATCACCGGCTCGGCGCAGTAAATATATGAATAATTTATCAAATATTCAAAGGCTTGATCTGCTTGAAGAAATCATTGCCCTTGTCGTCCACGAGTATGAAAGCAGGGAAATCCTCGACTTCTATTTTCCATATGGCTTCCATGCCGAGCTCAGGATACTCAAGCAATTCCACCTTCTTGATATTTTCCTTGGCGAGTACAGCCGCAGGACCGCCTATGCTGCCGAGATAGAATCCGCCATGCTTGGCGCATGCGTCAGTAACCTGCTGGCTGCGGTTTCCTTTTGCAATCATTATCATGCTTCCGCCGTTTTCCTGGAACAGATCCACATAGCTGTCCATTCGTCCTGCCGTCGTAGGTCCGAACGAACCGCTCGGCATGTCTTCCGGCTTCTTGGCAGGACCGGCATAATAGACCGGATGGTCTTTCATATACTGAGGAAGCCCCTCTCCCCTTTCTATCCTTTCTTTAAGCTTGGCATGGGCTATGTCCCTGGCCACCACTATCGTTCCTTTAAGCAAAAGGAATGTGGATACCGGAAGCTTGCTCAAATCCGCAAGCACTTCCTTCATCGGACGGTCGAGATCGATATGCACGGCCGCGCTGTTGGCATTCCCTTTCATGTACTGTTCCGGAATCAATCTTGCAGGATTCGAATCGAGGGTTTCGAGCCATATACCGTCTTTGTTGATTTTCCCTTTTATATTCCTGTCCGCGCTGCATGAAACGCCCATTCCGACAGGACATGAAGCACCGTGCCTTGGAAGTCGGATGACCCTTATGTCATGGGCGAAATATTTTCCGCCGAACTGAGCCCCTATGCCTGAACGCTGGGCGGCTTTAAGCAATTTCGCTTCCAGTTCGCGGTCCCTGAACGCATTTCCCGTATCGGAGCCATGAGTCGGAAGGGAATCGAGGTATTTGGCCGATGCCAATTTCACCGTTTTCAGATTGGCTTCGGCAGATGTCCCGCCTATTACAAATGCTATATGGTAAGGAGGGCATGCAGCAGTTCCAAGCGTCTTCATTTTTTCAATGAGGAAACTTTCCAGCTTTTCCGGATTGAGCAACGCCTTGGTCTCCTGGAAAAGGAAAGTCTTGTTCGCCGATCCGCCGCCCTTTGCCACGAAAAGGAACTTGTATTCTTCGCCGTCTACCGCGTATATGTCCACCTGGGCCGGGAGATTGCATCCTGAATTCTTTTCAGTATACATATCCAGCGCAAGGGTCTGCGAATATCTCAGGTTATCCGTCGTGTAAGTGTCGAAGACGCCGTGGGAGAGGGCTTCTTCGTCCCCGCCTCCGGTCCATACGCGCTGTCCTTTCTTGGCCACTATCGTCGCCGTCCCCGTATCCTGGCAGAACGGGAGCTTGCCTTCGACAGCCACCGCCGCGTTGCGCAGCATCGTAAGGGCCACGGACTTGTCATTTTCACTGGCCTGAGGGTCCTTGAGGATGGAAGCGACCATTTCATTATGTTCCGGGCGCAACATGAACGCCACGTCATGAAATGCCTGCCTTGCAATCAGCCTGAGGCCCTGCGGATCAACCTTCAATACTTTAGTCCCTTCGAATTCCACTTCGCGGACATAATCCTTGGTGACAAGATGGTATTTCGTAGTGTCTTCTCCCAAGGGGAACATTTCGCCATACTTAAATTCCATAATCATTCTTATTTTAGATTTCATCTACAATCACGTTGCGCCTCGGCATTGGCTGATCAAGTTCCGCCATTGCTCTCGGCTTGCAGTTTATTTTAAACTTCGTTTACAATCACGTTGCGCCGCAGAACCTCATGCCTGCGGCTTATTTGAAAACCGGTTCGAAATCATGCCCGATCCCCGGAATATTCCATAAGGAAAGTCTTCATGAAATCATCGAGGTCGCCGTCAAGCACGGCCTGGACGTCGGATGTCTCGCAGGACGTCCTCAAATCCTTTACCATCTTGTACGGATGAAGCACGTAGCTTCTTATCTGGGAGCCCCATTCGATTTTCTTTTTCTTCCCTTCAAGTTCGGCTTGCTTTTCCTTGCGTTTCCTAAGCTCCATGTCGTAGAGATGCGACTTCAATATGCGCAAGGCATTCTGCCTGTTGTCGAGCTGCGACCTCGTCTCGGTATTTTCCACCGTTATGCCGGTAGGTATGTGCCTTACCCTTACGCCTGTTTCGACCTTATTCACATTCTGCCCGCCTGCCCCGCTGGAACGGAACGTGTCCCACTCCAGATCGGCAGGGTTTATGACTATTTCTATGGAGTCGTCCACCAATGGATAAACGAAAACGGACGAGAAGGTAGTCTGCCTTTTTCCCTGGGCGTTGAAAGGCGAAATCCTGACCAGACGGTGAACCCCGTTTTCAGCCTTAAGATAACCGTAAGCGTAATCTCCTTCCACTTCTATGGTCACCGACTTTATCCCGGCGTCTTCGCCCTCTACAAGGTCCGTCACCGTCGTCTTGTACCCGTGCCTTTCGCACCACCTGAGATACATCCTCATCAGCATCGAGGACCAGTCATTGCTCTCAGTGCCTCCGGCCCCGGAATTTATCTTTATTATCGCCCCCAAATTATCGCCTTCCTCGCCGAGCATATTGCGCATTTCCAAAGAGCCCAACGTCCTGTCGAGAGAAGAATAGGCCTTGTCCAGTTCCTCTGCCGCAGATTCGTCTTCTTTGGCAAAATCGTACAGGAACTCGACATCTTCAAGCTGCCGACCTGCCGCATTCATCTCGTCTATCCAGAATTTCAACGGGGAAACCGTCTTCATGAACGCTTCCGCCTCCTTGGGATTATCCCAAAAGCCGGAAGCCGAGGTTATCTTTTCTTTTTCTGCCAGTTCCGCTTCTTTGCCGGGAATGTCAAAGACACCTCCTCAGGAGCTCATACCTGTTTCTGCTCTCTTTAATCTGATCTATCGTAACCATATTCCTATTCAAATAAATATCGTATTTGCAAAATCCTTACCGCAACGGAGGCTTGCCGCCGCAACATTTGCAAGCGGCGGCATAAACATCGTCGTATTCATAGCCCCTGCCTAACCCGAAACGTATGAGGGCCGCCTTTATTTTCTGCATTTCCTCCGGAAGGGGATACTTTCGGGACAAGGCCGCATGCTTGGCTTTCATTATTTTCTCAAGCCCGTCAGCGACGGCGTTCTTTCCGCCATCCGCGACCGGAAGGTCCGACAGGACCCTGCAATACGCCGCCTCGAACATGTCATCGGAAATCCGCTTGGTTGCAAGGAACGAGCGTATTTTCCTTTTTCCCCAACGCGCAAGCCGTATTTTTTCGCTTATATATGCCTCTGCATATCTCGCATCATCGACGAATCCTTCTTTTTTCAACATTTCCAGAACCGATGCGGCTTCGCTTTCGGACAATCCCATCCTGCAAAGCTTGGACAAAACGTCCTTGGAAGCATATTCCCTCCTGCTGCATATCCTGGCAAGCCTGCCATAAGCCTTTTTCAAATCATTTTCCATACCTAAACCCCGCTTTTGCCTTGCCCGGACACGTCCCGGAGCGAAGCCGGTTCACACAAGGCCGTTTTCTTTCTGCGCCGCCTTGCCCGCAAGCAAGCCGCACGCGGCAAGTATGTCCTCTCCTCTCGAAGCTCTTATCGTCGCCGTCAGCCCGGAAGCCGAAAGCCTGTTCCTGAACATTTCCATGACCTTGTCAGGAGACGGCGACAAAGGGGAATCCGGTATCTGGTGGAACCTTATAAGGTTGACCCTGCATTCAATCCCCCGCAGCATTGAAACTATGGCATCGGCATGCCTTAACGAATCGTTCACTCCTGAAAACATGGTATATTCAAAGCTCACGCGCCTCTGGCCTGTAAAGTCATATTTCCTGATAAGGGCCACGACCTCGCCTATGGGATATTTGTTCTGGACCGGCATAAGGGACAGCCTTTCCCCGGCAAAAGGATCGTGCAGGCTTATTGCAAGGTGGACTTTCGTCTCGTCGAGAAACCTTTTAAGGGCGGGAAGGACCCCTATGGAAGAAAGGGTTATCCTCTTCGGGCTCCATGCGAAGCCCCAATCCGAGACAAGGACCTCTATCGCCTTTCTGACATTTTCATAATTATCGAGAGGCTCTCCCATTCCCATGAATACGGTATTGGTAAGGCCGTCTTTCTCGTCGACGCCGTAATATTGGGAAAGAATCCGGGAAACTGACATGTTCCCGCCGAAACCCTGCCTGCCGGTCATGCAGAACCGGCAACCCATCTTGCAGCCGGCCTGGGACGAAACGCAAAGGGTACGCCTGTCCCCGTCAGGAATCATTACCGCCTCCGTAAACCTTTTTCCGTCATACGGGAATATGTATTTCTTCGTCCCGTCCGCAGAAACATGCTTTTCAACAGGCATTACGACCCCCACTTCATACTTCTCGGAAAGCAAGGCCCTCGCGCTTTTCGACAGGTTGGTCATCCCGTCTATTTCCGTAACTTTCTTCTTGTATATCCAATCCGCGACCTGCTTCGCGGTGAATTTAGGAAGCCCTGCCTCCGACACCACCTTCGAAAGCTCGTCCAAAGACATGCCCAATAACGGAATTTTCATACCTGCCGCACTGTTAAAATTTAAACTCCGCAAAGTTATTAAATTTTCACAAACCAAGATTTATCAGTACTTTTGTTCCGTTTAAAATTAAAATCTTATGAGTAAGGAAAGTGCAGAAACAAACAAGACAGCACCTGAAATCAACCCTGAAAAACTGAAGGCGTTGCAGGCTACAATTGACAAGATTGAGAAGGATTTCGGCAAAGGGACTATCATGAAATTGGGAGACCAGCCTAAGTGGGAAGCGTCAACTATACCGTCAGGTTCGATAGCACTTGACCACGCTCTCGGAATAGGAGGCTATCCAAGAGGAAGAGTCATCGAAATATTCGGTCCGGAATCAAGCGGAAAGACCACTTTGGCAATACACGCCATCGCCGAAGCCCAGAAAACAGGCGGAATCGCGGCCATAATCGACGCGGAGCATGCATTCGACCGCACGTATGCGAAAAAACTCGGGGTAAACGTCGACACCCTGCTGATTTCGCAGCCTGACAGCGGAGAACAGGCTCTCGAAATAACCGACAACCTGATAAGATCAGGAGCCATAGACATAATAGTCATAGACTCCGTCGCCGCGCTTACGCCGAAGGCTGAAATAGAAGGGGAAATGGGAGATTCGAAAATGGGACTCCAGGCAAGGCTTATGAGCCAGGCATTGAGAAAGCTGACAGCCAACATAAGCAAGACCAACACCTGCTGCATATTCATAAACCAGCTCAGGGACAAGATAGGGGTAATGTTCGGGAATCCTGAAACCACAACAGGCGGAAACGCCTTGAAATTCTACGCCAGCGTCAGGATAGACGTAAGGAAGACAACGCAGATAAAAGACGGGGAAGAGGCATTAGGAAGCAGGACCAGGGTCAAGATCGTAAAGAACAAGATGGCCCCTCCTTTCAGAAAAGCGGAATTCGACATTCTTTACGGAGAAGGAATTTCAAAGACAGGTGAACTCATCGATCTGGGCGTAGAATACGACATAATCAAAAAATCAGGTTCATGGTTCAGCTACGGGGACTCCAAGTTAGGACAGGGCCGCGATGCCGTCAAGAGCGTACTTGACGACAACCCGGAACTTGCAGCCGAAATAGAAAGCAAAATAAGGGAAGAACTAAGCAAAGTAACGGATTAGCATGGACAAGGTTTTAAGCGGGATACGCTCCACAGGGCATCTGCATTTGGGCAATTATTTCGGAGCCCTGAAGAACTTCATAAGAATACAGGACAGCTACGATTGCTATTTTTTCATAGCAGACCTGCATTCGCTGACGACACATCCGCATCCGGACGACTTCCATGCGAACGTCAAGACCATATTGGCGGAATACCTGGCCGCAGGCCTGGATCCGGAAAAATCGGCCATTTTCGTACAAAGCTCCGTGCCTGAAATATGCGAGCTGTACGTCTTGCTGAACATGCTGGCCTACAAAGGAGAACTTGAAAGGACGGCGTCATTCAAAGACAAGGTACGCAAGAATCCTGACAACGTGAATGCCGGGCTTCTGACATATCCGGTGCTGATGGCCGCCGACATACTCGTGCATAACGCGAAATGGGTGCCTGTAGGAAAGGACCAGGAACAGCACCTTGAAATAGCGCGCCTGCTTGCAAGGAGGTTCAACAATTCCTACGGGACGGAAGTATTCGTCGAGCCGCAGAACATGGATTTCGGAAAAGGGGCGATCAAGGTTCCTGGACTGGACGGAAGCGGGAAAATGGGAAAAAGCGAAGGCAACGGCATATACCTGTACGATGACGAGAAAACCATAACGAAAAAGGTAATGAAAGCGGTAACCGACTCAGGACCGACCCGGCCGTTTTCGGAAATGCCTGAGCCGATAAAAAACATTTTCTCATTGCTGGAACTCGTTTCAGACACTGATACAGTGCAGTACTTCAAGGACAAATACAACGATTGCTCCATAAGGTACGGCGATTTGAAAAAACAGCTTGCGGCAGACATCTGCAAAACCACCCTGCCGATAAAAGCAAGGATCGACGACATATACAACGACTCGCAGTATCTGTCCAAAGTATTGCGCAGAGGCACGGAACGCGCAAGGGAAAGCGCAAGCGCCACCCTCAAGGCGGCACAGAAAGCGGTAGGCTTTCGCGATTTCTGATTTACGGGATGATAGACAGGACCACAGTAGACAGGATATTGGAGACAGCCCGGATCGAGGAAGTGATCGGCGACTTCGTGGCCTTGAAAAAAAGGGGCGCGAATTATATCGCATGCTGCCCGTTCCATCACGAAAAGACACCGTCTTTTTACGTGTCCCCCGCAAAAGGCATTTACAAATGCTTCGGATGCGGGAAGGCCGGAAGCGCGGTCAATTTCGTAATGGAACACGAGCAGATGTCATATCCCGAGGCCCTTAAATATATTGCGGCAAAATACGGGATTACCGTGACAGAAGAAGCCGTATCGGAAGAAGAAAACGAAAACAGGAAAAGACGGGATTCGATGCTGCTGGCATCGGAATTCGCCGCAAAATATTTCCGCGACGTGCTTCATAATACCGACAAGGGCAAATCCATAGGCCTTGGATATTTCAAAGAAAGGGGGTTCAACGAAGCCACCATAGAGAAATTCAGGCTCGGATATTCCACTGACGACAGGACAGGACTTGTCAAAGCGGCCAAAAAGGCGAATATCAATCTCGACTATCTGGCTGACTGCGGCCTTTTGATAAAAAGGGAAAACACCGGAGAATACATCGACCGATTTTTCGACCGGGTGATTTTCCCTGTTTATTCATTAAGCGGGAAAGTCATAGCTTTCGGGGGAAGGATACTGCACAACGACAAGAAAGCCGCAAAATACATCAATTCGCCGGAAAGCGAAATATATGTGAAAAACAAGTCGCTGTACGGCATATACCAGGCAAAAAGCGCAATTGCCGCCAAGCAGAAATGCTATCTTGTCGAAGGATATACCGACGTCCTCTCTTTCCACCAGGCAGGAATCGAAAACGTAGTAGCGTCGAGCGGCACGTCTCTCACAAAAGGACAGATAGAGCTGATCAAGCGTTTCACCAATAATGTAACCGTCCTTTACGACGGAGACTTTGCAGGCATAAAAGCTTCTCTGAGGGGCATAGACATGCTCCTCCAGGAAGGGCTGAACATAAAGGTCGCGCTTTTCCCGGACGGGGAAGACCCGGACTCCTTTGCGAAAAAGCACACCAAAGAACAGCTGGCCGAATTCCTGAATTCGGCAGAAGAGGACTTCATGAGCTTCAAATCCGAAATAGCCGCAAAAGAGGCGGGAAACGATCCTATCAAGAAAGCGCAGCTGATAAATGACGTCATCGGTTCAATCGCGGTCATTCCGGATGCCATAACAAGGGAGGTTTACATAGCCGAAAGCAGCAGGAAATTCGAGATTGACGAAAGCCTGCTCAAGCAGGAAGTCGCAAAGCAGATCAGGAAACGGCAGATCGAACTCCTCAAAAAAGAAGAATCCAAAGAAAAACGTGAAGCATCGCAGAACAGGGATGCCGAAAAACCAGCAATGTCCCTGCTGCATCCAGGCAGTGAAAAGGGCGGAATAGACCAAAGCTCCTATTACGGGCCTGCGGAGAGGGACATACTCTACTATCTCCTGAAATTCGGAAAAGAAAAGCTGGTCCCGGCGGAAAAAATGAATTACGGGGCTGAACAGGACACGGACCTTACCGTATCTGGGTACATATTCTCGGAATTGCAAGCCGACGACATAGAATTCCATATCCCCCTCTACAAGAAAATGTTCGACCTCTATTTCGAATTGGAAAAAGACATGGACCAGGACAGGCTCACGATGCATTTCCTGAACAACCCGGATACCGAGATTGCAGGAACGGCAGCAAAAATCATAATCGAGGACCATACGCTTACAATCAAGCATTTCATAGAATCCCTGATTCCTGAGAAAAACGTCCTTTGCAAATCCGTGCCGAAAGCAATCCTCGTATTCAAAGCCAAAATAGCCGAACAGTCGGCCAGAGAACTATGCGGCCTGCTTAAAACCGCACAAACGGCAGGAGATTCCGATTCCGAAAAGGAAATCATGGAAAAGCTCCGCATCCTTACGTTAGTGCGCAACACGTTCGCCAAAGAACTGCACCGGCTTTCGCTTTAAAATTTGTTTTTCCGACGGACATATCATACCTTTATAGGTAAATTTGGTTGTTTCCGGCTCGTCCGCAGAAAACAGCTTACGGAAATCTAAAACCAGACATATGAAACGATTCATTTTTATCCTCCCGTTCATGGCGTTCTGCCTTGCAATGCCGGCTTCCGGCCGATGCGAAGAAAAACCAGGCAGATGGGACTGGTCCGGACACCATGAGATGAAATTGGGGATATCGCTCCCTTCGCTTATTGCACAAATAAGCGTTGGAACCCCGATAGTTACTGACCAAAAATACTCTGTGCGCTCCACGCCGACCTTATCATTAAGCTACGAATACAATTTCAAAAGATGGATAGCGATAGAAGCCGGCGCCGCTTTAACAATGGCATATTACGTCAATCCGCGATACGGAGGAGTGAAGAATTACAACCTCGGATTTTATGCAAATGCGAAATTCTACTGGCTCAACCGCAAAAACATAAGGCTGTATTCATCGGCCGGCTTATCCATGTGGACCACGGCAAGAACATGGCCGAAAGAAGACGGAGATCCTTCCTCCTACGGCTTCGACCTGATTTTCCCTAATGTAAAACTCATAGGTCTCACAGCAGGGCACAAAATCTACGGATTTGCGGAAATCGGGACAGGGGCTTCCGGGATAATCAATGCCGGAATAGGATACAGGTTCTGACACATGCCCGTCATACATAAAAAGAGGGTGAACCCAAAAGGGATTTTTCCTTTCTGAGAATTGAATATTTGAAACCCGACCCAATCAGGAGTACAAATAAAAAGAGGGCGAGTCTGACTTTTGACCCGCCCTCTTTGCTCCTCGTTCAGGACTTGAACCTGAGACCCTCTGATTAACAGTCAGATGCTCTAACCAACTGAGCTAACGAGGAATGTTCTATCGTTTTGCGAATGCAAATATATGCCGAATATTTTAAATACGCAAATAAAATACGTTTTTTTAGCAAAAAAGTTATTTTTCGGGATAAATAATAAACCGTATCTTTGTGAAATCGAGAAATAAAAATCCGGGCACCATGAATACGGAAAGTTTTGCAAAGACATTGAAAAGACTGATAACTATCCACGACAGGGTAGCCATTCCCGGCCTTGGGAGCTTCATATCCGAACATTTGCCGGCTTCGGCAGGCAAAGACGGACGCACCCTGCTTCCGCCCCGCCGGAAGATTGCATTCATAAGAAATGAAACATGGAACGACGGCCTTTTGGAACATGAATATGCAAAAACGAATTCCATTACGGAAGAAAAAGCCTCGAATGAAATCGAACAGTTCGTCTCCGAACTGAAAACCGCGCTCGAAAATTCAGGCAGCTACGAGATACCCGGAATCGGAAGGATTGAAACGGACATGGCAGACAATATTTCTTTCGTAGAATATAAAGACGCGGACATGTCATCCGATTCGTTCGGGCTTCCGGAAATAAGGCTGAAAGACGAAACGGCCTCAGCCGAGACCCCATCCTCATGCAGGGAAGCCACCATGGAAAATCCGAAAGAAAAGGAAGACACGCATGGGGGAAAAGATTCCGCAAGCACGATGCCCGAACCCGTCCGCCAGGACACGGAAAATGAAAAAGGCGGAATACCCGGCCGCATCGGGACAAGACAAAGAAAGATCCTGATAATTGCAGCAATATGCCTTGCAGCGATACTTCTTGCAGTGCTCCTGCTTAAAAATGACATATCGATGATGCTCGAAAACATTTTCTATACAGACGAAGAGCTGGAGCTTATACGCAAATACCATTGACTGCAAAAGCTATCCCTTGCAGGATAGCAGAACATAGCAAGGGCTGCCCGCCATAAAAAAGCCGTGCCGAAAAGACTCGATTAAGTCAATCCGGCACGGCTTTCATATTCGGATTTTCTGATCCCCGGCATTGGAAGCGCGATGGACCATGATTGCAAACAGTCCTACCCTATGGAAGCTCCGTTGCCCATCCTTTCTTCAGGGGAAACGATTTTCATTTTCCCGTTTTCTTCCCTTGACATAAGAATCATGCCCTTGGACTCAATGCCCCTGATTTTTCTCGGGGCAAGGTTAGCCAATATGCAAATCTGCTTGCCCACCATCTCTTCAGGAGAATAGCATTCTGCTATGCCGGACACGATAACCCTTTTGTCAATGCCAGTATCAATAAGAAGCTTCAACAATTTATCGGTTTTCGGAACTCTCTCCGCTTCAAGGACGGTGGCAGTACGTATATCCATCTTCATAAAATCATCGAAGGCGCATTCTTCCTTCAACGGAGCATACGCCGGCTTCTGCTCATTCGCTTTTTTAGCTTCGTTTTCCTTCTTTATCCTGTCCAGTTTTTCCAATTGAAAGGCAATCGTCTCATCCTCGATTTTCGAGAAAAGCAGCTGCGGCTGATTGAGGGAATGGCCTTCTTCAAGGATTTCTGAAGACCCGAGCACGTCCCATGGCTTTTTATCCATGTTCAGCATCTGTCTGAGCTTTTCCGTAGTAAACGGCAGGAACGGCTCGAAAGCAATGGACAACGACGCGCATATCTGGAGGCTCACGTTCAATATGGTCGCTACGCGCCCGAGATCCGTCTTCGCAATCTTCCATGGCTCCGTATCCGCAAGATACTTGTTCCCTGCCCTTGCTATGTCCATGGCTTCCTTGAGAGCTTCCCTGAACCTGTAATTCTCAATGCTGCGTTCTATCGAATCCTTAAGAGAGGCCACGCAGGCAAGGGTTTCACGGTCCATTTCGGACAATTCCCCCTTATGAGGCACTTTACCGTCAAAATACTTGTGAGTGAGAACCACCGCCCTGTTCACGAAATTGCCGAATATGGCGACAAGCTCGCTGTTGTTTCTCGTCTGGAAGTCCTTCCATGTAAAATCGTTGTCCTTTGTTTCAGGAGCGTTGGCGCAAAGCACGTACCTGAGGACATCCTGCTGTCCCGGGAACTCGTCCAAATACTCGTTCAGCCATATCGCCCAGTTGCGGGACGTAGAAATCTTGTCTCCTTCAAGGTTCAGGAATTCGTTTGCAGGCACATTGTCAGGAAGGATGAACCCGTCTCCGTAAGCTTTCAGCATCACAGGGAAAACGATGCAATGGAAAACTATATTATCCTTTCCTATGAAATGGACCATCTTCGTATCCTCGCTCTTCCACCATTTTTCCCACTGGCCAGGCATGAGCTCGATCGTATTGGATATATAGCCTATCGGCGCGTCGAACCATACATACAGGACCTTGCCTTCCGCGCCTTCTACCGGAACAGGAACGCCCCAGTCAAGGTCGCGGCTTACGGCCCTCGGCTGAAGCCCGCCGTCGAGCCATGATTTGCATTGCCCGTACACGTTGGTTTTCCATTCCTTATGATCAGCGAGAATCCACTGTTTCAGCCAAGATTCGTACTTGTCCAACGGCAGGTACCAATGCTTTGTCTTTTTCTTGACAGGATTGCTTCCGCTGATTGCCGACTTGGGATTTATAAGTTCGTCAGGGCTCAAAGTCGAACCGCATTTTTCGCACTGGTCCCCGTAGGCATTTTCAGCCCCGCACTTAGGACACGTCCCGGTAATATACCTGTCCGCAAGGAACTGCCCTGCTTCTTCATCGTAGAACTGCTCGCTTTCCTTTTCTATGAATTTTCCGTCATCGTAAAGCTTGCGGAAAAAATCCGAAGCCGTCTTTTCATGTATAGCCGATGTCGTCCTCGAATATATGTCAAAGCTGATTCCGAACTTCTCGAATGATTCCTTTATTATTTTATGATATTTGTCCACAACGTCCTGGGGAGAACAGCCGAGCTTCTTAGCCTGCAAGGTAATCGGTACCCCGTGCTCGTCCGAACCGCATATGAAACGCACGTCCCTGCCCCTGAGCCTGAGATAACGCGCATAAATGTCGGCAGGCACATAAACGCCGGCAAGATGCCCTATATGCACAGGACCGTTCGCATATGGCAATGCTGAAGTTATTAGATAACGTTTGTACTCTTTCATTGGATATTATGCTTTTGAAATTCCATGCAAAAATATAAAAATTTAAATGATTCTCCGCAAAATACGCCCTTGGATATGCAGGCCGCGAATACCCGGGCAGGCATATCTTTCCTGCGCCTATCCGAACCGCACCGAAAAACCGGACGCAAAGCCGGCCTTGCGGGCAAAAGACAGGCATTGGGAAGATGCCTCGGCCGCCTTGCCTTATAATGGCGGCTGGATTTCCCGGCTTACAGCCGTTTTTAGAGGTCAATAATGCAGAATACGCATGGCGACAAAACATGCACGACTTTGGCACGGTTTTGGCATATTTTATTGTAAATAGTTTTTTCATAGGTTAAGTTTTAGATTAGTAATTGGGAGGCCGGATCTCGGCCTCCTTTCTTTTTACATGTACCCATCGGACCAGTCCTGCAACTCATGCAGCGCAAGCGGCAAGGCACGGCGCGCATCAATGCCTCCGGTCGGGGCATCCGCATGGAAACAGAAAAATGAACGCTTGCGCGGAACATGTCCGCGCAAGCGTTCATTCAAATCCCGGCAGCATGCCGCCGCGTTTGCAAATCCTACAGGTTCATATTGAACTGTATCACGTAATTTCGCGGAGCAGCCACATCCATAGGCCTGCTCGAATATTCCGTATTCAGGACATTGTTGACGATGAACTGAAGCTGGATTTTCTTCGAAAGCCTTACCCCGGCACGCAAATCCAAAGTCACATATCCCGTATTATGTTTTTCCCAATAATCATGAAGGTTGCCGAAAAGCAGGGTCCTGACATGATCCATAACGTCCGGCTCCGACTTCGGCCTCTCGTCCACCATGAAATAATCGACTGCGAGGATTTTGCTCTTCCATGCTATGTTCGCTCCGACATTGAGCCACTTCCATGTAAAATCGAAGACCCCTTTTACGGAATGCTTCGACCTGTATTTCAGGTACGGAGAATCATTCGACTTGGACTTCATGGCCAAAAGGTCGGTATTCTTCGACTCCTCGATCATGTTGCGTTTATAATTGACGTCCCTCGGCTCTGTATAGACATAACCCAAATTATAGGTGAGCTGCGCGTCCTTGTTTATATCGCACACACCCGTAAAAGACCAGTCTATCCCGTAAATTACGGCCCTGTCCACATTCGAGAACTGTACGCCGATTCCGGGCATCTGCGCATTCTGAATCATGGAAATCACTTCCCCGATATTATCCACGTACTGATACGTCTCGTCATTGAATACCCCTACCTGGAATTCTATCATATTGTCGTATTGCGTATAGAATGCGGCAAAGTCCATATATCCCTTGAACGGGCCGAACTGGTATCCCTGCTTAAGTCCGATTTCGGCATTGAACCCTTCTTCTGCCTTCAGGTTAGGATTAGGATACGCGGCTGCGCCTCCTATGCTCTTGTAAATATACTTTTCAGTCACGGAAGGATACCTGTAACCCTGCCCGAACGAAGCCCTTATGAATGTATGCTCGGCTGCCTGGTAATTGAGCCCTCCCCTGAATATCGGCTTTATGGGAACATTCAATCCGAAAATATCCGTGTTCGCCTCCCTGAAATGGCCATCGACCCTGTAATACTCGAACCTGACTCCCAAGGAAAGGCTAAGCCTGTCGAAAAACTTGTCGTCATACTGGAAGAACAGGGCCGCATTGTCGCTGACATGGCGTCCGGCAGCCTCTGTCGCCGCGTAAAGGTGATCGTATGTAAAGCCTGTAGTAATCGCAGCCCCCCTGTCGAACTTCTTGTTGAACTGGTAATCCACATAAAAGTCCCATGTCGGATCCATCGCGGTGCTGAAATTGTTCACAGGGTCCGAAGTCAGCCATTCCAGCACATCGCCCGCATCCTGAGGGAAAGGACGACCCATCATCCATGAAATCAGATCCACGTAATCTGCCGTGGTGGCATTCGGAAAGAAGCTGTTCCCGAAATCCACAAGCTCGTTCACGGCGCCGTTCACATTCCCGTTAAGCACATCTTTCAGATACGGCAAAAAGCGCGGAAGAAGGTTGTTGACCGGATCCATCACCACATCCGCGAGGTCGGTTATCGAGGAGGACTTGAATCCCATATTGCTCAATATGGTCTCTATCGACTTTCCCGTCGTGTTGGAAACGATCCTGTCGTACTTGCCGTAAATCCTTGCTTTCAGGCTGTGAGAAATGCCCGTCTCTTCATTGGTATAATTTATAAAAGGATCCACATAAAAGGAATGTCCTGCGCGCCCCATATTGGCTAACGGGGATTGCGTATATTTTTCTTCAGGGGAACGCCATATGAAGAATCCGCCGTAGTCGTTATACAGGTAATTCGCATTCACGCCGTAACTCAGGCCGCGCACATGCGGGTTGTGATGCGTTACGTTTCCGCCTATCCTGAACCTCTTGGTATAATCCCCTTGCCTGTAGCCGTCGTCGTTGAACAGGTTAACGCCTCCTGCTATGTCCCAGTTGCCTACCCTTTGCGAATGGGAAAAGTCTATTCCGTACATGGGGATCTTGGTCATATTGTTTTCATAAACCCCTGTGTAGACGCTGAAATTCGTAGAAGGCTTGAAGCTTGGCCGCGCCGTCCTGATATTTATCAGCCCGTTAAGGGCGGATGAACCGTATAGCACGGAAGACGCGCCCTTTATGACCTCTATCTGCTGGATATTCTCTTTCGGTATCGCATTCCAGTTTATTTCCCCCACTCCTGGCGTAAGGATAGACAATCCGTCCACCATTATAAGGCTGCGGCTTCCCACCCCGTATGTCCATCCGCTTCCGCTCCTTATCGAAGGCTGCTTGTCCGTAATGTCCACGCCCGGAATAGTGGCAAGCATGCCCCTTATGTCCTTAGGGTCCTGCCTGAGTATCTCGGCAGGCTTGACGACATTCATGGACACGGTTATTTCGCTAAGCTTCTGGTCGAAACGTCCTGCCGTAAAGACAAGCTCGTCCAAATTATTGGTCTTCTGCATAAGGTCTATGTTGTACGTGACTGTTTCGCCTTTCGCAAGGTCGACTTCGAGCACGTAATTTTCATATCCTATATAGCTGAACGTCACTTGAGTCTTCCCGACCGGCACCTTCAGTTCGTAATGGCCGTTCATGTCGCTTCCGGCGCCGAAAGTCTTGCCGTCCGCATTGTAATATATGGACACCCCCGCAAGGGATTCCTTGTTCAAGGCGTCATGCACGTACCCCTCTATCGTCTGCGAATAGGATATGGACGCAATAAATAATAAACAGAACAGTGTTAATATTTTTTTCATATCACGACTAATTTTCAAAACAATATAAAAATATCAGCATATCAATATATTACACAAATATTCATTCATTCACAAGGGAGCAAAGTTAATGAAATTTCTCAAAGTCATTTAGTTTATGACCAAAAATATTATAACTTTGCCGCTCATTCCATTTATGAAATTTATGAAAACGAGACTTTACGCATTACTTATAATAACAGCCTTGGCCGCAACATGCGCATGCAATGAAGACATTGACATAAAGACATTCAGGGACGACAATCTGTCGCTTGACTATAACGGATACGATTTCGAAGGGGTAGGAGTAATACTTGCCGATTATAACGCAAACACCATCGAGCTGATAAACATCATACCGGGCATATACGACCTGACCATCAAAAATGCCAAGCTCTCGCCCAACTCGGCTTCGGCAATATATTCCAACGAAGGAAGGACGATAACCGTGACCGGAAACATCCAAGGAGACCGCATGGACGCCGCCATAGACCTTGAAATGAAGAATTCCCTGACCGGAGAATGGACACTGCAACCATACGGGGAAAACCTCAGCGGCATCAGCATTGAAGTAGAAAAGGAAGACGGCGTCATAAATTACCAGGACAAGTCTCTCACGATAGAAGAATACGAACAGGAATTCTCAAGCCTCGGATCGATGGTATCCATGGTGCTCGGAGACCTCTATTTCAAGCAGAACGGATTCCTGCAAGCATATTACACAGGCGATCTGGAAAATCCGGAAATGGTCCTTTCGCCCGAAGGTGCCGTAAGCTACTATATTTCCGGAAGCACGGCATACCTGTTCCCGCACCTCAACCTTGAAATTCCGGGATCGGACCTATTTAACACAAAGGCGTTCAACATATACAGCATCATAGAAGACGGCATTCCTCTCACGCTGGACTCCGAAACCGACAGCAAGGCGACACTTACGCTTGAATACGACCTGCTTTCCACCCTGCTTCCATTGGCGCAGCCTATCGTGGAAAGCATAGACGCCACAGGAAACGACGCCTTGGCCCTCGCGAAGCAAATGATCTCCGACCATCTTGACGCCATCCTGCAATGCAGTTCGTACAGGATCAGCCTGCACATCGTTAGAAAATAAATCGCATACCGGAAATGCGGTGCTCAGGATCTTCCGAAACAATGGTCGACGGTCCTGCGCGCCATTAAGGCAGCCGCTATGCCCGGAACGGTAGCTATGCATACCCAGACGAAAAACATCGTATAGCCCATCATTTCCTGCAACCACCCGGCAATCATCCCCGGGAGCATCATTCCCATTGCCATGAAACCGGTGCCGATTGCATAATGGGCGGTCTTATGGGGACCTTCAGCCGCATATATGAGATATAACGTATAAGCCGTAAAACCGAATCCGTAGCCGAACTGTTCAACGGCCACAGACAGCGTAACCACAAGGATATTGCCCGTCTGCAAATAAGCCAGCATGACGTAAAGAAGGTCAGGCAGGTTTATGGCCAATGCCATGGGCAGCATCCATTTTCTCAATCCTCCCCTTGAGACAGCAATTCCGCCTATTATTCCTCCCGCAAGAAGAGCTATCACGCCTATTGTCCCGCTCACGGCGCCAACGGCCGCAACAGAAAGGCCCAGGCCTCCTGACTCAGGACCGTCTAAAAGAAAAGGATAAGCTATTTTCACAAGCTGTGATTCCCCAAGCCTGTATGCAAGGAGAAAAAAAAGCATTGTCCCTATATTCTTTTTCCTGAAAAACGAAACGAACGTCATTATAAATCCGTTCAGCAGCTTCCTGGCGGACATGCCGGCATTTTCCCCGTCCGATGCCGGATGCGGCAATACATATTTATGGTACAAGGCAAGAGCGATGAACAAGCCCGACATAAGCATGAAGGCAATGCTCCAGGCCAACGGTATATTCCCTTTCACGGAGCCGAAAATGACCCCTTCTTCCAAAAGGCCGGCGAACATGACTATAAGGCCCTGCCCGAAGATAGTCGCGAACCGGTAAAACGTGTTCCTTATCCCGACAAAAAAAGATTGCTGCCCGCTATCGAGAGCCAGCATGTAAAATCCGTCGGCGGCAATATCATGAGTAGCGGAACTGAATGCCAGCAGCCAGAAAAAAGCAAGGGTCGACTGCACGAAAAATTCGGCAGGGATAAAGAAAGCAACTCCGGCGAACCCGGCAGCCACAAGCGCCTGCATGGAAACAACCCAAAAACGTTTTGTCTTCAAAAGATCCACGAAAGGGCTCCACAGCGGCTTTATGACCCATGGAAGATACAGCCAGCTGGTATACAGAGCAATATCAGTATTGGAAAGGCCGAGCCTTTTATACATTATCACAGCAATGGCCATTACGGCCACGTAAGGCAGCCCTTGGGCGAAATATAGAGTAGGAACCCATTTCCAAGGATTCGTTTTCATGTTCGTTTTTTCCTGCATCAATAACATTTTTTCAAACAGCTTCCCGTAAAATAATGCTTCAGTATGCTGTCATATGAATATCCCTTTTCTCCCATGACGGCCGCCCCTATCTGGCAAAGCCCGACGCCATGCCCCCAGCCCGCGCCATGCAATATAAACGTGATTCCATGTCCGGTTTCCTTCTTTTCCACGACAAAGGCGGAACTGTACAAATGAGTATTGGAAAGGACTCTCCTTATTTCCAATTCTTTCCCCACCACGCATTTCCTTTTCGAACCTATTATCTCTATTTCCGATATGCGGCCGGAGACACCGCGCTTCAAAGGCACGAGCTCTACTATGTCGCCGAAATCCTCGCCTGTTTTCGATTTGACGATAGAACCGAGTTCTTCCGAACCGCATTCCACCTTCCACCTGAAAAAATCCATGGTTTCCGTGTCAAAACCGTTCAGCACCTGCCCGAGCACTTTTCCGCCCGGATTATTGCAAAATGCACGAGGAGAGGAAAGAATCCAGCCAGCTGCGCCGCGCTCGGTCGCAAGGTCCGGCACACGGGCGGATTCCGCATCCGGAACGCCGGAAAGATAAGGCACATCCGTATCGTCCCAGCAAGTGCTGTAATTTTCAGACATTCCCCCGCAGCATTTTGAGAACCGCGCATCGCAAATCGCATCTCCATAAAACAGAGCCTCGCCCCGGGTTTCCAAAACGGCATCCGCGACCTTTTCCGTTATTGAGCCTATTCCGAAATACCTTTGGCAATGATCATCAGAACACACGTCGAAATTTTCATGGTCATCCCTTCCGTACCATTTTATGACACGTGACGGGTTTCCCGCATAAGAAGGCCCGCCGGTACCGGAAACTTCCTGTCCGGACACCGCAGGCCGCGCATGACCGCTGCGGCGCTTTTCCATCTGCACGAACAGCCACGACCTTGAAATCACGGCATGCGCCTTCAGCAAGGAGGAAGACGAAGAAGCATTCATTTCAGATGATATGACCCCGGCTATATACAATTCAGCCGGAACGATATTCACGGCTGTGATTACGCCGTTTTCAACAATTACTGAAAGCGCGCCTGCATACCTGTGAGCCTGCCTCCTTTCCCAATGAAACGAAATCCCTATCAGCACATCCTGAATTTCGAACGAATCATCATAAGCCTCACGGCCATTTCCGGCAGCCGCGCCTAAGCCTTGAGAGCGCAATGGATAGAAATACAATCTTTTATACGCTGCACCGTTCCACATCACGCAGCCGCCGCGATTGCCTGAATACCCGAAGATGTTCATCCCCGGAACGAACGGCTCGTCGGACGCTTCTTCTGCCAAAAGGGATTTTCCGGTCCGGACAGGATCGCTTCCGCCAGAAAAGCGCACGGCAATGCATCCGTAATTTTTTCCTATGTTTACGGCTATCTCTTTTCCGGACACTATTCCGGCATGCACAAAAGGCTCCTTGTCAAACATCATTATTACAAAGACTTCAAAACTCTGGCAATCTTGTCCGTTTCTTCATCCGAAAAAAGCACCTCCGACAAAATGTCCCTGATCATGCTTTCGGTAATCCTGTCGAAATCCTTTTTCAACGGAATTATGAAAACGCCGCCCATATCCACGGATGCCGGGCTGGACAACAGGTTCGCCGCACCTTCCGCATAATAGCAATACGGCCTGTGCTTTTTTCTTAAAACCAATACTGACACATAACGGGTTCCGTCATGCCACGATATTATATTCATTTTCGGCCCGGCATTATCGCTGCTCACGCATCGGGCCGACTCGCATGCCTTGCCGAACAAAGCCTCGGCATCTTCTGCATTTTCGGATTCTATTATAAATGCAGACGAAAGGAAATTCCTCATCCTGTAGACAGAAGCCATGCCATGCGAGCAGACAAATTCCTTCCGGACCTTCGCATAATCGCGCTCGACAGGAAGCTCGCCTTTTCCGCACGCCTGAAAATGCATGTGGTCAGGAGCAGAAGCCCCGCACTCGGGCCCGTTATAAAAAACCGCATAATCATTCAGCTTCATGGAAAAAAACAGCATATCCCCGTACCTTCCGGCAATACGTTGAGGAACATGGCTGTCGGAAACTATAGTAATATGCCTGCGGAATATCGGAAACGGATTAACCAGCAGGGTGTACGATCTTTTACTTTCCGGACAATCCAGGCCCCGAACAGGCATTGCGCACCTTACGCCTTCCTGCCACGACGGCCTGTTTTCTTTGCATAAAAAACATTTGCGTGAAGCTACGGAAGCGGCATCCACTTTTGCCGCAGAAGACACAAGCCTCGATTCATTGAACTGGGCTTTCACGTTCATCCCTTCAATATCGAAACTTTTGACGGAAACCGTTCCAAGCGACTCGTACCTCGACCTTACTTCTTCAGACGCCTGTATTTGAGAAGACACCATCCTGCCGACAGCCAGCCGAAGGTTGTCAACGGCCTGCCTTCCGTACCCGTCCATGCCTTTGCGGGCCTCTATTTCCCATGTCCTCAGCCTGTCTTTATAAAGGTTATTCTCATTTATCCTTGCCACGTCCAAATCCGCATCGGAATTATCCTTCCACCTGCGGCAAAAATACAGGACGTCATAAATGCGTCCTACCTTGTATTCCCTCGAAATGCGCAGGCACATGGCATAATCCTCGCCATAACTCACATTAGGGAAGCCTATTTCCCGCGCCACAGGAGAATAAAAAGCCCGAGGAGCCCCGAATCCGTTAATCCTCAGCGCATTGTTCCTGCCGTTAATTTCCGTCCATTCTTTATGGTCGATAATTCCCGGCTCGATCCTGTTCATATCGTAATCCGTCAGCATGTACGTTCCTACCAGCAATGCGCATTTTTGCTTAAGGAATCCGTCACGGATGCTCTGAAGCACGCAGTCGTTCGAATAGACGTCGTCGCTGTCAAGCTGGACCGCGAACCTGCCGCATGAGGGATGGTTCAAGGCTTCATTCCAGCACCCGCCTATCCCGAGATCCGTCCTCACAGGCACGATATGCTCCACATTTCCGCACATCGCATACCTTTCCACTATCTCAGACGTGCCGTCATCCGAATGGTTATCCACCACTATCACATTGTACCTGAAATCCGTCCTTTGGGAAAGGGCCGATTTCAAAGCGTCTTCTATGGTAAGGGCCCTGTTATATACAGGGATTATCACCGATACCTCATTGCCCTCTGCGGAAGCGGGACCGTATTCGATTTGCCTTGGGGCTGAGCGCAATATAGCCCCGATCCTTTCAAGATAACCCGTAAACGCCTTCTCCATTTCAATCTGGACACTGCGGCTTTTGGCAGAGACGTAATCGAAATTTTTTTCGCCCGATTTCCTTTTATCCTCTTCCTTGGCCGAATACATGAATTCGCGCACATGCTCTATCCTGCCATTCTCGGAAATTTTCAGCCACAAGGCGTACAGGGCTGCATATTCATATTCTTCTGAAATTCCCTGCAAGGCCGACCTGAAGGAAGAAGACCTGAATACCGCCAGTTTTCCGAAATCGAAGTCATCCCGTACCGAACCAGGCTGAAAATCGGCAAGGGGCATTTTGCACATCCTGCCGTCGGACCTGTCATAATAATCCGAATACAACATGTCAGCCTTTGAATCTTCAGCTATCCTGACAATGCGGTCCAGGCTTCCCGGCACGAATTCCAATCCGCCAGAAAAACATATAGCGACATATTCCGGCAAATTTTCCGAAGCCGCTTTAATTAGAGCTTTCGAAGAGCAAAATCTCCCGAACATTCCTTCGACCAAGGACAATTCGCAATCCAATACGCCGTCCGTAATCCGCACTCCGGAAAAACCGCAGCCACGGGGAGCGAAAAATTTGAGCACAGGCCTGTCCATCTTGACTAATCGAGATTATTTCCGGCCGCTTAAATGGCCGGAGACATTACGTAATTATATTCAGAATCGAAAAAAACGCTGTAAGCCGTGTTGTCCACGCTGAACCTGGCAAGGTAAGGAACGTCCGATTCGCGGCAGTACTTGAAATCGAAAATCGCCGCCCCTTCGTAATTCTCATTTATCCAATTCCCTATTTCCGGAAGCACCGGGATCGATTCGATCTCGGCAGCCCCGTAATACCTTTTAATAGGCTCCGATGCAAGGATGCGGCCCTCAAGCGTATAAAATATCTCGGTATTATCCACATTATAACAAGGCCTGGCATCACTTCCGGCATCTGAAAAAATCCCCTCCTCTATGACCAACGGAGGCTCGAGCTCTATTCTGTAATACTGGAATCCGGACCTTGCACAGGCATGGACCGAATAATAACCGTATCCGTTATCCGTATATACCCTATTGTTTTCCAAAATGTTCTGCGGCAATTCGTCCGGATGCGCCGATACTTCGACAAACACCAGATCCGCATTCTTGTCGAGCCAAGCAGAACTTCTTTCATCCGTCCCGTATTCGTTTTTTACGGTATGATTCAAAAATCCCACATGATAAAATCCGTATTTCTCAACGCATTCCACTTCAACAGCCCCGGGAAACAATTCATAGAACCGGGCCAAAGCCTTTTCCATCGAAGCCTCTGCATGAGGCATGTCCCCATAATACGAAGCGCACGAAACGAATAATGCCAAAAATATGACTGCAAATGACTTTTTCATAATCGGAACAAAGGTAATAAAAATTAACCGAAGAAGGTCCAAATAAAAAACCGCAACAATTTTTCAAAAAATTTTGCAAGTAAAAAAAAACTGCATATCTTTGCAGCCCGTTTGATAAGAAAACGAACGGAAGTTCTTTGAACAGATGATGTAGTACTTGAGTGAAAGGAAGAGGTTATAATAATCTCGTCAATACCTTTAACCTTATAAAAGGTTTCGTAATCAGGACAAGCTAAAGAGATAAGAAAAGATATACAATGAAGAGTTTGATCCTGGCTCAGGATGAACGCTAGCGGCAGGCTTAACACATGCAAGTCGAGGGGCAGCGCGGGGAGCAGCAATGCTTCCTGGC